>MPNO01000094.1 GCA_002239065.1 Defluviicoccus sp. bin129 | reverse complement strand
TGCGGGTGCCGACTGTCGAACAGGAGGACCGCAAGCGTTTGCATCGGGAGCGCCAACGCCTGGTGAAGGAGCGGACATCGCTGACGAACTCGATCAAGGGGCTTCTCAAGCTGCATGGCATCTTCGACTTGCAGCCCCGTTCGAAGGACTTCGAACCGAAATTTGCCGAGGCCAAAACCGCGTACGGAGAGCCGTTCCCGCCGCGGGCCCGGCAGGAGATTCAGCGGATCGCGAGGCGGCTAGCTCTCGTGGAAGAGCAGATCGCGCACGTCGAGGCCGAGCGCGATGCGGTGGTGAAGTCCGGAGAGACGGTCTCGATGGCGGATGCGCCGGAGGGTAGCGAGACGCGGGCGGCGGCGAAGATCGCGACGCTGACCCGGCTGAAGGCGATCGGGCCGAACGACGCAACCGTCCTGACGCATGAGGTCTTCTACCGCGGGTTCCGCAACCGCCGCGAACTCGCGAGCTGGGTCGGCGTGACGCCAACCCCATGGGCGAGCGGCGACATGCAGCGCGACCAGGGTATCGGCCGCGACGGTCCTGCATGGATCCGGGCGCAGCTCATCCAGATGGCCTGGCGCTGGTTGCGCTATCAGCCCGACAGCGCGCTCAGCAAGTGGTTCAACGAGCGCACCGCGGGGTCCCGCGGGCGCATCCGCCGGGTGATGATCGTGGCGCTCGCCCGCAAGCTGCTCATCGCGCTCTGGCGGTTCTGCGAAACCGGTCTCGTGCCGACTGGCGCCAAGCTCGTCTGATCGCGAAACCGCACCGATCCACGCCGGCCGGACGCGGCCGGCGCTGGGCCGGGTGGCGTGTGGCCGACCCTCCGCCGGGCTGAAAGACGCCGATCGGGAGACGGGCCCCGCCCCCGGAACGCTGCGCCCGCAGCAAGCGGGATCGAGGGAAGGTTCCGGCGCTCCCGCGCCGAAAGACCTCCCGGATAAGAGGTGGGTATGCGCACAAGCGCGACCGATGCGAAGAGCGTTCCGACCTGGCCGCAAGGCAAACCAGCCGTCGATCGGAGCAACCCGGAAGGTGGAATCGTCATGCATTAGACCAACCTGATTCTCCACTTGACCTTGTGTGCCCTCATAAGAGGCGGAGGGTGGCGGGAGCCGGGCGAAGCGATCCGGGTCGGAGGTAGGCCCGGGGGATTCCCATTCCCGGTTTCGCCGGTATGATCGGAGGCGATGAACATGACGCGAACATTCGATGGACCGCCGGCACCGGCCGGCACGCCGCGCGGCACCCGGACCGATCGCGCCATCGTGCTCGGCGGCTTCGCGATCGCCGCGCTCTGGACAGCGGTCTCCGCCGCGCTCGGTTCCGGCCTGGAGGTCTCCGGCGCCGTATGGCTGGCCGCGGCCTTGTGGACGGTCCCCGCCAGCCTCGCCTGCGCGCTCCGGCGCGGACTTTGCCGCGGCGACTGGTCGGCATTCCGCGGATACACCCTTCCGGACGGGCGCGACGAGTGGACCGATTGGGCGACGCAGACAGGTTCCTATGCCTGGGAGCCGATCGCCGAGGAACATGAGCGCCTGATGCGCGGCGACTGACTCCGGGGTTTCCGCCGTGCCGGTCACGGCGACGACTCTCCCCAGCCCTTCTGGTCCGGCGGCGGCCGATTCTCCGCGCCGTCCGGCGCCGCGTTGCCGGCCGTGCCGAACAGCTTGCCGGCGAGCCAGCCGCCGATGAAAGGCAGGTTCTCGGTCGCCTGCTGCTCGAAGGGCTTGCTCCTCTCGGCGGCGATACCGGCGCGTCCCTCGACCGCCTCGTCCCTCGTGACCGTCTGCCGCGCCTCGCGGGCCGTCTCCATCATGATCTGCTCGGTCTTGGTCTCGACCCGTTCCTCCCTCGCCCGCACGTCCGTCTCGCCCGGCCGGGGCGCGCCGGCAGCGGCCGCCCGGTCGCGCACGCCCGCCGACCAGCCGCCATACGCCGCCGCGGTCTCGCGCCCGTAGGCGCCACGCAGCTGGCCGGCCGCGCCCTCGTATTCCGCGGCGCCGCCGACCGATGCCGGGTCCGGTCCGGCCGGGGCGGGGAACTTCTCCGCGATGAAGGCGGCGGCATGTTCCCGGAGCTGTTCCGCGTCCTCTGCCGTCTGCGGCGAGGCGATGCGCATGGCCCCGGCGGCGCCAATGGCGCGCCCGTCCGATCCCTCCCGTTCCGACAGCCAGGCGAAGAAGGGCTGGCCGAGCTCACGCTCGATCGCCTGGGCGTCGGAGCGCACCTGCGCGGCCTGTTCCGACCAGCTCTCCGACTCCTGGCGCGCCAGCGACGCGCGTTCATGGAAGCTGCGCATCCGAGTGAGATTTGCGCTGAGGCTCTCGTCGAGGCTTGCCAGCTCCGAGTCCCCGGTCTGCGTGGAATAGCGCCGCGAGGCGTCGGCGACCTGCGACCAGGTCTCGGTCACGCCGTGCTGGCGGTCGTATTCCTGCATTCGGTTCCAGGCGTCCGACTCGACGGTCTGGCCGCGCCACATCGCAGCGCCGTCGGCGCCGATCTTGACGATTGCGTCCCAGCCGCCGCCGAACTTCGCCTCGGCGGTCAGGTTCATCGCCTGGTTCTTGGTCAGCCCGCCGATCTCGGCCAGCTTCTCGACATGGGAATCGAGCTGCTGCGCCTGGCTCGATTCGCTCTCCGTGACGCCGCGCGCAAACGCCGTGCCGGTGGAGACGTCGTGGCTGTAACGCTCGATCATGGCCGTGGCGTCGGTGACGGCGGCGTTGCGCGCCTGGCCCGCTTCGGCCGACCAGTGCCGCGAGAGGGTGCGCGCCTCGGCGGCGCGGGTCTCGTGGCTCGTGGCGAGGGATTCCGAGAGCCGCACGCCGGCGGCGGGAATACGGCTGGTGGCGGCGCCGGCATCGGCCACCACCGTCCCGTCTCCGGTGACCGTCATCGCCGCGCCCGCCGGCGCGTAGCCGGTATAGCGGTCGGTGTCGACATGGGCCGAGGTGCGGATCTGGCGGCCCTCAAGCGTCGCGAACCGGTGGGTGTCGTAGCCGGTGTTGGCGAGCGAGAGGTTGCCGGTCGTGCCCTCGTGCGCGGCGGAGCTCGCCGCGTCCTGGCCGACCGCCAGCACCGAGGTCGCCAGCACCGTCGCCTTGGAGAGGCCGTAGGCGAGCGCCGCGGCGAGGAAGGGCACCGACATCGACAGGTATCCCGACATCACCGCAACGTCGGAGGCGACCGCCCTGATCCCGGCCTGCGCGACCAGCGAGATGCCGATGTCGCCGCCCGGCATGAGCGCGGCCGCCTGCATGCGCTCGGCCGCCTCGCCCATGCTGATCCGGTGCAGCACCGCGTAGAGCGGCCCCCAGCTCTGGAGCCAGATCAGCCCCGTCACATACGACCGGAAGATCGGCAGCCCCGCCGGGGTCAGCATGAGCAAGACCGCCATCGGGAAGGCCCCGACATAGAGGCATTCGAAGACGATGCGCAGCAGCGGCACCCAGGTCTCGGCCTGCCGCCCGATGGCCCGGTAGGCGGACACCGTCTGGGCCTCGGCCCGCGCCTCGGTATACGCCCGGAGCGCCGCCGCGTTCCCGGCCTCCGCCGCCCATTGCTCGCCTGCGTCGTGGACGGCGTTCAGCACCATTTGCTGGCGCATGATCTCGCCCGCCGAGCGCGCGGCGCCGATCAGGAAGTCGTGGGCGGCCGGCAGCGCCGCGAGCAGCTCCGCCCGGGCCAGCGCCTCGGTTCTGGCGTCCGGGAATATCCGGCGTCCGAACACCGTGCCCGCGCGCTGAATCTCGGCGTTCCATTGCGCGTTCAGCCGCGACGCGCCGACCTGGCAGGTGACGATCTGCCGGTCGATCGGCGTGGCCCCGGTGCCGGTCGCCGCCTGCCGCGTCGCGAACTCGAACATGCGCGCAGGAGAGGCCCCGGCGGATGGCGAGCCTCCAGCGGTGACGAGGGACCAGATGTCGGTCGACTCGCGGAGATCGTCCGCCGACATGTGCCCCAGCAGCAGGGCATGGAAGACGCACTGCCGGGCATAGTTGCGGACGTTGCGCGCAAACACCGTATCGGTGATCTCGAGCCGGGTCGCCTTGGCCGCGAGCCTGGCCCCGAATATGAGGCCGTGGCGCTGGTACTGGAGGTCGTTGGGGAGCGTGAAGGCCTGCTCGGTGAGACGGGTGAGACCGTCGCCCACCTGGCTGGTGAGCGAGGCGAAGAGCGCGAGCCCGATCGGCACGTTGGCGACCACCGCCGGCGCGAGCGTCGGGTCGAGCCGGTCCACCACCCGGACCGTCGCCTTCGGCACGATCATCGCGCCCCAGACGGTCACGAACAGCAGGATCCACTTCGCGTTGTCCTTCCACGACCCGCCGAAGGCGGTGCGGAAGAGGATCCATGCGAGGCCGGCGACGCCGGCGAGCTGGGCGAGCGTGATGTAGGCGCCGCCCGAGGTGATCGCGGCAACCGCGTTCAGGAGATCGACGAGGTAGGTTCCGCCGCCGAGTGTGAAGAGCTCGTACATATATAAGGTGTCACGCCATCGGTCAGCGCGAACCGGCACCGGCGCCGCCGCGCGCGAATGCCAATGCCGCGCGCAGGTCCGCCGACAAGGCCCCGGCGAGTTCGGTCTCGATCAGGCGCAGCTTCTCGACCACCGCGAGCGCCGTGTTGAGCCGCTGGAGGCCCTGGTGGCGGTGCCGCGCCAAGGCGACGCGGTTGGACCGGAGCCCCTCGCGCCAGCGCTGCAACTGCTCGCCGTCGGCGATATCGAGCGTGCCCGCGCGCTCCTCGACGGTCCGGTGCAGGTCGGTGATCCAGACCTGCATCACGTCGAGCGCAACGGCTTCCGCGAGCGCGTCCATTTCCTGGTCGATCACCGCGCCCCGGTAAGCGGCCGCCGCGTTCGCCACCCGGTAGACCGGCAGCGTGGTGAGGTTGACCAGACCGAGCGCCGGTGCGGGCGGGGCGGTGTCGGTGCGGACGGCATCGACCAGGTCGCGCAGCAGGCTGGCGACCCGGGCACGGAATCCCCGGTTGGCGGGGATGGTCACCGTGCCGAGGCTCGGGTTGAGGCAAAGGTTGTTGGTATCGCAGCGGTAGACCGGCAGCGCACCCCCGCCTTCCATCAGCACCTCGGTCACGCGGCGGTCGAGCGCCAGCGGCTCCAGGATGCGCACCCGGGGGCCCGAGGTGTCGGCGTCGGAGGTCGGCGCCGTCACGATCAGCGTGCCGGTGACCGCCATGGCGAACTCGGCGAGCTGGGTGTCGCCCGCGAGGAAGAACGACGCCCGGATCGCCTTCCAGGCGTAGTTGACGTTGACCGGCACCTGGTCGGCCATCGCGCCCGAGGCCGAGGCGAGCGTCGAGTTGCGCCGCCCGTCCGCGCCGCAGCCGTGCTTGGCGGCGGCGTAGTCCGAGAAGATGCCTTGGCCGGTGCCGATCGCCGCACAGATGGCGGACGAGGCCCGGTCGTTCTTCGACCAGAGCGCGCCCACCAGCGCCTGGGCGGTCTCGCAGGAGTTGAGGTTCTGGCTGTTGACCCATTGCGCCAGCGCCCTGAGCTTCGCCATGGTCTCGGCGATCACAGGCGAGATCGTCTCCAGAGCGAGCTCGAAGGCGAAGCCCGCGGCGTTCTGCGCCACGGCGCGGCCGAAGGCGATCAACTGGTCGCTGTTGATGAAGGAGAAGGCCCCGGCGAAGGCGTCGATGCCGCCGCAGCCCGAGCGGAAGGAGGGCAGGCTGACGGTGGCGATCTGCTCCGAGCGCACCGGGGAGCGGAGATAGAGGTTGCCCAGGGTCCAGTGGCCGGACGCCTGCCCTTGAAACGCCGTCGGGCCGGTGGTGTTGACCGCCGCGCCCTGCCAGAAGCGGTTCATCTCGGAGAGCACGTCGGCCTGTGTCGGGCCTGTGGCGAGCAGGAGGGCGGCCAGCGCGGCCGATACAACCTTCTTCGGATCAATAGTCATGTCCGGGCTCCAGGGCGGTGAGGGCGAAGATGCGCTCGGCCATCTGGTCCTCGGCCATCACGCCGAAGCCGACCGGAACGACCCGCTTTGTCTGTGTGTCGAACAGCACCAGCGCGGGAACGGGCGAATTGCCGAGGCCGAGGCGAGCGGCACGCCCCTGGTCCGGCACCGCCTCCGGCCAGCCTTCCAGCGCCTCGCCGGTAAGCGAGACGGCAAGCACATCAAGATTGTGACGCTTTGCGAAGGCGCGCAGCAGCGGCCCGAACACCTTGCACCCCGCACAGCCGGCATGGCCGAGATAGATCAGGCCGTAGCGCTCGCCGAGCCGCGCCAGCGCCCGGTCCCGGTCCTCGCGCCGCCCATCCGACCAGACCTGCTTGGCGAGCGCGCCGACCGGGCGGCGCAGCGTGTAATCCAGTTCCGGTGTCGCCCAGACCGTGCGCCGGAAGGCGTCGGAGAAGGCTGCGGCCCGTTGCAGCGTCTCCTGTTGCAGGCGCAGATAGGCGGTGACGTTCTCGCTGGTCGGATCGAGGATCGCCTCGGCGCGCGCCTTCTCCAGCGCCTTGCGCATCGCCTCGATCCGTTCCGTCGCCGATTGCGCGGGACCCTGAGAGGGCGGCGGCGGAACCGGCTCCGCCAACTCCGGTTCCTCCTGCCGGTCGCAGTAGAAGTGCCACCCGAGCGAGGCGCCCGAACCCTCGTCGCCACACCAGGAGCGCCATTCCGCGCCCACTGCGCCCGCGCCCAGGACCGTCCAAACGACGGTCGCGGCGAGGACCCGCTTCAGAACACGCATCGCGGCGCGCGTCATCACTGCCCCCTCCGGTAGAAGTCGCGGATGCGCGTGCGCATCGCCGTGCCCGTATCCCCCGAGTCCGGCAGCGACACCGCGGGCTCGCGGGAGCCGTCCATCAGGTCCTGGGTGAACTCGGAGAGGTCGACACGGGCGAAGTCGATCGACTCGACCTCGGCGATGCTGAGGCCGCGGCAGCTTCCCCACCCGATGCCGAGCTGGCGCCGCCCCTGCTGCTGGAGGATGCGCCCCAGCTTGGAGCCGAACACGCACCAGGCGCGCGAGCGGCGGATGCAGACGCCGAAGAAGGTGCGCTTCGAGCAGTACCGGCCGAGATAGTGGGTGTTGCCCGCATTGCGCTCCTCCGCCAGCTCCTTCTCCGAGGCCGAGCAGTTGCCGAGCCCCACGAGCAGACCGCTGTTCTTGCAGCAGTTGGCGAGGCCGAACAGCTTGATGTGGCAGGCCCGGCGCTGGCCGGTGAAGAAGCGCATGCCGTTGCGGTCGAACTCGTCGCCGCCCAGCTCCACCGCCATGTTCAGCCGCGTCGTGGCCTCGACGAACCCGGTGTTGGCCTCGGGCCGGACTGTCTCGCAGCCGGCGCCGACGCACCAGCGCACGGTACCGCAGGACCCTCCGTCCCCGGCGTCTTGGAGGTCCGCTCCGCAGTCCGTGGTGCTGCCCGACGCGAGGCCGTCGGCGCCGTGAGCCGAGGACTGCGGCGACACCGCGATGGTCTCGGAGCGCCGCACCACCGGATCGCTCGCCGGCACGCTCTCCGGAGGCCGGCTTGTCACGCCTTCCACCACGGTCCGTCCGGCCGCCCCGCCCGGATCGTCCGGATCGGCCAGCCGCGCCCGGCCCCGGTCCTCAAGCGCGTTGGCGCCGATACTGCGCTCGGGCACGTTGGTGCCGGCATAGCCAGGCACCTCCGACGCGTTGGACGCATCCCGCGCGATCGTCCGCGCCGCCGCATTGCCCGCATTGCCGATGGCGCGGGCCGCCGCCTTCGGGTCCTCCTCCGCCTTGGCCGCCATGCCGGAGACCACCCACAGCATCAGGCAGACGAGCACGAACATGGCGGTCCAGGTCAGCAGCCGGAAGATGCGCGTCCCTCGGTCGATCGCGACCGCGATGCGGTCTTCGGAACATCCGGTCGGTTCCGTCATGGTTGCTCTTCCCCTCTCAGGCGTTCGAGATGACGGCGGGCAATTCCACTGGCGACAGCTCCCTCGTCCACGACGGCTTCGAGCGCCGCCGCGAGGCCGATGTTTCCGGTCACCAGATCGTGGGGCGGCGCCGGGTCCTCCGCGCAGCCCCGGCTCCGGCAGGGCGGCACCCCCCCGGGCACGACGGCGACCGCCGGCACGCGCTCGATACCGAACAGGCGGAACAGGCGCGGGTCGATGGCGACGCCAGCCTCCGCGCCGCCGAGACGGTCGCCGATCCGCTTCGCGGTTTCGGGCAGGCCGCCTGCTCCGATGCCGCGCAGCACCAGCGGCGCCCCGGACATGGCCGCGTCGCGCGCCCATTGCCGCCAGCTCGCGGCCGGCACCGAGAGGCTGGTGAAGATCAGGATTTCGGCCGTGCCGCCGCGCCCGGGCGCATTCCCGGCAAGGCTCCCCGCATGGCGTTCGGCCGGAAGGGGCGCAGTCGAGCCGGGGACCGTCCGCCGTGCGGCCTCTCCGGCGCGTTCGAGGGCCCGGTCCAGGACCGAGCGGGTCCAGTCGCCGAGATCGCGGTCTCCCGCCTGGCGCAGCACTTCGGCCGCAAGGTCGCGCGCGGTGTTTTCCGGAGACGCCGATCCCTGCTGGGCCAGCGCCGGGCGGCAGCACGCCGCGAGCAGAAGGACGCCGGCGAGCCCGGCAACCAGCGGTCCGCAGCGCGTTGCCGCGGCCCGGTTCAGAGCATGCAGCATGTGCGTTTTCTCCAGAGCAGGTAGCCGAAGTTCTCGCCCGCCACCGGCAGCTCGCGCAGCGTTTCCCAGAGCACCGAGGACCGGCCCGTCGGGTTGCAGCCGGTCGCGGGACTCGTCGCCGGCACCGGTTCGGTCATCTGCCAGCGGTACTGGCTCTTCTTCATCACCGGCATCGGGTAGCGCCCGCAGAGCGCGGCCGATCCCGAGGTGCCCCAGGCGAGGCCGGCGCGGTGGAGGCGGTAGACCAGGCGCTGGGCCGCGAGCAGCGAGGCCTGGACCCCGCCGACATGGGCGGCGACGTTGCCGGTCAGCGGGTACATTCCGCCCTGGCAGCCAGCGCACCAGAACATCGGATCGAGCGGAAGGCTGGCGGAGGAAGCGGCGCAGTCGGCCGCGCAGGCGGCCTGGGCCGGCAGGTTGGCGAACAGCGCCGCCTCCGGGTTCAGCAGGAACGACAGCTCGTCGTCGAGCCAGGCCGGGTCGAGCTCCGAGGTCCACGCGATGTCGAGCCCGCCACCCTCCAGGCAGCCGAGATCGAGCAGCACCCCGATCCAGGAGAGCAGCGGATACATGTAGTAGTGGGCATGCCAGACCGAGCCCGTGGCGCCGTCGCCGCCCGAGGAGCCGGTGCGGCCCCTTGCGGCGTGCAGCCCCGGATCGATGGTGAGCCCACCCAGGTTGGGGAAGCACCAAGGCGTGCGCGTCACGTCCATCAATCTTGCCGGCTCCCAGACCCCGAGCGAGAGGCCGATGCGGGGAATCGGCGAGCCGCAGAAACAGATCGGCGAGGACGGGTTGGGCGTGTCAGGCGCCCCGGACGCGCTGGCGATCCGGATCGGCCCGATCGTGATGGGAAAGAGGCATTCCCAGCAGACGTCCGAGATCGGGTTGACGAAGCGCCCGGTGCAGGACTGCGCCGAGGCCGCGCCGGACCACAGCAGGGCCGCGAGGACGAACGCGCCGCAAAAGGCGAAACGGCCCTTCATGCCTGCCCTGCGCCATCATCGGCATCGGGCGAGACGGCGCTTTCCGCCCGCCGCCCCGAGAGCATGTTCACCGTGTCCTGCCGCCGCGAGACGACGATCTCGGTCGCGGTCCTGTCCTTGCCGTCCTTGTCGCGGAAACTCCGCGTGGCGATCCTGCCCTCGACCATCACCCGGTCGCCCTTCCTCAGCATGGTCTCCACCGCGCCGACGGCGGGGCCGTAGACGACGATCCGGTGCCACTCCGTCGCCTCGGCCGGCCGGCCCTCCCGGTCGGTCCATTTCTCGGTGGTGGCGGGCGGGCCGGCCCTCCCGGGCGGTCCTTTTCGGGGGGGTGGCGAGCGTGAAGACCGCTGCCCGCCCGCCGTTGCCGAGGTCGCGCAGCTCGGGGTCGCGGCCGGCATGGCCCAGCAATGTCGCCCGGTTCATGTTCAGCATGGCTTCACTCCTTCTCTTCCGTGTTGGGCCGCTCCCGGTCATCGACCGGGATCTCGGTGATGCGCAGCCGGGTTCCGTCCTGCGCGACCAGGGCGGGCGTCAGGCGCAGGCCGAAGCGCGCGGCAAGGCGCCCGCCCTGATCGAAGAAGAAGGGCCGGCGGTGCCGCCGCATCAGCTCCAGCGGCCGGCCAGCGAGCAGCACGATCTTCGCGGGGCGGTCACGGGACAGCGCCCAGGCGATTTCGGCTTCGCGCCGTCCGTCGACGAACAGCAGGTCGCGGGCAAGCGTCATGCGCTCCAGCGGGTTGACCCGCGTGCCTGCGGCCGCAATGAGCGTGCCGTCGGATGTTCGGATGTCCCGCGCGACCGTGATGGCGGGATCGAACAGGCGGCTGCGTTCCTCTCTCGCCGGCGCGATGCCCGGCGCCGCGTCCGGTTCCTCCAGCGTCCGCCGGGCATTGGCGCGCGCTTCCTCTTGCAGGCGCGCCAGCGCGCCGGAGCGCTGCATTTCGATGAGGCGCGCCTCGATCTGCGCCAGCAGGTCGGGCTCCGCGACCGGCCAGGTCGCGCCGCGCACGCCGAGGTCCTTCGCCGATACGGCGCCTGGCGGTGCGGCCGCGAGCAGCAGGGCGGCGGCAAGCATCGTCGGGAATGCGCGCCTCATCGCGCCGCCTCCAGGGGCGCGGGCCCGTCATGCGCATGCGGCAGGATCGTCGCGGACTCCGATGCCGGAACGGCGTCGTCCGGCCCGACCAGCGGTCCGTTCAGCCCCAGCCACGGGATGTCCGGCATGGCGATCGCGCGCCCGAGAATGCGCGCGCGCGGCACCAGGCCGATCTCCGCATAGCGGCTGTCGTGGGAATCCACATGATCGGCGTGCAGGTAGAAACGCCCCGGCGGGATGACCCCGGAGGCGATGGCTTGGAGCGGCCGCCCGTCGAGCGCGTGCGTCTTGGCGCGGCCGACCGGCTCGCCGTCCAGACGGACCGTTCCGTTCTCGTCGACTTCGATGCGCATGCCCGGCACGCCTCGCACCGTCTTCAGGTAGGGAACCGGTGAATTGATGGTTTCCGGAGGCTCAAACAGCACGCAGTCGCCGGGCTGCGGATCCTCGCCAAACAGCGGGAAGGCGGCATAGCCCCAGGCCTCGTCGGACCAGCTCGCATTGACATGGACGCGCGAGGCCGCGGCGAGCCACAGCGCCGCGAGCGCGATCATGACCGCGAGGCCGATATGCCGACGGCGCGGGCCGGCAGTCCGCAGATTGAATATCGTGCGTTGCGCCGTCACCGCCCGTCTCCCGACACCGGTGCGGTGCTCGCGCCTGTCCTTCGCGCAAGGAACTCCGCAAGCACCGCCTCGACGTGCCACGTCACGTCGGGAGCTCCGGCAGCGACCGCCCGCGCCGGCAGCAGCACGACGCCACGTCTCTCCGCGACGTGATCGAGCGCGCCCTCCAGCGCCGTACCCCAGGCGCGCACGTCCTCGCTCGTCCGGCCTTCCGCCGCCGCGCGTGTCGTGTACGCCGCCGTGATCTCCCCGAGGCGGACGGAGGCAACACCCGGCGCCTCCGGCGCGGCCAGACGCACCGTCGCCGCCGCAACCGCCGCCGCAACCGCGCCCGAGAGCAGCACCGCCGACACCATCGCATGCCAGCTCGACCCCTTCCGGTCCATGTCAGCCTTCTCCGGCATCCGCTCCGGCGCCTGCCCCGGCCCCTGAGCCGGGGTCCGCAGCGATGCGCCTCCGCCGCTCTTCGTCCGGGCCGGCGAGCGCCCGGAAGCGGGCGAGCCAGGCCTCCGCCGCCTTGTCCGGCATGACCGGACGGATGCGCCGCTTGAGCGGCGGGAAGGCGACACCCGCGCCCGCGGGCGCGTCTTCCATGATGTCCCGGCGCTCGGCCGCGGCCGCCATCCGGGTTACGAACCGCAGCAACTCCGCGTGTTCCTCGTCCAACACGGCGTCGAGGCCGGCTGCCTGGCGCACCGCGGTCTCGATCCCCGTGGCGAGCTTTCCGGTACGATCCGCCGCGCGCTGCGAGTCCGGCACGCGTCCCCGCAGCCAGGCGGACGGCGCATTCGCCATGAGCGCGTGCAGCGCAAGCGTCCGCCGGTCCTCCTCGCCGAGCCCGTCGAGCGCCGCGAACTCCTCGCTGACGATCACCGCATGGGCCGCGACCGAGTGGTAGAGCCGGGTGCAGCCGCCCCGGCGGCAGGTGTTGGCGAGGACATGGGCGAGCGCCTCGAAATCGACATCCTCCGCCGTCACGGTCTCGGGGTCGTCCGGCCAGGTGAGCGGACGTTGGGCGGTTGCTTTCCGCGTCATGCGGCTTCTCCCGTTTCTGATGGTTCGGAATGTCCGGCAGCGACGGGGGCGTCAGTGAGACGAGCTTCGTCGCCCGCCAGCCGGTCGATGGCCTCGACGGTGCTGAGGCCCTGCGCCTTGAGGTTTTCCACGGCGGCGAAGGCCGGGCCTCGCGACGAGAACAGCGCGACCGACCAGGCATCCAGCACCAGCCGCGCGATCCGCCAGCCGTCGGGGCCGTGCAGCACCAGCTCGGCATAGCGGCCGTCGGCGGTGGTCAGGCTCTTGAGCGCGCGCTCCATGCCGGGATCGCAGTGGATGCGCTTCTCGGATTTCAGCAACTCGACCGACTCGTCCTTCTGGGCGAGGAAGATCACCCAGTCCGAGTTCTCCCAGGCGGCCCGCGCGGCGGGGTTGGCGTAGTAGTCGTTCACGCTCTGCGTGCCGGTCACCAGCGCGCCGCGATATTTTCTGGCCCTGCGCGCCGCGCCTTCGAGGAAGGACTTCGAGTCCTCGCCGGAGAGCAGGTCCCACGCCTCGTCGATGACGATTGCCTTCGCCCTCGTGCGGGGGCCGTGATACATGCGCTGGGTGGCGAGGAAGACCACCAGCATCAGCACGACGGCCTGGACGTCGCCGCGGCCCTTGAGCTCGGCGAGCTCGAACACGGTGAGCGCGGCGTCGAGCTCAGGCGTCTCCGAGCCCGCGAACAGCCGCCCCATGGCGCCTCCCGGGCACCAGGGGCCGAGAGAGGTCGCCATGTCGGCCGCGCGGCGGTCGTCCCGCTTCGCGAGATGGCCCCGCACCGTGCCGAGATCGGCTTCGTTGCCGGCCTCGTCCCAGGCCGCCGCGATGGCCTCGGCGATCAGCGCGGCCTCGATGTCGTCGATCGAGCCCCGGCGCCGGGCCATGCGCCCGATCACGCCCGCCAGCATGGCAAAACATTCCTCGCGGTAATCGCCGTCGTGATTGGCGGTCCCTGCGTCGATCATGGCGAAGGGATTGAGACAGGCCGGGTCCTTGCCGAACGCGATGAACGCGCC
>MPNO01000093.1 GCA_002239065.1 Defluviicoccus sp. bin129 | reverse complement strand
ACCCCGCTGGAGGCCGCCGGCCAGGCCCTGCTCGCCTTCCTGTATCTCGGCACCGCGCTGGTCAACTCGACGATGAAGGTGAAGCAGCACGCCGACCGCATCGCAGCCCAGGGCATCCCCGCCCCCCATGCGGTGCTGTGGGCGGGGTTCGCGATGCAATACGCCGGCGCGGTGATGATCGCGCTCGACCTCTGGACCGCTACGGGCGCGGTGATCCTGATCGTCTTCACCGTGCTGGCGAGCGCCATCTTCCACCGCTTCTGGGAGGTCGAGGACCCGCTCAGGCGGCATCTCCACCAGGCCTTCCTGTTCTCCAATTGCGGGCTCTGCGGCGGGCTGCTGCTGCTGATCTGAGGCGGGGCTCCCCCTCACTTCGCCAGGGCGGGCAGCCAGGTGGCGATCTCGGGGTAGAGGATCAGCAGCAGGATGCCGGCGGCCAGCGGCAGGATGAAGATCAGCGAGCCGTTGATGACCTCGGCGATATCGGCGTCCGGCACCACCGATTTGAGGACGAACAGGTTGAAGCCGATGGGCGGCGATATGGCGGCGATCTCGATATTTATGGTGACCAGCACGCCGAACCAGACCGGGTCGTAGCCCATCGCCAGGATCGCCGGGAAGAACACCGGCACGATGATGACCAGCACGCTCATCGGGTCCATGAACATGCCAAGCGCCATCAGCAGAAGATTGATCAGGATTACGATCAGCCAGGGCGGCAGATCGAGCGCGACCAGCGCCGTGGCCATGCCCTGCGGCACGCCGAGCCGGGTCAGCATGAAGGCGCTGAACAGCCCGCCGATCAGCAGCAGCATGAACATCGCCGTGGTGCGCACCGTGTTGCCGAGGATGCGCCCGACGATCCCGCGGTCGAGCTTGCCGGAGAGCCCGGCGATCAGCAGCGCGCCGGCCGCGCCCACCGCGCCCGCCTCGGTCGGCGTGGCGACGCCGAAATAGATCGAGCCCAGCACCATGAAGGAGAGCGCGAGCACCGGGAAGACCACCTTCAGCGACTGGATGCGCTCGGCGAGCGGCGCCCGCCCGGTCAGCCGCGGCGCGAGCCGGGGGCGGGCCAGCACCAGGCACACCACGGTGAGCGACAACAGCCCGGCGATCAGGATGCCGGGCAGCAGCCCGGCGATGAACAGGTCGCCGATCGAGGTCTCGGTGATCACCCCGTAGAGGATCATCGCGATCGAGGGCGGGATCAGGATGCCGAGCGTCCCGCCGGCCGCGGTCACCCCGAAGGCGAGGCGCCGGTCGTAGCCGTGGCGCACCATCTCGGGCACCGCCATGGCGCCGATGGTGGCGGAGGTCACCGGGCTCGACCCGCAGACCGACGAGAACCCGGTGCAGGCGAAGATGGTGCCGACGGCGAGCGATCCGGGGATGCGGTAGAGCCAGAGCTGGGCCGCGCGGAACAGGTCGCGGCCGATCCCGGTCACCGCCAGCGCCTCGCCCATCATGATGAAGAGCGGCACCACGGTGAGGATGAAGAAGCTGGCCGTCGAGAAGGCGACGGTCGAGATATGCGCCACCGCGAAGGGCGAGACGAACAGATAGGTCCCGATCAGCCCGAGCAGCCCGGTGGCGACGGCCACCGGTATGCCGGTCGCGAGGAAGACGAGCAGCGCAACCGCGAAGACCAGGAAGCTGGCGAAGGCCTCCATCGCTCAGTCGCCCGCCTCGCGCATTCCCGTCGCCAGCAGCACCAGCGCGGTGAGCACGAACTGCGCCGCGCCGAGGGGCCCGACCATCCAGATGTATTTCATCTTCATCGGAATGGTCGATGCCGGGAACGGGTTGTCGTCGGCGAAGGCCTCGACGGTGTCGTTAAACAGCATGAAGCACAGGATCGCGCCGAAGCCGACGGTGAGCGCGCCGCCCAACAGCAGCACCCGGCGCCGGTAGCGGTCCGGGATCAGCTGGCGGAACAGATCGACCGAGACGTGGCTGCCCGCCTCCAGCGCCGGCGCCAGCGCGAGGAAGAACAGGTAGACCAGCATGAAGGAGCAGATGTCGAGCACCCAGGCGCTGGGGTCGTTGAACGCGTAGCGCCGGACCACGTCCTGCAGGATCACCAGCATGATCGCGGCGGCCAGCCCGCCGCTGACCGCCAGGAACACGGCGTTGACGCGCCGCGTGATCCGTTGCGCCGCAAGCAGCCAGGCGGGGTGCGGGCCGGGCGCGGGCATGCCCGGCGCCCGCAGCGCCCTACCAGTGCGGCTCGAGTATGTTCCGCACCAGCTTGCCGTCGGGCCCGGAGACCCCGTCCATCTTGTCGAAGACCGGCCGGATGGCGTCGACGAAGGCCGCCTTCTCGGCGTCGTTCAGCGAATAGACGTCGCCGCCGGCCTGCTTGATCTTGCCCCTGAGCTCGGGCTGCAGCGGGTCCAGGTACTTCGCCGCCACGGCTTCGGCCGCGACCGCCAGGCTCTCGACGGTCGCCCGGTCGGCGTCGGAGATGCTGTTCCACACCCGCTTGTTGGCGATGTAGATCAGCACGTTCACCGGCACGCCCAGATTGACGATCTTGGGCGCCACCTCGTAGAGCTTGAAGGCGAAGGTGATCTCGTGGTTGCTGAGCACGCAGTCGAGCGTGCCGTTCTGCAGCGCCACGTATTGCTCGGCCGGGTCGGTCGCCACCGGGTTGGCGCCGAGCGCCCGGATCTGCTCCACCTGCCAGCGCCCGGCGGTGCGAACCCTGAGGTTCTTCCAGTCGGCCGGCTTCTTGAGCAGGCGCTCGCGGCAGTTCACGGTGCCGCCGAAGGATGGCTGCATCCACAGATATTTCACGCCCTGGGCGTCGAACAGCCGGTCGAGGATCGGCCTGAGCTGGCCCGCGACCTCGAGCCATGCCTCGGCATGGTTGGGCATCCCCGCCTCGCCCTCGACATAGGACAGCGCCGGGATGCGGCTCGACTCCACGCCGGCCGCGGTGGTGCCGAAATGGACGGCGCCGCTGCGCACCGCCTTGAAGGTCTCGGTGATCCGCCCCAGCGCGCCCGAATAGAAGGCGCGGAACTCGACCCGGCCCTCGGTCTTCTCCCTGGTCTGCTCCATCCAGAACTTGAGCGCATGGTTCCAGGCGAAGCGCTCCGAATGCCAGACCGAGACGTCGAAGGTCGCCGCGCCCGCCGATACCGGGGCGGACAGGACCAGCGTCCCGAGAAGCGCGGCCAGAACGATACCCCTCTTGCGCGTGGCCATCGGTTTTCTCCCTGCATGTGTCCGGGGTTGCCGGCATCATGCTAACCGCAACGACTCGGCCGCGACAATGCCGCGCCGCTCCCGGGCGGGCGCGGAGGCCTATTCCGGAAGCGGGATCTCCTGCACCTTGTTGGGCACGTCGTAGCCGCGCTGCACCGCCGGGCGGCCGGCGACCGCGAGGTACCAGCGCTTGAGGTCGGGGAAGTCGGCCCAGTCGATCCGGTGCCACTCGTAGCGCGAGATCCACGGCCAGGTGGCGATGTCGGCGATGCTGTAGTCGTCGCCCGCGAGGTATTCCGTCTCGCCCAGCCGCTTGTTCAGCACGCCGTAGATCCGCTTCGTCTCGTTGAGGAAGCGCTCCTCGGCATAGGGCGCCTTGCCGCTGTTGAAGCGGGCGAAGTGGTGGGTCTGGCCGAGCATCGGGCCGACCGAGCCCATCTGCATCATCAGCCACTCGGTGACCTTCCAGCGGCCCTTCTCGTCGCCCGGCATCAGCCTGCCGGTCTTGTCGGCGAGGTAGAGCAGGATGGCGCCCGATTCCATCATCGCCGTCCCGGTGTCGCGGTCGACGATGGCGGGGATCTTGTTGTTCGGGCTGATCTTGAGGAACTCGGGGGCGAACTGCTCGTCCTTGCCGATGTTTATCGCGTGCGTCTCGTAGTCCAGCCCGAACTCCTCGAGCCCGATCGAGGCCTTGCGGCCGTTCGGCGTCTGCCAGGTGTAGAGGTCGATCATCGGCGGTCCCCTGATATGTCGGCGCGGCGCGCCATGCTATGAATGCGGTGGAGCGCAACATAGTGGGCGGCGCGAGCGAGAGCGACCCCGCCCCGCCAACCGGGAGACCGCGAATGCCCGCCTACTGGATCGCCCACGGCAGGATCGACAAGCCGGACCAGTACAGGCACTACGCCGAGCGGGTGCCCGAGATCCTCGCCAAGTACGACGGCAGGGTGCTGGCAAGGGGCGGGGCCTACAAGGCGCTCGAAGGGCCGGACGACTTCCCGCGCCACGTGGTGATCGAGTTCCCCTCGCTGGAGCGCGCCGAGGCCTGCTTCAACTCCGACGATTACCAGGGCGCCGCCGCCCACCGCCGCGCCGACGGCGCGGGCGAGGTGCGGATCGTCATCGTCGACGGCCAGTAGGCGGCGCGAAGGGAAACGGAGGGCGGGGCATGACCGACCGGGTGCTCGAAGGCAAGGCGGTGCTGATGACCGGCGCGGGGCGCGGCATGGGGCGCGAGATGTCGCTGGCGCTGGCCGAGGCCGGCGCGAAGGTGGCGATGATCGACATCGACGAGGACGTGCTGACGGCGGCCGCGCGCGATGTCGAGGCGGCGGGCGGGCAGGGCTCGGCGCTCCCCATCGTCTGCGACGTGACCGCGGCGGATGCGGCCCAGGCCGCGCTGGAGACGGTGCTCGGGCGCTTCGGGCGGCTCGACATGCTGGTCAACGACGCGGTCGTCGGGCCCGAGCGCATCGGCGACGACTTCTTCCACGACCCGCCCAAGTTCTGGGAGCTCGACGACGCGCTGTGGCGCCGGATGCTCGACGTCAACGTCTACGGCCCGCAGCTGATGGCGCGCATCGCCGTGCCCGCGATGCTGGAGGCGGGGCGCGGCCGGGTCGTCAACGTCACCACCAGCCTGAATACCATGTACCGCGCCGGGGCCGGCGCCTACGGCCCGTCCAAGGCGGCGCTGGAAGCCCACACCCACATCATGGCGCACGACCTCGAAGGCACCGGCGTGACGGCCAACGTGCTGATCCCGGGCGGGCCGGTGAACACGCGGATGATCCCGACCGCGTCGGGCGTCGACCGCGAGGCGCTGATCCAGCCCACCGTGATGCGCGCCCCCATCGTCTGGCTGTGCTCGGACGATTCGGACGGGGTCAGCGGCATGCGCTTCATCGCGCTCCGCTGGGATCCGTCGCTCCCGCGCGGGGACCGCATCGCCGCCGCCGGCGCCCCCGTCGCCTGGACCCAGCTCGGCGCCCAGTCGGTGCAGCCGGACTAGGCTTCCCCGCCACCCGTCATTTCGACCGGAGCGCGGCCATCCGGGGCTTGCCGGGGGGCGGCCGGTTTGGCCATCATCGGCCGGCGCCCGACGGGGAGGAGACATGGCGGAAGGCGGGTTGGAGACTGCGGTGCCGGGCCGCGGCGAATTGATCCGGCGCGCCGTCGATCTGGTCGAGCCCGTGGCGGCGCGGGCCGAAGAGACCGAGCGCCTGCGCCGGCTCCACCCCGACACCGTCGAGGACCTGCTGGACGCCGGCCTCTGGGGCGTGCACCGGCCGTTCCGCTATGACGGCTCGGAGGGCGATTTCGGCCTGATCGTCGATATCGGCGAGCAGCTCGGCCGCGCCTGCACCTCCACCGCCTGGGTGTGGGTCAACCTGGTCTCGCATAACTGGATGCTCGGCATGTGGCCCGAGCGCGCGCAGGACGCGGTGTGGGGCTCGAACCCGGACGCGCGGATCGGCTCGGCGACGATCTACCCGCCGGGCAGGGTGGTCCGGGTCGACGGCGGCTACCTGCTGTCGGGGCGCTGGCCGTTCTCCAGCGGCATCGAGGTCTCGGACTGGGTGATGCTGGGCGGGATGATGCCGCCGGAAGACGGGGAGGGGCCGCCAAGACCCTGTATCTTCGTCGTCGCGTGCAAGGATATCGAGGTGATCGACACCTGGGACGTCGTCGGGCTGGTCGGCACCGGGTCGCACGACGTGGCGTGCGCGGACGTCTTCGTGCCCGACTACATGGCGCTCAGCCCGCACGACATGCGCGGCGCGCCGACCCCGGGCTCGGCGGTCAACCCGGCCTCGCTCTACCGCCTGCCGCTGCTCGGCATGTTCTCGCACATCCTCGCCGGGGCGATGCTCGGCGCCGCGCGCGGCGCCTTCGACCACTACACCGAATCGATGCGCTCCCGGGTCGCCACCTTCAACCGGCAGCGCATCGGCGACCACGCCGCGGTCCAGCTCAGGATCGCCGAGGCCGCCGCGACCATCCGCGCCACCCGGCAGCAGCTGCGCGACGGCCCGCGCGAGGCCCACGCCATCGCCGAGGCGGGCCGCATCCCGACCGATCTGGAGAAGACAAGCTGGCGCTCGGACGCGGCCTATGCCTGCCGCAAATGCGCCGATGTGGTCGATCTGCTCTACCAGGCCTCGGGCGGGGCGGGGAACTACCGCAGCAACCCGATCCAGCGCTTCTTCCGCGACGTGCGCGCCGGGGTCACCCATATCGGCGTGTCGTGGGACGCCAACGGCGCCGAGCACGGCCGCGCCTTGCTCGGCCTGCCGCACGGCAACTTTTTGCTGTAGGACGGGAACCATGAACCAGCGACCGTCGGGAATGATCGGCCGGCCCGTGCCCCGGGTCGAGGACTTCCGGCTGGTGACCGGCCACGGCCGCTTCAGCGACGATGTCGACCGGCCGGGCCAGGCCCATGCCGTCATGGTCCGGGCGCCGGTCGCCAATGCGCGCATCGAGGCGATCGGGACCACCGACGCGCTCGCCGTTCCCGGCGCGCTCGCGGTGCTGACCGGCGCGGACGCCGCCGCCGACGGGCTCGGCCTGATCCCCCATGTCACCGTCCCGTCGAGCCCGCCCGACATCCACATCCCCAACTCGGACGGGAGCGCGCATTTCGCGCCGCCGCACGAGGTGATCCCGCGCGCCCGAATCCGCCATGTCGGCGAGGCGGTCGCGGTGGCGGTCGCCGAGACCGCGGACGCGGCGCGCGACGCCGCCGAACGCGTCGTCCTGCGCTACGCCGAGCTGCCGCCGGTCGCGGCGACCCGCCAGGCGGCGGCGGGCGGGCCGGTCGCGTGGGAGGAGCACGGCTCCAATATCTGCATCGACGGCGAGTTCGGCGACGCCGAGGCGACCGAGCGCGCCTTCGCCGGCGCCCATGCGGTGGTCACGCTCAAGACCGCGCTGTCGCGCTGCACCGGCGTCCCGATGGAGCCGCGCACCGCGATCGGGGCGTACGACCCCGCGACCGGGCGCTATGCGCTGCATGCCGGCGGCGGCGGGGTGGTGCGCTACAAGATCGACCTCGCCGCGGTGCTCGGCGTCGAGACCGAGGCGGTCCGGGTCACCGCCAACGACGTGGGCGGCAGCTACGGCACGCGCAACGCGCTCTACCCCGAATTCCCCATCGTGCTGTGGGCGGCCAGGCGCGTCGGCCGTCCGGTGAAGTGGACCGGCGACCGGACCGAGATGTTCCTCACCGACTTCCAGGCCCGCGACCTCGCGGTCGACGCCGCGCTGGCGCTCGACGCCGAGGGACGGTTCCTGGCCCTGCGCATCTCCAATATCAGCAATATCGGCGCGCACGCGGTCTCCTTCATCCCGCTGATCAAGGGGGTGGAGATCTTCCCGCTCACCTACCGCATCGGCGCCTGCCATGCGCGCGCCCGCGCGGTGGCGAGCAACACCCCGCCGACCTACCCCTATCGCAGCGCCGGCCGGCCCGAGGTCACCTATGCGATGGAGCGGCTGATCGACATCGCCGCCGACCGGCTCGGCATGGACCGGCTGGAGATCCGCCGGCGCAACATCGCCCCGCCCGAGGCGATTCCCTATTACAACGGGCTCGGGCTCACCTTCGACAGCGGCGACTTCCCGGCCGCGATGGAGCGCGCGGTCGCGCTCTCCGGCTGGCCGGGCGAGGCCGGCGCGGCGGCGGATGGCAGGCTGCGCGGCATCGGCATCGCCACCTATATCGACCTCGCCACCGGCGCGCCGCACGAGCGCGCCGAGATCGAGATCCTGCCCGAAGGGCGGGTCGAGGTGGTCATCGGCACCCAGGATTCGGGGCAGGGGCACGAGACCGCGTTCGGCCAGATGGTGTCCGAGATGCTGTCGGTCGATTTCGAGACGATCCGCTTCACCCTCGGCGACACCGATGTCGTCCGCGTCGGCGGCGGGTCCAACTCGGGCCGTTCGATGCGCCTCGGCGCGACCATCCTCACCGAGGCCTCGGGCGAGATCGTCGCCCGGGGAGGCGAGATCGCGGCGCATGTGCTGGAGGCCGCGAGCGCCGATATCGAGTACCGCGACGGCCGCTTCACCGTGGTCGGGACCGACCGGTCGATCGGCCTGTTCGCGGCAGCGCGCGAAGCGGTCGAGCGCGACGACCTTCCCGAGGCGCTCCAGGGTCCGCTCGCCGCCGCCGCCGAGATCGAGAGCCGCAAGCCCGCCTTCGGCAGCGGCTGCCATGTCTGCGAGGTCGCGGTCGACCCGGAGACCGGGACGGTCGAGATCCTCCGCTACACCGCGGTCGACGATGTCGGGCGCGCGATCAACCCGCTGCTGATCGACGGCCAGACCCATGGCGCCGTGGTCCAGGGCATCGGCCAGGCGCTCAGCGAGCGCTGCGTCTACGAGGAGGAGACGGGGCAGCTGCTCAGCGCGAGCTTCATGGACTACGCCATGCCGCGCGCCGACACGGTGCCGAGCTTCGCCACCGCGCTGCAGGAGGTCCCCGCGCCGACCAACCCGCTCGGCGTCAAGCCGGGCAGCGAGGGCGGCACGGCGGTCTCCCCCGCCGTCGTCGCCAACGCCGTCGTCGACGCGCTCAGACCCCTCGGGGTCCGCCACATCGAGCTCCCCGCGACCCCCGAACGTGTGTGGCGCGCGATCCGGGAGGCGGCGGGGTAGGGCGTCCTTCGATACGCCCAAGATCAAGTCCACTGCTGTCATGTTTGCTTATCGTTGAAAATTTATTCTTTTATAGCAATGGGTTAGGATTTTTCCTCTTCATATGTCTTCATGAAGGGATCAGATGTTTTCTATCTCGCGCTCCCGTTTGTCCACTTGGGAAGCTGGAACGGCGGTAAACGTTCCGTCAGGCTGTGGATTCGTTCCCCCAGAAGGTTTAGGTCGGCGCGCTCAACCAACCCAGCTCCTGCCATAGCAGCTCTTCTGGCTCCACCCATGCGGAGCAATTCCGAATGTCGGTTCCGGGCTACATCTTGCCGATGATGCCGCAGCCAATGCGCCCGCCCGAACCGCCAATGGGCTGGGCCATGTGATCGTCAGGGTTCTCGTGAATGATGACCGCCGATCCATCCTCGTCGAGGAGCGCGGGCATGTCGCCGCCCGACACCGAGACCCGGGTGGTGAAGAACTCCGCCTTCGCCGTTCCGTCGGCGGCGGCGAACAGGTTGGGCAGATCGCCGTTATCCGGTCCTTCGGGATTCCGCAGCCCGTGCTTCACCTTGCCCGGATTGATATGGCCCGTCGCTGCCTTGAAGTTCGGTGTGCAGGAGCCGACGGCGTGCAGGTGGATGCCGTGGCCCCCGGGCGGCAGGCCGGTCACGTCGACGGACATGAGCACGCCGGTGGGCGTCTGCTCGAAAGTGGCCTTGCCGATGACTGCGCCGTCGGTGTTGACGATGTTGGCCACCGCCGTGTCGGCCGCCGAGGCGAGGGAAGGTGCGATGGCCGCGACAAGCGCGGTGACTGCAATTGCCAGAATTCTCATTGGTCTCCTCCTCTCTGCCCGGGCCCTCGTTCCGGAACCCGTGAAGCATGATATTGAGCGATCGCTACTCCGAATTCCATGCCTGTGTGCGCATCGACCGACAACGCCGTCAATGGCGCCGTGCCATGCAGGTGTTCTCGACCGCGCTGCCTACATATGCCGAGTTCAACGGCTTGGCGGAACGCATACGAACTGCGGCGACAGGGGGTCGCTGCCCAAGCGAATTTCAGCCCAATTCGGCACCCTTGCTCCGCATGCATACCAAGATTCCACGTCCGTAAGCGACCCACGTCCTAGCGGAACGCTTTCGCCCGGTAGCCGCTACGACCCCGGCCCCGCCCTGACCTCGGCCCTCACCGCCGGGCGCCGGTCTTCCTCCGCCGGCTTCTTCCAACGTCCGGTCACTCCTCGGCCAGGACGCGCGGCACAAGATCGCGCCAGCCGCCGTCGGCCAGCGCCTGCGCCTTCGGGATCCAGCGCCGCACCTGAGCGCGCATCCAGCTGTCGGAGGCCCACACCTTGGCCACGTCCTCCTTGCCCCAGACATCCTCCGCGATCCCGCGCGGCTTCTTGCCCGCCCCGAGGCTTTCCAGCACCGTCACCAGCCTGTCGATCTCTCTAACCCCGCCCCCCGACCCTTCCCGTTCCGAGGGGCCGGACGACCCGCCACGCTCCAAAAGTCGAGAAGGCGCTGCACCGACAACGGCACCCTGAGCCCGAACGTGTGCTTGATGGCGATCCCGCCATCCTCCGGAAACCGCCCGACGCCGCTCAGCAGAATCTGCACGGCCGCGCCGCCGTATTCGATCTTGAGCACCAGACCGCCGCCGAGCAGGCGGAGACCTTCCACCGAGCCGCGGTCTCCGACCAGCGCGACCAGCGGCCGCGCGCCCGGCTCCAGCAGGCCCACCGGCATCCCGTGCTGACGCCAGAAGGGCGAGGCGGGGCCGTCCCGCGCCAAGGGGTTCTCCCAGGCGAGCATCTCGAAGCGGTCCGCATCCAGGTCGGCCTCCGTCTGGACGCGGATGCGGAAGGGACCGGGTTCCGCGACGGCCGATGCGCCGGCGCCCACGGCGTGCCTGCGCCAGGCTTCCCCGTAGTCCCCGACCTGCCTCAGCACCATCCAGGCAAGGACGCCGTCCCCGGTCTCCATCCCGGACTGTTCCTCTGGCCGGCGGCTCGACGCCGCGCGTCCGGTATCGTTTCCGGCGCTCATACCGAGCCCCGTTCGGTGCCGTCCGGCCCCGCGCCGGATCTCGCCTCGGCCCAGCACCACAACCGCCGCAGCTTCGAGCGCATCGCGCTGTCGGCGTGCCAGTCGGCGTTCACCTGCTCGCGGCGATAGAGATCGACGGCGATTTCGCGGAGCGGTTTGCCGGCCCGCCGACCGGCCGCCACAACCGCTGCCGGTTCGCCTTCGCCGTCCTCCGCCGTCATGCCTCGCTCCGGGCCTGCAACCCCCTGCGCCCGGCGCGCGGCCGCGTCCCACGCCCTACCACTTGATCGCACCGCGCAGCATCAACCCGTGCTCGGGCGGCTCGTTGCTGTTGGCCGCCTCTTTCCGGGTGGCGTCGAGATTGACCTCGAATCCCGGGTCGCCCTCGATCGCCGAGGTCAGCCGCCAGCCGATGCGGTAGTCGCGCGCATTGTCCGAAAGCCCGAACCCGACATTCGGCGTGCCCGTGAAGCGGTCGCCGAACACGGACATCCCGTAGCCGAGCTCGCCCTGGAGGCCCCGCGCCGCCGCGAACTCGCCGCCGGGCGCGAGGCCGCCCGCGTCGCGCGCGCCCCACAGCCGCTCCGCCGCGCTCGACGTCGCGCCCAGCGTGGGGGCAAGAGAGAAGGAGAGCCCGCGCTGGCGCTCGCCGGGGGCGAGGCGCACCGCGCCCGACACGCCCCATTCCTCGTAGTTCGAGGCCGCGTGCGCGACCAGCATGCGCGCCTTCGCCTCGACCGAGAGGCCCGTCACCGGGTCGGTGTAGGCGACGCCGCCGCCGAGCTCGACGCCCGTCCCGGTTTCGGCGTCGCCGCCATCATGGCGCAGCCCGAGCTCCAGCGAGGGCCGGAGCGTCGCGCCATCGCCCATGGCGAAGGCGCGCCCGCCTTCGAGCACCAGCCGCATCCGGCTCGCATTCGCCGTGGTATTGCCCTCGTTGGAGACCGCTTCCGATTCGGTCTCGACGAAGAACGCGTCCGCCTTGAGGGCGAGGTCCATGCCGCCGTCGGCGTCCTGGGTCAGCAGCGCGCCCCGTCCGCCTATCGCACCAAGGCGCATCTCGAGGTCGGTCCGGGTGACCCGCTCGGGCTGGTTCTCGTTCGCCGCCTGCACGATGGTCATGTCGCCGGTGCCCCAGCCGGCCAGGCCCCAGACCGAGACCCGGTCGGTCACCATGAACCGCGCATAGGGGCTCACCGTGGTCATCGTGCTCTCGATCTTCCCGGAGTCCACGCCCGGCTGGGCGAACGTGCCTTCGCCCTCGCTGACCGAGATCGCGACGCCGCCGAGCAGGCGGTTCCATTGCGCGTCGGCGCCGAGGATGCCGGTAGTGACATTGCCGTCGATGCGCATCGTGCCGCTGTCCGTCGTCTCCTCGCCGTCGAAGCCGCCGGTCGTCACCCGGCCCCAGGCCGCAAGCCCCGGGCCGCCGTTCTCGCTGTTCCTGACAAGGTGGAACGCGCTCCCGAGCAGCAGCTCGCTGCCGGTTATGTCACGCGGTGGCGCGCTGCTGGCGGCGGGGGACTGACCGATGCCGAGACCCGAGCCCGATCCGGAGCCTGCGCCGAACGCGGATCCGGGGCCTGCCCCGAACCCCGATCCGGGGTCGTTCGCGGGAGCCGGCCCCGACGGCGCGCCCATCGCGCGGGCGATCGAGGTCAGCGTCTGCCCGAGCCATGCCTCGTCGTCGACTTCCGCCAGGTTCACGGTCTGGCCGCCCACCGTCACCTGCGCGCCCGCAAGCGGGTTCGCCAGCCGGTCGGAGACCGCCGCCGTCACATGGTCCGCCACCGTGCGCCCGAAGCGCGACAGCCACATCTTCTGAAGCGGGTCGTCGTTCGCGATCGTCCCCGTCGCCTCGCCGTCCCCGATCGCCGCGCCCCGCGCGTTCATCAGCTTCAGCGTGAAGGTCTCCTCGCCCTCGTCGAGCGCGTCGTCGAGCACCGGCACCGAGACCGTCTTCTCCAGCTCGCCCGCGGCGAAGGTGAGCGTCCCGGAGGTGGCCGTGTAGTCCTCGCCCGCCGTGGCCGTGCCGTCGCGGGTCGCGTAGTCCACCGTGACCGTGCCGGACGCTGCGCGGCTCAGCGTCACCGCGAACTCGACCGCCGCGTCCGCGCCCTCATCGGCGCCGGCGTCCGCCACCGAGAGCACCACAGGACCCAGTACCGTGGCGCTCACCGTCTCCGAGAGCTTCCGGCCGTCCTCCGTGCAGATCGCACCCGGCGCCGAACAGTCCGCCGTCGCGGGCAGGCTGATCTCCACGTCCTCGTACGAGTCGGGCTTCACCGTCACCGTCCAGCGCCGGTTCTCGCCCTTCACCACCCGCTTCGCCTTCGTCACCCGGCCGTTCTCCACCGCCAGCGCCAGCTCCTTCAGCGTGCGGAAGCTCAGCTTCACTTCCTCGCTGAAGGTGAGCCCGAAGCTGAACGCCTGCTCCCCGTCATGCTCCTCCGGCACGCCGTGGAACGACGCCGTCAACGGCCGGGCCGCCACCGCGGCGGTGGCCGCGCTCACCAGCGTCTCCGCGTTGCCTTCGTCGTCGGTGAACGACACCCGCACCTTCACCGTGCGGCCCTGCTCCGCCTCGGTGAGCGTGTAGCTCTCGCCGGTCGCCCCGGCGATGTCAGAATCCGCAGTGCCGTCGCTCGACACCCACTGCCAGGCAAACGTCGCCCCCGTCAGCCCGTTCGCATCGGCGATATCCGCTGCCGAGGCCGTCAGCGTCGCGCCCACCTGCGCCGTGCCGGCGATCGTCGGCACCCCGGTGGCCGGGACGTTCGCCGCCGGGTCGGGACCCGGCACCGCCGCCGAAACCGCGGCCGAGAGCTTGCGGCCGTCGCTCGCGCAGATCGCGTCCTCCGCCGTGCAGTCCGACGGCGCCGCCAGCGCCAGC
>MPNO01000092.1 GCA_002239065.1 Defluviicoccus sp. bin129 | reverse complement strand
CTATGTTGAGCTCAACATAGAGTTACGACCGCCGCGTTTCGGGCATGCAGCTTCCGGACGGCCGGCGAGCACCGGTCCCACGCGGGATGCAGGCCGGCAGCGACCTCGATGCACGCCGCCATTGCCACGGCAGACAGCACCCGGCAGTCCGGCCCGCGCAGTCCGTTGTAGCCCCGCCACGGCAGCCAGATCGTCCGTTGTCCAGCCGGCGCTCCCTGGGCAAACGCGCTGTCGGCTCCATCCGCCCCGCCGGTCGACAAATGCCATCCGGTCCGCGCCAGCCACCCGGCCATCACCTTCATATCGGCCAGCACGGCCGCCGGTGTCGCCCGCGCCCCGACTCCCGCGTAAATCAGCGTCGTCATGTCCCGATCTCCCCGGTTGCGATTGCCGCCGCTCCCTCTGCGTCAGCGGCTTCGCTCCCGGCGGGCTCCCCTTCGCCTCTGCGTCTGCGTTCGGTGCGCCGCCGCCTGAATTGTCGCGGGCGCCGGCGCATCGCTGCGCCAGGGACGGACGGAAGGGAACCGGGCGGCGGCGCTCCCGGCACCGGGCAGCGGGTTCGACGCTCTCAGGCGGAGCTGCCGCAACGGTCCCGGACGGCGTCCGCCAGGGCCGCCACGCCGCGGCGATGCACGTTCAGGACCTTGCCGCCGCGAAGGACCGCCGTCGCCTTGTGGGCGATCTCGGTCGACACCCAGATGACGGCAATGTCGGACCAGGCAAGCAGCGAGCCGACCGTCCTCCTGTTGGGGGTGGTGTCTTCGGTGACGAAGCGGAGCTCGATGCGGCCGCGGCAGAGCCGTTCGAGGTCGCCGCGCGTGCCGGGCGAGCCGCCCGCGACCAACAGCCTGGTCCAGCCGGCCCGGCGCATGGCGGTCAGCATGTCCTCAACCGCCCGGCGGTTGTCGCTGCCGCCGCAGGTCTCGCAATGTTCGGGGGCGACGCGAACCGGTGTGCGGGCGTCGCCGGGCGCGGGCCGGCAGGCGGCCTTCCGGCAGTGGCGCGCGAAGGCCGCGGCGAGCACGCGGTCGACCGCGTCGATCTTCGCCTCGGCGATGCGGGTCTTGCCGGCCCGCGTCAAGCCGGCCTGCCGAAGGCGGTCGAGCGCCGGTTCCACGCCGGGGCCAAGGAAGCCTCGGGACGCCAGGAGCTCCGACAGGGCGATGTCGTTCATGCGGCGGTCCTCCTCCCGGCAGTTTCGAAGGCAACGGGCGCGGCAGCGCGGCGGAGGACGGCGGGCCGGCTGCGCAGCAGTGCCGCCGGCGCAACCGGCGGCGCGGAGAGGCGGTCAGGCGGCCGCGGTCGCGGCGACGCGCAGCTTGCCGCCGGCCGGCGAGCGCGGCTGGCGGATGACGATGTCGACATCGCGCCCGAGCATGGTCAGAAGGCGGAGCAGGCGCTCCAGCGAGTATTCGCGGAAGTCGCCCCGGAGCAGCCGCGACACGTCGGGCTGGGACAGGCCGAGCATCCGCCCGGCCTCGGCCTGGGTGATGCCGCGCTGCCGGACGATGCCGTCGATGCGGCTGACGAGCTCGGCCTTCACGATATGCGCGTCGGCCTCCGGGTGGCCGAGATCGGCGAAGACGTTGGCGCTGCCGCGTTCAACGGCCGTGTCGGCGATGCTCATGGCTCCGTCTTCACTCGTGGCTATCCCTGTAGTGTCGTCATGCGGACTTCAACATGTCGCGTCCGCCTGGCAATATAGGGGGTTCCACCATAGAGAAGCAAGCCGGCCGGCGGCGCAGCCCGGGCGGCGGGGCGGCTCAGTGCCAGGCGCCGCTATCGGGGTCGTCGTCCCCGGCGTGCATGGAGGCCGCCGCCATCGCGGTCCAGGCCTCCCTGTCGTATCCAAGACGGCGATTGAGTTTGTCGCAGATATTGAGAGCATCGTCGAGCGACAGCGTGACCAATGCGGTGGGGATGAAGCCCTCCATGCCCTCAATGACGATGCGGATCTGCTGCATCTCGGTCTCGATGTCGTAGGCGGGCACGAAACAATAATTGGGTTCGTCGGGCAGGGTCTGCGCAGTCATGGCGTCTCTCCTTGGGGCGGCCGCCGCCCTGCCGGCAATATGTATTGGGGCGGGCGGTGGCGCGAGCCTGTCGTTGGGTGGAGTTGCGGGCGGCACGCGTTCCCGCGCAGGGTCGCGCGGAGGACGGCGGGCCGGCAATACGCATAGCGAGAGGCCGGCTCAGGCGGCGAGCGGCCAGCGGTCGAGCAGTCGTTCGAGCGTGTCCGCCCCGGGCGCGAATATCCGGGCGCGGAACGAGACGATCTCGGTAACGCAGCCCATGCGCTTCAGCGCGTCCATGTCGGTGTCCGCCGGCCCCTCGACCTCGACCCGGTCGGCGCCCATCAGGCGGCGGCGCGCGAGCCGCCAGCCGTTGGCGAGGGAAAGCGCGTTGCCCCGTCCCATGACAGCCTCGAACGCTTCGGCGCCGGTCATTGCGGGTCCGCCGTCGAGGCCGAACCCGGCGCGCACCGCCCTCACCTGCTCGGCGTCGAGCACGCGCCCGATGAGGCTGTGACCGTCATCGCTGGCGAGGCGGCGCACCCGCATGTTCTCGGCCGGCAGGCGGTCCCAGACCGGCAGCAAGAGCCCGGTGGCGAGCCAGAAGCGCGACTCCCGGTGCGACGGCAGCCCGGCGATCTCGGCGTCCCAGACGCGCCTCCATTGCGCCTCGTCGGCGCGGCGCCAGTTGGAGGCGTCGAGCTCGGCCCGCGCCATGGTCTCAGCCGTGGCTGGCCGGATCAACCGCACCCGCTCCTGCACCCCGCCGTCGTCGATCATGCGCGAGGATGCCGGCAGTACCACGGCGGCGCGCTTCGAGCGCGCGTTGACGGCGAGGCGCGGCTTCCCGTCCGGACCGGGATCGCGCTCGCCGATCTCCAGCGCCGATTCCGCAGTGAGCGGCACCAGCTTGTCGCGGCGGACGATCTCGACCAGCTCGGTGGCCGCTCCGGTGCCGGGATGCTCGTAGAGCGTCTCCCGCCCGGCGACGGCGAGCGAGTCGGCGGTGACCGTCTCGACGCCGACCTCGTAGCTGCCGGCCTCGACCGCCTGCTCGATGTTGGCGGCGATGCGTTTTTCCAGTTCCGCGAAGAGCTGGTTCTGCTCGGCGATGGGCAGCGCCAGCAGACGGTTGAGGAACCGGGGCATGGGCGGCAGGTCGTCCTTGAGCGAGCCCTCCCAGGTGAGCTTGAGCCCGGTGGCCTTCTCGAAGCGCTCCAGGGTCCAGCCCTCGATGCTGCCGCGCCAAAGCGCGCCGTAGAACTGCCTGAGCGCGGCCCTGGCGTAGAGGCTTTCCAGGTTGTCGCTCTCGCGGAACAGCGCGGCGTCGCTGCCGCCCATCGCGGTCTGGCTGTCGCGCTGGCCCCGTGTGATAGCGCCCAGGCTGTCGAGCCGCCTTGCGATGGTGGCGATGAAGCGCCGCTCGCCCTTCACATCCGTGGTGACCGGCCGGAACATCGGCGCACTGGCCTGGTGGGTGCGGTGGGTCCGACCGAGGCCCTGGATCGCCTGGTCGGCGCGCCAGCCGGGCTCCAGCAGGTAGTGGATGCGCCGCTCGGTGTTTCCGCAGGAGAGGTCCGCGTGGTAGCTGCGGCCCGTTCCGCCGGCCATGGAGAACACGAGGATGCGCTTCTCGCCGTCCATGAACGCGGCGGTCTCGGCGAGATTGGCCGAGGCCGGCCGGCTGCGCAGCGCGAGGCGTTCGCCCTTCGCGTCCGTAATCCTGAGGACCCTACGCGACCGGCCCGTCACCTCGGCGACCGCTTCGTGCCCGAAATGCTGTACGATCTGGTCGAGCGCCGTCGGCACGGGCGGCAGCGCGGCGAGCTTCTCGATCAGCGCGTCGCGCCGGTCCTCGGCCTCGCGGCAGATCACCGGGTTGCCATCGTCATCCCTGGCGGGCCGGCTGAGCAGATTGCCGCCGTCGTCGGTGAAGGGCTCCTGCAACTGCACAGGGAAGGCGTGCATCAGGTAGGACAGGATACCGTCCCTGGGCGTCAGGTCGATATTGAGGTCGTCCCACTCCGAGGCCGGGACGTCGGCGATGCGGCGCTCCATCAGCGCCTCGCCGGTCGAGACCAGCTGGACCACAGAGGACCTGCCCTCCGCGAGGTCGGCCTCGATCGCGCGGATGGTCGAGGGGCACTTCATGCCGGTCAGAAGATGGCCGAAGAAGCGCTGCTTGGTCCCCTCGAAGGCCGAAAGGGCGGCGGCCTTGGCGTTCTTGTTGAGCGTGTCCTCGCCCTGGACGATGCCGGTGGCCTTGAGCGCCTCCTCGATGTTGGCGTGGATGACCTTGAAGGCGCCGGCATAGGCGTCGTAGATGCGCCGCTGCTCCGGGGTGAGCGGGTGTTCGAGGATGTCGACCTCGATGCCGTCATAGGCGAGCGCCCTTGCCTGGTAGAGGCCGAGCGCTTTCAAATCCCTCGCCACGACTTCCATTGCCGCGACGCCACCCGCTTCCATGGCGGAGACGAAGTCGGTGCGCTTCTCGAACGGCGTCTCGCCGGCCGCCCACATTCCGAGCCGTCCGGCATAGGCAAGGCCGGGGACGGTGGTGGCGCCGGTGGCGGAGACATAGGCGATCCGGGCATCCGGCAATGCATTCTGCAAACGCAGCCCGGCGCGGCCCTGCTGCGAGGGCTTCACCTCACCGCGCTCGGACTTGGAGCCGGCCGCGTTGGCCATGGCGTGGGCCTCGTCGAACACCACGACTCCGTCGAAGGCGTGGCGGTCCTCCTCGTCCAATGAGCCGGCCAGCCATTCCACGATCTGGTCGAGTCGCGAAGGGCGGCCCTGGCGGGACGGCGAGCGCAAGGTGGCGTAGGTCGCGAACAGGATCCCCTCTTCAAGCAGGATCTCCATCCCCTGCCGGAAGTTGCCGAGCGGGATGACGTCGCTCTCCAGGCCGCCGAGCGCCGTCCAGTCGCGCCTTGCGTCCTCCAGCAGCTTGTCGGACTGCGAGAGCCAGAGCGCGCGCTTCCTGCCGCGCAGCCGGTTGTCGAGGATGATGGCGGCGACCTGCCTTCCCTTGCCGCATCCGGTGCCGTCGCCCAGCATCCAGCCCCGGCGGAAGCGCACCGGTTCCGACAGCGTCTCGCCGTCCTGGGTGACGAAGGACGTGTCGATGTCCTCCCCGGATCGGGTCCGGGGCAGGCTCCCTTCGTTACCGTCGTCGTTGCAGCGGTGGACGGTCTCCCACTGGGAGCCGATGCGGTACTGCGCCGCAAGATGGCGCGAATGGGCTTCCCCCGCCAGGACGACGCTTTCCAGCTGCGCGTCGGAGAGCTGGCCTTCCGTCACTACGCGATCCGGGAGCATCGGACGATACGTCGGCGCGGGATGCGGCACGGCGGCCATGGCGGCGGACTGGACCAGAGGCGTCGGATGCTCGACCGCCCCCGGCACCCGCACCACGCCCGGCCGCCAAGGGGCGTAGGGTCCGGTGTCGGCCGCGCCGGTGTCGATATCGGCGGCGGTCTCGACCGGCCCGGTCTCGACCGTGAGTTCGGAGATGGGACCCCAGTCATGGTCCCGCCGCGACTCTGGGGTCGATGCGGATTTGGGACCCCGCTTCGCCGGCTTCGGCGCGAGCGTCTTGCCGAACAGGTCGCGGGCGGGGCCGGCGGGAACCGGCGCGGGCGCGATGGGCCGCCGCTTCGGCACCCGCGCGATGACGGCATCGAGCAATTCGGCGGCGTTCGCGGCGCGGGCAGTCCCGTCCAGTTCGACAGCGGGTCCGTCGCCGCGCTCCAGCACGGTGAGGCGGGTGTCGAATCCGGTGCCCCGGCGCGCATAGGCACGGCCGTCGATGGCCATGGTGAAGATGCAGCGGGCGGGGGGATCGAGACGGCCGACGGCATCGCCAAGCACGCAATGGGCCGAGGTGATCGTCACCAGCCGCCCGCCCGGCGGCAGCATCGAGGCCGCCGAGCGGACATGGCGGAGGTCGGCGTCGTGCCGGCTGCGGTCGACACCGGGCGTTGCCGAAAACGGCGGGTTCATCAGCACCACGGTCGGGCGGACATCGTGCAGCCGGTCCGCGATCGACTCGGCGTTGAACGCGGTGACGACGGCCTGCGGGAACAGCCGGGTCAGCAGCCGGGCGCGGGTCTGCGCGTATTCGTTAAGGTGGAGCGCGCCTGCCGCCCGATCGCCCAGCGCGCATTCCGCCATCACCGCCAGCATGCCGGTGCCGGCACTGGGCTCCAGCAGGACATCGCCGGGCCGGATCGCGGCGGCCTGCAACGCGGCATAGGCGAGCGGCAGCGGCGTCGAGAACTGCTGGAGCCGGACCTGTTCCTCAGAGCGCCGAGTGTGGGAGGGCTCCAGCGCGGCGACGGCCTCCAGCATCGCCAGCATGCGGCGCGGCCCGCCGGAGCCGGCATTGCGGCGCATGCCCCGGCCGTAGCGCTGCATGAAGATCACGACGGCCGCTTCGACGGCTTCGTAGGCGTCCTTCCAGACCCAACCGCCCCCGGCATCCGAGGCGCCGAAGGCTTCCGTCATGGCGTTCCGGAGGGTCGCGGCGTCGAGCGGTTTGCCGGATTCCAGCACGGGCAGCAGGGTTCGGGCCGCGGCGAACAGGGCGTCGCCCTGGGCCGGACGGACCGTGGATTCGGTCGGATCGATGGCGGCGGGGGGAAGGGGCGGACGCGCGAGGGCCTCCGGCGCCTGGGGGGCGTCGAGCATGGCGATCTCCGTGCTGGAAGGGCGGCGGCGGGCGGATGGCACGAGTCCTCCCGCGCCGGCTCCGCCGGACTGCCCCCGGCCGGCTGACCGGACTCCTGCCGGCGCAACGCGCGCCCGCGAAACCCGGCGCGAGCGCGGCCGGTGGATGCGTTCAGGAAGGTGTGGGGGCGCCCGGGGAGCCCGCGCCGTTCAGAACCGGCTCAGGTGGGGCGGGTCAGACGAAGTATTCGCCCGAGGCCGTAAACGACCACTGATTGGCGGCGAGGGTCTCGTCGATCGCTTTGTCCGAGGTCAGGTGCTCGTACTCCTGCCGGAGCTGGCGGTAGAGCCAGCGCGCGAGATCGCGCATGGCCTCGGTCACGGCGTCCTCGGCATCGTCGGTCGGCGGCTGCCAGGTCCGGCTGTCGCGCTCGACGTCGATCGCCATCGTGTATTCGTGGCAGTAGCGCCCGCGATGGCGAATGGACCCGTGGAGTTGCCAGATATTCCGCCGTTGAACCGCCTGCAGGGCGTCCGCGATGCGGTGCAGCTCGTCATCCTGCGGGGCGTGGGCGCGGATCGCGCTGGTCGCTCCCTTGGCGTGTGCATACGAGCCTTCGAAACACGCACCGTCGCCCTGGCTCCAAAATCCGGTCCAGTACAGATTGGGTTTCTCGCGGGTTCCGCCGCCGTAAAGGCGCACAGGGCTGGTGCGGAGCGTCACGCCGAGGATCCCGCAGATCGTCTGGAAATCCTCGTAGACGAAGTCGTACCACTCGTAATCGAGGCAGGACTCGCGATACCAGGTGCGCGCCGCTTCCTTCGCCGCGTCGGAAAGCTCGTCGATCTTGTAGACCGTGATCTCGATGACCTGCGGCATGGTCAGCACTCCTGTTGGGTCGGGCCGCTATGGGCGGCGGCCGAGGAGACAGGCACGAACCGGACGGCTTCGCGGACGCGCCGCAGGGCGACGCGGTCATGGTCGGGAATGGCGCGGAACCAGAAAGCGGGTTTGCGCGAAAACCAGGCACCGGAATCCGCGACGAAGCCGTCGGCATAGGCCACGAAATGACCGCCTGCCGAAATCGCCCAGGTGCCGGCGGGCGCGGGGTCGAGGAACGTCCCGAGCGTGACGGCGCGGATGTCGAACGGGACGTCCGCGAATATGCGGTCCCAGACCTCTTCCCGGCGCGCATGGCGGCGCTCGCGGTACTTCGGATGGCGGATCGCGTAGTCGGGAACGAAGCCGAACTCTCCGAGGGCGGCGGCGAGCTCGTCCGTATGGACGCCGTTGACCGAGGGCCGGTCGAACAGGCGGCGGATGACGGCGGCGGCTTTGTGGGTGGGCACGCCGGCGATCGCGGAAATCGCGGAGGGGCCGCACTTCGTGGCGCGGCCGGTGATGCGGTGGAGCATGGCGGTCTCCGGGCTGGAAGGGCATGGGCGTCCGGCACGGCGGAACTCCCGCGCCGCGCCGGCGGGCCCCCCCCCGCCCCGCCGGCCGCGGCCCCGGCCGGCCCCGCGCCGGCTGGCCGGACTCCGGGCGGGGCGGCGCACGGGGGAGCGGCACACAAGGACGAAGCGGAGGGGGTGCGGCCCCCGGAGCCGCGATCACCAGCGCTGCGCGTCGAGGTGGCGCAGCACCGCGGCGGTGAGTTCGCGGATGTCCTGCCAGGAACGCTCGTCCGAGTCGTTCCATTCGATGAGGCCGTTCAGATGCGGCTCGGAAACAGGCGCGTCCTGTTTCTGATCGCTGGTGTCGATGCCGGCGAGCCTGGTGTAGACCGCGCACATGGTCTCGGTGGCCTCCCCGGTATGGGACGGGTCGCGCCAGAGGATCGAACCGGTGTGTATCCGGATGGCGGCTCCGAGGCAGAAGCAGCGGGGGCTCTCGGGCGTGGCAAGGCGGAAGGCGGGCGGGTGGCGGACCTCGTCGTTGTCGACGACGTGGAAGCCGCCGTCGAAGTCGATGACGTCGCCGTCGTCGTCGCGCCCCCATCCCCCCTGGTGCCAGCGCTTCGGGCGGTCGAAGGTCTCGTGGACGCGGCGGGCGATCTCGAGCTTCTGTTCGGGGCTGAGAATCCGCATGGGCGTTGCTCCCTTGAATGGGTGCGGCGGACGGAGAGGCGCGGAGGCGCGCTCAGTCGTCCTCAGGGAACATCACGGTCACCACCGGCTCGCCGGCATCGCCGGCGCCGATCGCCACGATGGGGAAGTGCTTGCGGGGCGCCCGGTGGCTGTCGCGGAGGTCCTTGCGGATGTCGCGCACCAGCACGCACATTCTCACGCGGTCACTGTCGGAGGCGCGGAGCGCGTAGTGGCGCGCCATCCAGAGCACGTCCCACAGGCGCCCGCGCTCGTCCTGGAACCCCTGGTAGCCGTCGGGCAGGGCGACCAGGCGTTCCCATACGGCGCGCGTGACCGCGACGGGAATCTTGAATCCCGCTTCCCGCGCGGTGTCGGAGACATCGACAAGGATGCCGTCCTCGATCGCCTGGGCGCGGGTGTAGGCGAAAATCACGGGACCGAATGCGGTGGCGTTGCCGGGATCGGGCATGGTCGGATTCCTCTTGGTGGAAGGGGCGGGGGCGGTCGCTTCGCCCCGGGAGTTTCTTGCCGGGAGAAGTGCGGCCGACCGAACCGGCTGTCAGAGCAGACCGCGCGCCTGGAAGCTGAAGGAGGCGGTCGGCGTCACGATCACATGGTCGAGCAGCGTCACCTCGATCGTCTTCAGCGCGTCGCGGAGGCGGTTCGTCATGTCGATGTCGGCGCGGGACGGATCGGGGCTGCCCGACGGGTGCGGATGCATGGCGACGATCGCGCTGGCCTGGAGTTCCAGGCAGCGGATGCAGACCTCCCGGGGATAGACCGGCGTGTGGCAGACGGAACCTTTCTGGTGGCACTCGTCGGCGATGAGCACATTCTTCCGGTTGAGATACAAAACGTGGAATTCCTCGACCTCGCGGTGTCCGGCGAGCGTGCGGCAATACTCGATAACCTTGTCGTAGCTGCCGAAGGACGGGCGCACGATCCGAGGGACTTCGGCCCGCGCCATGCGGATGCCGAGCGCCTCGGCCGCCTTGAGGACGGCGATGGCGTCCTCCGACAGGCCGGGCACGCTGCGCAGCCGGTCCGGCCGGGCGGCGAGCGCGCGCGGCGCCGTGCCGAACATGTCGAGCAGACACCCGGCAAGCGCGCCGGCATCGTCTACCGACGGGCGCCCGGAGAGCAGCAGCTCCAGCAGATCGCGGTCGTCGACTGCCTCGCGCCCGGCGCGCAGGAAGCGGCGCTGGAGCCGGCGGCGGTCCGCGGTCTGCCGGATCGACGCCGGCCCCGGACCACGATCCGGGGCCGGCGCCGCGGGCATGTCGTAAAGCGGCATCTCGTCGAAGCCCGGTACGGATTCGGGCATGGCGACGTCCTCCATGAAGTGGAATTGAAATGCTCCGCTCCCGGCAATCGGGAGGCGATGCGCTGGCAAAATGGACACGGGATCGGCGGGCGCCGAATGCATCCGGGTCAGTGGGCCGGGACCTGCGGCGCCGCGCCGGGCGGGCCGAGCTCCACCGCGACCCCGCCGTCGCGGACGGTGACCGTGACGGTGCGGCCGGTCGGCATCAGCCAGAGCAGGTCGGTCCAGACGGCGTCGGCGATGGCGCGTTTCTGCGCCTCGTCGCCGGGCGGAGGCGGTGCCGCCGCGACGGCGGGGTAGTCGGGGACTGCGGCATGCTTCATGAGCTGGACCTCCTGTTGCTGAACGCCGGACCTGCGGAACCGGGACGCTCCCGCGCCCCGGCCCCGCCTCGTCCGGACGCATGCCGACCCCCGCTCCGGGCGGAGCGGAGGGCGCCATCTGTGTGAAATGAGCGGCGGCGGCGAACGGCAGGCAGCCGGATCAGCCGTCGAGGATGCGGACCCGGGCGCTGCCGCCGGTCACTTCGACACGGGGCTTGCCGTCGGGTCCGACGGAAACCGTCACCAGGGGCTTGTTTCGGGGCGGATGCGGCGGGTCGCGCATTTCCGCCGCGATCGTGCCGGCGCTCGTCTCGAAGCGGACCGTCACCCGACCGCCGGAGACCTGCACGGCGCCCGGCGGAATCGGGCCGACGAGGGTCACGATGGGCGGCTCGCCACGCTCGGAGAAGCGGTCCGGCACGGGCAGCGAGCCTTCGCCCCACGGGTCGACGCCCGCGCCTTCGCTTATGGCATCGCAAAACGAGTCGGAACAATGGTCCGTCGAGCGCCAGCCGGCAGCGTCCTCGTTGGCGGTCGCGACGGCTTTCTCCAGCGCCTCCTCGATCGTCGCGGCCTCGACCGTGACGGTGTTGCAATGGTGCGCGTTGTAGCCGACCTGCACGGTCCAGGGCCGCCTCATGGCGCGGCCTCCCCAAGGGTGGCCAGCGTCACCGTCACGTCGGGCCGGCACACGCTGATCTCAACCGTGCGGCCCTGGGGGCAGAACCACATCAGATCGCGCCGGACGGCCTCTGCGATGGACTGCCGGCAGGCGTCGTCGTCGGACAGCAGCAGCCGCGTCGCCAGGTGCAGCGCGTCCTCGTCGAAGCGGTCGCGCTGGGTCTCGTAGCTGTCCGCTCCGGAGTCGTCGGACGGCGAGAAGAAGCCGCTGCGGAGGAGCGCGGTGAGCTCGTGGGGCTGGAGTGCACTGTCCGCGGTCACCAGCGGCACGGCGTCGTCGAGCCAGGACCACGCTTCCCCCGCGAAGGCGAGATCGGCCGGCAGACGGAGGGTGTCCGCCGGGCCGTCCGCCGCCCGTACGGCGAGTTCGATGCTGAGCGCTTCCGGCCTGGGCGGGAGCGCTGCGGCGGTAGGCCCTGCCCGCTCCGGCAGCGGGGCGTCGTCGAGCGCTTGGCGCTTGCCGTCCAGCGTGACCTCGACGGCGATGCCGGTCGCCCGGTCGAGCGTGTCGTACCAGCCATAGCCCTCCAGCCGACGGTCGGGCTCGAACAGGCGGTTCGCGATATCCTCCCGGGCGGCGGCGCGCCAGAGCGTCTGGGCCTCGGGCGGCTCCGGGTCGCAGTCCATGACCAGAGCGTCCTGGCCCACGGGGGCAAGCTTCGGCGGGTCGCGCCAGTCGTCTACATTGGCGATGGAGGGCCGCCAGGGCCGCAACACGGCCGGCGGCGGCGCGATGTCGATGCCGGCCTCGCGCGCCCGCGTCCAGTCCTCGAAGGCCGGGCGCGGAGCGGGATCGGCGGCCATCCCACGGTAGATCGCCAGCCGGGCGGCCTCGCGCATCTCCTTCAGGAAGGGGTTCTCGACCGCGTCCTTGCGGGCCGGCAGGACCAGTTCGAGGTCCGGGCAGTCGCATACGTCCGCCAATACGGTCCAGGTCGCCCCATGGACGGTCTCGACCGTGGGCAGGCCGACCGTCAGGGTCAGGCCGAAGAAACTGAGGTCGGGGTCCCTGTAGCCGCTACGGCGGTTGCGGAAGACGCCGAACACGAGCCCCCGCCATGGCTCGGCGTGGACCGCGCCGTCGAGGAAAGCGCGGCGCGGCAGCTCTTCGGGCTTGGCGGTGTCGTCTTCGGTGCGATCCTCGAACACCACCGGCAGCGGATAGTGGCGAGCTGCATTCTCCGCCGCGTTGCGGATGGCCGCGATGGATTCGGTCGCCTCGAACGAAATCGCCGTCCCGCAGGGATAGGGGGTCTCGTCGTCGGCATGCACCTCGGCCTCGGTCTCCCCGAGAAAATGCGCCGGTTCCAGCTCGACGCGCCATCCGGGCGCCATCTCCGCGTCCGGAGAACGGGGCCGCGAGCTGACGGCGCAGTTGCGGCGCGCCAGGCTGGCGAAGCCGAAGCCGGCGGCGTCCTCGCGCCGGACGAGCTCCCCGTCCCAGCCGTTCTCGCCGAAGCTGAGCAGAACGGCGGGATCGGCAATGCCGACGCCGTCATCGGCGACGGTGACGAGGAGCGGGGTCTCGCCGGTTCGCGTGACGGTTTCGTCCGGCCGGGCGGCGGGGGCGGTGATCGCAATGCGGACGCGGGTGGCGCCGGCACGGCGTGAGTTTTGCAGAATTTCTGCGAATATCTCCGCCGCGGTGGCGGCGTAGATTCTGGTCACCCGCTTCACGGCGCTCTCGTGAATGCGGGCGCGGATCGTGCGGTTCATGGGCGAACCTCCATGTCGGATGCGGAAACGGAAAGGCCCCGCCGGCCTGCCCTGGCCTCCGAGCTGGGGGCGTCGACGTGCCAGCGGGGCGCTTCCTCGGGGCAGGACGGCTATTGGACGCGGCGGAGGAACTCGGGGATCTCCATCGGGTCCGGGTGGGCGTCGTGCCCGTTGACCGGACCCGTCCCCGCGATGCCGTCCGGCGCGCCCGCGACGGCCGGGTCGGGATCGGCCTTCCCGGTGTCGCCGCGATCGGCGTGCGCTGCATCGCTGTCCGACGATCCGGCGTCGGGCGCCGGCGCGTGGCCGTTGCCGTTGGAAGCGGGCGGTGCCGCCTCCGCCGATTCGGTTCCGGCATCGGCGGCGGGTTCCGCGGACTCTGGCTCGCCGGCCGGCGCGGTCCCGGTCGCGGCGGTCTCCGCCTCCCCGGTGTCGCCGACCGTCCGGCCGGTATCGAACGCCGCGAACCCCGGCGGCGTCCAGGCGAGCGCGGCGGCGTGCATCGCGGCGCTGACGCCGACCGGCGGATCGCCGGCGGCGAAGGCGGCCTCCATCGCTTCGGCGAGCGCGGGCTTCTTGTACTTGGACCGCGCCGAGGCCCAGTTCAGGCCGAACACCGTGCGGGCGATGTCGAGGACGCGCGCCTTGGCGATCCGCGACCACAGCATGTCGGCGGTCGGGCGCACATGCTTCGCGAAGTCGATGTCGAGCCGGGCGACGGTGGCTTCGAGCTCGGGCCGCGCCTGGGGCTCGAAGGCGAGCTGGCCCTTCACCGTGCGCGCGACGCAGGCCGCGAACAGCGCCTCCTTGTCGGCCTGCGGCAAGGCCCTGAGTGCCGTGAAGGACTCGCCGTCGTCCTCGATCTCCAGCCAGTCGAACGACAGATGCGAGCGGTCCTCCAACATCGCCTCGCCCGGGGACCAGTTGGCGAAGTCCGCGTCGTTCATCCGGGTGTTGGGCCGGTCCGGGGTCTCCTTGACCGCGATGTCGAGGGCGTGGTCGTGGTAGCCCGGCGCGAACACGGCGCGGCCCATCTGGAACAGCGCGAGGT
>MPNO01000091.1 GCA_002239065.1 Defluviicoccus sp. bin129 | reverse complement strand
CGCGGCGAGCGCGTCGAGCTTCCGCTTGAGGCCGCCGAGCGCGGCCAGGGTCTCGGCCCGGGTCGGCGGCGGCGCGCGGTCGTCGACGAAGGCGGGCGCGACCAGATCGGCCACCTCCTCGACGATCTCGAGCTTGTCCTCCTGGTCGTCGGGCACGAAGCGCGAGAGCGTGCGTGCGCTGTCGACCTCGGCGAGCTTGCCGATGCGCGCGGCCTCCGCGTCGGCGGCGTCGAGGGAACGGGCGAGGTGGACCAGCGCGTAGGCATCGCCGTCGCCGTCCTCGACCAGCTCCATCACGGTCTGCACCGACTCGCTCTCGGGATCCTTGAGGCGCAGCGGGTCGAAATCGAAGCGCACCCAGGGCGAGAGCGCTGCGGTGGCGACGAACAGGATCCCGGCCGCCGCCACCACGCCCCGCGCGCGGCCTTCCAGCAGCCCGGCCAGCCCGGCCGCGAAACGCCCGCCGCCGCCGGTGCTGCCCGCCCGCACCCGGAGCACCGCCATGAAGGCGGGCAGCAGGGTGAGCGTCGCGAAGAAGCCGATCGCCATCCCTGCGCCGGCGATGAAGCCGAGCTCGGCGAGGCCGAGATAGTCGGTCGGCAGGAAGGACAGGAAGCCGAACCCGGCGGCAAGCGCGGCGAGCGCCAGCCCCGGCCCGACGCTGGCCGCGGCGAGCGCGCTCGAGGTCGCGCGCTCCAGCCCGTCCCTGGCCGCCTCGCAGTAGCGCAGCCCGTAATGGATGCCGAAATCGACGCAGAGCCCGATGAACAGCACCGCGAAGGCGACCGAGATCAGGTTGAGCACGCGGACCGTCGCCGCCGCGAAGGCCGCGGTCCAGACCAGCCCGACGAGGAGGGTGGCGAGCACCGCGAGCGGCATGCGGAACGAACGGAAGCAGAGGAACAGCAGCAGGATCACCAGCGAGAGCGACAGCGCGCCGGCGATCTCCATGCCGCTCCGCACCGTCCGCAGCTCCTCGTGCTTGAGCGCCGGACTGCCGGTCAGGCGCAGCGTGACGCCCTCGGCGATGTCGGCCGGCATCGCCGCGGCGATGGCGCGGATCGCGGCGATCGCCTGGCGCGCCGGGCGGATCTCGTCGAAGGCGAGCGCGATCTCGACCAGGATCAGCTGGCGGGTGCCCGACCGCCTTCCGTCCTCCTCGCCGAACATCAGCCCCATCCAGGACAGCGCGCCCGGCTCCCGCCGCGCCTCGGCCTCGACCACGGCGGCGATCCGCGCGAGCGCGTCGGCGAGGTCGGCGAGCCCGCCGTCTTCGCCGTCCTCGATGCGCTTGTCCGCCGCCAGCGAGAGCATGTCGGCGAGGCCGCGGATGCTGCGGTCCTGCCACACCGTGCCGAGGAAAGGCTGGGCGGCGACGATGCGGTCGGCGGTCTCCTCCAGCTCGTCCAGCGGCAGCAGCAACAGCCCGTTGCGGCGGAAGAAGGGATCGCCGCCCGGGTGGAACACCGAGCGGAACAGCTCGGGCCGTCCGGCGATGCGCCCGCCCAGCCAGAGCGCCGCGCGTTCGGCCTGTTCCGGCGTGTCGGCGTCGATCACCGCCACCAGGTCGCGCGCCTGGCGCGGGAACGCCGCGCGCAGCTCGGCATCGAGGCGGCGGAATTCGAGCTCCGGCGAGAGCATCGACGCGGTGTCGGAATTGATCCCGAGCGTGCGCGCGGCATAGACCCCCGCGGCGACGGCGCTGAGGATGCCGAGGATGGCGATCGGCCAGGCGAAGCGGTGGGCGATCCTGCCCCATCGGGCGAAGAAGCGTCCCGCCGCGCTGGTCTCGTGATGGGGCGGTGCGGACAAGGGAACCTTGGCGGTCACGGCGCGACCGGGCGCCGGTGCCGGATATGGGCACTCGGGCGCCCGCCGGTCAAGCGCCGGCGACCCTTGAGCCGGCCTGCCGCCCGCCTATGCTGCGGCTCCCCACGGCGCAAGGAGCGAGCGATGACGCGATACGAACCGGTCGACCCGGAGACCATGAGCGAGGCCCAGAAGGCGGTGCACGACTCGATCGCCTCGGGGCCGCGCGGCGCCGTGTTCGGCCCCTTCCCGGTGCTGCTGCACAGCGCCGGGCTCGCCGAGCAGGTCCAGAAGCTCGGCGCCTTCCTGCGCTTCGGCTCCACCCTGCCGGGAAACCTGCGGGAAATCGCGGTTCTGGTCACCTCGCGCTTCTGGCAGGCCGAGTTCGAGTGGTACGCCCATGCGCCGATCGCCTGGGAAGAAGGCGTGTCCGAGGCGGTCATCGAGGCGATTCGGCAGGGCGAGGAGCCCGCCTTCGCCGACGAGGCGGAGGCGGCGGTCTGGCGCTTCACGACGACGCTGCACCAGACCCGCTCCGTGGACGATGCGACATATCGCCGCGCCCGGGCGGTTCTGGGCCAGGAGGCGCTCACCGACTTGATCGCGGTCGCGGGCTACTACACGCTGCTGGCCATGACGCTCAACGTCTACAGCGTGCCGACGCCCGACGGGTCGCGCGCGTTCGGCGGCTGAGCGCCGGCCCGGGGGAGGGGATCATGGACCAGGGCGCGGTCGTGCTGGTGACCGGGGGTTCGTCCGGCATCGGCCAGGCGGCGGCGCGGCAGCTCGCGCGCAAGGGCTGCCGGGTCGCGGTCAACTACCGGGAGAACCAGGCGGGCGCGGCGGAGACCGTCGCCGCCTGCGAAGACGCCGGCGGCGAGGCCTTCGCGCTCCGGGGCGACGTGGCCGACGATTCCCGATGCCGCGCCATGGCGGAGGCGGTCGAGGCGCGCTGGGGGCGGCTCGACGGGCTGGTCAACAACGCCGGCACCACCCGCTTCCACGACCCGTTCGACCTCGAAGGGCTGACCGCGGACGACTTCGCCTCGTCCTACGCGGTCAACGTCACCGGCGCGTTCCAGATGGCGCGCGCGGCGGTCCCTGCGATGAAGCGGGCGGGCGGCGGCGCCATCGTCAACGTCTCCTCCTTCGCCGCCGCCATCGGCGCCGGCAGCTCGATCGCCTATACCGCGTCGAAAGGCGCGGTCAACACGCTCACCCTCTGCCTCGCCCGGGTGCTGGCGCCGGAGATCCGGGTCAACTGCGTCGCGCCGACGCTCACCGACACGCGGTGGAACCGGGACGGGCTCGGCGACGAGCGCTACGAGACGGTGCTCTCGGGCTTCGTCGCCTCGGCGCCGCTCAAGACCAAGATCGTCGCCGACGACGTGGCCGACGCCATCGTCTGGCTGGTGACCGGCGCCAGGCTGGTGACCGGCGAGATCGTCCCGATCAGCGCCGGCACCCATCTCGGGTAGGGCGCGGGCTAATCCAGCAGCGCGCGCAGCAGATCGGCGTTGGCGGGGCCGGGGGCGAGCTCGCCGCGCTCGATGCGCCGGGCGATCTCGACGAGCCGCCGGTTGACCGGGGCCTCGCCGCCGAGCCCGGCCTGCCCGTCCACGACGAGGCCGTTGATCTCGTCGATCTCGGCCCGCCTTCCCTTGATCCAGTCCTGCAGGCTGGCGACCCTGGTATCCGACAGCGTCCATCCCTTCAGCACCGCGTCGAACAGCACCGTCGCATGGTGGTCGGGGTCGTTCACCTCGACCCGCTTGTCGCCGAAGATCGGCACCAGATCGTGGCCGAGCCCGATCCCGGTGCGCATGGCTTCGCGGCCGGCCGCCCGCATCACCTCCAGGATGCCGGGCAGCTCGACCGAATCGGCGAGCGGCAGGCCGAGGATCGACGAGGGCAGGAACTCGGCCGCGTTGGCGACCAGCTTCATCCACTTCGCCGAGCGGACGTCGTCGCGGATCTCGACCGCGCCGGCATGGCGCAGCACCTCGGCGATCTCCGCCTCGCGGCCGCGCGTCGCCTCGTCATAGGCGCCGACCGCGAACCAGGTGCCGTCCGGCGGCGTCTGCCGCACCACCCTGCCGGGCTCGAACATGTTGGCCGCGACCTCGATCACCGCGCCCAGCGTGCGCTCCGACCCCACCACCGAGGCCACTTCGTCCATCGTCATGCCGTTCTGGAGACCGGCGACCAGCCCGTCCGGGGCGACCAGCGGCTCGATCAGCTGGCACGCCCAGCGGGTGTCGTAGCCCTTGACGCCCAGGAAGACGATGTCGAAGGGCGCGCGCAGCGTCGCCACGTCGCACAAATGGAACGCGGCGACCGGCACGGTCACCGTCTCGCCGGGCATCTCGACGCGGAGCCCGTCGGCGCGCATCGCCTCGACATGGGCCGGCCACTGCTCGATGAAGCTCACGTCCAGCCCGGCCCGCACCATGTCGGCGCCGAACCCGGCCGAGGTCGCGCCGGTCCCCACGATCGCGATGCGCTTGTCCGCCATGCCGCGCCCGTCCCCTCCGTCGTTCGGACGTTCTCAGCCTAGGGCGATCGCGCGGCGACCGGCAAGGGCGCGATTTCGGCTCCCGGCGGCGGCCCGGATGCGCGATAGTCGCCCTTCGGCCACCGCATGGAGGGAACGGCATGGACGGGAACGGCAAGGACGGATCGCTGGAGGCGCGGCTGCGGGATATCGAGGACCGGCTCGAGATCTACAATCTGATCGCCTCGCACCCGCCGAGCGCCGATACCGGGGCCGACTACTACACTCGAATCGTCTACACCGAGGACGGCAGCTTCGACCGCGGCGAGGGTCTCGACAGCGCGGTCGGCAACGAGGCGATCGCCGCGATGACCCAGACCCCCGGGCACCAGCGCGCGATCCAGGGCGGTCTCGCGCATTTCGCCGGGTTGCCGCATATCGCGATCGACGGCGACACGGCGTCGGTCACGTCGTATCTGCTGCTGCTCCACCCGGACCCGCGCGACGACGTCCGGGAGCTGCCCAATCACGGGCTTTCGCCCGGCTTTCGCATCCACCGCGTCGCCGCCAACCGGTGGACGCTGGCGAGGACGCCCGACGGGTGGCGGATCGAGAGCCGCAAGCTGCGCCCGCTGGACGGGTCGCAGCCCGCGCGCGACATCCTCGCACAGGCGCTTGCCGGCTATCGTCCGGCGGGGTGAGGAGCGCTTCGCCCGCATGAGCGCCGGCCGCCTCGAGGACGCCAGGCTGCTGCGGGGGCAGGGCCGGTTCGTCGACGATCTCGGCTTCCCCGGCGCGCTCCACGGCGTCGTCCTCCGCTCGCCCCACCCCGCGGCGATCCTGCGCCGGCTGGACGTCGCGGCGGCGCTCCGCGTCGAGGGCATCGTCGGGGTGGTTACGGCGGAGGAGCTGGCGCGCGACGGCGTCGGCGACCTGCCGTTCATGAGCACCGTCGAGGCGCCGGGCGGCGGGCCGGTCGACACGCTGGCCATGCCGCTGCTGGCCCGCGATGCGGTGCGCTATGTCGGCGAGCCGGTGGCCTTCGCGGTGGCCGAAAGCCCGGCGGCGGCGCGCGAGGCCGCCGAACGGATCGTCGTCGCGTATGCGCCCGGGGACTGCGTGACCGATCTGCTGGAGGCCGCCCGGCCCGGCGCGCCGCCGGTGCAGGAGGGCGGCGGCAATGTCGTGGGCGAGCTCCGCATGGGCGATCCGGCGGCCTGCCGGGGCGCGCCATCGCGTCGCCCTGAAGCTCCGCAACAACCGGCTGGTTCCCCACCCGATGGAGCCGCGCGCGGCGACCGGGCTTTACGACGCGGCGAGCGAAACCTGGACGCTCCATTGCGCCAACCAGGCGCCGCATCACGGGCGGGCGACGCTGGCATCCGTGTTCGGCGTTCCACGGGAGCGCATCCGGGTCAGGGTCGGCGACATCGGCGGCGCGTTCGGCGGCCGGGTGACGCCCTGCGCCGAAGACGCGCTGGTGCTCCACGCGGCCAGGCGTTTCGCCCGCCCGGTCCGCTGGCGCGCCGAGCGCGCCGAGACCTTCCTGGCCGAGTATCACGCGCGCGACCACGCCGCCGAGATCGAGATCGGCTTCGACGACGGGCTCGAAATCGTCGCCCTGCGGGTCGCCGATCACGCCAATCTCGGCGCCTATGCCACGCCGTTCGGCATTCCGATCGCGACCACGACGGGCAACCGGATCGCCACCGGCGCGTACCGCGTGCCGGTGGCCGACATCGCGGTGAGGACCGTGCTGACCAACACCGCGCCGACCGGGCCCTATCGCGGTGCGGGGCGGCCGGAGGCGATTTTCCGGCTCGAACGGGTGCTCGACATGGCCGCCTGGCGGCTCGGCGTCGACCCGGCCGCGCTGCGCCGGCGCAATCTGGTGCGCAAGGACGAGCTGCCCTACCGCGTGGTCTCCGGGCTCGCCTATGACAGCGGCGACTTTCCCCGCCTGCTCGACCGCGCGCTGGCGCTCGCCGACTGGGACGGTTTCGCCCGGCGACGCGAGGGCTCGCGGAACCGGCAAAGGCTGCGCGGACGGGGGCTCGCCTACCACATCGATTCGACCAGCGGGCTGTCGCCCAGGGAGACCGTCGAGGCGGTGGCGACGCCGGACGGAAGGGTGCGGCTCCATTCCGCCACCCAGGACATGGGCCAGGGCCTCAAGACCACCTATGCGCGGATCGCAGGCGGGATCTTCGGCCTGCCCCCCGAGGCGGTCGACATCGTGCAGGGCGACACCGCCGCGACCCCCGAGGGGCCGGGGAGCTACGGCTCGCGCTCGCTCTATACCGGCGGGGCGGCGGGATTGGCGGGCCGCGGGGCCCCCGGCGGGGGGCCCCGGGGTTCTGGCCGCCGGCGCCTCCGGGCGCCCGCCCGGGCGGGCGGCCTGCGAGACCCTGGTCGAGCGCCTCGGGATTCTGGCCGCCGGGCGCTTCGAGGCCTCGCCCGGGGACGTCGCCTTCGCCGATGCGAGGCTGAGCGTCGCCGGCACCGATCTCTCCATCGCGATGGGCGCGCTGGCGGCCGCCGCGCCCGGTGGCGAAATCCGCGCGGCGGGGGAGGCCGAGGCGCCGTTCTGCTTCCCCAACGGGTGCTATGTCTGCGAGGTCGAGATCGACCCCGAGACGGGCGCGGTCCGCATCGACCGCTTCCACGGCGTCGACGATTCGGGCCGCATCGTCAACCCGCCGATCGTGCACGGCCAGACCCATGGGGGGCTCGCCCAGGGCATCGGCCAGGCGGTGCTGGAGGAGATCCGCTACCAGGCGCGGAGCGGCCAGCTGCTGACCGGCTCCCTGATGGACTACGCCTTGCCGCGCGCGGACGACCTGCCGGCATTCGAGACCGTGATGGACGAAGGGGAGCCGACCGCGACCAACCGGCTCGGGGTCAAGGGCGCCGGCGAGAGCGGCGCGGTCGGCGGGCCGCCGGCGGTGGCGTCCGCGGTGCTGGACGCGCTGCGCGCCCACGGGATCGAGCATCTCGACATGCCGTTCACCCCGGAGCGCGTGTGGCGCGCCCTGCGCGACAGCCCCCGTCGCTAGACCGGAAAGGCCAGCGCGTCGTCCGCCAGCGCCACGCGGACGCCCCCTCGTCATTTCGACGGACCCCGGACTTGATCCGGGGCGGAGCCGTGCGGAGCACGGCGGCCCCCCTTCGTCATTTCGACGGACCCCGGACTTGATCCGGGGCGGAGCCGTGCGTCAGCACGGCGCCCCCCCCTTCGTCATTTCGACCGGAGCCGTGCGAAGCACGGCGGAGTGGAGAAACCTCGTCCCCATGGGGCAGGGAGGTTTCTCCACTGCGCGCTCCGCGCTCCGGTCGAAATGACGATTGGGGTGCCCATGGGGCAGGGAGGTTTCTCCACCGTCATTTCGACCGGAGCCGTGCGAACCACGGCGGAGTGGAGAAACCTCGTCCCCGTGGGCGCGCCACCCTTCGTCATTTCGACCGGAGCCGTGCGTCAGCACGGCGTAGTGGAGAAACCTCGTCCCCATGGGGCTGGGAGGTTTCTCCACTCCGCGCTTCGCGCTCCGGTCGAAATGACGAGTTGGCGGGCGGCCCGCGCCTTCACCCCGCCAGAAAGCCCCGCACCAGGGCCAGCGTCTCGGCGGCCCGTTCGAGCTGGGGGATGTGGCCGCAATCGGGGAGGATCTCGACCCGGCTGCCGGCGATGCGGGTGCCGAACTCGGCGGCGTAGGCCGACGGGATCAGCGCGTCGTCGGCGCCCCAGACGATCAGCGTCGGCGCGCGCACCCGGTGCAGGCGCCGGCTGAGCCCCTTCTCCGGGATCGGCCAGACGAACTTGCCGGTGCAGCCGAGCGCCCAGACCAGCCCGGCGGTCGCCGCCACCGCCTCGCCCGGGTCCTCGGGCGGGGTGAACATCGCTTGCGCGGCGGCGCAGCCGGGGTCCTTGAACAGGAGCGCCGGAAGCTCCTCGGGCGGGGTCATGATCCAGTTGGCGATCGGCCGGTCCTCGCGCCACAGGCCGATCGGGGCGAGCAGCACCAGGCGCTCGAACAAAGCGGGGTCGTGCGCGGCGAGCTCGGCCGCCATCATCCCGCCGAAGGACTGGCCGACCGCCACCGCCGGGCGCTCGAGCCCGAGCGCCGCGATCGCCTCCTGGTAGACCAGCACCAAATCCCACAGGTCGTCGACGGCGTGGATCGCTTCCGGATCGCCCGCGCTGGTGCCGGGATGCTCGGGCGCGATCACCGTCCAGTCCGCGCCGAGCGCCTCGAGGAACGGATCGAAATGGAGCCCCGCCGCCGGGTGCAGATAGACCAGCGGCGGGCCCGACCCGGCGATCCGGACGCGCATCGTGAGCCGCCCGCCCCACACTTCGACGGCGCGTTCCTCGATCGCCGCGCCCGCCATCACGCGGCTCCGCGCAGCGCGGCGCCGGCGGGCTCCGGGCTGCCGCCGAGGCGCTCGGGCCACCAGCGATGCGGCGCATCGTCCCCCATTGTCTCGGCGCGCAGCCGCGGCAGCACGCTCGCGGCGAAGCGTTCGACATTGTCGGCGACCAGGTCGCGCGGCATCGAGCCCATCTTCAGCATCACCACCAAATTGCCGACGCCGTAGCCGCGGGCGATGCCGGCGAGGCGCTCGGCCACCGTCGCGGGCGATCCCACGACGGCCGCGCCGACCTCCAGGATGCGCCCGATACCGGCGTGGCGCATCTCGTGCGCGAAGCCGAAATCGCCCGCCTGGTCCTCCAGCAGGAAGCGGATGCCGGGCAGCGAGATGCCGCCCGGTATGGCGAGCTTGCCGAGGCTGGTCGCGCCCGGCCCCTTGTTGAAGAAGTATTCGAGATGGGGGCCGTAGACCCGCTCGGCCTCTTCGTCGGTCTCGCCGACGCAGACCGAGGCCATGAAGGCGAGCCGGTTGGGGTTGGCCGGGATGCCGGCGGCATCGGCGACCTCGCGGAAGCGCGCGAAGACGCGGCTTGCGGTGAGCTCGCTGCCGAACCAGCCAAAATAGTTGAAGCCGAAATTGTTTTCGAGCGCGAGCCGCATCGTCGCCGGGTTGCCGACCCCGGTGATCCACACCGGCAGCGCCTTCTGCAACGGGCGCGGCCAGATATTGACCGAGGGGAGCTGGGTGAAGCGGCCGTTCCAGGCGAAGGGCTCGGGATCGCTCCAGGCACGCAGCACGAGGCGCATGTTCTCCTCGTAGCGCCGGCGCACCTCGATCGGCGGCACGCCGTTGTTGATCGCCGCGTCGAACATCAGCCCGACCGGGAAGCCGGCCATCAGCCTTCCGCCCGAGATGCAGTCGATCATCGCGTATTCCTCGGCGACGCGGACCGGCTCGCGCGCCTTGCCGAGCGAGCGCCCGACCGGATAGACCGCCACGTCGAGCCCCTCGGTCTCGGTGGCGTAGCCGATGGCCGAGCCGATCAGGCTCGGGGTGGCTGTCATGTCGTAGGGGGGCTGGGCGTGCTCGGGGGAGGGGACGCCGGCGAAGGCCGGCCGGGCGGGCGCCTCGGGTCGGGGGGGGGTAGCGGATGGCGGAGCCGATCAGGCTCGGGTTGGCTGTCATGTCGTAGGTGGTCTGGGCGTGCTCGGTGAAGGCGACGCCGTCGAAGCCGAGCCGGGCGGCCTGCATGATGTAGTCGAGATAGTCGCGGAACGCGGCCCGCACCTCGCCCGGCTCGGCGAGCGCATAGGGCGTCGTCACCGTGCCCTCGTGGCGGTCCTCGAAGTCGTCGGGAAACTTGCGGTACTGGTTCTGCGCGAACGCCACGATCTTCATGGCCGTCTCCCCTGGCGGCGGGTGCGGGGAAGCGTAGCGTGGATCGCGTGAGGTTGGAACCGCCGGCCCGGGCGATTCCATGGCGAAGGGGAGACCCCGGACAGGAGCGCCGCCCCGTCCCGTGGCCGATCTGCTGGAGCGGATGCGCGAGACCGGTGCATCTCGCCAAGACCGCCGCCTACGGCGTGGTGGGGGGCACCGCGTCGGCGGCAGCGGCGGCCGGCAAGCTCCGCTTCGTGCCGGCGATGGAGAGGAGCGACAGCCGGGAAGCGGCGGGCCTCCGCCGGTCGATCGCCCTCGAATGGGTCGCGGTCTGCGCAATCCTGTTCGTCACCGCCGGGCCGAGCAACCCTCAGCCCTCCCTCAGCAGCCACCGGAAGACCAGCGTGGCGGCGACGGCGCCAAGAAGCTGGGCCAGGATGAAGCCGGGGGCGTGTGCCGGCATGATGCCGGAGAAGGTGTCGGTCAGGCTGCGCGCGACGGTGACCGCCGGGTTGGCGAAGGAGGTCGACGAGGTGAACCAGTACCCGGCCGTGATGAACAGCCCGACGGCGTAGGGCGTCGCGTCCGGGCGGAATCGCACGGTGCCCAGGATCGTCGCCACCAGCCCGAAGGTCGCGACGAGCTCGCCGGTCCATTGCCCGAGCCCGGTCCGGCTCTTGACCGAGGCGTCGAAGGCGGGCTCGCCGAACATAACATGTGCGACGAGCACCCCGGCCAATCCGGCCGCGACCTGGACCACAACGTAGAGCGCCGCGTCGCGCGCGCCGATCTCGCGCCGGATCAGGAAGGCGAGGGTGACCGCCGGGTTGAAATGAGCCCCGGAGACCTGCCCGAAGACCAGGATCAGCACCGCCAGGATGGCGCCCGTCGCGATCGTGTTCCCGAGGAGCGCCAGCGCCACGTTCCCGCCGGCGAGGGTCTCGGCCATGATCCCCGAGCCGACCACGGTCGCCAGCAGGAAGCCGGTCCCGAGCGCCTCGGCCGCCAGCTTTCGGGCGAAGGAGAAGGTCACTTGCGCCTACCGGGCGTTGCGCCGCGGTCGGCCCGTCCTGCCGATGTCGTCGAGGCGCTCCTGGAGCGCGAGCCTGTCGAGCGAGGCGATCGGCAGATTGACAAAGATCGAAATCCTGTTGGTCAGCATGCGGTAGGTATCGACGAACGCCGCTGCGATCTCGGACTGGGTGCCGGTCGCAGCCGCGGGGTCGGGAATGCCCCAATGCGCCGACATCGGCTGGCCGGGCCAGACCGGGCAGACTTCGTTGGCCGCGTCGTCGCAGACGGTGAACACGAAGTCCATGCGGGGGGCGTCGTCGCCGACGAACTCGTTCCAGTCCTTGGAGCGGAACCCGGATACGTCGTGGTTGAGCTTGCCCAGGAGGGCAAGCGCGTTCGGGTTGACCTGCCCGGCGGGCTTGCTGCCCGCGCTGAAAGCCTTGAACCGTGACATCCCCTCGCGCGCCAGGATCGCCTCGGCGAGGATGCTCCGCGCCGAGTTGCCGGTGCAGAGGAAGAGAACGTTGAAAATCTTGTCGTCCGTCATGGCCGACGGGAAAGTTTCACATGGCGGTTACGCTTTTGTGACAGGGAAGCGTCGGAGCGACGCGCTTTCCTGCAGCGCCTCGATCCCGGCGTCGCGCGTGTCGTCCCTCCCCATGGTCTCGGAATGGCCGAGCCGGTGGAAGGTCTCCCACACCACGCCGTCGGGATCGCTGGCCCAGGCCTTGTTTCCCCTGGCGTAGCAGCAGAGGTTTTCCTTTTCCTCGAAGATCGTCTGCTCCGCCTCGGCAAGTGCGGCCGTGATCACCGCGAGGCTCGCATCGTCGTCGACCTGGATACCGAGATGGGAGATACCGGCATCGCAACACGCCTTCGTGGAGACCGCGAAGTTGACCGAGGGCTCGTCCAGCAGCCATTGGGCATAGTCGTCCTTCAGCTTGGACGGCGCGACGCCGAACAGGGTGCGGTAGAAGCGGACGGATTTCTCCAGCTCCTCGACGTGGAGGTGGACATGCAGGCGTTTCATGGTCGCTCTCCCCTCGCCGCTCAGGCGGCTTCACCGCCGATCGCCGCCCTGACCGCCGGATGGCCCTTGCAGCAATCCTGCATCAGGAACCGCATCAGCGCGCCGACGCCCTCGAAATCCGCCCGGTAGACGATCCGCCGCGACCGCCGCTCGGACGACACCAGCCCGGCCCGCTGCAACAGGCCCAGATGGGTCGACAGCGTCGACGGCGCGGTTCCGAGCGCGCGGGCGATCTCCCCGGCCGGCAGCCCGGCGGGACCCGCCCGGACCAGAAGCCGGAAAGCGGCGAGCCGGGTTTCCTGGGCAAGCGCGGCGAAAGCCGACCTGGCCGACAATATTTCCATATTTCGATAATTATCGAATTAACGGAAATCGTCAAGGCCGATGCCCGGGCTGGAAGCCGTTCCGTGTGGTCGAACCTGCGGCACGAAAGGCGTGTCCACCGGATCGCGTTCTTGCCCTCCTCGATCCATTGCTCAGCCGTGCCGCGCTGATTGCAGAACGCAACCACCCGCGCGGCGGGGCGGCCCAGCTTGGCGACGACGAACCCGACCCGCGGGGACAACGCAGCGGGTACTGGCTCGGCAAAGCCGTGCGGTGGGCCAAGAGGAAGTTCAAGAAGGTCCGGCGCGCCGTCAAGAAAGTCCTCAGCATTCCGATCGTCCGCACGGTCGTCAATGTCGCCATCGGGCTGGCTTGCGGGCCGGGCGCGGCGCCGTGCATGGCGCTCGCTACCGCGGCGCTCACCGCAGCCGCCGGCGGCGACGTGGGCGACATCGTCCGGGCGTCCGCCATCTCGTTTGCGTCGGCGACGGCGTTCCACGCCGTCGGGCAGGAATTCGGCAACCCGAAACTTCTGAGCCCGAAGCATTTGGCCAAGACCCTCGCCCACGGTGACCTGCCCCCGGCGACTGGTCCACTTCGAATGTTAGTGCATTGACGGTTTCTCGGCCAAGCTGGATGGCCGGCGCAGCGTAGCGGAGCCGGGCGGCCAGCTTGGCGGAATGATCGTCTCCGGCGCCGGCGGCCGGTATCCCAGGCTGCTGTGCGCCAGACCAGAGGCGGCGTCCACCCCGATGTGCGCCTTCATCCCGAAATACCACTGCTTGCCCTTCTTCGTCTGATGCATCTCAGGGTCCCGTGCGCGGCCCCGGTTCTTCGTCGACGACGGCGCGTCGATGATGCTCGCGTCGACGATCGTCCCCGTGCGCAGCCGATGGCCGCGCGACGCCAGGTGCGCATTGATCTCCTCGAACAGACCCTCGCCCAGGCCGTGCTGCTCCAACAGATGGCGGAAGTTCAGGATGGTCGTCTCGTCGGGCAGTGCCTCCGTCAGGCGCAGCCCCACGAAACGCCGCACCGACTCGACCTCGTAAAGCAGGTCTTCCATCCCCGGATCGCTCAGGTTGTAGAACAGCTGCACGCAGTGAACCCGCAGCATCACCGACAGCGGGTAAGGGCGCCGGCCCCGCCCCGCCTTCGGATAGAACGGCTCGATCCGTCGCTCCAGCCGCTCCCACGGAACCAGCTTGTCCATCTTCTCAAGGAACAGCTCGCGCCGTGTCCGGCGCTTCTTCAAGTCGTGCTCCAGTTCCGCAAAGCTTGCCTGCGCCATGGCCCGATCATCCAATCTGCGACTCGTGCGCAAATTATGACACACGCGACCTAATCAGACCTTCCTTAGCTGATGTCGGTTTCTGAGGACGAGCCGGGCGCGGAGGGCGGCGGATCGGTTGGTCGCCGTCGTCGGCGGTGGAGCGAGGCGCAGAAGCGGCAGATCGTGGCGGAGACCCATGAGCCTGGGGTCTCGGTGCCGATGGTCGCGCAGCGTTACAACCTCAACGCCAATCAGGTGTTCAGGTGGC
>MPNO01000090.1 GCA_002239065.1 Defluviicoccus sp. bin129 | reverse complement strand
AACGTACCGGTGCCCCCGCTGCGGGACGGCCTGTCGGACAGGGTGCCATCCATCCGCCGCGCCGCGGCGGTCGCGCTGGCCCACCGGGGCGATGCCTCTGGCCGGGCAGTGCTGATCGCCGCGCTCGCGACCGCGCCGTCGATCGCGGTTGTCGAGGCGCTGGGCGCGATCGGCGACGACGAGGCGATCGTGGCTCTCGGGCGCTGCGCCATGCGCCATACCGCGTTCGCGCCCAGCGTGATCGCCGCCCTGCGCGACACGGGGAATGCCCGGGCCGGCAGGCTCGCCGCCCGCCTCGAGGCGGAGCGCGCGCCGCAGACCACGGGGAAGGCGCCGTGACGCCGCGGGCCTCCGACAGCGGCGAGGCCGCGCGCATCCGCGCCCGCCTTGCCGGCCTGGCGGAGGAGCGGGCGGCGCTCCAGACCCGGCTTGCGGAGCTGGGCGATGCGCCTTCGGCCGCGCCGGCCGGGGGTCCGCTGACGGACCGCTCGCCTTCGGAGGCGAAGATCGCGCTGTTCCGCTCTCTGTTCGCCGGACGGGAGGACGTGTTCCCGCGCCGCTGGGAGAACCCCCGGACGGGCAAGGCCGGCTACGCGCCGGCCTGCGCCAACGAGTGGAAGCCCGGCCTGTGCGGCAAGCCCCGCGCGCGCTGCGGCGCCTGCCCCAACCAGGCCTTCCTGCCGGTGACCGACGGGGAAATCGTCGCCCACCTGAGGGGCCGGCATACCATGGGCGTCTATCCCCTGTTTCCGGACGGGACCTGCCGGTTCGTCGCGGCCGACTTCGACAAGGCGGCATGGCGCCGCGACATCGGCGCCTTCCTGGACGCCTGCCGGTCGGCGGGGGTGCCGGCGGCGCTGGAGCGCTCGCGCTCGGGCAATGGCGGCCATGTATGGATCTTCTTCGCCGAGCCGGTTCCCGCCGCGCTGGCGCGCCGCCTGGGCTCGCATTTGCTGACCGAGGCGATGGCGCGCCACCCTGACATCGGGTTCGGCTCCTACGACCGGTTCTTCCCGAGCCAGGACACGGTGCCCGAGGGCGGGTTCGGCAACCTGATCGCGCTGCCCCTTCAGGGTGGGCCACGCGCGAGCGGCAACAGCGTGTTTCTCGACGCGGACTTCGAGCCCCATGCCGACCAGTGGGCGTACCTGTCGTCGCTGCGACGCCTGCCGTCGGCGGAGGCCGAGGGGATCGTTGAGGAGGCCCGAAGTCAGGGGCGGATCGTCGGCCTGCGCCTGCCGCTGGCAGACCCCGAGGACGAGGAGCCCTGGACCGCGCCGCCGTCGCGGCGCCGGGCCCTGCCGCCAGTCACGGGACCGCTGCCGTCCCGGATCGGGGTCGTGCTTGCCGACCGGCTCTACGTTCCGCGCTCCGGCCTGCCGTCGGGTCTGATCGACCGCCTGGTACGCCTGGCTGCGTTCCAGAACCCGGCATTCTATAGCGCCCAGGCGATGCGGCGGTCGACCTGGGGCATTCCGCGCATCGTGGCCTGCGCCGAGCTGCTCGCGCATCACGTCGCCCTGCCGCGCGGCTGCTGTGCTGCGATGGAGGAATTGCTGGTCGAACACGGCATCGGGCTCGACCTCCGCGACGAGCGCAATCCGGGCCGGCCGGTGGAGACCGCCTTCCAGGGCGAGCTGACGACCGGACAGAAATCCGCCGCCGACGCGCTGCTCGCCCACGAGACCGGCGTGCTCGCGGCCGCGACCGGGTTCGGCAAGACGGTTGTCGCGGCCTCGGTCATCGCCGCGCGCGGGACCAATACCCTCGTCCTGGTTCACCGCCGCCAGCTGATGGACCAGTGGATCGCCCGTCTCGGGGCCTTCCTGGACCTGCCCGCGTCCGCCATCGGACGGATCGGCGGCGGCGCGCGCCGGCCTGGCGGCATCGTCGATGTCGGCGTGATCCAGAGCCTGGTGCGCAAGGGCGAGGTCGACGACATGGTGGCCGATTACGGTCATCTCGTGGTGGACGAGTGCCACCATCTTCCGGCGGTCAGCTTCGAGGCGGTGGCGGCGCGCGCCAGGCCGAAATACGTGCTCGGCCTGTCGGCCACCGTGACCCGCCGGGACGGGCACCATCCGATCGTGTTCATGCAGTGCGGCCCGGCCCGCTTCCGCACGCATGCGAGGGCGGAGGCCCGGCGGCGTCCGTTCCGGCACCGCGCGGTGCTGCACGAGACGGCGTTCCGGCTGCCGGAAGAAGCCGACGGGGAACGCCCGGCGATCCAGCGGATCTACGCTGCTCTGGCGGTGGACGGGGCGCGCAACGACATGATCCTCGACGACGTGCTGGCGGCGCTGGAGGCCGGGCGCTCGCCGCTCGTGCTCACCGAGCGCCGGGACCATGCGGACTATCTCGCCGGACGGCTGGAAGGCTTCGTCCGCAACGTGGTGCTGCTGCGGGGCGGGCTCGGCGTGCGCCGTCGGCGCGAGATCGCGGAGCGGCTCGAAGCCATCCCGGACTCGGAGGAGCGGGTGCTGGTTGCCGTCGGGCGCTATGTCGGGGAGGGGTTCGACGACGCGCGCCTCGACGCGCTGTTCCTGGCGATGCCGGTCTCGTGGAAAGGCACGCTCGCGCAGTATGCCGGCCGGCTGCACCGACTGCATCCGGCGAAGCGCGAAGTGGTCGTCCACGACTATGTCGACAGTGGGGTGCCGGCGCTCGGGCGGATGAGCGAGCGCCGCATCCGGGGTTATCGCGGTCTCGGCTACGCGGTCGACCAAGGCGGCGGGATCGGCCTCTGAGACCGTTGCATCCACCCGGGTTCCGGCGGAAGCAGGCCAAGTCCGCGGTCGACCGGTCAGCACTCCGTAATTCCCGCGTGCAGCCCCGCCGGTGCCCGGCCCGCACTGCGACGATGGCGCAGAACGCGCCCCGATCCGGAGGCCGGGCAGGCTTTCGCATCGGGGGGCGGCCGGTGGCCGCAGTCGCGGCACAGGGTTTGCATACGACGATCAGAGGACTCTCGAGGCACCACGCGATGACACGTTTCGTGCTGGAACGGGCGTCCTGACCGTCCGTCATTCGCGCTCCCACGCACGCGCCGCGCCGGTTTAGGATGCGGGTGCAGGGGACAAGACCGAAACGGGGCCAGCCTCGATGAAACGGACGATAATCTTCGCGGCGGCCGGCCTCTGGGCGGCATCGGCAGCGGCCCACCCGCCGGATGAATGCCGCACCGTGTTGGCCGGGTTCTCACGACACGCCGAGGCCTTCGCGGAGACCCGCAAGGTCACCCGGCCGGCATTCGCCCGGCTGATGGCGGCCTGGGACCAGATTGAGGCGGCGGAGGGCCATGCCGGGCGCCATGCGGCGATCTACCTCTTCGCGTCCGGCTTCCCGGCTCTGGGCCCGCAGCTTGCGGCCGAGCTTGAGTCGTCGGAGGCGGCGATGAAATGGGCGGCGCGGGCGATTTTCTGCCTCCGGCGGGAGCGGTGAACGCTTGCCGACTGGCGCCCACGCCCTGCAGCAGATCGCAGCCCCCACACGACAGAACGCGCCTGCCCGGGCGACATCGGCGCCGGCCGCGAGCGGCACTTCGAGGGTTGGGAAGTCCGGAGCCGTGAGCACCGGATTCGCGATCTTCGTCTCCCTGGCGATCGGCTCCGGAACCGGACCCTCGCAGACGAATTTCGCCTTGAGCCCGCGGTGCGCCGCCCCGGGCGAGGACATGTTGACGTCGCGTTCCGCGACGGGCGGCACCGTCTCTTCCTCGCCGATAGAACGATGGCGGCGCTGACCGAGTTTGTCGTGCGGCGGAGGAGGGAATTCGTTGTGGGTCGGGTTGATCGTGGCGCTGGTCGCTCCGATACCTCGCAACGAGCGGAACGACGTCTTCCTCCATTTCTTCGACGAGAGCATCGAGTTTCGTCGCGACGTGGACTTCACCGTCAAGCACCTGACCGGCATGTATTCGCTGGGACCAGCGAACCCGGCTATCTCTCCGACCTGGCGACCTTCGCCGATCGGTACATGCAACAGCCGGAGACCATCCATGTCGGTGTCGTCACCGATACATTCCGGCAACTCAACAAGAGCATGCACGGCCACGACCCGTCGGAATACTCTCTGCCCGAGAGCCCAGAGCTGGCCGCGCAGTTCCTCCTCCTATACGAGATTTCGCACCCGCAAGGGCTCGATCAGGACAATCGGATCGATCTCGACAAGTCGGCGATACGGGTGGTGGCAGCCACCGAGACGTCGTCATCGGACGAAGCGCTGGCGCTCGATCGAAGCGCGGTCTAGTGGCTCGCCCACAGCGCGACGATCCACCGTGGCTCCCGGTGGACTCAATGATGCCTGCGAGGCAGAATTCCCCCGCGCGAGGGGCCGGTCGCGGCGCGTCGTGCCCGGGTTCCGAGCGACCGGATACCCCCCGCGTTCCCGTTGGCCATCGGCGGGGAACCGGACCGTGGCCCGATTCCGGTTGTCTGGCGGTTTCTTCGAACGTTTCGTCCCCAGAGCGAGGGAGGGCTTCGTGGGTCTCGCTGTCCTGGGCGCGGTCCTGTTTATGCTGGCTGCGGACAGCCCCGACCGTTCGCCGGGCGAAGCGGCTCCGGCGGCCCCGGCTGGAGGTTCCCGGGGATCCACACCGCCCGGGAAGACGGACTCCGCGCCTCCCACGCGCGTCCGCCTGGCACCGGGAATTGTCCTCCGCGCGCCGTTCGGGCTCGGTCCGGAAGAAGCTCTGCCCGAATGCACCGGCAGTACAGGCATTTTTCTCGGCGTTTTGAGCGTACGCGATCTCGAATGGAAGCTGTCGGCGCTCGATTACAGCCTCCGCGAGGTCCGGCGCGGCTCGGCCAGGGTCCCGCGCCTTCAGATCGCCAGCCTGCCGCCGGACATGGCCGGGATCGGCTCCGTCGCGCAGCGCAAGCGGCTGTTCATCATGGCCGTGCTGCCCCTGGTCCTGCAGGTCAACGAGGAGATTCTCGCGGACCGGGAGAAGCTGCTCGATCTGACCGCACGGGACGGCATCCTCACGCAAGAGGAGCGCAAGTGGATCGCGGCGCTGGCGGAGCGCCATGGCGCGGGCCCGGTCGATCCGGGAGAGCTGATCACGCGGGTCGATGCCGTGCCGCCCTCGCTGGCCATCGCTCAGGCGGCCGAGGAGTCCGGATGGGGCAGGTCGCGCTTCGCCGTGGAAGCGAACGCGGTCTTCGGCCAATGGACGTACCGTGCGGGTTCGGGGGTGGTGCCGCGGCGGCGCGGCGCGGGCGAGCGCCACGAGGTGCGGTCGTTCGACGGACCGCGCCAGTCGGTGGCAGCCTACATGCGCAATCTCAACAGCCACTGGGCTTACGAAGAATTCCGGCGCCGGCGCGACGCGTTGCGCCGCTCCGGAGAATTCCTCACCGGAGAAGTGCTGGTGGGAACGCTCCAAAGGTATTCCGAGCGCGGCCCGGACTACGTCGAGACGATCCGGACGATCATGCGCCAGAACCGTCTCGCGGACTTCGACCGCGCGCGCCTCGAACGCCATGGAGATTGTCCGTAGCGGTCTCCCGAGCCTCCTCGCCAGTCGGAAGTCGGAACGCGTGACTGTCGGCTAACCGGCGTCCCTACCGCAATCATCGGGATCGCCGTCGACATCATGGTGATGACGAAGAAGGCCGATCACATCGTCCTGTTCTTGGGCTACGGGGATTTCGCCGCCTGGTCGAGGCGATACAGCGCGAGGGCAAGCGGGTCAGCGTGGTCTCGACGGTGCGCACCTTGCCGATGGTGGCGGACAAGCTGCGCCGACAGGCCGATCGCTTCATCGAGTTGCAGGATCTTGCACCGGAGATCACGCGCGCGGTGCAACATGCCGAGACCCGAACTCCGACCCCGGCGCAGCCCGAGCTGGGCATCGCCGATGCCCGCTGACCTGCCGCCGCCGAGGACGGCAGCCGACAGAGCGGACCGTTCGGGGCGGCGCGCCGCGCGGCCGTTCCGGCGACCGGGGCCCGGGACCGCAAAACCCTCGGAGCGGACAGCGAGGGCAAGAGCCTGACGATCCCGTGCAGCATTATATTCGGCGGGCGGATCGGGGGCTGCGAGCGTCTTCTTGTTGAGGGCGTCGTGGAAACCGAACTTGACGGCTGCCGGGCGCTGGCTGAGGTTCCCTGCGGCGTCTGCCGCGTCTCAGCGGAAGTCGAGGTCGCCGACATCGGCGGGACCGTCGAAGGGACCTGACGCTACGCGCCAGGGGACGGATCGTCTCCGGGACGCTCTTCTACGGCGAGCTGGAGATCGAGCGCGGCGGAGTGGTCATCGGTGCGGTCCGACCCCTTGCGAAGGATGCGCCATCGACGTTCCTCGTCGGCCCCGCCCTTTGCCGGCCACGGAATCCCGTCACTCCGGACACGTCTTCGCCCCCGGGCGCCGCACCTCCCCGGCCGCCAGGCCGCTGGCGTTGGATTGCGCGGCGATCGCCCGTTCATACTTGCTACGCGGGGCATGCACCCCTTGGCGTCGGGACGACGGGACCCTCAGACGGGAGACAAACCGGACCGGGTTCGATCTACGACACGAACCGGCGCGCAATGGGCGTCGACGGACGGGCGGCGAGCGGAGTTGCAAGTTTGCAGCCGCGAGGTGCGTATCTATAGTGCTCTAGGCATTGCGGCCTGGAAGCAGCGAGTTCCTGGCGAGGATAGGGGAGCGATACATGGCCAGAGTTCCATCGGGCAACGCCGACAAGCTGTCTGCCCTCATTGCGGAGATCGAGGCCGAGGCCTATGCGCGCGGGCAGGCCGACGCCAGGAAGGAATTGCGCGACATCCTGGACGCGGGAACGGCGGGGCGTGCCGTTGCCGGGATAGCTCGCGCGAAACCGGCGAAGCCCGCCGCGCCGAAGCGCAGGTCCAGCGGCCGAAAGAGAGCGCCCAAGGGATCGGTTCCCCGGTTCGTCGAGCAGGCGCTGCGCGACCGTCCGGGCCAAACGCCGCAGGAAATCCTGGCCCGCGCGGCGAGCGACATGGAGCGACTGATCAAGCTTCCCTCGATCCGCACCGAGCTGCGCAATGGGCGGCGACAGGGCAAGTACGAACTGAACGACGGGCGCTGGTCGCTCGCGCCGTCGGATGCGGGCCACACGGAAGCGGAACAGGCACCGCCGGCCGACGCGCCTCGGGAGGCTGCCCCCGGAGAGCAGGTGCCGGAAACCGCCGCCGAAGCGGATTCGACGGCGGCGTCTTCCGGTTCCGAGACCGGCGGGGGCGCGGACGGCTAGATCGACCGGTTTCCGCGACCGGAATGCCCTTGGGATCTCCGAAGCCCCCGAACGTCCGCAACCCCCACGGCCGAGAAGTAACGCGCCGCGCGCAAGTCCGACAGCCTCTACCATGCAGGACGGCAGGAGGGGCGTCCGCTACCCGTTTCCTCGCGAGGGCAGACCATCCGGCATGACAAATCCACTCTCGGGCTCCGGCGGCGGCGCGCGTATTTCCACCACGGTGAAACAGTACGATCCGGCGAAGGGTTACGGCTTTCTCGTTCCCGTCGACGGCCCGCCCGAGATTTTCTGCAGGGACTCGGCACTGGCCGCGGTTGGCCTCGAGACGCTTCTCGCCGGGACGACGGTCTCCTGCGAGACGGTCCAGGGCCGGCGCGGGCCCGAGGTCGCCCGGATCCTTGCCGTCGACTTTTCCACCGCGTCGTCCGGACCGGCAACACCGGCACCCGCGCCCGTCAACCCACGCATGGCCGCTGGACCCGGCGTGTCGGGCCGCGTGGTCCGCGCGCCCGTCAAGTGGTTCCATCCGGTCAAGGGCTACGGCTTCCTGAAGCCGGAGGACGGTTCCGACGATGTGTTCTGCCACCTGACCGCGGTGCAGGAGTCGGGCCGCGACACACTGCCCTCGGGCGCGGTGGTCACCTGCGAGATCGTGCCGGGCGACAAGGGTCCCCAGGTGTCGCGCATTCTCTCCGTCGAGCCCCCGACCGTCGGCGCCGTCCCGGTCGAGCGCAGCCAGCTTTTCGACGCTCGGCAGTCCGGCCCGCAAGCCGACGCTGCGCTGCCGGCCGACGGGGTGTTTCAAGGCACCGTCAAGTTCTTCGACGCGGCGCGGGGCTTCGGTTTCGTCGTGCCGGAGGAGGGCGGTCCGGAGGTGTTCGTACATTGCAGCGTGCTGTTCCGCTCCGGCATGACCGGCCTGGATACGGGGCAGCGCGTCCTCGTCCGCGCCGAAAGCGTGCCGCGCGGGCTCCAGGCGACCGACATTGAACCTCTCTGAGCACGCCGGCCGCGACAACAGAGTACAGCCGCAGGGGGGACGGTGATGAGCGAACGGGACGCGCCGCAATCGGCATCGCCCCAGGAGGAAACCCGGATCGCGGAGACGCCGGCGGTTTTCGCCAACAAGGTCTATGTGTCGCCCATGCCGGGCGGTGCGAAGATAACGTTTGCCGAAGCGCGGCGCGTCTCCGGTGAGGACCTGGCGTCGCCGCGCGCCGCGGTGTTCCTGCAACACGCCGATCTCGCCGTCCTGCGCCGCCTTCTCGACTGGACGGCGGGCGTCGATGCGCCGCCCGAGCGTCCGAGCGGATCGGTGCACTGAACCTCGGGGTGTCCGCCGCCCGTCACGTCCTCATGTGCCCCGGCAGGTGGCCGATGACCACCATCCGGGTCGTCTCGTCCCATGCGAAATAGATGCGCAGGCAGCGCCTGGGGTCGCGCGTCCCGGAATTGTTCTTCAGGTGTCGGTCCAGCGTCAGCCTTTTCCCCTCCCACTCGATCTCGAAGTCGTCGCGCGCCCTGCCCTGGCGGTCGGGCCTGCCGCTCGGCGTCTCCTGAAGCTTTAGTTCGCGCAGCTCGTCCTCGAACGCCTCGCGCAGCTCCATGCCGCCTTCGGTCTTCGTCCGGCGGTAGGTGGTGCCCAGCAGCGCGACCGCGCGGCCGACCAGCGCAACGTCCTCGAAGCGGGCGTTCTTGAGCGACCTCAGCGCGCGCCCGGCGAGAACGACCCGACCCTGGAAGTGCCGCTCCGTCCAGTCGGGAAGATCGGCGTAGGCGGCGAGCGGAGGAACGGCGGGCTCTTCCGCACCTTCGGCCGGCGCGCACTCGAGCGCCGCCAGGCGCTCGCCGAGCCGGTGCTTGTCCTGCCTGAGCGCATCGTTCTCTTCCGCCGCCGCCTCAAGCGCCGCCGTCAGCTCCAGAATGCGCGCCTCCGCGTCCCGCACCGCCGCCCGCGCGTCGGCGATCTCCGCGCCGAGCGCGACCTCCGGCGGCTCCGCCGCGCTCCCGGGCGGTCGGTCGGTCGGCCTGGCGCGGTCGGCCAGCACGCCGAAGCGCCCGACAAGATCCCCGAGACAGGCGGCGATCTCGCCGAGCGCCGCCTCCGCCGGTTCGAGAGAGCGCGGGCTGGCGCGCTCGGATTCCGCCGCCTCGTGCAGCGCGGTCAGATTGGCGGCCGTGGGGTCCTCGGCGTAGCGCCGCGACGCCTCCCTCAGCGCAAGCTCCTTCTCCCCCGGCTCGACGATGGCCATGCGGAAGCACTCCGCCAGCTCCCGGCAGCGCTCCCATTCCGCGTCGGGGAACACGGCGGGCAGCCTGTCTTCCTCCAGAAGTGCCGCCACCCCCTCCTTCAGCGCATCCGCCGCCGCGCCCGCAACGGTGCCGGGAAAGGCGCCGACGGCATCCCCCAGCAGCGTGCGCAGCGCCACGTGGCGTATCCGCGCCAGCGCGCCGTCGCGGGACGCGGCGATCTCGTCGCGCTCGTCGGCCAGCATGTCGAGGTCGAGCAGCCGGAACGACGCCTCGTCCGCCGCCAGGCCGTAGCTCTCGTGGTCCGCGACGTGTTTCCTGAATGCGGACCAACCTTTCGCGATCTCGGCATCCAGCGCCGCGCAATCGTCGGCCGCCCGCGCCGTCAGCTTCTCCAGATGCGGACCGGCGGATTCGTCGACCAGACGCTCGACCAGATCGGCACGCCCGGGGCGCCAGCCCGGACGCAGCCGGCCGACCGCATCTCCCACCAGCGCGTAGATCGCGGGCTCTTCCAGCCAGGCTGAGACCGCGTAGCGGTTCTCCGGCCCTTCCAGGCAGGACAGCACCCACACCGCCTGCGCCACCAGCCCGTGCTCGCCCGCCGCGAACAGGGTTTCCAGGTCCACCGGCGCGGGAGGCTCCGGCTCGCCGGGCGCCAGCGGGCGCAGCACTCGCGCCCGTTCGCCCACCGAATACAGCAGACGCGGCGCGAGCTGCTTCTTGACCCCCTTCACCCGGCCGAAGGTCGCGATGATGCGCTCCTCGAACAATGGCAGAAAATACGTCCAGCGATCCGCCAGCGTGCGCACCGCGCTCCAGAAGGCGGTCGCATTTCCGCCATCCGCATCCGCCGGCCAGTTCGGGTACTCCTCCCGAAGCTGCGCGGCCAGCTTGCGCATGTCCGCCTTCATCAGGTGATGATTCTTCGCAAGCCAGTCGGGGGTCGCGAACTCCGGCAGGACGCCCCGGCCGGGATTGCCCGCGACGGCCGCGCTGCCGTTCGGGCCGGTGGCGGTGGATTGAGCGATGTCCGTCCCTCCCTGCGATGAGGCGGCGGTGAGCCCGTCGCCGCCCGGCCGACGATGGCACCATCGAAACCGCACAATGGGAAGACTCCGGGGCCGGTTCAAGGCCCGGCCCCGCGCGGTCGCCGATGACCGGTTCAAGACGGGGATAACTCGCCCCGACCCCGGCTTTGGGCACGCCAACCCCGTGAGCGCGCTTCCGGTTTCCGATGGCGCGGTATCGCCCGTTCGATGGTTCGGCGAGTTGTCGGACGGCCCGGGTCGATACGTATAGCCGTCCCGCCGTCCGAAGGACCTCCGGCGATCGCCGCCGCGCGCGGCCTCTGGCTGCTTCGCCGCCGGCCGGCCGTTCGCCGGCAGGAGGTGGAGTCCCGGCCGGAAGCCGGTCGGCGGATGGCGTCCCGGAGAGGCGCTGCCGCCGTTCCCCGGTACCGGCAGATGGAGACGGCACGATGAGCGCAGCGATGGCGATCCCCGGCAACACGGCCGACACCTTCCTGGTTCATTTCTTCGGCGGAGGGCTTTCCGACGAGCGCTACGCGGTGGAGCGTTTCCGGGCGTACGCCGATGGCGATATCCGCCCCTGGCCCGGCGATGAAAGAACCGGGAAGGGACGCCGGCCGAAGCGCGCGACCGCCACGCTGAAGGCGGTCAAGGAGCTGCGGCCCGCCTGCACCGAGATCATCATCTGCACCGGGCTGAAGACCCGCGGCGGCTGGCAACTCTGGGGGAGCTACGCAGCCGGCCTCCTGTGCGACCGCAAGCAGCGCGGCTGATCCGCATTCTCACGGGCGTCCGGCCGGCCCATCGCCGGCCCGGCGTCCTCCGTCTCGATTCTGGCATTCGACCGGGAGAATGGATGTGGCCTACCGCGATCCAGAAGTTCGAAGGGCGCGCGAACGAGAGCGCTTCCACCGCCGGGCCAAGGCCCGCCGCGCGGCCGGGCTCTGCTACAAGTGCGGCAAGACCGAGCCGATGCCGGATCGCAGCCTCTGCGCGTCCTGCGCCGACAGGGCCCGGGCCGCCGACCGCGCCCGCGCCGCCAGGCTCCGCGCCGAGGGCAAGCCGACCAGGGACCCGGTCAGGGCCCGCGAATACGAGCGCGAGCGCGGCCGCAGGCTCCACGCCGAGCGCGCCGCCGCCGGCATCTGCACCAAGTGCGGCCGCTCCGAGGCGGTGCCCGGGCGCACGCGCTGCGAGCCCTGCGCCGGGAAGCACCGGGCCCGAGACCGCGCCCGTCACGCCAAGGCGAAGGCCCGGGGGACTCCGTACGGCGGACGCGATCCGGAGGCCCGGCGAAAGTCGGCGCGCGAGCGCAGCCGACGGCGAAGCGAAGCCCGCAGGGCCGCCGGGTTGTGCGTCCGCTGCGGCCATGCCCCGCCGGAGGAAGGACGCGCCCACTGCGAACCGTGCCGCGACGACAGGCGGGAAGCCAAACGCGTCCGCCATCGGGAACGCCGCGCCGCCGGCCTTTGCGTCAACTGCGCGACGCCCGCGCCGGACGGGAAGGCGTATTGCCGGCCCTGCGCCGAGACCCGCGGCAAGCGGCGGGACCTCAAGGCGAAGCGGGAAGCCGACCGGCGCAGATATGCCGAGCGGAGGGCCAGAGGCGATTGCACCACCTGCGGAATGCCGGCCCGCGGGGCAGCCGAGTGCCAGGCCTGCCGCAACGCCGCCCGCGCCCGCTACGACGCCCGCAGGGCCGCCGGGGTCTGCGTCAAGTGCCGGACCCCCACCTTCGGCGGCGCGGCCTATTGCGCGCCCTGCGCCATCGTCAAGGCCGATAGCCGCGACCGCGAGGCGGAGTACGCCGCCCGGCGCGCGCGGTACGCCGAACGGCGCGCCAGGGGCCGCTGCGTCGAGTGCGACGCGCCGTCGCCGGGGGCGGCCCGCTGCGAACCCTGTTCGCGCAAGCACCGCGAGAGCTCGGGAGCGTATCGAGGCATCCCGCTCTGGGACCCGACCTGGACGGTGATCGAGATCGAGACCGGGATCGACCACGGCACCTACCACAGCGAAATGGAGGTAGCGGCCTGCCTCGCCTTCGCGAAGCTCGGCAGGGACCAGGTCGAGGTGATCGCCGACATCAGCCCCATGGCCACCTTCACCGCGCCGCCATGGCAGGGCGCTTGAGGGCGCCGGCGGCTCCGCCGCCGGATGTCCGCTCACCGATCGCCGCCCGCCAGCGCCGCCTGGACGCCCTCGCGCAGCGCCTGGGAGGGGCGGAACGCAACCACCCGGCGCGCCCGCACGAGCGCCGGCTCCCCGGTCTTCGGGTGGCGCGCGATGCGCGCTCCCTTTGACCGCGGAACGAAGCTCGCGAAGTTGGAGATCGTCATCTTCTCGCCGGCGGCCAGCGCGGCGGTCATCTCACCGATCGCCGCCTCGACGAAGCGTTCCGATTCGTCGCGCGTAAGCCCCACCTCGCGCCAGACCGCGTCCGTCAGCGATGCGCGCGCCACCGTCTCCATACCGAGCTACCCCCTCGTCGTCCGCCGAGGATAGCCCGGACGATGGCCGAGGCGGAACCGCGCGACCGTCATCGCCCGCGGCGGCGGAGCGGCTCTCATCGGCCGACATCCGAACCGTGGGCAAAGCGCGGGCGCCCGGGAGGTGGAGGAAAGCGGTTGCCGGACGAATGCCCGGGAGGGTCGGAGGGGTGTCCCTCCGGCCGGATGCCCGGGCGCCAACCGGAGAGATCGCCATGTTCGAAAGTGCCCACCACGCCGATGACGGCCACGAAGCCCACAGCGCCGCCGACCTCCTCGCCGAGGCCGGGCTCGACCGCCGGGCGATCAGCGAGGTCCTCCGGGGCCGCGGCGACGCGGAGTAGGAGTCGAGCAGGAAGAAGGCGAGCGGGAAGGGGCCGGAGAGGGTTCCGGTCCGCCCGTTCGTCGCAACCATCGTCAACATCGAGACTTGAGGAGAACCGCAATGGCTTTCGGAATGAACAGGGTCGAGCTGATCGGCCGCCTCGGCGCCGACGTCACCGTGAACCACCTGATGAGCGGCGGGCGCGTCGCCAACATGAGCGTGGCGACCGACGAGAGCTTCGTCGACCGCTCCGGCAACCGGGTGGACAAGACCGAGTGGCACCGCCTGGTCACCTTCCAGGACGGGCTGATCGACATGCTGGAGCGGCACGCGAAGAAGGGCCGGCTGATCCATGTCGAGGGCAAGCTCCAGACCCGCCGCTGGAAGAAGGACGGCGAGGACTCGGACCGCTTCTCGACCGAGATCCTGGTCGTGCCGGGTCACAAGGTCCAGTTCCTGGACAAGGGTCCCGGGGCCAACGGCAACGGCGCCCAGGCGGCCACTGAGCAGGCGCCGGTGAACGGCGAGCCCGCCGGCGGCGCCCCGGCGCGGGTCGACGATTTCGGGACCGACGAGGTGCCGTTCTAAAGAGCCTATTGCAGAAACTGTAAATCCTGTGGGGTTAACACCCTGCGGGCTTTACTTTTTTAGCGATTTCTTATATTGACAATTTTTAGCCCGCGAATCGAGGTTAGCGGGAACAACACATGAGCGTAAACTTTGATGGCCGAGACGGTCCGCAGAATCAAGCTTCCCGACGGCGAGACGCTCCCCGCCCTGGTCGAGCCCGGCGCGGCGCCGG
>MPNO01000014.1 GCA_002239065.1 Defluviicoccus sp. bin129 | reverse complement strand
AGCGGCTTCAGCTCACGCCGTTGCGTCGGTGAGTTCGAGGCGGCGCTCGATCCGTTCGCAGCGTTCACCCACGTGATCGAGCCGTTGATGAACCAGCGCGACATCGCTCTGAAGGTTGACGAGATGGCGCTCGATCGACGACACGCGCTGGCGGAGATCGCCCAGCTCGGTGCGGAATTCCCGCCGCAGATCGCCGATGTCGCCGCGGATCGCCCGCAGCTGATCGAGCACCAGGTTTTCGACGTCGGCGTTCATCCGGTCAGGGTAGCCGGGATGCGCGCGGGCACCAAGCGGTCATTGGGCGCTGTTCTTCCGTGGAGATCCGCGCGCGGCCCCGCTCACCCCTCGTCGGCGACCGTATTTCGCAGCGTGCCGATGCCGGAGACCTCGACCTCGACGACGTCGCCCGGCTTGAGCCATCTGGGCGGGTCGAACCGGGCGCCGGCGCCGATCGGCGTGCCGGTGGAGATCACGTCGCCCGGCTTGAGCGCCGCCCAGGTCGAGACATAGCTCACCAGATAGGCGAAATCGAAGATCAGGTTGGCCGTCGTGTCGTCCTGGCGGATCTCGCCGTTGACCCGCCCGGTCAGCTTCAGGTCGCCATAGCCGCCGGGAAACTCGTCGGCGGTCACCAGCCACGGGCCGACCGACCCGCAATCGTCGAAATTCTTGCCCTGGGTGACGTTGAACTTGCCGTGCCGCATCCAGTCGCGGATGCAGCCCTCGTTGAGGCAGGTGAGCCCGGCGATGTGGGCGAGCGCGCGCTCGCGCGGGATGCGCCGCCCGCCTTCGCCGATGACGACGGCGATCTCGGCCTCGTAGTCGAGCTGCTCGGATTCGGGCGGGCGGAGGAGCGGCTGCCCGTGGCCGACCAGCGTGTCGGGCACGCGCATGAAGACGCTGGGAAACGGCGGGAGCGACGAATCGTCGTATTCCTCGTTGCGGTGGGCGTAGTTGACGCCGATGCAGATCGTCTTCTCCGGCCACGGGACCGGACGCCGGAAGGCGATCTCGTCGAGGCGGAAATCGGCCGCGGCCCGCTTCGCCGCCGCCTCCGCCCGGCGCCGCCCGTCGCCGGTCAGCAGGTCGACCAGACCCGACGCCTCCGGCAGGCGCGGGCCGAGATCGATGACGCCTTGGCCGTCGACGACGCCGAAGGACTCGCTTCCCGCGGCCGCAAAGCTCACCAGCCTCACCTGCTCCTCCTGTCAGATTTCCATCAAGTCGCGCCAGCCCTGCCAGAACCCGCGCACCGAGACCTCGGTGGCGCGCGAGCCGGGGCTCGGCGCCACGTCGCGCCCGCCCATCTCGACGATCGACGTCTTGTCGGGGTCGCGCCTCGTGCCCTGCTGGACCCAGCTTCCGACGATACCGTCCTCCATCGAGATCAGCCCGGCGGGGCCGATCAGGTTGCTCTGGTGAATCCGCGCGGCGCGCGCGGCCTCGCCGTCGGAGGCGCACCCGAGGATGCGCCACGAGAGCTCGCAGGCATCCTTCCCCGTAGGCACGCAGACCCTGAGCGCGATCGAGTTGAGGGTCTGCTGCAGGACGAAGTTGGGGAAGACGCTCTGGATCGCCAGCGTCGTGCCGCAGGCGTATTCGGGCCAGCCGCGCACCACGCGGGGATCGGCGATGTCATAGTCGTCGTCCGCCGCGCGCAGCTTCCCGGGGTCGTATTCCGGCTCCTCCCGGTCGGTGGCGGCGATCGAGTAGCTGATATGGTGCCAGCCGCGCTCCGACAGGCGGATCCCGCCCTCCATCGACAGCCGGTTTATCCGGGTCGCGGTGAAGAACAGATGGAGCAGGCTCGCGTGGTAGGAGTCGCGAACGTTCTCCATGTAGAGCTTCCAGTTGTTGGCCATCGACTGCGAATAGGTGGCGAGGATCACCATGTCGCGGCCCAGCACGCGGTCGATATTGGCGCACATCTCGGGACCGAGATAGTCGACCAGCGGCGGCGTGTCCCCGGACAGGGTGACGAACACCAGCCCGCGATAGACCGCGACGCGGAGCGGCGTCATCCGGTGGGCGGCGAGGTCGAAATCCGCCGGCATGCCGCCCTTGCCGCCGGCCCCCTTCTGGAAGGCGACCGATTTCAGCCGCCCGGCCAGGTCGTAGGTCCAGTTGTGGTAGACGCAGGTGAGCCGCCCGTCCGCCCGCCCGGCCTCGTCGATACAGACCAGGTTGCCGCGATGGACGCAGCGGTTGACCATCGCGTTGATCGCGCCATCCGCATCGCGGATCGCCACGATGGGGGTGTCGCCGATCCGCGCCCGGCGATAATCCCCGGGTTGCGGGATCTCCTGCTCCAGCATGACGAAATGCCAGACCGGCCCGCGGAAGATCCGGTCCTGCTCCGCCTCGTAGATTTCCGCGTCCGAATAGACCCGGTAGGGAACCCGGCTGACCCCCTCCCCCGGCCATTCGAAACTGGTCTCTCCCGCCATGGCGGCGCACTATATCGGGACGCCCCGGGACACGCCATTCGGGCCTGCCGGGCGTGGGCCGAATCGATATCATCCGAACGGGGCGGCGCGGCCCGTCGCCGATACGGAGGGAAAGGGACAAGCCGGGATGAGCCGCGCCGATTTCCGACCCTTCGTGCCCGCCCCCGGTGAATCGCGAATCGCCGGCGCCACGCCGGCCGAGCATACCGCCAGGCGGACGCGCGCGGGCCGGGCGCGGGAGCTTCTCGGGGGATGGTCCGAACTGGCCGAGCGTCCGTTCACCGGGATCACCGTGGACGGCACGGTCGAGGCCGGGCTGTTCTCGCTGGAGCCCGCTGGCGCGCCGTCCGGGGCGATGGCGGCGGCGGCGCGCGCCCTCCTGGACCGGATGTCGCGGGAGCAGCGCGCCAGGGCGCATTTCCCGGTCGGCTCGGAGCTGTGGCGGCGCTGGCAGAACACCGAGCTCCGTCTGGAAGACCACGGGCTCCGCCTCGACGAGGCCGGGCCGGAACTGCGCGACGCCGCGCTCGACCTGCTCGCGGCCGGTCTCAGCCCGCGCGGATTCGACAAGACCCGGGCGGTGATGCGGCTCAACGGCTTCCTCGGCGAATTGCTCGGGGGCGAGGGCGTGCTGGGCGAGTGGAGCTTTACGGTCTGCCTGTTCGGCACGCCGTCGCCGGCCGGGCCCTGGGGCTGGCAGATCTTCGGCCACCATCTGACCCTCAACTGTCTCGTGCTCGGCGACCGGATGGTGCTGACGCCCTGCTTCATGGGGGCGGAGCCGGCGCACGCCGATGCCGGCCCCCATGCCGGGGTGAGCCTGTTCGAGGACGAGGAGCACAAGGGGCTCGCCCTGATGCGCTCGCTTTCGCCGGAGGCGCGCGGCCGGGCCCTGGTGTCGCATTCGATGAAGGGCGGGGACCTGCCGCCGGGACGGTGGCACTTCGCCGACCATCTCCATCTCGGCGGGGCGTATCAGGACAACCGGATCGTGCCCTATGAGGGTCTGCCCGGCGACGCGCTGTCCGCCGCGCAGAAGCGCCGGCTGCTCGACCTGGTCGCGTGCTTCGTGGAGCCGCTCCCCGCCGGCCCCCTCAAGGCGAGGCTCGACGAAGTCGAACGGCATCTTGCGCGAACCCATTTCTGCTGGTTCGGCGGCACCGGGGAGGCGTCGACCTTCTATTACCGGATCCAGAGTCCGGTGGTTTTCATCGAGTTCGATCACCACTCGGGGGTGTTCCTCACCAACCCGGACCCCGCGCGGTTCCATATCCACACCATCGTGCGGACGCCCAACGGCAACGACTACGGAATCGACCTCCTGCGCCAGCACTACGCCCGGTCCGACCATCACGGACGGGCGCCTTGACGCGCGGCCCGGCAGGGGTAAGTTTGGGCGCGTCCCTGCTCCCCGTTCCGGCCGCGGCCGGGAAACCGGCAGGCGCGGAATTCGACCCCGACCGGCCGAAAGCGGGAGAGGCACGCGAAACCATGTCAGACGGTTAGCACCGCGAGGTGCACACCCCGATGCCCGCGCGCCGTTCCGGCGCATTCGGGCGAGACGGAGGCGCAGGAAAGAATGAGCGATATCGAGTTTCACGCCGTCGCCAAGACCGGCGATCTCGACGATGGCGAGGCGATCCAGGTCATCGTCGGCAAGAAGGAAATTGCGATCTACAACCTGGAAGGCGAATTCTACGCCACGGACGACATCTGCACCCATGCCTACGCCTCGCTGGCGGACGGCTATGTCGAGGGCGCCTCGATCGAGTGCCCGCTGCATGGCGGCTGCTTCGACATCAAGACGGGCAAGGCGCTGACCCCGCCGGTGACCGAGGACCTCAAGGTCTATCAGATCAGGATCGACGGCGACGACATTCTGGTCGGCGTGCCGGGCTAGCCCCGGGACTCCGATGCGATGAGCGATCCCGGGATCGTCGTTGTCGGCGCCGGCCAGGCCGGAGGCTGGGCGGCGAAGACGCTGCGCGACGAAGGGTTCGAGGGACGCATCGCCGTCATCGGCGAGGAGCCCTACCCGCCCTACGAGCGCCCGCCCCTGTCGAAGGAGGTGCTGCTCGGCAGGGAACCGGCGGAATCGAGCTATCTCTGGCCGGACGGCTCGTTCGACGGCTGGGGGGTCGAGCTGCGGACCGGGGTCGCCGCCACCGGCATAGACCGGACGGCGAAAACCGTCTCGCTCGGCGACGGGGAAACCCTCGCCTACGACAAGCTGCTGATCGCCACCGGCGGGCGGGTGCGCAAGCTCCCTCTCGAAGGCGCGGCGCTCGACGGCGTCCACTATCTGCGCGGCATCGACGACAGCGCGGCGATCCGCGCCGATCTGGGCGCGGGCGCGAGGATCGTGGTGATCGGCGGCGGCTGGATCGGCCTCGAGGTCGCCGCGGCGGCGCGCACCCTCGGCGCCGAGGTGGCGGTGGTCGAGGCGCTCGACATGCTGTGCGCCCGGGCGCTGACGCCGGACATGGCCGCCTATCTTCTCGACGTCCATCGCGGCCGCGGGGTCGATGTCAGGCTCGGCGCCGCCGTCGAGGCGCTGACCGGCCAGGGGCGGGTGAGCGGCGCCAGGCTGGCCGGCGGCGAGACCCTGGCTGCGACCGCCGTGGTGATCGGCATCGGCATCGTCCCCAACGTGGAGCTCGCCCGGGCGGCGGGGATCGCGGTCGACAACGGCATCCGGGTGGATGCGCTCTGCCGCACCTCCGATCCCGACATCTTCGCCGCCGGCGACGTGACCAACCACCCGAACCGCCTGCTCGGCCGCAACATCCGCCTGGAATCCTGGGAGAACGCGCAGAACCAGGGCATCGCCGCCGCCCGGGCGATGCTCGGCGGCGAGACCCCCTATTGCGAGATCCCCTGGTTCTGGTCCGACCAGTACGACGTCAACATCCAGCTCGTCGGCCTGCCCTCGGCGTTCGACGATACCGTGACCCGGGGCGAGCGCGCGCAGGGCAGCTTCGTCGAGTTCTACATGAAGGATGGCAGGATCGACGGCGCGGCGGCGATCAACAGCCCGCGCGACATCCGCTTCGCCCGGCGGCTGATGCAGGCGGAGAAGATCGTCGACCCGGCGGCGCTCGCCGACCCGGCGGTCAAGCTCCAGGCGCTGCTCCGCGGCTGAGAGCCGGCCGCTTCACCGCGACGGATAGATGTCGCGGCGCAAGGCTCCGGCGATCGAGGCCACCACGGGGCCGTAGGCCGGGCGCCGCGCGATGTCGGGCTCGATCTCCCGGACCGCACCCTCGAGCCCGGCCAGCCCCGGCGGAACCGGCCGGCCGGTAACCTCCAGCGCGCGCAGGGCGATGGGCACGAGACTGGCGAGCGCCATGTCGAGACAGCGGCCGGCGCGGTCCTGCTTGGTCCATGACAGGAACACCGGGCTGGCGACGTCGTTCTGACCGAAACCGCCCGACTCCCCGCCGGGCAGCAGCGTGGCCTGGGCGTAGATGCGGGCCTCCTCCTCGTACCCCGTCTGCGCCATCGGCAGGCACCCCATGAAGGCGCGACGGATTTCGCCGCCGGCGTCGGGACAGTTCAGCTGATCGGGCAGCAGCGAGACGGCGCCGTCCAGCAGTTTCGCGCCCTGACGCGCGGCAAGAACGCAGAGATTGGTGCATGCGGCGCTCAGCGCGTCCATCGCGAGCACCGCATGGGGGTTGTGATAGCCGCCGGTCGATATGAACCGGCCGAAGGGATGGTCTTCGCCGACGGCGTCGATCCAGACCGGGTTGTCGGTCACCGCCTGGAGCGACTCCGCGGCGATTTCGGCGGCCATGGTGGCCGCCCGCCGGGCCTGGCCCAGCATCCGCGGCACGATGCGGAAGCTGACCGGCGCCTGATAGGGGCGCCGGGCTCCGCCGTGGCCGTCGCCCAGCAGCTCGCGAAGCCGCAGGAGAGCCCAGCTGTCGTGGGGGTTGTTCCAGTAGCCGTCGAGCGCGCGATCGAGATGGTCCAGCGGCGCGTTGAAGGCTTCGAAGGCGAGCGCGAAGACCTGCGCGGCCGTCTCGAATCGCCGCTCGGCGACCAGCGCGGCATCGGTAACCAGACCGGTGGCGGACGGCGATCCGTTGATCAGGCAGAGCACGTCCTTGGCCGCCGGGTTCATCCTTTCCGCCAAACCCGAGAACAGGTGGCTCAGCGAGAGGATTTCGCCCGCCCCGCCCTGGCCCTGCGCCGGGACCTCGGGCAGGCTGTCCTCGTCCAGCATGGCGGCGACGCCGAGCGCGATTTCCGGCGATATCGCGGCATGTCCCTCCACGAAGTTCGCCAGCCGCGCCAGAACGATGGCGCGCACCACGCGTTCGGGCAGGGGATCGCCCCAGGACGCGGCGATGCGGGCCGGCGACGAGCCGGCCCATTGTTCGCGTTCCTCCGGCGAGAGCTTCATCCGGGCGAGCTGGCCCAGACCCGTCGTCACGCCATAGATCGTGACGTCCGGGTCGTGGTCGAGAATGCGCTCCAGCCGTTGCCGGCCGAGCCGCATCGCGGCGCGCGCCCGGGCGCCGAGCTCGACGCCTTCGCGGTCCCACGCCACCCGCCTGGCGGTGTCGAGCGTGAAGTCCGCGCGGGTTTCCACCAATACCGTCACGGCCCGGGGTCCCGCCCGCCCGTCCGGTCGATCCCGCGCGCCATGTCGCGAACGCGGTCATAGTCGGAATCGGCAAGAACCTCGCAGCGCTCGATGAACAGGCTGTCGCGCACGCTCGCCAGATCGGGCGCCTCCATGGCGCGGCCCAGCCCGTCGCGCAGGCGCGAGAGCTCCGCCGCTCCGGTGCCGGCGCCGGTGATGTAGGGCAGGCCGGTCGCCGCCGGGGTCCGGCCGATGAAGCCGAGCCCCGCCACCCGGTCCGGGGCGTGCCGTTGGAGCAGGGCGAAGGTCACGCAATCGACCGCGCAGAGATCCGCCTCGCCGCGCCTGACCGCTTCCATGCTTGCCGCATGGCTTCCGGTCACGCGGATGTCGGCGAAGTCCGGAGCGCCGCCCGCCGCGCCCACCGCGGCGCAGAGCGCGACCCAGCCCGAATGCGAGTCGAAGCCGTTGATCGCGGCTCGCACGCCGCTCATGTCCGCGGTCGGCTCCAGATCCGAGTCCGCGCCGCCGAACAACAGGCTCCGATAGCGCGGGCCGTCGCAGCCCGGGGCGGCGTAGCACGGCGTCGCGACCAGCTGCACATGCCCGGCCAGCTCCCGCACGTAGTTGCGGCCGCAGGCCTGGCTGAACAGCAATCTCCGATCCCGCCAGTGGCCCGTCGTATCGGTCGGCGCGGTGAGGCTCTGCGGGACGTCGTCCAGCCCGGAAGCGGAAAACGCGCGTGCGAGCCCCGCCCACCAGGCCCGCGTGGCGCGCCGGATCTCGGGCAGGTCGTACATCGGCAAGCTCGCGAACCGCATCGACGCGCTCCCCCGTGCCGCCGTTACGCCGACCCGCCGCCGCCGCCGTTCAACTCGCCGCGCAGCCGGCGCAGATACGCCCCGGCCTCGGCGGAATTGACCACGGCGGCGCGGACCAGATCGTCGAAATGGCGGGTGAGCACGCGGATGTGCTCGCGGGTGTTGAACACCAGGTAAACCTGGCCGGCGTAGAGGGCGACCCGCTGGGGCCCGAAGATGGTGTAGGGCGCCGCGTAGTGGGTGAGCCCGTCGAACAGATAGAGCCTGAGGGTCGGGTAGAGCTCTTCGACCAGGAGGATAAGGCGGTCCAGCTGGGCGATCCGGTCGTCGAGCGGCAGGCCTTTCCACATCCCCTCGCCGTGGGCGAAACCGGTGATCGCCTGCAGCGGCGTGCAAATCTCCATATCGGTCTCGGGCAGGCGGGCATAGGCCAGCTTCTGCTGGCTCAGGGCGATCGCCTGGCCCGCCGTCTTGACCGCGAAATCGCGGTACTCGTGCTGCAACACCGCGTCGGTCTTCGCCAGGTCGGGAATGGTGGTGGGGACGTAGCGGATCTTGTAGCCGACCGCCTCCTCGATCCAGCGGTTGATCCTCTCGTCGAGGGGGGTCGGCGAGCTCGGCGCGATCTCCATCGTCTCCGGGACGATATCGGCGCCCAGATCGGCTTCGTTGCTGAGCCCGAGCAGCCAGTCCAGGCTGACCTGGAGCGCATTGGCGATCGCCGCCGCGGTGTCGGCGCGCGGCAGCCGGTCGGATTCCTCCGACATCAGCAGCGACAGCGTCGAGCGGTCGATCCCGACCGCGCGCGCGAGCTCCGTCCGGTTCATCCCGGCGCGGTCCAGCGCCTCCGCCAGCCGGTCGCGGAACGCGCGCGCGAAATCGCGCCGATCCAGGTTGACCGTCAGTCCCATCGCGCGCCTCCTTTCCGACATTCTCTCAACATGCGTTACTAATATCAACATATAAATTTGAAAGTGACAAGATACATATTGAATCATCAATTAGGATGCAACACATACTGTGTGAAGGATTTTCACAGCTCTGCCCGCGTCGTGGCGGAGCGCCAAAGGAACCTGCATGTCTGGACATGGATCGACGGTTGCCGCGAGCACGATTAGCGGTGGGGGTGCGCTGCGTGCATCCCTGCGCTGCGCCGAGCTCCCCACCTGGCTGGTCGCGGCGGCGATCTACGGCGGCTGGCTGCTGCTGACCCTGCACGCCTCGCTGCTGCCGTGGTGGATCGCCGCGCCCGCCCTGGGGTGCATCATCGCCTGGCACAACTCGCTCCAGCACGAGGCGATCCACGGCCATCCGACCCGGCACCGCGCGGTCAACGACGTCCTCGGCATGCTCCCGCTCGGGCTGTGGATACCGTTCCACGCCTATCGGCGGGTGCATCTCGCCCATCACCGCGTGTCGCGGCTGACGGACCCGGACGCCGACCCGGAATCCTTCTACTTCACCGCCGCGCAGTGGCGGCGCATGCCTCCTGCCGCGCGCCGGCTGATGATCTTCAACAACACGCTCCTCGGCCGCCTTTCGGTGGGGCCGGCGATCGTGGCCGCGCGGTACTGGTGGGCGGAACTCCGCGCGCTGGCGGGGCGGGACGGACGCCGCGTCGTGCGCGAATGGTGGCCTCACCTCGCGCTCGTGGCGCTGCTGCTGTGGTGGGTGACGGCCGTGTGCGGCATGGCGTTTTGGGTCTATCTCCTCGCCGCTTTCGTCGGCCTGTCCCTCACCCTGCACCGCTCGTTCAACGAGCATCGACCGGCGCGGGGACGGGATTCGCGCTCGGTGACGGTCGAGGCGTCGCCGTTCTGGCGCCTGCTCTATCTCGGCAACAACTTTCACGCGCTGCATCACCGCCGGCCGGACCTGCCGTGGTTCCGTCTGCGGGAAACGCATCGGGCGGAGTGCGGCGGACGATCCGAGGCGGCGAACGGGTTCGCCTATCGCGGCTATGCCGACATCTTCGCCCGCTACGCGGTCCGCCCCAGGGACATGCCGGTGCATCCGTTCGCCGCCGATACCGGTCGACCGCCCCCGCCCCGCCCGTCGCGGCGGATCGCCGGAGGGGGGGCGAGGGGCAATTTCGACGCGGGATAATGACAAGCGGCGGCGTTTGACCTAATTTCGCTCCCGAAGGCGGCGGTCGTTGGTCGTCGCGGATACTCTGCATGTTGCCGGCGGGAAGATGGGCGATCGGGTTTCAGATAACGGATCGGCGAGTCTGGACGGGAACGGCGCGCCCCTGCCCCTGCTGATCGACCCGTTCGACCGGCGGGTCTCCTATCTCCGGGTCTCGGTGACCGACCGCTGCGACTTCCGCTGCGTCTACTGCATGGCGGAATCGATGACCTTCCTGCCCAAGACGGAGGTGCTCACCCTCGAAGAGCTGGACCGGCTGTGCAGCGCCTTCGTGCGCCGCGGCGTGCGCAAGCTGCGGCTCACCGGCGGCGAGCCCCTGGTGCGCCGCAACATCCTGTGGCTGATCGAGCGCCTCGGCCGCCATCTCGGCGACGGCACGCTGGACGAGCTGACGCTCACCACCAACGGCAGCCAGCTCGGACGCTTCGCCAACGACCTCCGCGATGCCGGGGTCAGGCGGATCAACGTCTCGCTGGACACCCTGGACGCCGCGAAATTCGCCGACATCACCCGCTGGGGCCGGCTCGAACAGGTGATGGACGGGCTCGCCGCGGCGGATGCGGCCGGGCTCCGGGTCAAGATCAACACGGTGGCGCTCAGGGGCGTCAACGACGACGAACTCGCCGACATGGTCGAATGGTGCGGCGGGCGCGGCTACGATCTCACCTTCATCGAGGTCATGCCCCTGGGCGAGATCGGCGGCGATGCCAGGCTCGACCAGTATCTGCCGCTCTCCATGGTGCGCGCCGCGCTCAAGCACCGCTTCACGCTCGACGAGAGCGACTATTCGACCGGCGGGCCGGCGCGCTACACGGTCTGCCGCGAGACCGGCGGGCGTGTCGGTTTCATCACCCCGATGACCCACAATTTCTGCGAATCCTGCAACCGCGTTCGCCTCACCTGCACCGGCACGCTCTTCATGTGCCTGGGACAGGAGGACGCCGCCGATCTCCGCGCGCCGCTGCGCGCGAGCCCGGACGACGACCTCCTGATGGCGGCGGTCGACGAGGCCATAGGCCGCAAGCCCAAGGGCCACGACTTCATCATCGACCGGCGCCGGCGCGACCCCGCTGTGTCGCGCCATATGAGCGTCACCGGCGGCTGAACGGACTTTCTCGATGGATACCGTGACCCGATCGAACCTTTACCGGTTCCGCGACCCGCAGGCGCTGCTCCACCCCTATACCGACGCGGTCGAGAACGAACGCGAGGGCTCGCTGGTCATGGCGCGCGGCGACGGCGTCCATGTCTGGGACGAGACCGGCAAGGAGTATATCGAGGGGATGGCCGGGCTCTGGTGCGTCTCGCTCGGCTTCGGCAACGAACGGCTCGCCGAGGCGGCCAGCCGCCAGATGCGCACCCTGCCCTTCTATCACGGCTTCGACCGCCGCAGCCACCAGCCCCAGGTCGAGCTCGCCGAACGCCTCAAGGCGCTGGCGCCGGTGCCGATGGCGCGGACCTTCTTCGCCAATTCGGGGTCCGAGGCGATCGACAGCGCGATCAAGCTGATCTGGTTCTACAACAACGCCATCGGCCGCCCAGCCAAGAAGAAGATCGTCGGCCGGAGGCGCGGCTATCACGGGATCACCGCGGCGGCGGCGAGCGTGACCGGGGTGCCGCGCAACCATGCCGGGTTCGACCTGCCCTTTCCCGGCTTCCTGCATACCGACTGCCCGCATTACTGGCGCGAGGGGCGCGACGGCGAGAGCGAGGAAGACTTCGCCTCGCGCTGCGCGGAGTCGCTGGAGCGGCTGATCCTCGCCGAGGGGCCGGAAACCGTCGCCGCCTTCTTCGCCGAGCCGGTCATGGGGGCGGGCGGGGTGATCCTGCCGCCGGCGACCTATTTCGAGAAGATCCAGCGGGTGCTGAAGCGCCACGACGTGCTGTTCGTGGTCGACGAGGTGATCTGCGGCTTCGGCAGGACCGGGCGGATGTGGGGCTCGGAGACCTACCGGCTGGAGCCCGATCTGCTGACCATGGCCAAGGCGCTGTCGTCGGGCTACCTGCCGATCGCCGCGGTGCAGGTGAACGAGACGGTCTATCGCGGCATCGCCGAAGGATCGCACGCGCTGGGCACGCTGGGCCACGGCTTCACCTATTCCGGCCACCCGGTGCCGGCCGCGGTGGCGCTGGAAACGCTGGCGATCTACGACGAAATCGATCTCGTTGGACAGGTCGCGAGCACGGCGCCGCATCTCCAGGAGGGTCTCGCCGGCTTCGCCGATCATCCGCTGACCGGGGAGATCGCGGGGATCGGCCTGGTCGGGGTTGTCGAGCTCGTCGCCGACAAGGCGACCGCGCGGCCCTTCGACCCGCAGGCGAAAATCGGCGCCTATCTCGCCGGGCGCGCCGAGGAGCACGGGCTGATCGTCCGCGGGCTCGGCGACCGGGTCGCGTTCTCGCCGCCTTTGATCATCGGCGAGGCCGAGATCGACGAGATGCTCGCCCGGTTCGCCCGGGCGCTCGACGACACGGCGCGCTTTGTGGCCGAGCAGGGTCTCGCCTGACCGGCGGGGCCCCGGTTTAGGGTCTGAGGGTGATGGATTACGAAAAGTTCTTTTCGGACCGGCTTGCGCGTCTGCGAAGCGACGGGCGTTACCGGGTATTCGCCGATCTTGAGCGCCATGCCGGCGCCTTCCCCAGGGCGGCGCGCCATGCCGCCGACGCGGTCGAGGACGTCACCGTGTGGTGCAGCAACGACTATCTCGGCATGGGGCAGCATCCGTCGGTCGTGGCCGCGATGCACGAGGCGCTCGACAGGGTGGGCGCGGGCGCCGGCGGCACCCGCAACATCTCGGGGACGAGCCACTACCATGTCCTGCTCGAGGAGGAGCTCGCGCGGCTCCACCGGACCGAGGCCTCGCTCCTGTTCACCTCGGGCTATGTCGCCAACGAGGCGACGCTCGGCACGCTCGGCCAGACCCTGCCGGGCTGCGTGATCGTCTCGGACGCGGACAACCACGCCTCGATGATCGCCGGCATCCGCTACAGCCGGGCGGAGAAGAAGATCTTCCGCCACAACGACGTGGACCATCTCGACCGGCTGCTCGCCGAATGCGACCCGGACGCCCCCAAGATCGTCGCCTTCGAATCGCTCTACTCGATGGACGGCGACTTCGCCCCGATCGCGGAAATCTGCGACGTCGCCGAGGCGCACCGCGCGATGACCTATCTCGACGAGGTCCATGCGGTGGGGCTCTACGGCGCGCGCGGCGCGGGCGTCGCCGAGCGCGACGGCGCGATGCACCGGATCGACATCGTCCAGGGCACGCTGGCCAAGGCGTTCGGCGTCGTCGGCGGCTATATCGCGGGGACCGCCGCGATGGTCGACTATGTCAGGAGCCATGCCGCCGGGTTCATCTTCACCACCTCGCTGCCGCCCGCCATCGCGGCCGGCGCGCGGGCGAGCATCCGCCATGTGAGCGCGGCCGGCGAGCTGCGCGAGCGCCACCAGGAGCGCGCCCGGACGCTCAAGGCGAAGCTCAGGGAAGCCCGGCTGCCGGCGATGCCCTCGCCGTCCCACATCGTGCCCGTCTTCGTCGGCGACGCGGTGCGCTGCAAGCAGGTGACGGATGCGCTGATGGAACGCCATGCGATCTACGTCCAGCCGATCAACTATCCGACCGTGCCCAAGGGGACGGAACGGCTGAGGCTGACCCCGACGCCGCTGCACGACGACGAGACGATGGAGCGGCTGGTCGCGGCGCTCCAGGACGTGTGGGGCCGGCTGGAGCTCAAATTCGCCGCGTGAGGGAGGCAACCCGATCGGGCTCGCCGGATGTTCAACGACCACTCGCTGCTGCCCAAGGAAATCGTGCGGCTCGCCGCCCTCGGCATGGTGTGCGAGAGCCCGCGGCGCTACGCCGCGCTCGCCAACGCGGTGCGGGATTTCACCAGCCGCATCGTCGGCCCCTCGCTCGACCTGCTGGGAAGCTCGATCGAGCTGTTGAAGACCGAGGGGCTGATCGCCGGCGAGGGCGAAGGCGGGCCGCTCGGCATCACCGAGGCGGGGCGCGCCCATCTTCAGGACTTGCTGCGCAGCGCCGTCCGCGCGCCCAACTGCGATGTCGGCAGGCTCGTCTTCGCGCTCAAGATCCGCTTCCTGCACCTTCTGCCGCCCGACGAGCAGCGCGCGCAGACCGACCGGATGATCGAGACCTGCGACGCGGAAATCGCGCGTCTCGGCGACCTCGAGCTGGAGGACCGCGACGATCCCGGCCATTTCGCTGGCTGGCTGCGCCACGACATCGACCTCGCCCGGTCGCGCCGGGACTGGCTGGAATCGCTCCGCGGCACGCTGTAGGCCGTCGCCGCGGCGCCAAGAAATTACCCTTTTTGCCAAATAATGCTTGACGGGACGCGATTTCTGGTGTAGATAGTACCCTCGTGATGAATACGCCGCCCCACCCCGGCCGGGCGGCGTTACCCGTTCCGCGTCCCCCATCGCACAGCATATGGAATTCGCCATGACCGACCCGTTCGCCGACGGGCCGCGCGCGACATGGCGGTTGAACCGCTTTGGGCGAGGCCGCAAGATCGCCTCGGGCCGATTTCGGGAGAGCGACATGCTGGAGAGCGGCGGCGGCGATTTGTCGCGGCTGGTGACCGACACCAGGGTCCATCGCGACGTGTTCCACGACCCGGCGATCTTCGAGCTCGAGATGGAGCGCATCTTCGCGCGCGGCTGGGTCTATGTCGGCCACGCCTCCCAGGTGCCCGAGCCCGGCGACTTCCTGTGCACGCGGATCGGCGCCCAGCCGGTCGTCATGACCCGCCACTCCGACGGCGCGGTGCACGTGCTCTACAACCGCTGCGGCCATCGCGGCGTCAAGGTGGTGGCCGAGGAGCAGGGCAACGCGAGGCGCTTCGTCTGCATGTATCACGGCTGGACCTACGACACGAACGGCGACCTCGACTTCGTCACCCAGCCCGAGGGCTACCCCGAGGGGCGCGAGCCGGACAGGGTTCGGGACGGCATGGGGCGCATCGCCCGGGTCGACCGGATCTGCGGCTTCGTGTTCGCCAACCTGTCGGCGGAAGGGCCGGGGCTGCGCGACTGGCTCGGCGCCAACGTGTTCTGCCTCGAAGACCTCGCGGCCAGCGCGCCGGACGGCGAGGTGGAGATCGCCGGCGGCGTCCACCGCTACATGTATCGCGGCAACTGGAAGTTCCAGATCGACAATTTGTCCGACATGTACCACCCGGCCTACAGCCACGAATCCTCGTCGCGCCCGTCGGGCCGGCAATTCGTCCGGCGCAAGGGCGACAAGGGCGGCATCGAGTTCTTCGAGAAGCGGGGCCGCGTCAAGTCGATGGACCCGCTCGGCGTCTCGGCGCTGCCCAACGGGCATTCCTGGCAGGGCGGGCTGCCGCGGATCGAGAACAATTCGGACATCCACCGCGACTACGTGGCGCGGCTGGAGGCGCGGCACGGCAGGGAGCGGACGCGGGAAATCCTGACCAAGACGCGGCACAACGTCATCTTCTACCCCAACATGGCGATGCAGGAGCTCAACCCGCATATCCGCGTGATCCGCCCGGTGGCGGCGGACCTCACCGAGATCTTCGTCTATCCGATCAGGCTCAAGGGCGCGCCGGAACGGATGTTCCGCGAGCAGATCCGCATCCTCAACGGCACCCATTCGGCCTCCTCGATGGTGCAGACCGACGATGTCGAGGCCTTCGCCCGCGCGCAGCAGGGGCTGGCCACCACGGGGAACGAATGGATCCTGCTCGCCCGGGAGGGGCCGGAGACGCTCGACCACAATACCGGGCGGGTGCGCTCGATCGGCACCAGCGAGGTCGCGATGCGCAACCACTATGCGACCTGGCTGTCGCTGATGTCCCGCGGCTGATGGGAAACCCCGGCGATGCGGCGCTCGCCGAGCTGCTGGTGACACGCGAGGTCGAGCGCTTCCTGATCCGCGAGGTCGGGCTGCTCGACGACCGCCGGTTCGAGGACTGGATCGCGCTGTTCGCCGAGGACGGAACCTACTGGGCGCCGGCGAAGATCGACCAGGACGACCCGTGGGAGCATGTCTCGCTGTTCTTCGACGACCGCGAGCTGATGACCACCCGGCTCGCCCGGCTGCGCCACCCCCGGGTCCATGCCCAGATCCCGCCGAGCCGCACCAGCCACGCGATCGGCAACGTCCTCGTCGAGCCGCCCGACCCGGAGGCAAGGAGCTTCGCGGTCAGCGCCCGCTTCGTCATGCTCGACTACCGGCCCGGGCACGGCCAGCGCAGCTTCGGCGGGCGCTACGACTACCGGCTGGTCCGTGCGGGGGCGAGCTTCCTGATCGCGTCCAAGAAGGCGACGCTGCTCAACTGCGACGCCGTGCACGAGGCCATCTCGATCCCGTTCTGAGCCGGAATTCTCACCGCGGGCCGGCCCGCCGGGCTCAGCTTCCGAGGACCCGGCGCAGCAGCGGGATGGTCACCGGACGGCGTTCGGCGAGCGCCAGCCGGTCGGCCTCCGCGACCGTGCGGCGCGCCGCCTCGAGACTGCGCTCCATGTGGCGCAGCAGGAATTCGACGGCCTCGCCGCGCACCTCGATCTGGCGGTCGCGGAACAGCTTGCGCAGCACCGCCTCGATCAGGGCGTCGTCCGGCCGGCCGATCTCCACCGTCGGCGCCGCGCGCAGCCGCGACACCAAATCGGGCAGCCGGCCGCGCCAATAGCCGGGCGCGAGCCGCGCGGTGGCCAGCACGTGCCCGCCCGCCTCGGCGATGCGGTTGAGCGCGTGCAGCAGGACCGTGTCGTCGGGCGCGGCGTCGATACCCTCTACCGCGAGCGGCGCGCCGCCGACCGAGTCGAGATCGAGACGCCCTGCGGCGACCGTCCGGGCGCCGGCGAGACGGCACCAGATATGGGCGAGATGGGTCTTGCCGCTCCCCTCGGGGCCGGCGAGAACGGCCAACCGCCCGGGCCAGTCGGGCCAGGCCTCGATCCAGGCCAGCGCGGCGCGGTTGCAGTCGGCGACCAGGAAGTCGTCCCGCCCGTAGGCCGGCTTGCCGTCGAGCGGAAGAGCGAGCTGCGCGCCGCCCCCCCGGTCACGCGCCATCGGGCCCGCCGCCCGCGCCCAGATAGAGCCGGCTCGCGGTGTAGCGCGACAAGGCGAAGCGCACCACCACGCCGATCGTCGCCGCGGCCGGCACCGCCAGCAGCACGCCGAGGAAACCGAACAGCGCGCCGCCGGCCAGCAGGGCGAAGATCATCCAGACCGGGTGCAGCCCGACGCGGTCGCCGACCAGCTTGGGGGTCACGAAGTTGCCTTCCACGACCTGGCCGGCGACGAATATGGCGGCGACGACGGCGATCGGCTGCCAGGACTCGAACTGCGCCAAAGCGAGGCCCATCGAGGCGCAAAGCCCCACCAGCATGCCGAAATAGGGCACGAAGGAGATCAGACCGGTGCCGAGCCCGACCACGACACCGAACTCCAGCCCGGCGAGGGACAGGGCGACGGCGTAGAACGTGCCGAGGCCGAGGCACACCAGCCCCTGCCCGCGCACGAACCCGGCCAGGGTCTCGTCGACCAGCCTGACCTGCTCGCGGATGGTGTCGGCATGGTCGCGGGGCAGCCAGTGGTCGACCCGAGCGACGATCCGGTCCCAGTCGCGCAGGAGGTAGAACGTGACGATGGGGGTGATGACGATCAGCGACAGCAGGTTCACCAGGGCGAGCCCGCCGCTCCAGATGCCGGAAACCAGGTCGCCGAGCCAGCCCACGGTCGCCTGGGCGAGAGTTCCCGCGGCCTCGCGGAGCTTGGCGATCGCGCTTTCGGGCAGGTTCGCTTGGATGATCGTCAGGGCGTCGCCCGCGACGGCGCGCAGCATTTCGACATAGGCCGGGATGCGGCTCACGAAGCCGATCAGCTGGGACTGGAGCAGCGGCACCAGAAGGACCAGGAACAGCGCGACGACGACCAGGAAAGCGACCGTGAGCGCGGTTGCCGCGAGGGTCCGGGAAAACTTGCGTCGTTCCAGCCAGTCGGCCACGGGATCGAGGAAATAGGCGGCCGCCATGCCGAGCACGAAGGGCAGCAGAACGCCGCGCAGCATATAGAGCGCGGCGAGGAATCCGGCGAGCGCCAGAAGCCAGTAGAGGGTTTGCCGCCGTGCCGTCATCACCGCGTCTCGGCGCTCGCGACCTTGCGCAGCCAGGCCACCAGATACCAGCCGCCGGAGCCGACCGTGGTCGCGATCACCGCGTATTGCGCGAGTTCGATCGCGCCGGATATCTCGATCGCGATGCCGGCCTGCGCCAGCACCGCCGCCGCGAGGAAAATCTGCACCCCCGTGTTGACCTTGCTCACCAGGACGGGGCGGGCCTCCCAATGCCTGCGCAGAACCAGGAGCAGCAGCACCCCGCCGACGATGAGGACGTCGCGGAAGACCACCAGGATGACGACAAGATCGTCGATCAGCCCGCCCATGCCAAGCGTCACGTAAACGCTGACGAGCAGGGCCTTGTCGGCCAGCGGGTCCAGATAGACGCCCAGCGTCGAGGTCTGGTCGAGCGCCTTGGCGAGATACCCGTCGAGGGCGTCCGATGCCCCCGCCAGCAGGAACAGCGCGAACGCCCAACCATGGGACTCGTTCAGGATCAGGTAGATGATCAGCGGAACCGAGAGCAGCCGGGACAGGGAGATCAGGTTGGGGATGCTCACCGCTCCGGCCCCGCCGCTTCCTTCGCCCCGGCGCCGCGGTGACGTCGCAGCACCCAGCCGCTATCGACGCGGTCCAGGTCCAGATCGTTCCGGCGCAGCGCCGCCCGGAACCCCTCGATATCGCCGAAATAGCGCAGCCGCAGGTCGACCGAGCCGCGCGACAGCGCAAGCACCCGGGTTCCGTCGCTGGACGGCGTATCGGCGAGCGCCCGGGAGATCGCCACCCATTCGTCGAGCCCCGACACCGGCACCGCGGCGTCGATCTGCCCGGCCCGGTCGAACCTCAGCAGATTGTCCGACTTCCACGCCTCCTGTATGCGCCGGGCGGCGCGCGCGGCCACCGCGCGGTAGCGCTCGCCATCCGTCGCGGCGGGATCGACGGGGTGGATTTCGGTGAAGGTCGGACCGGCGCCGTCCGCGCCATGGGTGGTGACCGAGACCCGGATCGCGGTGGGCGAGCCGCCGGCGCCGCGCGGCGAGGCGACCATCACCGCGACCGAAGCCGCCCCGTAGCGCTCGGCGATGGCGCGGAGCCGCGCCGGCTCCCCCGCCCCCGCCCGGCGGGGGCGGGCGGCGGGGCGGCGCCCCCATCACCGGGACCGAAGCCGCCCCGTAGCGCTCGGCGATGGCGCGGAGCCGCGCCGGCTCGCCCGCCACGGCCTGGCGGGCGCTGATGTCGCGCAGGTCCTGCAGGTCGCCCGCGGGGGACACCAGCGGCACCAGCCCGCCCGCGCGCGGCAGGCCCGCCCAGGCGTCGCGCCACGGGTTGGGCCGGTCCCACAGCAGATACGTCCCCGCCATGCGCAGCACCGGCAGCACGAGGACCGGCCTCGAACTCGCCACCGCGAACGGCACGCCGCGGGCGCGCAGGAAGCGGTGGAGCGCGGTCCGGTCGAACCGGAAGGTCAGCCGCGCGAGGTAGCGCACCCGGGAGGTCTTCTCGCCGCCGACCTCGAAGCTCTGTACCAGGGGGGCGATCGCGGCGGGGTCGAGCCGCGGAACCCCGGCGACCGCGCCGACCGGCACGATCCGCGCGATCAGGCGGCGGAAGGCCACGGAATGTCCTTCGGCCAGCGCCCGGTCGCGCGCCGCGGTGGCGTTCGCGGCGGTCGCATCGACGGCCACGTCGCGGATCAGGAAGACCCCGGCGTCGGCCGCGGCGGCGGGACCGGGCGCGACCAGGGCGGCGCAGGCGACCAGGGTTCCGGCCGCCGCCATCGCCCCCGGAAGCCGCATTCCACTACTCTGTCTCGGAGGTCTCGCCATTGAAAACGGCTGCCGATCGTCTATCCTCGTGAAGCGGTGAGCCCGGCCCGGGACGGCCTGCCGGCCGCAGTCTACCATTCCAGCTCTCGCGGGGCAGTCATCAACCGTTCAGCATATGGTGAGGCGGGTGTCGACATCCATGCGGCGGCCCGCCTCGTGGACAGGATACGCGAGCTGGCGCGGTCCACCGCCCGGCCCGGCGCGATGGGCGAGATCGGCGGGTTCGGCGGGCTTTTCGACCCCCGCGCGGCCGGCTTCGCCGACTCGGTGCTGGTCGCCGCGACCGACGGCGTGGGGACCAAGCTCCGCGTGGCGATTGACTGCGGGCGGCACGAGACCATCGGCATCGACCTAGTCGCCATGTGCGTCAACGACATCGTCGTCCAGGGCGCCGAGCCGCTGTTCTTCCTCGACTATTTCGCCACCGGACGGCTGGAGCCCGGGATCGCCGCGACGGTGGTCGAGGGCATCGCGCAAGGCTGCGCGGAGGCCGGCTGCAGCCTGATCGGCGGCGAGACGGCGGAGATGCCCGGCCATTACGCCGGGGGCGACTACGATCTCGCCGGGTTCGCGGTCGGCGCGGCGGAACGCGGGACCCTGCTCGCCGGCGACGACATCCGCGAGGGCCACATCCTCCTCGGTCTCGCATCGTCGGGGGTCCACGCCAACGGCTTTTCCCTGGTCAGGCGAATCGCCGGGGAGGCGGGGCTTTCCTGGGACGACGACGCGCCGTTCGCCGACGGGCCGCTCGGCGCCGCGCTCCTGACCCCGACCCGGCTCTACGTGTCCGCCGCCCTGGCCGCCCATCGCGAGAGGCTGGTCGACGGGTTCGCCCACATCACCGGCGGCGGGCTGACCGGGAATATCGGCCGCGTCCTGCCCGCCGGGCTCGCCGCCGAGATCGACGCCGGATGCTGGCCGCTGCCTCCCGTGTTCGCCTGGCTGGCGCGAGCAGGCGGTCTGGCGCCGGCCGACATGGCCGATACCTTCAATTGCGGCATCGGCTTCGTCGCGGCGGTGGCCGCCGACCGCGCGGCGGCGGCGCGCCGGGCGTTCGAGGCGCAGGGCGAAGAGGTCCGCGAGATAGGCCGCATCGTGCAGCGCACCCCCGACCTGCCGGCGGTGCAGATTCTGGGTCACGAGGCGGCATGGCGCGGCTGAAGCTGGGGGTGCTGATCTCGGGGCGCGGCAGCAACCTGCAATCCCTGATCGAGGCCTGCGCCGAGGCCGACTACCCGGCCGAAATCGTCCTCGCCATCTCGAACGAGCCCGAAGCGCCGGGGCTGGAGCGCGCGCGCCGCGCCGGAATCCGGGCCGAAATCGTCGATCACCGCGATTTCTCCGGCCGCGAGGCGTTCGAGCGCGCGCTCGACCGGGCGCTCGCCGGGGCGGATGCCGGGCTGGTCTGCCTCGCCGGGTTCATGCGCCTGTTGACGCCCTGGTTCGTGGAGCGCTGGAACGACCGGCTGATCAACATCCATCCCTCGCTGCTGCCCGCCTTTCCGGGGCTCGACACCCATGCCCGGGCGCTCGCGGCCGGGGTGCGAATCGCCGGCTGCACCGTCCATTTCGTCCGCGCCGAGATGGATCGCGGTCCGATCGTCGTGCAGGCCGCGGTGGCGGTGGAGGACGGCGACGATGCGGCCGGTCTCGCCGCGCGCGTGCTCGCCGCCGAGCACCGCTGCCTGCCGCTCGCGGTCCGGCTGATCGCGGAAGGCCGGGTCAGGGTTGCCGGGGAGCGCTGCGAGATCGCGGGCGCGGCGGAGCCCCCGCCCCCGCTGATATCGCCGTCACCGTCCGGTTGCGGCTGACGGCTTCCGCTGGCGCGCGGAGTGGGATATAGCTTCGCCCGTGGCACCGACTGCGGAGAGGATCGGAATGGCTTTCGACATCGAACAGGAAAACGCCCGCCACGCGGCGGGGTGGAAGGGCTTCGTGCTGTTCACGATCTTGTCGTCGGCCGCGGTGATACTGGCGCTGGCGCTGATGGCGCTGTTCCTGCTCTGAGCCGGCCGCCGGGGCTCACCCGACGATATCGCACTCGGCGAAGAAGAAGCCGATTTCGGTAGCAGCGTTCTCCGCCGAATCGGAGCCGTGCACCGAGTTCGCCTCGATGGACTCCCCGAACGCCTGGCGGATCGTCCCTTCGGCCGCGTTGGCCGGGTTGGTGGCCCCCATGACTTCGCGGTTCGCGGCGATCGCGTCCTCGCCCTCGAGGACCTGGACGACCACCGGGCCCGATACCATGAATTCGCACAGATCGTTGAAGAACGCGCGGCTCTGGTGCACCGCGTAGAACTGCCTCGCTTGGTCGAGCGACAGCCTGATCCGCCGCTGCGCCACGATCCCGAGCCCCGCCTCCTCGAGCCGGGCATTGATCTGTCCCGTCAGGTTTCGCCGGGTCGCGTCGGGCTTGATGATCGAAAGCGTGCGTTCGACAGCCATGTCGGAATGTCCCCTGGACCAGTGGCGCGGCTATATATCGGTATCCCGAGGATGCGGCAACCGGGCTTCAGTCTTTCTCCTCCCAGCGGCCCGCCGGCGTCTGCTGCCAGTAGGTCAGGCGGTGGCCGGCGGCGGCGTAGGATTTCCAGCGCGCCCGCGCCGCCTGCACGGCCTCCTCGTCGTTGCCGTCGAACATCTCCAGGCAACGGGCAAACTCGCCGATCCGCGCCGAGACCGCCCCGTCGGTGAGGACGAGAATGCTGGCGCCGTTGGGGTTCTCGTCCTGATGGGTGATCCACACGGGCTGGTCCTCGGCATTGCCGTCGCGCGCCGTGCCGTGAGGCAGGAAGGCGTCCTGGTCGTAGGTCCAGAGGATCGCGTCCAGCGCCCCGCTGCGCTCCTCGGAACCGGTCATCACGACGGCGCGCGCGCCGCTCGCATGGACCTTTTCCAGCAGCCGGGGCAAGGCCTGGACCAGCGAGCTGCGGGTCAGGTGGTAGAAGCCGATATCGGTCAACGCCGCCTCAGCCCTCGTAATGCTCGCGCACCAGCCGGTCGAGCAGCCTGACGCCGAACCCGGTGCCGCCCTTGGGAACGGTGGGCGCGTTCTTCTTCGACCAGGTGACGCCGGCGATGTCGAGATGGGCCCACGGCGTCCCCTCCTTGATGAAGCGCTGGAGGAACTGGGCGGCGGTGATCGACCCGCCTTCGCGGCCGCCGACATTCTTCATGTCGGCGATGTCGGAATCGATCTGCCGGTCATAGGCATCGCCCAGCGGCATCCGCCACACCGGCTCGCCGACCGCGCCGCCGGCCGAGACCAGGCGGTCGGCCAGGGTGTCGTCATTGGCGAACAGCCCGGCGTTCTCGTGTCCCAGCGAGATGATGATCGCCCCGGTCAGCGTCGCCAAGTCGACGATCACGCTCGGCCGGTATTTTTCCTGGCAGTACCAGAACACGTCGCACAGCACGAGGCGCCCCTCGGCGTCGGTGTTGATGACCTCGACCGTCTGGCCCGACATCGAGGTCACCACGTCGCCAGGCCGCTGGGCGGTCGCCGACGGCATGTTCTCGACCAGCCCGATCATCCCCACCGCGTTGACCCTGGCCTTGCGCCCGGCGAGCGCGCGCATCAGCCCGATCACCACGCCGGCGCCGCCCATGTCCCACTTCATGTCCTCCATGCCGCCGGACGGCTTGATCGAGATTCCGCCGGTATCGAAGGTCACCCCCTTGCCGACGAAGGCGATGGGCTGCTTGTCCCGGGCCCGCGGGGCGCCGTTCCAGCGCATGGTCACCAGCCTGGGCGCGTTGGCGCTGCCCTGGGCGACGCCGAGCAGCGCTCCCATGCCGAGCTTGGCCATCCGCTTCTCGTCGAGGATCTCGACCTCCACCCCGTGCTCGGTCAGCGCCTCGGCCCGTTCGGCGAGGCTCGCCGGGAAGATCACGTTGGCCGGCTCGGACACCAGGTCGCGGGTCAGGAAGACCCCCTCCGCCACCTCGCCGAGCGGGCGGAACGCGGCGCGCGCCCGCGCGTGCTCGGCGGTGGTCACCGTCAGCCGCTTGAGGCTGGGCTTGTCGTCCGCCTTCTCCTTGGTGCGGTACTTGTCGAAGCGGTAGCCCCGCAACAGCGCGCCATAGCCGATATTGGCGGCCAGCCGGGCGGCGTCGAGCGGCGCTTCGGAGACCGCGTCGAGCGCGACGGTGACCGCGCCGTCGCCGCTCTTCTCGAGCGTGGCGACGATCGTCCCGCCGACCGCCTGCGCGGCGCGGGCGTCGAGACCGTCCGCCTTGCCGAGCCCGACCAGCACCACCCGGGTCGCGTCCAGGCCGGACGGCGCGTTGACGATCAGCGTCTGGTTGGACTTTCCGGCGAAACGGCTCGATCCGATGGCGCGCGACAGCGCACCATCCGTCGCCTCGTCGACATCCTTCGCCGCGGCTCCGAGATCTCCCCCTTCGAGCACGCCCACCGCGAGGGCGCCGCCGCGGGGAAGTTTCGGGGATGCGAAGCTGATCTTCATGGGGGTTCTCCTTTTCGCCGGGCCGGACACCGACGGGCGTCGCCGGCAGGGCAAACTTACGAAGGCCGCCATTTCGCCACAACCGCCCCGCCCCCCGGATCGCCCGCGGCGGGCGCCGGTCACTGTCAAATGGACAGGGTTTCCGCCAGGAGGCTATAAACACGGTGCTCTGGCGGGCCGGTCCGGCGGCCTGAACCTGTCACCGCGAAGGGGTCGATGCGTCTGATTTCCGTCCTTTTCCTGGCAGCGACGATTGGATTGGCGCCGCAGGCCCATGCCCAGTCGGTGCAGCGGATCGCCGTGGTCGTCAACGACGAGGTCGTCTCGGTGCGCGACCTCCGGGATCGCATCCGCCTGGTCCTGTTCCTGTCGGGGATCGCGGACACGCGCGAATCGCGGCGGCGGATCGCCAACCAGGTGGTGCGGACCCTGGTCGACGAGCGCCTTCAGCTCCAGGAGGCGAAAAAGCGCGGCCTGACGGTGTCCGACGACGAGGTCGCGCTGGCGCTCGCGGAGATGGAGCGGGCGAACCGCATGGCGCCCGGCGGCCTGTCGTCGGTTCTGGCGGAGAGCCGGGTGAGCCAGGAATCGCTGCGCGCCCAGTTCCGCGCCCGGATCGCCTGGTCCAAGCTGGTGAGGCGCCGCCTCGCGCCGCGCATCGATATCGGCGACGAGGAGGTGACGGCGTTCCTCGCGCGGCTGGAGGCGTCGCAGGGCGAGGAGGCCTACCGCCTGGGCGAGATCCTGCTTCCGGTCAGCCGCGGCGACGACGAGGCCACGGTGCGGAACGCCGCCTTGCGCATGGTGGCGCAGATCCGCGAGGGCGCCCGCTTCGGCGCGCTCGCGCGGCAATTCTCCCGCACCGCGACGGCCGCGGTGGGCGGAGACCTGGGCTGGGCCGCGCGCTCGGACCTCGACCCCGCGGTCGCCGCCGCGGTCGCGAAGCTGGCGCCGGGCGACGTGCTGGATCCGATCCGGACGGTCTCGGGGTTCCGCATTCTCACGCTGACAGAACGACGCGATGCCGCCGCCGACCCGAAAGAGGCCGCGCTCGATCTGCGCCAGATCCTGGTTCCGCTGGCGGACGAGGCGAAGCCCGCGCGGATCGCGGCCCGCCTCAAGCAAGCGGCGTCGGCGGCCCGCGTGATCGAAGGCTGCGAGGATCTCGGGGCGGTGGCGGAGGCCCTCGGCGCGGGCGCCCCGCGGAACCTGGGCACGCTGAGGCCGAGCGAGCTCTCCGCCGCGATCCGGGAGAACATCGCCGAAGTCGGGGACGGACGGGCGGGCGTGCCGATCAGGGTACCCGGCGGGATCGCGCTGTTCGCGGTGTGCGGCCGCGTCCAGCCCCGCTCCACCTTGCCCGACCGGGAGACCGTGGCGCGGCGGCTGCGCGATCAGCGGCTCAACCTGGCCGCGCAGCGCTATCTCCGGGATCTCCGCAGCGCCGCCGTCGTCGATATCCGCATCTAGGGCGGGAACGGGCGTCATGCGGCCTCTGGCCCTGACCATGGGAGAGTGCGCCGGGGTGGGCACCGAGATCGCGCTGCAGGCGTGGACCCGGCGCCGCGAAGCGGATGTCCCGCCCTTCGCGTTTCTCGGCGGCGAACATCATGCAAGGGCGCTCGCCGACGCGCTCGGGCTCGATGTCCCGGTCGCCGCGGTGGACCGCGCGGCCGACGCGGAAGAAGTCTTCGCCGATGCCTTCCCCGTCCTGCCGGTCGCAGTCCCGTCCTCCCCGGTCGGCGGCAGGCCGGACCCGGTCAACGCGCCCGCCGTCGTCGCGGCGATCGACCGCGCGGTCTCGCTGGCGCTCGCGGGCGAGGTCGCCGCGGTGGTCACCAATCCGATCGACAAGGCGGCGCTCTATCGCAGCGGGTTCGACCATCCGGGCCATACCGAGTATCTCGCCGCGCGCTGCGGCATCGCGGCGGCGCCGGTGATGATGCTGGTCAGCGACAGGCTCCGCGTCGTGCCGGTGACCGTCCATCTGGCGCTGGAACAGGCGGTGAAGGCGCTCACCGCCGATGCCGTGATCCATTGCGGGCGCGTCGCCGCGGCGCGGCTTGCCGCCGATTTCGGGATCGCCGAGCCGAGACTGGCGGTCGCCGGGCTCAACCCCCATGCCGGCGAGGGCGGCCATATGGGGCGCGAGGAGATCGAGATCATCGCCCCGGCGATCGACACCCTGCGCCGCGACGGCATCGCCGTCAGCGGGCCGGCGCCGGCCGACACGCTGTTCCACGACCGGGCGCGCCGGGGCTACGACGCGGCGCTCTGCATGTACCACGACCAGGCGCTGATCCCGATCAAGACGCTCGATTTCGACGGCGGGGTGAATGTCACCCTGGGCCTGCCGATCGTCCGCACCTCGCCCGACCACGGCACCGCCTACGACATCGCCGGCACCGGAACCGCCCGCCCCGACAGCCTGATCGCCGCGCTCAGGCTGGCCGCGCGGATGGCGGAGACGCGGGCGCGGACGGGGCGCCGCGACGGCGTTGACTGAAACCCTGCCACCGCTCCGCGAGGTCATCGCCCGCCACGGCATCGGCGCCCGGCGACGTCTGGGCCAGCATTTCCTGCTCGATCTCAACCTCGCGCGGCGCATCGTCCGCGCCGCCGGCGATCTGGGCGGGCAGACCGTGGTCGAGATCGGCCCCGGCCCGGGCGGGCTGACGCGCGCGCTCCTGGAAACCGCCGCAGCGCGGGTGATCGCCATCGAGCGGGACCCGCGCTGCGTCGGCGCGCTGTCCGACCTCGCCGCGCTTCACGGCGGCCGGCTCCGGGTCGTCGCGGGCGACGCGCTGGACACCGACATCGCGGACTTCGCCGGGCAGGGCCGGGTCGCGATCGTCGCCAACCTGCCCTACAACGTCGCCACGCCGCTGCTGATCGGCTGGCTGCGCCGCGTCGATTCGATCGCCGCGATGACGCTGATGTTCCAGAAGGAGGTCGCCGAGCGCATCGCCGCCGCCCCCGGCAGCGCCGCCTATGGCCGGCTCGCGGTGATCGTCCAGTGGCTGTGCGAGGCAAGGCGGGTGTTCGACGTCGCGCCCGCGGCCTTCGTGCCGCCGCCCAGGGTGACGTCGAGCGTGGTTCGCCTGGTGCCCCGCGATGCGCCGCTCGCCGCCGCCGGCATGGCCGATCTGGAGGCGGTCACGGCCGCCGCGTTCGGGCGCCGGCGCAAGATGCTGCGCTCGGCGCTGAACGGGCTGGTCGAGGATCCGCTCGCGCTGTTGTCGCAGGCCGGGATCGAGCCCACGGTCCGCGCGGAGACCCTGGCGCCGGAGGCGTTCTGCGCGCTCGCCCGCGCGCTCGCGCGGATCAGAGATCCTCGCACAGCCGCCTGACGAAGTCGGGGAGGCCGATCTGCCGCTCGCGGCGCAGCCGCTCCGCCGCGAGGATCGCCCGCACGCTCCCGACGCTCTCCTGGATGTCGCGGTTGACGACGACGAAATTGAATTCGTTCCAGTGACTGATCTCGTCGGGCGCCCGCCGCATGCGCTCGGCGACCACATCGTCCGGGTCCTGGGCGCGCCGTCTGAGGCGGGCATGCAACTCTGCCGAAGAGGGCGGCAGGATGAAGATGCTGACCAGGTCGTTCGGCGCCGCGTCGACGAGCTGGCGCGCACCCTGCCAGTCGATGTCGAACAGGACGTCCCGACCCTCGGCGAGCGCGCTCTCCACGGGAGCCAGCGGCGTGCCGTAGTCGTATCCGAACACCTGCGCATTCTCCAGCAATTCGCCGGCCTGCCGCATCTTCGCGAACGCGGCGGGGTCGACGAACCGGTAGTCGCGCCCGTCGACCTCGTCCGGGCGCTTGGGGCGCGTGGTCACCGAGATCGACAGCGCGAGGTTGTCATCGGATTCCAGCAGCAGCCGCGAGATGGTGGTCTTGCCCGCCCCCGACGGCGAGGACAGGACCAGCATGAGCCCGCGGCGGCGAATCCCGTTCCCGCCCATGGCTATTCGAGGTTCTGGACCTGTTCGCGGAGCCCCTCGACCGCCGCCTTGAGATCGAGGCCGATCCGAGTCAGGGCGAGATCGGTCGATTTCGAGCACAGCGTGTTGGCTTCGCGGTTGAATTCCTGGCACAGGAAATCGAGCCGCCGGCCGACCGGCCCGCCTTCGGCCAGCAGGTCCCGCGCGGCCGCCACATGCCCGATCAGCCGGTCGGTCTCCTCGCCCGTGTCGGCGCGCGCGGCGAGATAGGCGACCTCCTGCGCCAGCCGGTCCTCGGCGACCGGCGGGCTGGAGTCGAGCAGCGCCGCGATCTGCTCGCGGACCCGGTCGCGGATCCGCCCGGGCTGCAGCGCGGCGGTGGACGCGGCCTCGGCCGACAGCGCGTCGATCCGCTCGATATGCCGCTCCAGCACCGCCGCGATACGGCGGCCTTCCTCGCGGCGGGCGCCGGCAAGCGCTTCGAGCGCGGTCGCCAGCGTGGCCGCGATGGCGTCGTGGCGGGCTTCGCGCTCGGCGGCGGTCTCCTCCGCCTCCACCCGTTCCAGGACTCCGGGCAACGCCATCAGCGCCTCGAGCCGCGCGGGAGGCGCGCCGACCCGGTCCCGCCAGGACCGGTGGATCGCCGCCAGCCGCTCCAGCACCGCCTCGTTCACCCGGATGTCGGGGGCGCGCTCGACCTGCCGGATCGACAAATGGAGGGACAGCGAGCCGCGGCTGAACCGCTCGGCGGCGAGGCCGCGCGCCCTGGGCTCGAGCGCGTCATGCCCGTGCGGCAGGCGAACCCGGATATCGAGGTTGCGCGCGTTGACGCTTCTCGCCTCCCAGGCCCAGCTCGCGCCGTCCTCGCCGCCCTCGGCCCGGGCGAAACCGGTCATGCTGTGGAGCATGGCGGCCGGTTCGGCTACCTCCTCGGCAATTCCGGTCGCTTGGGCCTCGGCCATGTCCGTTTCGCGTTGTCCGTGGCATTGCAAGGCAGAGGACTCCGCCGCCTCGCGGCGAGGTTTCTACAGTACAGACCGCCGATGCCGCAAACGAATCGCGCGGCTCGCGTCTTCCTCCGGCGAGGCGTAGATTCGGGACCGGCGTCGATGGGGGTTCCCGATGGATCCGATGATTGCAGCGCTGCTCGGTCTCGCGGCGGGCGCGGCCATCGTCTGGCTGGCGCGGCGGGGCGAGATGGCGCGCCTCGCCGCCGCGCGCGACGCGGAACGCCAGCGCGCGGACTCGATGGCGCGCGATCTCGAGGCCGAACGCGTCGCGCTGGCGGCCAGCCGGTCGAGGACCGAGGAGGCGGAGCGCGCGCAGCGCGAGAAGATCGCGGCCCTCGAACGGGTCCGCGGCGACATCGAGAAGGAACTCAAGGCGCTCGCCCAGCAGGCGCTCAAGGACAACCAGACATCCTTTCTCGGTATCGCCAACGAGGTGTTCGACAAGCACCGCGAACGGGTCGACGGCGAGCTCAAGCCGATCAAGACGGCGCTGGCCGAGTGGCGCAAGAACCTGGAAGAGATCGAAAAGACCCGCAGGGAGCATTACGGCAGCCTCACCAACGAGCTCAAGAACGTCGTCGACGGCCAGGAGCGGGTCCGGGGCGAGGCGGCGCGGCTGGTCAACGCGCTGCGCGCGGCGCCCAAGACACGCGGGCGCTGGGGCGAGGAGACGCTGCGGAACGTGCTCGAGCTGTCCGGGATGACCGAGCATTGCGACTTCGTCCGCGAGCAGTCGCTGAGCGAGGAATCGGGCGTCCTCCGCCCGGACGTGATCATCCGCCTGCCCGGCGAGCGCTACATGGTGGTCGATGCCAAGACCTCGCTCGCGGCCTATCTGGACGCGATGGAGGCGGAGGACGAGGACACGCGCGAAGCGCATATGGAGCGCCATGCCCGGCAGCTTCGCACGCATATGCGGCGGCTCGGCGAAAAGGCCTATTGGGAGGCGTGCCGGCGCGCGCACAAGATCACGCCCGACTTCGTGGTGATGTTCGTCCCGGGCGACAATTTCTACGCCGCCGCGATCGAGCGCTATCCGGAACTCTACGAGGAGGCGCTGAGATCCAACGTGCTCATCGTGACCCCGACGGTGATGCTCGGCCTCGCCAAGACCGTCGCCTTCGGCTGGCGCCAGGAGAAGGTGGCGGACAACGCCAGAGAGGTCGCCCGGCTCGGCCAGGTCCTCTACCAGCGGATGAGCACGATGGGCGGCCACATCGTGGAGCTGGGCAAGGACATCGCGCGCTCGGTCGGCAGCTACAACGAGTTCGTGGGCAGCCTGGAAACGCGGGTGATGCCGCAGGCGCGCCGCTTCTCCGAGCTCGAAGTCGAGGGGGCGTCCCGTCCGCTGGCCGAGGCGCGGCCGATCGATACCGATATCCGATTGCCGCGCGAAGACCGCGACCTCGCCATCGGGGCATCGCCGGAATCGGCCGTGGAGCCGCGCCCGCCGGTCAGCCCGGCGGCGGAGTAGCCGCGCTCGCGGATCGGCCGGGCGGCGCGATAGCCGCGCCCGCGGATCAGCCGGGAGGCGGGCTGATCGCGCCCGGAGATGTCCGCGACCTCTCCCTGCGTTCGCGTTCGATTCGCCGCCAGCGGGCGACGTTGCGAAGATGTTCCGAGAGCGTGCGGGCGAAGGCATGCCCGCCGCTGCCGTCGGCGACGAAATAGAGCTCGTCCGTGCGCGCGGGATGAAGCGCCGCCTCGATCGAGGCGCGGCCCGGGTTGGCGATCGGCCCGGGCGGCAGGCCATGCACCCGGTAGGTGTTGTAGGGCGAGGCGACCCGCAGATCGGCCCGGCCGAGCGGCCGTCCCAGCGGCGCCTCGCCCCGGGTCAGGGCGTAGACCACCGTGGGGTCCGATTGCAGGCGCATCCCCCGGCGCAGCCGGTTGTGGAACACCGCGGAGACGCGCGCCCGCTCGTCCGGACGCGCGGTCTCGCGTTCGACGATCGAGGCGAGCACCAGGGCTTCTTCCGGGCTCGCGAGCGCGAGGTCGGGGGCGCGCCGTTCCCACAGCGAGCGCAGCGTCTCCCGCATCGATTCGCGCATCCGCCGGATGAGCGCCGCGCGGCTGTCGCCGAGCGAGAAGAAATAGGTCTCCGGCAGCAGCGACCCCTCCGGAACGCCGGCCGGGAGATCGCCGACGAGCCCGCCATCGGCGGCGACGAGACCGAGCGCCTGGCTCACGGTGAGCCCCTCGGCGACGGTGAGCCTGCGCTTGACGGTCTCGCCGCTGGCCAGCAGGGCGATGGCCCGGCCGATCGAGATGCCGGCCGGGAAGCGGTACTCGCCCGCGCGCATCGCCCGGCCGCGCCCGGTCAGCCGGGCGCCGGCCGCGAACAGGAACCGGTCGCCGACGACCCCGCTTGCATGAAGCATCGTCGCGATCCGCTCGACCCCCGCGCCTTTCGGGATGACGACCGTCTCGGCGGCGGCGAGCGGCCCCGGCTCGGTGAACCCGACATGCGCGCGCCAGGCGAAGACGAGCAGGAACAGGGCCGCCCCGAGCGAGCCGAACACAGCCGCGTGGAGGGCAAGCCGAAACACCGGCGCGGCCTGCCGATCAGGGCGGCAGGGCGAAAATCAGGGAAGCGTTCGTGCCGCCGAACCCGAAGGAGTTGGACAGCGCGTTGCGGACCGGGCGTTCCCGGGCCTGCCGCGGCACGAGGTCGAGGTCGCAGCCTTCCGAGGGGTTGTCGAGGTTCAGCGTGGGCGGAACCACGCCCTCGTTGACCGCCATGATCGAAAAGATCGCCTCGACGCTGCCGGCGGCGCCGAGCAGGTGGCCGATCGCCGACTTGGTCGACGACATCGACAGGGCGTAGGCGTCGTCGCCGAACGCCCGCTTGACCGCGCCGAGCTCGATCTCGTCGCCGAGCGGCGTCGAGGTGCCGTGCGCGTTGATGTAGTCGATCTCGTCGGTATTCAGCCGCGCCCGCTTGAGAGCGGCCATCATCGAACGGTAGCCGCCGTTTCCGTCTTCCGGCGGCGAGGTGATGTGGTGCGCGTCCCCCGACATGCCGTAGCCCACGACCTCGCCGTAAATCCTGGCGCCGCGCCGCTTCGCGTGCTCCATCTCCTCCAGCACGACGATGCCGGCGCCCTCGCCCATCACGAACCCGTCGCGGTCGCGGTCCCACGGGCGTGAGGCGCGTTCGGGGGTGTCGTTGAAACCGGTCGAGAGCGCCCGCGCCGCCGCGAAGCCGGCGATGCCGATCCGGCACACCGCCGCTTCGGCGCCGCCGGCGACCATCACGTCGGCATCGTCGAGCATGATCATCCGCGCGGCATCGCCGATCGCATGCGCCCCGGTCGCGCAGGCGGTCACCACCGAGTGGTTGGGGCCCTTGTAGCCGTAGCGGATCGAGACCTGCCCCGAAGCCAGGTTGATCAGGCTGGCCGGGATGAAGAACGGCGTCACCCGGCGCGGGCCGCGCTGGTCCATGGTGATCGAGCCGTCGCAGATGAACTTGAGGCCGCCGATCCCCGAGCCGATCAGCACGCCCGTCCTCTCGCGGTCCTCTTCCCGCTCCGGCGTCCAGCCCGAATCCTCGACCGCCTCGGCCGCGGCGCCCAGGGCGTAGACGATGAAGTCGTCCATCTTGCGCCGGTCCTTGGCGCTCACCACCGTTTCGGGGTCGAACCGCCCCTCGCCCCCCTCGCCGACGGGAACGCTGCCGGCGATCTTGCAGGGCAGGTCGGAGACATCGAAGCCCTGCACCGCCGCGATGCCCGATTCGCCGTTTATCAGGCGCGTCCAGACATGCCCCACGCCTGCCCCCAGCGGGGTCACCAGGCCGAGTCCGGTAATGACTACGCGTCTCATGGCCGCATCGGCCGTTGCTGCTTCATCGCAGGCCGCGCATCGCTTGCCCTCTCAGCGCGATCGCCGTCCGGGTCAGGCGTCCGCGTTTTCTTCGATGAAGTTGATCGCATCCTTGACAGTCAGAATCTTCTCAGCCGCGTCATCCGGGATCTCGCAGCCGAACTCCTCCTCGAACGCCATCACGAGTTCGACGGTGTCGAGGCTGTCGGCGCCGAGGTCGTCGATGAAGCTCGCATTGTCGGTGACCTTGGCTTCGTCGACGCCAAGATGCTCGACCACGATCTTCTTTACACGGTTGGAAGTGTCGCTCATGTCAGGGTTCCTCGGTGTGGTAAACGCCGGACCCGACACGGGGGAAGGTCCGACGCGCTACTTGGCCGCAAGGTGAGATCCGATACCTATCACAGTCGCTATGCACTTGCCAGCGCGCGGCCGAATCCGGCGGCCTCCTACAGCATGGCCATCCCGCCATTGACGCTGATCGTCTGCCCGGTGACGTAGGCCGCTTCGTCGCTCGCCAGGAAGACCACGCAAGCCGCGACATCCCCGGGCGTGCCCAGCCGGCCGGCGGGTATCCGCTCGGCCAGCCGCGCGGTCTGCTCCTCGCCCAGCCCCTGCGTCATCGCGGTGTCGATGAAGCCTGGCGCCACGCAGTTGACGGTGATGTTGCGCGCCGCGACCTCGGCGGCGAGCGCCTTGCTCATCCCGGTCATGCCGGCCTTGGCGGCGGCGTAGTTGGCCTGCCCGGGATTGCCGGTCTGGCCGACGATCGAGGTGATGGCGACGATCCGGCCCCAGCGCGCCCGCATCATGCCGCGCAACGCCGCGCGGGCGAGCCGGAACCCGGCGGTGAGGTTGACCTCGAGCACGCCGCGCCAGTCCTCGTCCCTGACCCGCACGAACAGGTTGTCGCGCGCAAGCCCGGCGTTGTTGACCAGGATGTCGATCCCGCCCATCGCCTCGGCCGCCGCCGCCGCGAGTCCGTCGGTCGCGTCCGCATCGGCGAGGTCGGCGACGAGCGCATGGGCGCGCTCGCCGAGCGCGGTAGCGCGCTCCTCCAGCGCCTCGCGGTTGCGCCCGGCCAGCGCCACCGTCGCTCCCTGGCGATGGAGGGCCTCGGCCACCGCGCCGCCGATACCGCCGGAAGCCCCGGTGACCAGCGCGCGCCTGTCTGCGAGATCGAACATGTGCTTGGGCCTGCGGTTGTCAGAGCGTCAACAGCGCCTCGAGGTCGTCGGGGCCTTCCACGGAAAGCGCGCGGAGGTCGGGATCGATGCGCCGGGCGAGCCCGGTGAGCACCTTCCCCGCGCCGAGCTCGACCGTCGTTTCGACCCCCGCATCGCGCATCGCCAGCACGCATTCGCGCCAGCGCACGCGTCCGGTCACCTGGGCGACCAGCAATTCGCGGATTTCGTCGGGGTCGGAGACCGGTTCGGCGGAGACATTGGCCACCAGCGCCGGTTCGGGCGGGTTCACCCCGGTTTCCGCGAGCGCGTCCTGCATCGCCTCGGCCGCGGGCTGCAACAGACGGCAATGGAACGGCGCCGAAACCGGCAGCATGACGGCGCGCCGGACGCCGCGCTCCTTGGCGAGCGCCACCGCGCGTTCCACCGCCTCGACATTGCCGGAGAGCACCACCTGGCCGGGCGCGTTGTCGTTGGCGATGTCGCAGACCTGGCGTTCGGCCGCCTCGGACGCGATCTCGCCCGCCTGGTCGAGCGTGGCGCCGAGCAGGGCCGCCATCGCGCCCCCGCCTCCTGCATCGCCCGCCCGCGGGTCTTCAGGAGCCGCGCCGCGTCCGCCAGCGAGAAGCTGCCCGCGGCGGCGAGCGCGGAGTACTCGCCGAGCGAATGGCCGGCGACATGGCTCACCCGCCCGGCCATGTCGAACCCGGTCTCCCGGGCGAGCACCCGGAGCACCGCGATGCTGACCGCCATCAGCGCGGGCTGCGCGTTCTCGGTCAGCCTGAGGTCCTCCTCGGGACCCTGGCGGATCATGCGCGACAGGTTCTGCCCGAGCGCGTCGTCGACCTCTTCCAGGGTCTCCCTGGCGACCGGGAAGGCGGCGAGGAACGCCTCGCCCATGCCCACCGCCTGGGAGCCCTGCCCCGGAAAGACAAAGGCGATCGTCATACCTGTCCCGCTGAAGCCCGGAGGGGAGAACCGGCCGGGGCCGGTCGCGACAACAGACATCGGCCCCTGCGCCGTGTCAAGCCGAGCGCCCGCCGGGGCGGTACCCTGTCAAGGTTGTCAAGGTTGCAAATGCCCCATCAATGTGCCACCGTCCTGGTGTCCCCGGCCATAAATTTCATAGCGACCGGGGAAAAGGGGGCTCCAGACCCCCGCAGCAAGGCCGTGTCGCAAGGAGGCTGACAAGACAAGATAATCAAAGAACGGAGGAAGCCATGGCTAATACTGTGTTTCGGGCCGAAATGGATAAATGGCCCGAGGATCAAGCAGTAAAAACTCATAATCGCTGGCATCCCGACATCCCGATAGTGGAGAACTTCAAGCCCGGCGACGAGTTCCGGGTCGAGTGCTACGACTGGACCGGAGGGCAGATCAACAACGACGAATCTGCCAACGACATCCGCGATGTCGATCTTTCGAAAGTGCACTATCTGAGCGGACCCTTTGGCGTCGAAGGCGCCGAGCCGGGCGACCTGTTGGTGGTCGACATCAACGACATCGGCTGGCTGGAAGACTCGAAGTGGGGGTTTACCGGGATCTTCGCGCTGGAGAACGGCGGCGGGTTCCTGGACAAGCATTTCCCCGACGCGCGCAAGGCGTGCTGGGACTTCCACGGCATCTACACGACGTCCCGCCACATTCCCGGCGTGCGCTTCCCGGGGCTCATCCATCCCGGGCTGATCGGCACACTGCCTGACGCCGATCTGCTCAAGCGGTGGAATGACCGGGAGTCGGCCCTGTTCAACACCGATCCGGACCGTGTGCCGCCTCTGGCCACGCTGCCGGACGGCCTGGCGGGGACGACGACGGCGCTGATGGGCCAGATGTCCGGCGATGCCGGGCGCGCGGCAGGGCTGGAAGGCGCCCGGACGGTTCCGGGGCGCGAGCATGGCGGCAACTGCGACATCAAGAACCTGTCGCGGGGGTCGACCTGCTACTTCCCGGTCTTCATGCCGGGCGGCGGGCTGTCGATGGGCGACATCCACTGGTCGCAGGGGGATGGCGAGATCACCTTCTGCGGTGCCATCGAGATGGCCGGGTGGATCGACATCGGCGTCGACGTGATCAAGGGCGGGGTGGAGAAGTACGGGATCACCAACCCGATCTTCAAGCCGAGCCCGATCGAGCCCCACTACTCGGAGTACCTGATCTTCGAGGGGGTCTGCGTCGACGAGCATGACGGCTCGCAGAAGTACCTGGATGCAACGGTTGCGTATCGGCGCGCCTGCCTGAACGCGGTCGAATATCTCAAGAAATTCGGCTATTCGGGCGAGCAGGCCTACATGATCCTCGGCACCGCGCCGGTCGAAGGCCGGGTCAGCGGGATCGTGGACATTCCGAACGCGTGCTGCACGGTTGCGGTTCCGACCGAGATCTTCGATTTCGATATCCGGCCGAACGCTTCCGGACCGAGCGTCCAGGTGAGTGGCGTAGACGCAACGTCCTGCACCTGATCGGTGTGCGGCGGGGGCGGGGCGGCGATCGCCCCGCCGCCGCCTTGCATCCCGGGCCGCAGATGATGACCGGCGAGGGACCGCGTGACACAGCCCAGCGCCGCTCGGCCGCTTCCCAACCGGCCGCTCTGCGGATCACCTGAAACGCGGAGATCCTGAACATGCTTGGACTTGCACTGCTATATGTCGGAGCCGTTCTGTTCCTGAACGGGCTCTGGCTGATGGGCCGGATCGGCGATCGCGAGATCGCCATCATCAACATCTTTTCCGGTCTCCTCACCGCGGCCGTGGCCGCATATCTGGCCTTCGGGCCCAATGCCGATGACCAATCGATCAGGGCGGGGGCGCTGACGCTGCTGTTCAGCTTCACCTATCTGTGGGTGGCCTATAACCGTTTCCAGGACGTCGACGGGCGCGGCCTCGGCTGGTACAGCCTGTTCGTCGCCATCACCGTCGTCCCGGTGGCCGTGGTGCAGTTCATGGGCGCCAGCTCGGCGCTGGGATACTGGTTGGGCGTGTGCTGGGCGGCGTGGGCGGTATTGTGGTTCATGTACTTCCTGCTGCTGGCGATGCAGAAACCGATCGTCAAGGCGGCGGGAGCCATGACTTCGATACAGGGCGTGCTGACCGCATGGCTGCCCGGCTACCTGATACTGGAAGGCTGGCTCGTATAGCCGGACGGTGCCCGTCCGGCCCCGCCCGGGGCCGGACGGCTTCGGCCCGGACCAGGGAGGAGAACGCGATGCCGATCTACGGCTATGACTGCGATTCGTGCGGGCCGTTCACCGATATGCAGCCCATGAGCCGCGCCTCGGAGCCGATGCCCTGCCCCGACTGCGGCGAGGCGGCGCCGCGCAGCGTAAGCGCGCCGTTCATCGCCAACATGGACCCCAACAACCGGATCGCGCATCAGCGCAACGAAAAGAGCGCGCACGAGCCCCGGGTGGCGTCCGGCGCGCCGGGCGGCCACAGCCACTCCCACGGCCACAGCCACGGCGCGCGCCGCAACACCGGCCTCGGCGAGGGCCTGCACAACACCCACACCCGCCCCTGGTCGATCGGCCACTGAGACCCGGGCGCGGGCCGGCGCGGCCCGGGGCGGCGCCCGCGGCCATGGTCGAGCCGCGGCGGCAATCGCAAGCGCGGACCTGACCGGGCATGACGTATTTCTGGGTCGCGATCGGCAGCGCGCTCGGCGGGGTCGGGCGCTACTGGTGCGGCGTCGTGGTCGCGCAGCGCCTCGGCGAGAGCTTCCCCTGGGGCACGGTCTTCGTCAACGTGACCGGGTCTTTCGTCATCGGCGTGGTGGCCGCGATGGGCGCCAGCCTCGACTGGCCGTGGTTCCCCGCCAACCACGTCCGCGCCTTCGTCGTGGTCGGTCTCTGCGGCGGCTACACCACCTTCTCGGCGTTCAGCCTGCAGACCCTGACGCTGCTGCAGGACGGCGCGTGGGCGGAGGCGCTGGGCAACGTCCTGCTCTCGGTGGCGCTGTGCCTGATCGCCGTCTGGCTCGGCTATCTCGCCGGCCTCGGGCTCGGCCAGGCCCATCCGGGTTGACCCGCCCCCGGCGCGCCTTGCGCGGCAAGGCGAAACATGTATAGTCCGCGCGCCGTCGAGCGGACCGGCTTCGCTTGTCTGCGGCGGTTTGCCTGAATCGGCAGTCCGGCCGGGGCACACAATCGCCAGACATCGGGGCGTATCCCGCCCGTCCCGGCATGGCAGCAAGGAGCGCCGCGAAGTGGCATTCTACGAGAGCGTCTATATCGCGCGCCCGGACATCTCGACCGCGCAGGTCGAGGCGCTGACCCAGCGCCTGACCGAGATCGTCGAGGCGGGCGGCGGGCGCGTGACCAAGAACGAATACTGGGGCCTGAAGAACCTCGCCTACCGGATCAAGAAGAATCGCAAGGGGCATTACTCGCTGCTCAACCTCGACGCCCCGAGCGAGGCGGTCGGCGAGTACGAGCGCAACATGAGGCTCAGCGAGGACGTGCTGCGCTATCTCACGGTCCGGGTCGACGAGCTCGACGAGAACCCCTCCGTCATGATGACCCGCGGCTCGCGCGACGACCGCGGGCGCGGGCGGGGCCGCGGTTTCGGCGGGCGGGACGGCGGCAGGCCGCAGCACAGCGCGCCGCCGGCACAACCGGCCGCGGAGAAGACCGAGACCGCGAAGGCGGATGAGGCGAAGACCGAGACCGCCAGGTCCGATGAGTCGAAGGAGACGACGGAATGAGCCGGCGGCCTTTCTTCCGGCGCCAGAAGAGCTGTCCGTTCTCGGGGCCGAACGCGCCCAAGATCGATTACAAGGACGTGCGGCTGTTGCAGCGCTTCATCTCCGAACGCGGCAAGATCGTGCCGAGCCGCATTACCGCGGTGTCGACCAAGAAGCAGCGCGAGCTCGCCCAGGCGATCAAGCGCGCGCGCAATATCGCGCTCCTGCCGTTCATCATTCGCTGAGGACGCCCCCGGGCGGCGGCGCCGAATGTCCCGCCAGCTCATCCTCGCGATCGGCGCGGGCGTACTGACGGCGCTGTTCTACGTCGCCGTCGGGCTGGGCTCGTTCGGCTCGCTGATCCTCGCCTATCTCGCCCAGCTTCCCCTGTTCGCGATCGCGCTCGGCGCCGGTTTCGCCCACGCCGCGATCGCCGTCGGGGTGGCGGCGGTGATGATCGCCGCCGCCCTGCCGCTCACCGTGGCGGCGCTTTTCCTCGGCACCGTCGCTTTGCCGGTGCTGGTGCTCGCCAACCGGGCGCTGCTCAGCCGGACCAACCCGGACGGCAGCACCGAATGGTATCCGCCGGGCCATCTTCTCGCCGCGCTCAACGCGATCGCGCTGGCCGCCCTGGTGGCGGTGGCTGTCCTGTTCTGGGGCCGCGAGGGGGGCATGGTGGGCGCCGGCGAGGCGCTGCTGGTGGAGATGACCGGGGGGCTCGCCGTCGGCGACGCGAGCCGGCAGGCCATGGTGGCCGCACGCGAACGGCTTGCCTGGCTGCTGCCGGCGCTGGTGCTCATCTCCTGGCAGATCATGGTGATCGTCAACGGGCTGCTGGCCCAGGGCGCGCTGTCCCGCTTCTCGCTCAACCTCCGCCCCGGCGCGCCGTTTCGCGAGCTGTGGCTGCCGCACTGGCTGTCTTTCGCGCTGGTCGCGGCGCTGGTCGCCTCGTTCCTGCCGGGACAGATCGGCGACCTCGGCGGCAATGCCGCCATGGTGGTCGCGCTTCCCTTTGTCTTTCTCGGCCTGTCGGTTATACATGCGCTGTCGGTGCGCTGGCCCGCACGGACGTTTATCCTGGTCTGCGTGTATTTCGGCCTGGTCGTGGCAGGCTGGCCCGCGCTGATCGTCGCGGCGATCGGCGTTCTCGAGACATGGCTTTCCCTGAGACAGCGATTTTCGGGCGGTCGCCCTCAGGACGAGGAGGAGTAGCGATGCAGGTGATCCTGTTGGAGCGCATCGAGAAGCTCGGCCTGATGGGCGACGTGGTCGATGTCAAGCCGGGCTATGCGCGGAATTTTCTCCTGCCGCAGAACAAGGCCCTGCGGGCGACCGAGGCGAACATCCAGTCCTTCGAGGCGCGGCGCGTCCAGCTCGAGGCCGACAACATCGCGCGGCGCGACGAAGCGGAGGGCGTTTCGGGCCGGTTCGAGGGGCTTACGGTGGTGCTCACCCGCCAGGCCTCGGACAGCGCCCAGCTCTACGGCTCGGTGACCAAGCGCGACATCGCCGAGGCCGTCGCGGCGGCCGGTTTCACGATCTCCCGCAATCAGGTCGCGCTCGACCGTCCGATCAAGAGCGTCGGCCTGCACCCGATCCGCGTCCAGCTTCACCCCGAGGTCTCGGTGACCATCACCGCCAATGTGGCGCGAAGCCAGGAAGAGGCGGAGTTGCAGGCGCGCGGCGAGACCATCGGAGCCGAGGTCGACGAGGACGACGAGGACGCGTTCGCCGCCGCGGGCGCCCCGGAGGAGGCGGAGACCGGCGAACCGCCGGACGAGGCAGCGGTTGCCGAAGCGCCGGACGAGGGTTAGCCCGCGCGGGCGCCCCATCGCCAGCAAGACGCCATGAACCGGGGCGAGCGAATCGCCTTCGTCGCCGGGTCCACCCGGCAGGCGCAAACCGCGCTCAAGACGCTGCGCAAACGCTACGGCTCGGTCCCGCCCGACGAGGCGGACGTCATCGTCGCGCTCGGCGGCGACGGCCACATGCTCGAGACGCTGCACCGGTTCATGGGGCACCAGGTGCCGATATACGGCATGAACCGGGGCACGGTGGGCTTCCTCCTCAACGCCTATCGCGACCGCGGGCTGCGCGAGAGACTGGCCGTCGCGCAGCTGGTCGCGCTGCGGCCGCTCGCGATGAAGGCGACCACGATAGACGGCTCCCGGGTCGCCGCGACCGCGATCAACGAGGTGGCGCTGCTGCGCGAGACGCGGCAAGCGGCGCGGGTGCGGATCCGTATCGACGGCACGGTGCGCATGCCGGAGCTGGTGTGCGACGGCGCGATCGTCGCGACGCCCGCGGGCAGTACCGCCTACAACCTCTCGGCGCACGGACCGATCATCCCGCTCGGCGCGGAGCTGCTCGCGCTCACCCCGATCAACGCCTTCCGGCCCCGCCGCTGGCGCGGCGCGCTGCTGCCGTCCTCGGCGCGGCTCAGGATCGACGTCATGGAGCCGAAGAAGCGGCCGGTCAGCGCGGTCGCCGACTATACGGAAGTGCGCGACGTGCGCTCGGTCGTGGTCCAGGAAGACCGCTCGTCGACGCTGAACCTGCTGTTCGATCCGGAACACAACCTGGAAGACCGGATACTGAACGAGCAGTTCACCCCCTGAGCCGCTCGCGCGAGGAGTGATGGCCGAATTTCCCGGCATGAAGACGGTGCGGATCCAGGACCGGGCGGCACGGGTCTATCGCGGCGACCTCTGCGTGGTGGGCTCCGGGGCGGCCGGGCTGTCGGCGGCGCTGGAAGCGGTCGGGCTGGGGCAGAGCGTCGTCCTGGTCGACGCCGCGCCCGGTCTCGGCGGCCAGGCCGTGGGCGCCGCGCTCGGCACCATCTGCGGGCTGTTCCGCAACGGCGCGCTGCCCAGGCGTCTCACCCACGGCGCGATGGACGACCTGTACGAGACCCTGTTCGCGCAGGGCGACGCGGCGCTGCGCCGCGTGCGCGGCACCTTCATCCTCGACTACGTGCCGAACGCCTGGATGCGCTGGGCGGAGCGCAGGATCGCCGAGGCCGGCATCACCCCGCTGCCCGGCGCGATCGTCCGGCGGGTCGAGCGCCGCGACGGCTATGTCGAGGCGCTGTCGCTCGCCACGCGCTTCGGCGATGCCCGCGTCGAGGCGGGCCGCTTCGTGGACGCCTCGGGCGACGCCGTGCTCCCCTGGCTGGCCGGGCTGAAGCTGCGCGAATCCGAAAAGCCGGTGCTCGGCTCGGTGATGGCGATCCTGGAAGACGTCGATACCGGGCTCTGCGCCGGATATCCGCGCTCCCTCTATCACGATCTGATCCGCGAGCACGCCGCCGAGTTCGGCCTGGTGCGCGCGGAAGGGCCGGTGTTCGTGCTGCCCCGGACCAGCAAGCTCCTGCTCAACCTGACCCATGTCGAGACGCCGCTGGAGACGGCGGGCCTCGCCCTGGCCGGGATCGAGGGCAGGCGCCAGGTCGACGCCCTGCTCACCCTGTTCAGGCGCGAGCTGCCCGAGGCGTTCCGCGACGCCAGGGTCGCGGTCTACGGCAATGCCGGCATCCGCCAGACCCGGACCATCAAGGGGCGCCGCCATGTCACCGTCGAGGACGTGGCGACCGGGGTCCGGCCGCCGGACGCGATCGCGCGCACCACCTGGCCGATCGAGCTGCACGGCGAGATGGACGGCGCCCACTGGACCCTGTTCGACGAGGACCATGTCCACTACATCCCGTTCGGCGCCATGCTGCCGGAGGGTCTGGACAACGTGGCGGTCGCCGGGCGCTGCATCGACGCCGAACCGGCGGCGCTCGCCAGCCTGCGGGTGATGGGCCCCTGCTTCGCCATGGGCCGGGCCGCCGCGACGGCCGCATGGCTCAACGCCAGCGGCTCGCTGCACCAGACCGACATCGCCGCCCTGCAGGACGCGGTGGCCGACAACCTGAACCGGGACACGACCGATCCCTGGGCCGGCGAGGCGGTCAGCGAAACCGGCCCGGAAGCCGAGGGCGCCGGCGCGTAGGGACGACCGCGCGCCCCTCGTCATTTCGACCGGACCCCGGGGCCGCTCCGGGGCGTAGCCGTGCGCGGCACGGCGCGCTCCCACCTCGTCATTTCGACGGACCCCGGACTTGATCCGGGGCGTAGCCGTGCGTCAGCACGGCGCGCCCCCCTCGTCATTTCGACCGGAGCCGTGCGCAGCACGGCGTAGTGGAGAAACCTCGTCCCCATTGGCAGGGAGGTTTCTCCACTTCGCGCTGCGCGCTTCGGTCGAAATGACGAGGCGGGGGACGCGCTGCGCGCTTCGGTCGAAATGACGAGGTGGCGGCCGCGCTGCGCGCTTCGGTCGAAATGACGGAAGGGGGGCGGCCGCGCCTTCGCGCTCCGTTCGAAATGATAAAGGGAATAAAAGGATAATTATCCGAATAATAAAACCTTTCATTAAGGTAATACATTACATGAGGTCGCGTCGCGGATGCATGAACGGGGAGAATCCTGAAAACCTCCCCTAAAGATCTGAAAAATCGGGCTTTTTCTTGTTCAGGAAGGCCTCGATGCCGCGCGAGAACGCTTCGCCGAAGCGGATCTTCTCGAAGGCCTGGCCCTCGCTCCTGAGACCCGCCGAGAGCGGCGTTTCGTAGGTCTCGTTGAGGACCTGCTTGAGGGTGGCGAGGGGGATGCCGGGACGGGCCGCGAGGTCGGCGACCCAGCGCGCGAGCGCATCGTCGAGCCCACCCGCCGGGACGGTCTCGGCGACCAGCCCCCAGGCCTCCGCCTCGGCGACGCCGATGCGGCGGCCGCGCATGATCATCTCCTTGGCGCGCCCGAGCCCGGCGATGCGGGCGAGGCGCTGCGTGCCGCCCGATCCCGGGATGGCGCCGAGATCGATCTCCGGAAGGGCGAACGCGGTCCCCTCGGCGGCGATCCGGAAATCGCAGGCGAGCGCGATCTCGAAGGCGACGCCCATCGCGTAGCGCTCCATGGCGGCGATCACCGGCTTGCGGCAGCGCTCGGGCGCGGCCACCGCCCAGGCGAGGTCGGCCATGCCGTCGGCCGGCACTTTCTGGAACCCGGCGATGTCTCCGCCCGAGCTGAACACCCCGTTCGCGCCGCGGATCACGATGACCCGAACGTCGGCGTGGGCGTCGAGCTCTTCGAGGATCGCGGCGAGCTGGGCGCGGGCGGCGAAGCTCACCACGTTGAGCGGCGGCCGGTCGAAGATCAGGGTCCCCTGCCCCGCCGTCGCGTCGATCTCCCAGCGCAGCCCGTCGAGTTCCGCGAGCACCGATGCGCGCCGTTCCGAAAGCTCGTCCACCCGATCCTCCGTTGCAGTCCGCGCGGCATAACGCCATATTCCGCCCGCCGCCGGCAACCGGCGGCGACGGAGCATCGACAAGCGGGAGCAGGTGTCATGGCGGCGGTATTGACCGACCGCGACGGCGGGATCGCGACGGTCACGATCAACCGGCCGGAAAAGCGCAACGCGCTCAACGCGGCGGGCTGGGACGCGCTCGCGGATGCCTTCGAGGAACTGTCCGGGGATGACGGGCTGCGCTGCATCGTGCTCCGCGGCGCGGGGCCGGACGCCTTCGCGGCCGGGGCGGACATGTCGGGCTTCATGGACGAGCACTCCGACGCCGCGCTCGCCCGCAGCTACATGGGCAAGACCCATCGCGCCTGCGAGGCGATCTCCAGGGGCCGCCATCCGGTGGTGGCGATGATCCACGGCTATTGCCTCGGCGGCGGGTTCGAGATCGCGACGGCCTGCGATATCCGCATCGCCGCGCGGTCGAGCCGGATGGGGGTGCCGGCGCGGCTGGTCGGGCTCTATCTGGGATACGGGCTGCTGGATACGATGATCGCCGCGGTGGGCCGGGCGAACGCGCTGGAGATCGCGCTCGAGGGCAGGGTCTACAGCGCGGAGGAAGCCTTCGCCAAGGGCATGATCAACCGGGTGGTCGACGACGACGCGCTGGAGGAAGAGGCCTATGCGTCGGCGCGCCGCATCGCCGAGGGCGCGCCGCTCGCCGCGCGCTGGCACCGCAAGGCCGTCCACCGCCTCGCCGACCCCGCCCCGCTCAGCGAGGCGGAGATCGCCGAATCGTTCTCCTACGCCGATACCGAGGACTACCACGAGGGCTACCGGGCGTTCCTCGCCAAGGAAAAGCCCGCCTTCAAGGGTCGTTGAGGCATGGTCGGGACCACGAACGGGGCGACCGGGCCGCTCGCCGGCGTCACCGTGATCGAATGCGCCCAGGTGGTGGCGGGTCCCACCTGCGGCTACATGCTGGCCGATCTCGGCGCCGACGTGATCAAGGTGGAGCGCGCGCCGATGGGTGACGACGTGCGCCGCATGACGCCGCCCTCCATCGAGGGCGAATCGGCCGCCTTCATGATGCTCAACCGCAACAAGCGGGCGATCGCGCTCGACCTCAAGCAGGCGGCCGCCAAGGACGCCTTCCTGCGCCTGGTGCGGACGGCCGACGTGCTGGTCGAGAACTACCGCCCCGGCGCCATGGAGCGCATGGGGCTCGGCTATGACGACCTCAGGGCGGAGAACCCGGCGCTGGTCTACGCCACCATCTCGGGCTTCGGGCGGACCGGCCCCTATGCCGGGCGCGGGGGCTACGACCTGGTCGCCCAGGCGATGTCGGGGCTGATGAGCATCACCGGCGAGGGGCCCGGCCGGCCGCCGGTCAAGGTGGGCTCGCCGATCGCCGATTTCGCGGCCGGGATCCTGGCCGCGCTCGGCATCGTCTCGGCCTACTCGCACCGCCTCAAGACCGGCGAGGGGCAGTATCTCGAGACCTCGCTGTTCGAGGCGGCGATCTCGGCGACCTTCCACCAGACGGCGATGTTCCTGGCCACCGGCGACCCGCCGCCGCCGCTCGGCTCGGCCCATCCGCTGGCCGCGCCCTACCAGGCCTACGAGACGGCCGACGGGTGGATCACCGTGGGCGCCGGCAACGACGCCAACTGGCCCCGCCTCGCCAAGGCGCTGGGCGCGCCCGAGCTCACCGAGGACGAGCGGTTTCTCACCAACGACGACCGGATGGACAACCTCGATGCGCTCAACGAGGCGCTGGCGCCGCTGTTCAGGGCGCAGGACACCGACGGCCTGCTCGCCGCTCTCGAGGAGCTCGGTGTGCCGGCGGGGCCGGTGCTCGACATCGGACAGATGACCGAGGACCCGCAGACGCTGGCGCGCGACATGATCATGGAGGTCGAGCACGGAAGGCTCGGGCCGGTGCGCACGCTCGGCCCGCCGGTCAAGCTGGCCGGGACGCCGGCCAATGTGCGGCGGGGCGCGCCGGTCCTCGGCGAGCACTCGGCCGAGATTTTGGGCGAATACGGCTACGACGGCGACGAGATCGCGGCGATGGCGAAGACCGGCGCGGTGATCCTCGCCTGACGCTCAGGCGGCGAAATCGATCGAGCCGAGCCATTCCTCGCGCACCCGGGCGATGGTGGCGGCCTCGAAGAAGCCGTCGATGCGCGCGCCTATGTCCGGCACCAGCCCGGGCGCGGCGGCGGCGGCCCGCCACCACACGCTGTCAGGTTCGCGGGCTCCGCCGGCATGGCGCGATCCCGCCTCGACCCGCCATTTCGCGAACCAGGTCATCGAGCGGAGCCAGGTCAGGCGCCGCATCGGCATCAGCCACGGCCTCAGCGCGGCCGCGAGACCGGGCGGGACGGCGTCGAGATAGGCGGCATAGAAGCCCCGCAAATCGTCATGCGTCAGCGCGGCGGCGCAGTCGGCATCCCACATCGTCGAGGTGTAGAGGCTGGCATGGGCGACGTCGATGGCGGGCGAGCCGAAGAGCGCCTTCTCCAGGTCGACGAACACCGCGCGCGCCTGCCCCGCCTTGCGCTCGACGAGGAAATTGCCGGGATGGGTATCGGTGGCGCAGAGCGTGACCGGCTGGCGCGCCCCGGCGTGACGCGAGGCGTAGCTTCGCGCCCAGGCGAGCTCCTCGGCGATCTGGGCCCGTGCCGGCGCCGACATGCCGGCGCGGTCGAAATAGAGCGACTGGGGTTCGATGAAGCCGAGTATCCCGGCGATCGGGTCGGCGTGGACCGCGAGCGGACGCCGCTCCCCTTCCGGCGGCAGCGCCAGGGCGTGGATGCCGGCGAGACAGGCCGCCATGGAAGCGAGGTCGCCCGGCAGGCGGGCCGGCCCGCCTTCGATGGCCGCCACCACCAGCCCGCCCCAGGCGAGGCCGGGGCGCGGCTCGATGCGGCCCGCCAGGGCGGGCGTGCAGCCGCTCGGCGCGGCGTGGGCGAAGCACGCCGCCTGGTAGTCGAGGTTGTCGGCGGGCGAGAGCTCGAACTGGCTCGCCCGCGGCAGGCGCAGCAGCCACTTCGTGCCGGCGACGCGCACATGGTCGTGGAACAGCCCCTTGACGGACATCGGCTCGAGGTCTTCGCGCGCGGTTCCGGCGAAGCCGTCGACGAGCCTGAGCCCGGCATGGGCCGCGTCCAGATCGAGTCCCGAGACGGTCGCTCCCTTCGCTGGCATGATCCAGATCAGGTTCCGTGGGTGTGCTCTCAGCCCGGCAGCTTCGCGCCGGACACCCCAGCCGTGCCATACGGTGGACGGACGGCGCCGGCGCGTCAAGCGATCCGTTGCCCCCGATCGGCCGAAGGTCTATCAGTCTCGCCATGGACGATTCCAACCGCGTCATCGTGGTCGGCGGCGGCCCGGTCGGCATGATCACCGGGCTCGCGCTGGCCAGCGAAGGCGTCCCGGTCACCGTGCTCGAACGGCTGGCCGGGATCCCGACCGATCACCGCGCCTCGACGCTGCACCCGTCCACCCTCGCCATGCTGGAGCCGCTCGGCATGACCGGGGAGGCGCTGCGACGCGGGCTGCGCTCGCCGCGTTTCCAGTTCCGCGACCGCGCCGGCGGCGAGATCGTCGCCGAGTTCGACTACGCCCTGCTGGCCGGCGAGACCCCGTTCCCGTTCGCCCTCCAGCTCGAGCAGCACAAGACGACAGGGATCGCCGAGGCGCGGGCGCGCCGCTTCGACTGTTTCGACCTCCGCCGCGAGCACGAGGTCGTCGACCTGCGCCTGACCGCGGACGGGGTCGAGGTCGAGTTCGGGCTGCCCGACGGCTCGACCGGCGTCCTTGCGGGGCGCTACCTGATCGGCTGCGACGGCGGGCGCAGCGCGGTACGCAAGGCGGCCGGGATCGACTTCCCCGGCTTCACCTGGGAGGAGCGGTTCATCATCGTCTCGACGCGCTTCGATTTCGGCGCCGCGAACGGCTACCGCTATCGCAACTACATCGCCCATCCGGACCAGTGGTGCGCGATCATCAAGGTGCCGGGAGAGCGCGACGAGGGGGTGTGGCGGGCGCTGTTCCCCGCCTTCACCGACCAGCCCGACGCGGAGGTGCTGGCCGACGAGTGGATCCAGGCGCGCTTCGCCGAGTGCCTGCCCTACGACCCGCCCTACGAGATCGAGCACCGCAACCTCTACGCCATCCACCAGCGGGTGGCGGCGTCGTTCCGGCGCGGCCGGGCGATGCTCGCCGGCGATGCGGCGCATGTGAACAACCCGGTCGGCGGCATGGGGATGAACAGCGGCATCCATGACGGGCTCAACCTGGCCGGCAAGCTGGCCGCGATCTGGCGCGGCGACGGCGACGACGACCTGCTCGACCTCTATGATCGCCAGCGCCGGCCGATGGCCGAGAAATACGTCCAGGCCCAGTCGATCCGGAACAAGGAGATGCTCGGCGAGCGCGACCCGGATATCCGCAGGCGCCGCTTCGACGAGCTGCGCCGGACCGCCGACGACCCGGGCGCGGCGCGCGCCTATCTGCGGCGGTCTTCGCTGATCGCCATGGTCGAGGAAGCCGACGCGATCACCTGATGGGAGAGACACGATGAGCGACCAACGACCGCCCTTCCGCGCCGATCACGTCGGCAGCCTGCTGCGCCCGGCAAGCGTTGCCGAGGCGCGCCGCAAGTGCCTCGACGAGAAGACCATGCCGGCCGACGAGCTGCGCGCGATCGAGGACGCGGCGATCGCCGACGCCATCCGCATGCAGGAGGATATCGGCCTCAAGGCGGTGACCGACGGGGAGTACCGCCGCCTGTTCTGGCACTACGACTTCATGGGGATGCTGACCGGCTTCGAGTTCGAGCGCCGCGAACAGGGGGTGCAGTTCGCCGGCGCGCGCATCCCGCCCCTCTTCCCGACGATCACCGGCAAGCTCGACTTCCCGGACGACCACCCGATGCTGGACCATTTCCGCTACGTCGCGGCCAAGGCCACGGTCACGCCCAAGATCTCGATCCCGGGACCGAGCTGCTGCCACTTCCGGACCGCGCCGGAAGACATCCACGTGCCGGAATACGCGGACGCCGACCTGCTGTTCGCCGACATCGCGGCGACCTACAACAAGGCGGTGCACGCGTTCTACGCGGCCGGCTGCCGCTACATCCAGCTCGACGACATCTTCTTCGCCTATCTGTGCGATCCCAGGCACCGTGCCGCGAAGGAAGCGGAGGGGCAGGACCCGGACCGGCTGATCGACCGCTACGCCTGGATGATGAACCAGGCGATCGGGGACCGCCCCGACGACATGACGGTGGCGATGCATCTCTGCCGCGGCAACTTCCAGTCGACCTACGCGGCGGAGGGCGCCTACGACCCGGCCGCGGATGCGGTGTTCAACAAGACCGGGGTCGACATCTTCTTCATGGAATACGACACCGAGCGCGCCGGCGGGCTGGAGCCGCTCGGCCTGCTCGCCAAGGGCAGCCAGCGCGTCCTGCCGGGCTTCATCACCACCAAGACGCCGGAGCTCGAAAGCATCGACGACCTCAAGCGCAAGTTCGACGAGGCGTCGCGACACGCCGATCTCGACCAGCTCGGCATCGCGCCGCAATGCGGCTTCGCCTCGACCGAGCACGGCAACAAGATCGGCTATGACGACCAGCGCCGGAAGCTCGACCTGGTGGTGACGCTGGCGGACGAGATCTGGGGCGAGGCCTAGCCCGGCGGAGCAAGGGCCGGCGCGTGGTAGCTCCGCTCGTCGTGCTGGATGGTGTTGATGAAGCCGAGCGCGAGCGGCATCTCCGCCTCCCCGGCGAGGCGTGCCACCAGCGCGCCGCGCGCACAGAATTGGCGGTAGCCCAGGCGCTCGTAGGACGCGCGCTCGGGCAGCGAGGCGCCGTAGACCACGATGCCGCGCGTTGCCCGCAGCGGCGCCGGCAGGGCTTCGGCGAAGGGCAGGCCCTGCCCCGCGTTGTTGCCGATCGCGACGCGGTGGACGGTCTCGTCGAGCCCGGTCAGCGCCGCGCGGATCGCCGCTCCGGAGACGAGGTCCCAGTTCAGCTCTTCGCGGGCGGCCTCGGCGGCGGTCAGCGCGCTCGGGTAATTCTCGCCGATCCGGTAGCCGCCGTCGCGCAAGGTTAGCCGCGCCCAGGGGAGCGGCGGGTCGGCGACGAAGGCGTCGACCGTGACCTCGTTGTCGAGGATCAGCACCCGGAAATGGCCGGCGAAGGGGCGACCGAGTTCGGCGGCAAGGCTCGTCATCGCCGGCCGCGGGGCTATTCGGCCGCCGCCCGGCCTCGCGCTGCCTTCCACGCGGTCCAGTCGCGCATCGACTCCCGCGCGGCGGCGCCGTGCTCGTCGAACACCGCCCTCTCGCCCGCCTCCTGGGAGGCGAACTCCAGGCGGTAGCCGTTCGGATCGTGGAAGTAGATCGAGCGGCACATGCCATGATCGATCGGCCCCTCGACCGCGACGCCCTTCTCCTCGAGCCGCGTCTTCCAGGCATCCAGCGCGGCATGGTCGGCGACCCGCATGGCGAAGTGGAGGTCCATGCCCCAGCGCGTCCTGAACAGCTCGTCCGGGTCGTCGCCCGGATTGTCGACCACTTCGAAGAAGGCGATGTAGGACGGGTTGTCCGGATCGCCGCCGCCGATGTCGAAGAAGACATGGAGATAATCAACATGCTCTCCCGTGGTCGGGTGCCGGTCGATACGCAGCGCGAGCGAAAGCGGAAAACCGACGACGTCCTCGTAGAACGCCCGGGTCTCCTCGGCGTCGCGGCAGCGATAGGCGGAATGGTCGAGGCCGTGGACCTCGGGCCGGGTCGGATCCTTGGGGTTCGCGACCATGATCGGGCTCCTGCTGGACGAAGCGGTGCGTCGGGACCGGATGTTAGCCGGTATTTCGCGCAAGCGGCAGGGGCCTTCCGGCATGCATCGGCGGGAATTCCGCGTTACCATGAGCCGGAGTCCAGAATGCTTTCCCGGAATATGTCGCGGGCCCGGCGGCGAAAGCAACGTCCGGGCAATGTCTCGCGCAACCGATCGACAACCCACCGGACAGAGGAGACCGGCATCATGAAGAGGATCACCCGACTGGCATTGCGGTCCGCGTTGGCATCCGCGGCGGCCGCCGTCCTCTCCCTCGCGGCGCTGGCCGGCGCCCAGGCGGCCGACAAGGTGAAGGTCGGGGTCTTCCCGGTCACCTCGGGGCTGCCCTATTTCGTCGCCCTTGAGCGCGGCTATTTCAAGGATGCCGGGATCGACGCCGAAATGGTGCGCCTCATCGGCGGTCCGGCGCTGGTCGCGGCGATGATCACCAACCACATCGACGTGGCCGCCAATTTGGTGACCATCGAGGGCATGAACGCCAACCTGAAGAAGCCGGGGCTGGTCAACTACGTCTCCATCAACAGCCAGAACAAGAAGTACAAGATGGAGACCATCGTCGTCCGCAACGGCTTCGACGCCAGCAGGATCTCCGACCTCAAGGGCGCCAAGATCATGTCCGCGCCGGGGCCGGCGAACATGGTCATGGCGCGGGCCGTGCTTGCGGCCAACGGCCTCAAGAAGGGCGACTACCAGCTCGACCAGCTGGCGATGCCGCAGCATGTCACGGCGATGAAGGCGGGCACCTACGACGCGGGTTACACGCTCGAGCCCGCGGTCACGATCATGGAGAACCAGGGCTCCGCCAAGGCGCTCGAGGCGGGCGTGATCGCGACCTACATCCTCGGCGATGACGACGCGGAGGCCTGGGTGGCCGGCACCGCGCTCACCGGAAAGTTTCTCGAAGAGCGCCCCGACGTGGCCAAGCGGTTCACCCAGGCCTGGGCGCGCGCGCTGGCCGACATCGGCAAGGACGCCACGGTGCGCAAGCATCTGGTCAAGAACACCTTCACGCCGGAGGCCATCGCGCCCACGGTGCCCTTGGTGAACTTCACGATGGTCGAGGACATGTCGGCCCAGGACAAGGCGGAGTTCCAGCAGTTCATCGACTTCGTCGTCGACAACAAAGTGATCTCCGGCAAGATCGACGTAACCGAGTACATGAAGGTTTTCTAGCCGCGCCGCGCGATTCAAACGTCCCGTATACGACTGTCGGCGAGGTGTGATGGATGGCTGAAGGCGCGCCCGCGAATCTCCTTGCCACGGGCACGCCTTCGCCGCCGGCCGGGGCCGGCGAGGCGCACATCACGATCCGGGGCCTGTCGAAAGCCTTCGGCGAGGCCGTCATCTATGACGGCTTCGACCTCGACATCCCGCGCGGTCGCTTCGTGTCCGTGTTCGGCCCCAACGGTTGCGGGAAATCGACCCTCATCAATCTCGTCGCGGGGCTGCTGGAGGCCGATTCGGGCACCATCCGGTTCGCCGGCAAGCGCCTGCGCGACACCAATTTCGGTTACGTGTTCCAGAACTACCGGGAAGCCCTGTTTCCCTGGATGCGGTCGATCGACAATATCCGCTACCCCCTGAAATTCCGGAACATTCCCCGCGCCGAGCGAAGCGAACGCGTGGAACGGCTGGTCGACCGCCTCGGCGTGACCCTCGACCTCGCCAAATATCCGTACCAATTGTCCGGCGGCCAGCAGCAGCTGGTTTCGATCATGCGCTCGCTGGTGATCGAGCCGGAAGTGCTGTTCCTGGACGAGCCGTTCTCGGCGCTGGACTACGAGATGACGCTGTTCATGCGCGACCAGCTCCAGGCGCTGTTCATGGACACAAGGACGACGATGGTGTTCGTTTCCCACGACCTCGAGGAGGCGGTGTATCTCGCCGACGACGTGATGCTGCTGTCGCGCGGACCCGCCGAGGTCGCCGACTACGTGACCGTGGGCATCCCGCGGCCGCGCACGGCCGCCACCATTTCGCAGGCCGACTTCGTGCGCATAAAGGCGCACTGCCTCGACGTCTTCCAGAAGACGGTGCGCGGCGCTTGAGATATCTGATGGACAGGTTCGGGCCGCTCACCCCGCTGATCGGCGTGGTGGGGCTGCTCGTCGTCTGGCAGTTCGCCTACTGGGTCGAGGTCGTCGACCGCGTGCTCCTGCCCTCGCCGGTCGCCATGTTCGCCGCCGTCTGGCACGGCATGACGGGCGGGCAGCTGCTGCTCGACTTCTTCCGGACCGTCGAGCGGACCTCGCTCTCGATCCTGTACGCGGGGCTGATCGGCATTCCGCTCGGCATCGCCCTCGGATCGTCGATCCCGGTCTACCGGTCGGTCGAGTTCGTGGTGGACTTCTTTCGCTCGACGCCCGCCAGCGCGGTCTTTCCGCTGTTCCTGGCGATCTCGGGCCCGGGCGACGCGACCAAGATCCAGGTCGCGACCTTCGGCGCATCGCTGGTGATCCTGTTCAACGTCGCCTACGGGGTGATGAATGCGCGCAAGACCCGTCTCCAGGCCGCCCAGGTGATGGGCGCGTCGAGGCTGCGCGTTCTCACCGACGTGATGCTGTTCGAGTCCCTGCCGCAAACCTTCGTCGGCTTGAGGAACGGCGTCTCGCTGGCGCTGATCATCGTCATCGTCGCCGAGATGTTCATCGGCTCCATCGACGGACTCGGCCACAACGTCCTCGACAACCAGATGCTGTTCGAGATGCCGCGGATGTATGCCGCGATCTTCGTCGCGGGCGCGCTCGGCTACGGGTTCAACCTCCTGTTCCTGCTGATCGAGCGGCGCTACGTCCACTGGTCGGGACGGTGAAGCGGCGCGCCGCCGGTCAGTGGTAGAACAGCCGCGGCAGGAACAGCGAGAAGGACGGGATTCCGACCAGCAGGGCGAGACGCAGGATGTCGGCGCACCAGAACGGCGTGACGCCCTTGAACACGGTGCTGGTCTTCACGTCCTTGAGCACGCCCGACAGCACGAAGACGTTGAGCCCGACCGGCGGGGTGATCAGGCTGATCTCGGTCACCACCACCGCGATGATGCCGAACCAGACCAGGATCGCCTCCTCGCCGAGCCCGGCATAGCCGAGCCCCTGCACCACGGGGAAGAAGATCGGGATGGTCAGCAGCAGCATCGACAGGCTCTCGAACACGCAGCCGAGCACCAGGTAGATCGCGAGGATGATGACGATCACCATCAGCGGCGACAGATCGTAGCCGGTGACCAGCGAGAGCAGCCCGGACGGCAGCCCGCCCCGGTTGACGAAGTTGGAGAAGATCAGCGCGCCGATCAGCACGATGAACAGCATCGCCGTGGTGCGCGCCGTATCGGTCAGCACCTCGAGCAGCGAGCGCCAGGTGAGCGCGCCGCGGGCCAGCGCGATCAGGAACGCCCCGCCCGCGCCCACGCCGGCGGCCTCGGTCGGGGTGAACAGCCCGCCATAGATCCCGCCCATCACCAGGATGAACAGCAGCAGCGTGCCCCAGACGCCCCTGAGCGCGGCGAAGCGCGCCGGCCAGTCGGTGCGCTCCGCCCGCGGCCCGTCCCCGGGGCGCCGCCACACCACCCATTGCACCGCGGCGAGGTAGAGCGCGATGCCGAGCAGGCCGGGAAGGAAGCCCGCGGCGAACAGCTCGCGGATGCTGGTCTCGGTCATCAGCCCGTAGATCACCAGGATCACGCTCGGCGGGATCAGGATGCCGAGCGTCCCGCCGGCGGCGATCGAGGCCGAGGCCAGGCTGTCGGAATAGCCGTAGCGGCGCATCGGCGGCATGGCGACCTTGGACATCGTCGCCGCGGTGGCGAGCGAGGACCCGCAGATCGCCGAGAACCCGCCGCAGGCGACGATGGTCGCCATCGAGAGCCCGCCGCGGCGATGGCCGAGGAAGGCGTGCGACGCGCCGTAGAGCTCGCCCGAGAGCCCCGCGCGGGACACCAGATTGCCCATCAGGATGAACAGCGGCACCACCGAGAGCCCGTAGGAGAGCGCGGTCTCGGAGACCAGCGTGCCGACCATCGAGAGCGAGGGCTGCCATCCCGACAGATAGCCGAAGCCGGTGAAGCCCACGATGCCCATCGCGAACGCGATCGGCAGCCGGAGGAACACCAGCGCGAGAAGCACCACGAAGCCGATAAGGACGATTTCCATCGGACCCGGGTCGTCGCGCCGTCAGACGCTGCTGTGGTCGTCGCCGCCGGCCGGCACCGGACCCGACCCGCGCGCATGGCGGACGACGTTGGCGGCGAAGGCCACCGCGCCGCAGGCGCTCAGCACGGCGATGAAATAGGTGATCGGCGCAAGTTCGATTTCGAGAAACTCGGTGGCGTCGCCGTACTCGGCCTCCCGGCTCGCGATGATCCAGACCCGCCAGGCGACGAAACCCAGCGCCGCCGCCATGATCGCGTTCAGGATCGCCTGGCGCAGCGGCACCAGCCGGTCCGGGAACCAGATGTCGAGCAGGTCGACCGAGACATGCTCCTCGCGCAGGCACACCGAGGGCAGGATGGCGAAGACGAGCACGCCCAGCATGAGCTGGGTCAGCTCGGTCGCGCCGTCGAGCGGGGCGCCGAGCAGCTCGCGCCCGATGACGTCGACGCAGGTCATCGCCATCAGCGCGAACAGCACGACCGACGACGCCCCTTCCGGAACGGCGGTCAGCCAGCCGCCGAAGCGCCGCCCGGAAGGGGGTTTGTCGTCAACCGGACCCGCTTCGCTCACTTGGCCTTGTCATAGGCGCGGGCGGTCTGGCGCAGCTCGGCGAGCGCGGCGCGGGCGTCGTAGCCGCCCTTGCCGGCGCGCTCGATCCACGCCTCCTCGACCGGCTTCATGAGGGCGAGATACGCCTTCTTCATGGCCGCCGTCGCCGTCTGGACCGTCGTTCCCGCCTCCTTCGCCGCGGCGAGGCCGGCCTTGTCCCCGGCATCCCACACCGTGCCGGCGAACTGCGACAGCCTTTCGCCGGAAACGCTCATCACCGCCTTGCGGTCGGCGTCGGACAGCTTCTTGAGCGTGCCCGGGTTGATCAGCAGCGCGAAGCTTCCGTAGTAGAGCCCGCCCGGCATGATCATCACATGCGGGACCACCTCCTTGAGGCGGAAGGTCTTCTGCGTCTCCATCGGCATGAAGATGCCGTCGGCGACGCCGGACGACAGCGCTTCGTAGACCTTGGGCGCCGGCAGCTTGACCGCGGTGACGCCGAGCGCCTTGCCGACCAGGCTGCCGACCCCGCCGGGCACGCGGATCTTCAAGCCCTTGAGGTCGGAAAGCGCCTTCAGCGGCTTCTTGGTATGGATCACCGCCGGGCCGTGCGACATCAGCCCGAGCAGCACCGTGCCGCGGTGCTCCCTCGCCTTGTGCAGATACTTTTCATGCACCTTCCAGTAGGCCACCCCGGCGGCCTCGGCGCTGGTGTCGAGATTGGGCATCTCGACGACCTGGGTCGCGACGTAGCGGGTGTTGTAGCCGTGGAAGATCCAGCCGGCGTCGGCGATGCCGTCGCGCACCACGCCGAACTGCTTGAGCGGCGAGGCGAGCTTGTACTCGATCTTGGTCTTGACCCGGCCCTGGGTCGCCTCCGTGACCCACTTCCCCCAGGTCGGCCACACGGTGGCGTTTAGGAAATGCGTCGGCGGCGCCCAGCTCGAGATTTTCAGCACGGTCTCGGCGCCGGCGGGGGCGGCGGCGAGCCCCGCAGCCAGGCAGCCGAGCGGCAAAAGCGCGATACGTTTCAGCATGATCGTCTCCCCTGTGTCGGCCGCGAGACTATCACGCGATGGCGGGCGTCGAAAACCGGGTCGAGGCGCCTACGCCGCGCTCGCGAAGTCGTCCATGACCCGCTTTTCGTAGGCGAGCAGCTTGCGCACGCTGTCACGGCCCTGCATGCGCTCGAAATGGGCGGCGGTGTTGGGGAAGGCGGTCAGGTCGAAGTCGAACTGGGTCGCGCGCCGGCAGCACCAGAAGAAATGCGCATCGGGCGTGGTGAAGCGGTCGAAGAAGTACGCGCGCCCCTCCAGCATGCCGTCCGCGATGCCGAACGCCTCGGTCAAATATTCCCGCGCGTGGCCGACCACGTTGTCGTCCGCGCCCGGCACGTCGCACACCCGGGGCGGGGCGTTGATGCGGCTGAGATAGGGGTGGATGCCCGACGAGCACCAGGAGTGCAGCGAGATCGCCTCGAGCTCCCGCCACGGGTCGTCGGGCAGCAGCCCGGCTTCCGGGAAGGCGCGCGCGATCCAGAGCTGGATCGCCGTGCTCTCGGTCATCGTCTCGCCGTCGACCGCCAAGAGCGGCACCTTGTGCTTGGGGTTGATCGCCATGTAGTCCGCCGACATGTGCTGCCGGCGGCCGAGGTTGAGCGGCCTGACCTCAAATTCCGCCCCGGCTTCGGTCAGCGTGATCCAGGGCGCGAGCGCGCAGGTGACCGGCGCGTAGTAGAGGGTGATGTCCATGATGTCCTCTCGTCGGGAAATCGCGGTTGGAGCCTAGAAACTCCCGCCCGGCGCGGCAACGGGAGGTGGAGCGTCATGCCGCGATCGCCGGCATGACGCGAGTCGGGGCGAACCCACCCGTCGTCGAGCGCGCTATACTGACCTGCGGCAGCTTGTAGTGCAGGGGGTTGTGTTGGACGCCGTGCAGATGCCGGGCTGGCTCGACGAGTTGCGGAGAGACGAAATCATCGGCCCGGTCCGCAACGATCCCCGATCGCATGGCGGCACGCGCTTCGGCATGACCATGGACGAGGCGGTGGAAGCCATCGGCCGCGGTCAAGCCGACTTCGACGCCCAATTGGGAACTTTGTCCCCGGACGACCTGGCGCTGCTCTACGCGTTCATGAACCAGAGGGGGCACGTCGAGGAACTGGTTACCGCTTTCGGCCAGCTCCTGGCTGGCGCGCGGCCGGAGAACCCCATCGTCGTGGATATAGGCTGCGGTCCCTTCACCGGAGGACTCGCTCTGGCGGCGACGCTTGGGGACGAGACGCGCTTCGACTATATCGGTATCGACCGTGCGAAATCGATGCGACGGCTGGGTGCCCGCCTAGCGGGCTCGGATCACATACCCGGACGCGTAAGGGCGCGTTGGGCTATCGGCATGGGCGCGGTGGATTGGCCGCACCGCCCCGGATGGCGGGATGTGATCGTGATCCTGTCTTACCTGTTCGCAAGCCCCACCCTGGACGTCGAAGCCATGTTCGGCGACCTGGAAGGCCTGCTCGACAGGCTCGGCCGAGGCGCCGTGACGCTGCTCTACACCAACTCTACCCGGCGGCAGCCCAACCGCCGGTATCCGGAGTTTCGGCAATTGCTGGAGGCGGCCGGTTTTGAACTGCATGCCGAAGATCAGGAGGAGATCGTCGTCGAGCGTAGGGACCGTTTACAGAATCGTAGCCTCTATTACGCCCTCTTCCATCGCCCGCAGCGGCGGGTTCTGTGCCTCGGGGAATGACGTGCGGCTGCCTACCTACGAAGAGATCGCGAGCGACGAGAATCAGCTTGAAGTCTATGAGACGGCGTTCGACGATTCGCTGTTCGTGGTGGGACCGCCGGGCTCGGGCAAGACGGTGCTCGCGGTTTACCGCGCCCAGATGCTGGCCGAAGCCAAGAGGCCGGCGGTGATCATCGCTTACAACCGGATGCTCCGCCGTCTCATTGCCCAGTTGACGGAGGGGCGGGTCGACGCGCGCACCATGCACAGCTTCGTGAGCCGCCACTACCGCGGACAGGCGGCCGCCCCGGTGCCGTCCAGGGAGGGCAATCGCTATGACTACATCTGGGAGGCGATGCACGAGACGCTGGAAGAGCGCGGCGTCACACCGGGACCGGTCCACGCGATCGTCGACGAAGCCCAGGACCTTCCCCGGTCGCTTTTCCGTTACCTCCGGGATTTCGTGGCGAACGCCGTCACGGTGTTCGCGGACGAGGACCAGGCCCTCCGCGCGGACCGTTCCACGCTTCGCGACATCCAGGTCGAGGGGCGTTTTGGCGATCCGGTCCTGCTCAACGCCAACCATCGCAACACGCCCGAAATCGCGCGCGTCGCCGAGCACTTCCACGCGGGGGCTGCCCCGATTCCCGAGGTGAAGCGCCGTCGGTCGGGCGAACTGCCCCGCGCGGTGGCGTACCGCCTCGACAGCGCGACCGCGCTGATCGCCAACTGGTACAATACGCGAGGCGGGCGCGTCGGCGTCGCCGTGGTCCGCAACGGTACGGGTGAGAGCCTGTATTCCGGCTTGCGCGATCGGCTCCCGGGACAACCTGTTCAAATCTATACAACCGAGAGGCAAAACGAGGACCAGATCGACCTCCTGGAACGGGGAATCACGATCCTCAACGTGGGGTCGATCAAGGGGCAGGAATTCGACACCGTCTTCGTCATGGAGATCGGCGAGCTTCTTTTCCACAGCAACGCGGTGAATCAACGCAAGATGTACATGCTTTGCGCTCGGGCGCGGGATAACCTCTTTCTGATGCATGAGGGCGACGGTTTGCCCGATGCGCTCCTCGATCGGTTGCCGGGCCCCGAATTCCTGGAGCGGCCATGAGCGGACAGGGAGAGTTCGCGTTTGCGGATCGACCCGGGGGCAGGCGGCGTGCCGCCGGTGGGAATGTGTCAGCCCAGGATGCGGTTGCCGGGATCGACCCGACTTTTCCGACCTGGCTCGGCCTGGTGGCGAGCCATCGAAGGCTGTTCCACGCCAGCCAGGACGGGTGGCTGCGGCCACGCGCCAACGCCTGCTCTTTCCTGGGACGGGAGAGCTTCGTATCGGAGGAGCTTTCGGCGGGGCGCAACGCGATCCCGGTACGGCTGTCGTTCGACGTCGACGAGCTCCCCTTCCCGGAAGCGTGGAAGGACCTGGAACGCGCCGCGGCTGGTCGCGAGGATGGCGGCGTCTCTCCGGTCGTTCGCTGGCGCGCACCGCTCCCCCTCTACGCGGTCAAGACCGTCGAAGTCCCCTCCGACGAACAGAAGACGCATCTCCTCGCGATGGCGGGGCAATTCTCCAACCTCTCCTTGCCGGATGCGCCCGTCGTGGTGACCGACTTCGCGCCGGAACCTCCACCGGCGGGCGATCCTGGGACCCCGGAAACCCGACCGCTGGAATTGCCCGAGGCCCTGAACGCCGTACAGGGGGCGATGGCGATGGCGGTTTGGGCGGTGCCCCATATGGAGCCGTGGATCAAGGTCCTGCGCCGGGCCCTCGGACGAAACGCGGCCGGGGTCGCGGAAGAAACCGTACGGCTCGATGCGCAATGGCTGCAACTCCCCTGGCTGGGCGGAGACCGCTCGGAAGGTGTTGGAGCCGGTTCGGACGATCAGGAGCGGCTGTGGCGGGCGGCATTGTCCTGTATGGAATGGCCAAACGCCGGGGAAGAATCCCCCGCCGCACTCGCCGACCGAATAGCGCGGGCAGCGCGCCTCGACGACACGAACCCCTGGCTGGAGCGGACTCGACGGATCGTCGCGGGGAATGAGACGGTATCCTGCGACGATTGGCGAGGAAACGGCGCGGGCCTCGCCATATGGCTCGCCCTGCTGCGGCCAGACCCGACGAGGTTCAGATCCTGGAACCAGGACCTGCCGGGCCTGCCGCCCGGGGTGTGGTGGGCCGCCGCCATCTTGTGCGGATGGCGCCACGGCTACCGGGCGCTCCACAAGGAATTCCGCGGTGACGCCGGGCTTCGGGAATTCTTGGCGACCCGCGCTCTGGCGGCTTCCTGGCCGGGTGGCGAGGCGGCAGCGCTGCCGCCCTCTCGACGGTCTCCCCTCGAACCAATGGACGAGGACGGATATTTCACCTTGGCCTGGCGCGGCGCACCCGTCCTTCGCAAGCAGTGGAAAGCCCGCGCCAAGTGGTACGCCGCCGACCTGACCGCCACCGCCGCCGACAAGGCGGCCCGGGAACTCGCCGTTCGGTTGGCATGGTCGTGCATCGAGCGCCGCCTTTCTTTGCCGAAAGGCCGCTTGCGTGCCGATGGAAGCGGCTACTGGTTCGTCGATGGAGACGATCTTGTCGTTGAAGGGGAGAAGAGCCTTCGACTGCCGGAGAACATCGACATCGAAGAACGAGTGGATCCCGACAAGTTTCGTCGCGGGCTGGCGACCGAAGCCGGCGTCGTTCCAGACCCACCGGAGGTCTTTCCTCGCCCGTTCGAGGCCGTGGCTGGCGTCGTTATGGAACCGCCGGAGACCTATCGTGTCCCGTCGGTGACGGAGGATGTCATCGCTACGGACTTGCCGCAGGCCGATCGTGCCCGGTCTGCAGTCGAGCCGACGGGTTTGATTTACAGGCCGGATTTCATCACCCAGGAAGAAGAGGCCCATCTCTTGGAGTGGATCGATGGAGCCGAGTGGAGCACGGAGCTTCAACGCCGTGTACAGCACTATGGGTGGCGCTACGACTACAAGAAGCGCGGAATCGACGAATCGGACCGCGCGCCCGCGCTGCCCGAATGGGCGCACGAGTTGGGCCACAGGCTCGTTGACGAAGGGTTGATGCCGGACCTGCCCGATCAGGTGATCGTCAACGAATATGTCGGCAAACAGGGCATCGCGCCCCACATCGACCATCCAGACGACTTCGCCGAGCACATAGCGACTGTCAGCCTGATCGAGACATGGGACATGCGGTTTACCCTTGGCCGCAAAGAGAAACCGATCTACCAACCCCTCGAGCGTCGCAGCGTTGCAATCCTGGCGGGCGATGCGAGGTACAGGTGGAAGCATGAAATCCCGAAGCGGGAGAACGAACCGCGAAGGGGCCGGCCGGGCAAGGGCAGGTGGACCGAACGGTCTCGACGAATTTCACTGACCTTCCGGAGGACGCGCATGGGTGGAAGCGGCTGAGCGGCAGGGCGCGCGCCCGCCCCCGGATTACGCTGATCGCCCCGCCTCACACCCGCCCGAGCGCCCGGAGCACGGTCTCCGGCGTGATCGGATGCTCCGTCACCCGCGCGCCGAACGGCCTCAGCGCGTCGTTGACCGCGTTCATCACCGCCGACGGCGCGCCGCCGACGCCGGATTCGCCGACGCCCTTGGCGCCGAGCTCGGATTCGGCGGTGAGCGTCTGGACATGGGCCACGTCGATGTCGGGCATCTCCAGCGCCATCGGCGTCAGGTAGTCGACCATGGTGCCGTTCTGGAGCTGCGCGTTGTCGTCGTAGATGCAGTGCTCGTAGAGCCCGCCGCCGATCCCCTGCACGGCGCCGCCGCGGACCTGCTCGTCGGCCAGCAAGGGGTTGATCACCCGGCCGCAATCCTCCACCACCCAGTGGTTCAGCAGCCGCACCAGACCGGTCTCGACATCGACTTCGACATGCGAGGCGTGCGCGCCGTTGGTAAAGATGTAGATCCGGTCGCGCAGCCGGAAATGCCGCGTCTGGGTGAGCTCGGGCTGGATGTCGTTGGGCAGCTCGCCGATCTGGAAATGGCCGATCCGGCCGATCTCGGCGAGCGGGATGCGCGGCGCGCCGCCGCCTGCGTCGACCACCTCGCCGCCGGCCACGTCGAGCCGCTCGGGCGCGGGCTGCAACAGCGCGCCGGCGAGCCGCAGGCGCTCCGTCCGGACCGCGCGGGGGGGGGGGGTGGCGGGCGCGGCCCCCGCGTGCGTCCCCCCCCTCGCCCCCGCCCACGTCGAGCCGCTCGGGCGCGGTCTGCAACAGCGCGCCGGCGAGCCGCAGGATCTCCGTCCGGAGCGCGCGGCCGGCGAGCCATGTCGCCTCGCCGCCGATCGCCGTCGCCCGGCTCGCATAGGTGCCCCCGCCATAGGGCACCGCGTCGGTATCGCCCGAGATCACCCGGACGCGCTCGATGGGAACGCCGACGGCGGTCGCCGCGATCTGGCGCATCACCGCGTCCGCCCCCTGGCCCTGCTCGGTGACGCCGACGGCGCACAGCACGCCGCCGCCGGGCTCCAGGCTCATCGTGCAGGCGTCCTGCGAGGCGATCGGCGCCTTGCCGGCGCCGTAATAGCCCTCCGGGCCGGGCGCGGTGCCCTTGATGAAGGAGCACACGCCGATGCCGCGCCACACCCCCGCGCCGCGCAGCCGCTCCTGCTCGGCGCGCAGGTCCGCGTAGCCGATGCGTTCCACGAGCTGCTCCAGGCAGGCCTGGTGCGACAGATCTTGGACATGCACGCCCGACGCGGTCCGGCGTGGGTAGGAGTCGTCCTCCATCAAATTGCGCCGGCGGAGCTCGACCGGGTCCATGCCGACGGTCGCGGCTGCGAGGTCGAGCAGCGCCTCGCTCGCCGAGATGCCGATCGGGTGGCCGACGCCGCGATACTGCGAGGTCGGCACGCCGTTGAGATAGACGATTTGCGCCACCGCCCGGTAGTTGGGATGCCGGTACGGCCCGCCGGCGATATTGAGGATCTGGTTGGCCTCGAACACGCTGGTCCGGGGGTATTGCGAATAGGCGCCGACGCCCGACAGGTCGTCGATCTCGAGCGCGGTGATCTCGCCCTCTCGGGTGAGGGCCATGCGCGCCCGGATCCGGTTCTCGCGGGCGTGGATGTCGGTGACGAAGGATTCCAGCCGGTCGGCGACGAACTTGACCGGCCGGTCGAGCAATATGGCCAGCGCGCAGACCGCGACCTCGTCGCCATAGGTGTGGATCTTGAGCCCGAACGAGCCGCCGACATCGGGCGCCACGATGCGGATGTTGTGCTCGTCGACCGGCAGGTGCCGCGCGAACACGGTCTTGATCATGTGCGGCACCTGGCTCGAGGTATGGACGGTGAGCTTCTCGGTTCCCTTGTCCCAGTCGGCGAGCACGGCGCGCGGCTCCAGGCTGACCGCGGTGTGGCGGCCGAACTCGTAGGTCTCCTCGACCGTCACCGCGCCGTCGGCGGCGAAGGCGGCATCGACGTCGCCGTTGTCGATGTCGCGGCGCCAGGCGAGGTTGTCGCCGAGCTCGGGGTGGAGCACGGTGGCGCCGGGGCCGAGCGCCCGCTCCTTGTCGATCACGACGGGAAGCTCCTCCCACTCGATTTCGACCAGCTCGGCGGCGTCCTCGGCCTCGGCCCGCGTCCGCGCGCAGACCACCGCCACCGGCTCGCCCTGCCAGCACACCCGGTCGGTCGCCATCGCGTGCTGCCAGGCCGCCTTCATCCCCTCGAAGCTGGTCAGCATCCCCGACCAGGGCGGGCAGTGTTCGGCGAGCTCTGCGCCGGTCATCGCGCGGACCACGCCGGGATGCGCCGCCGCCGCGCCCGTGTCGATGCGGACTATGCGGGCATGGCCGTAGGGGCTGCGGACGAACGCCGCGTGCACCATGCGGGGCAGCGAGATGTCGTCGGTATAGCGGCCCCGCCCCCGCACCGCCCGCCGCGCCCCGGGGCGCGACAGCACTCGGCCGACATAGGAGTTGGGACCGTCGAAGGGGGTGACCGGGTTGTCCGACGACACGGCTCGCTCCTGCTTGGGGTCGGGATCGGCCGGGACGCTAGCAAGATTGCGCGGCCGTGGCCATGTCGGGCCGGGCCGCCGTTTGACAGCCGGATCGCACGCGACCCAGACTGCCGGCGTCGGGAGCGACAGGGAATATTGCCATGGCCGTCATCGTGCCAACCGACAACTCAGTGGAGTCCCTCGAAGGGATTCACCTCTACCACGGCGATATCTCGAACTGCTCGATGCGGGTGCGCATGGCGCTGGTCGAGAAGGGCCTGCCGTGGACCAGCCACCATCTCGACCTCAAGCTCAAGGAGAACATCTCGGACGCGTATTTCGCGATCAATCCGAACGGGCTGGTGCCGACGCTGATCGACGACGGGGTCGTCCATATCGAGTCCAACGACATCATCGACTATCTCGACAAGACCTACCCCGAGCCCTCGCTGCGCGCGGCGGGCGACGAGGACGGGATGCTCGAATGGCTGCGTCTCGCCGCGTCGATCCACGTCCCGGCGGTCAAGCCCTATGTCTACGCGACCATGATGCAGAAGAAGCTGAAGAAGACCGCCGAGGAGCAGGAAAGATACGACGCGCTCCAGACCAACGAGGAGCTGAAGGCGTTTCACGCCAGGCATGCCGGCGCCGGCGCGTTCGGCGAACGGGACGTCGCCCGGGCGCGGGAGACGCTGGAGGATTGCTTCGCCAGGCTCGACAGCGCGCTGGAGGGCCGCTCATGGATCATGGGCGAGCGCTTCACCCTGGCCGATATCTCGTGGATCCCGCTCCACTTCGTGCTCGTCGGCTGCGGCTATCCGTTCCAGGACTACCCCAACGTCTCGCGCTGGGCGGCGGCCCATCGCGACCGGGAGAGTTTTAGGGACGGCATCCTGAAATGGTGCCCGGACTTCTCGCAGGTCTGAACCGCCGCCGCGCGCGTCTCCTGGCAGCCCCCGCCGCTCTCCGTCATGGCCGGACTCGTTCCGGCCATCCACTCGGCCTGCCCCCTTCGGCGGCGTCTCGACGGACGCCCCCTACCCCAGCCGCGCCTCCAGCACGTGGCGCTGGATCTTGCCCGACGTGCTGCGCGGCAGGTCCTCCATCGCCACGAAATGGACCTCCTTGGGCAGCTTGTAGCCGGCGATGCGCCCGCGGCAGGCGGCGATCACGTCTTCCGCCGTCATCGTCTCGTCGGTGCGGGCGGCGAACACCACCGGGACCTCGCCCCAGCGTTGGTCGGGCTTGCGCACCACGGCGGCGTCGGAGATGCGGGGGTCGGCCAGGATGTATTGCTCGATCTCGGCCGGGTAGATGTTCTCGCCGCCCGACTTGATCATGTATTTCACCCGGTCGACGAAATCGAGCGTGCCGTCGGGGTTGCGGCGGAACGCATCGCCCATGTGGAACCAGCCGCCGCGGAAGGCCTCGCGGTTGGCCGCGTCGTTGCCCCAGTAGCCGGAGAACAGGCTGGGCCCGCGGATCGCGAGCTCGCCCGGCTCGCCGTCGGCCACGTCGTTGTCGTCGGCGTCGACCAGGCGGATCTCGCAGAACCGGTTCTGCGCCTTCGACAGGGTCTCGGGCGCGGTTCCGATCGCGATGAAGTTGGCGGTGGCCGGCGGAATCCCGGTCTCCGTCGAGCCGAAGGTGTTGAGATAGGGCGCGCCCAGCAGTTCGGTGAGCTCCTTGAGCTGCTGGCGCGGCACCAGGTCCGGCATCGCGCCCACCATGCCGATGGGCTTGAAATCGCGGCTCGACGCCCGGAGATGGGCGATGAAGTCCTCGACCATGCCGGGGACGGCGGCGAGGTAGTGCACCGGCCAGGTCTCGATCGCGCGGATCAGCTCCTGCGGCCGGTAGCCGTCCATCACCACCACCCGTCCGCCGCGCAACAGCGTCGCGATGGCGAAGTCGTTGGCCCCCATGTGGAACAGCGGCGTCCAGGCGACGAAGGTGTCGTCCGCGGGCACGTTGAGCTCGGCGGCGTAGATCAGCGCGCGCGCGACCATCGCCCGGTGGCCGATCAGCGCGCCCTTGGGATGACCCGTGGTGCCGCTGGTGAAGACGATCGTCATGCCGTCTTCCGGGCCCACCGGGCGGCCGGGATCGCTCTCGGGCGCGCCTTCCATCGCCGATTCGAGGCTTTCGCCCAGCACCAGATCGGCCGGGAAGCCCGCCTCCCGCGCCACCGCCTCGTACCGGGCGGAGGCGATGGTGAGCGCCGGGCCCGTCAGGGTCAGACCGTGCGCGGTCTCTTCGGCGGTAAAGCGCCAGTTGAGCCCGACGCAGATCGCCCCGATCCGGGCGCAGGCGAGCTCGGTTTCGAGATAACCGATCGCGTTGCGCGCCATCAGCGCCACCCGGTCGCCGCGCCCGACGCCGCGCCCGAGCAGGACATTGGCGAGCCGGTTCACCCGCGCGTCCAGCGCCGCGTATGTGAGGCTGCGTTCGCCCTCGACCAGCGCGGTCCGCCCGGGGTGCAGCGCGGCGGTCGCGGCGAACAGCCGCCCCACGGTGGCGCCGGCGGCTCGAGCCACCTCGGGCGGCGGGGTGTAGCCGCTCATGATTCGACCAGCGCCAGCGCGCGCACCGGGCTGCCCGAACCCTGGCGAATTTTCAGCGGCGCCGCGATCACCACCGCCCCCCTCGGCGGCAGCTGGTCCAGATTGGTGAGCGCCGGCAGGCCGAAGCGCCCGTTGCCGTGCATCATGTGGTGGCAGGGATAGGGGACGGTGAAGTGCTGCGCCTGGCCGGCATCGGTCCCCACCGCCTCGCAGCCGAACCCCACCACGTCGCGCTCCTCGATCAGCCAGGCCACCAGGTCGACGTCGGGGCCGGGCGTGTGCGAGCCGGTCTCGTCCATGTTGAGATATTTTGCGGGATCGCTCCTCGACGACCAGTCGGTCCGCATCAGCACCCAGGAGCGCGGCGGGATCCTGCCATGCTCCTCCTCCCACGCCGCGACCCGCTCGACGGTGAGCAGGAAGTCGGGGTCGGACGCGGCGTCGGCCGAGCAGTCGATCACGCAGGCATGGGCGACGAACAGGTCGGGCGGGATGGTGTCGGTCGCGTTCTCCGGCAGATCCTTGCCCGAGATCCAGTGGACCGGCGCGTCGAAATGGGTGCCGGTGTGCTCGCCGCAGGAAAAGTTGTTCCAGTAGATCGCAGGCCCCCGGTGGTCGTAGCGCGAGATCTCCTCCATGCGGAACGGCCAGGACTGGCCGAGCTCGGGCGGCAGCACGATGGTCGGCGTCGCGCGGTCGAGCGTCATCGTGAGGTCGACCACCCGGACGCCGCCGCCGGCGATGCCCGCGAGCAGCCCCGCGAGGAGTCCGGTGTTCTCATTCTCCATGCTGGCTGTCCCCGTTCCGCCATCCGCCGCCTCGCCCCGCACACTCTACCCCCTTCGTCATTTCGACCGGAGCCGTCACAGCTTCATCGCGCGCTCGATCTCCTTCGGGTTCTCCGCCCGGCGCGCGAAGATCTCCTCGGCCACCGCGCCGACGGGGAGGTCCTCGACGCCGGCCCCGAGCCCGGCGACGATCCGCCTGGCGACCGTCGCGGGGTCGAGCTTGGGCGGCGGCGCGAGCTGGTGCCATTCGTCGTCGAGGGGGCCGAGGAAGGCGTTGACCACCCGCACCCCGCCCTCGGCGAGCTCGGCGCGCAGGCATTGCGCGAGCGAGAGCGCCGCGGCCTGCGAGGCCGAATAGGTGCCCAGCGACGGGTTGTTCACCAGCGCATAGGCCGACAGCACGTTGACCCACGCCGCCGCGCCATGCGCCCCGTCGGCGCCGCGCGCCCGCATGACGGGGCCGAAATGCCCGGCGAGACGCAGCAGGCCGTGATAGTGGATCTCCATCTCGTCATGCGCGGTGTTCAGGTCGCAGCGCCCGAGCACGCCGCCCATCCTCAGATGGTAGGCGTTGTTGACCAGGATCTCGACCTTGTCGCCGATCGTGGCGGCGAGGTCAGCGACCGATTGGGTGTCCGTCACGTCGAGCGGAAACAGGCTCGCGCGCTCGATCTCGCGCGCCGCCTCCAGGTTCCCGCTCCGCCGCCACGGCTGGGCGTGGCCGACATAGACCGCCCGCGCCCCGGCATCGGCGAAGCCGCGCGCGAGCGCCAGCCCGAGCCCGGTCTTGCCGTCGACGATCAGCACGCGGCGGTCCTTCGGTTCGAATGCCATCTCGCGCAATTGCCGGTCGTCCTCCGGGTTGGGGGTGGGGGTCTCGGGGCGCGCGGTGACCGCGGCGTTGCCGGCCCGGTCGATGGCGAGCGCGAGGCGCACCCGCTCGCCCGCCACGCAGTCCTCCGCGAGATGGGCCACCATCGACGGCCCGGCATCGGACTGGACGACGCCGAGGCGCCAGGGCAGGCGGTCGCGGAAGAACAGATCGTTGGAATGGGCGAGCGTGGTCTCGGCCAGCAGCCGGCCGCCGGGGGCCACGTCGCGCCATTCCAGCGCATCGCCGAGGCAGCGCCCGCAGATCTGGCGCGGCGGGTACTGTACGGTCCCGCACCCGGCGCAGGTCTGCAGCGCGAAGCGCCCGGCGGCGGCCATCGCGGTCAGCCCGTGCGCCTCGCGCGAGCGGTTGCCGGGCGGGCGCGTCGGCAGGCGGGTGCGCCGCGTCGGGTCCTTGCGGGCGGGCGGCGGCAGCTTCGTCGTCATCGGTCGCTCCGCCCGAGGATCGCCGCCGAGGTGCACAGGCCGCGGTCGTAGTTGATCATCCCGAAACAGGATACCAGCCCGTGCCGCGCGCCTTCGACCGGGTGGCCGTGGGTCCGGCCGGTCAGCTGGCGCAGCGTCTCGACCAGCCCGATGAAGCCGCCGCCGGCGCCCGCCTGCCCGGCCGAGAGCTGGCCGCCCGAGGTGTTGAACGGGAAGTCGCCGCCGGTCCTCAGATCGCGTTCGCGGACGAAGGCGGGCGCCTCCCCCTTGGCGCAGAAGCCGAGATCCTCGATCTGCATGAAGCAGATCACGGGATAGTCGTCATAGGCCTGGACGAGGTCGATGTCGCCGGGGCCGAGCCCGGCCTGGTCGTAGAGCTCGCCGGCATCGACCGCCCAGCCGCCGCGATACTGGATCGGGTCGTCGGGGAAGGCGTTGTGGCGCTCGATGGTCGCCAGCACCGGGGCGCATGGGAGGCCGAGCGACCGTGCGCGGTCCCCGGTCGTCACCAGGCAGGCCTCGGCGCCGGCGCACGGCATGACGCAGTCGAACAGGCGGAGCGGGAGCGCGATCGGCCGGGCGTCGAGATACTGCCCCATGGTGAGCGGGCGCTTCATCATGGCGTGCGGAACGGGGAGCGCGTTGTCGCGCTGGGCGATGCAGAGCCGGCCGAAATCCTCCCGCCGGGCGCCGAATTCCTTCATGTAGTGGTCGGTCAGGAAGGCGAAGCTCGCATTGGGGCCGCCGGCGCCGTAGGGGTAGACGGCGTCGTTGGCGAACTGGCTGAAGGTAGCCACGGTGCGGCGGAACGAATCGACATGGTTGGTGTCGGCGCCGATCAGGGCGACGATCTCCGCATCGCCCGCCTGCACCGCCCGCGCCGCCCGCCTCAGCGCCACCGCGCCCGAGGCGCCGCCCATCGGGATGTGGTCGAGCCAGCGCGGCGAGACCCCGAGATGCTGCATCAGCCCGACCGCCGAGTCCGGGTCGAGGGTGAAGCTGCTTATGCAGAACCCGTCGATCTCGGCCTTGTCCACGCCGGCCTCGCGGATCAGCCCCGCCAGCGCCCGGCCGCAGAACCAGTGGGCGCTGCGGATCGAGTAGCGCGCATAGGGCACGGTGACCGGCGCCGCGACGACGATTCCGTCATAGCCGAGGCGCCGGGCGGTCACGGTCAGAGGCCCTTCGGATTGGTCATGAACTCCTCGATCACCTCGGGCGGCGGCTTTTCGAACTCGCCGGTGCGGCTCGCCGAGAGCCCGGTCAGCCGTTTCAGCTTGACCGCCATCTCGGCCGCCTTGACCAGGATCGGGATGCCGTTGATCACCGGCGCGCCGCCGATATTGTGGTCGAAGATCCGCGCGAACAGCAGCATCGCGATCCCGCCGCCCGGGATCAGCGCGTCGATGCCGCCCTCGACCAGCGGCGCCCCCTGCTCGGCGAAGCTCGCGACCGTCTCGTCGAACCGGCCGGGATCGTCGAAGCCGGCGAGGATGGCGCCCGGCTCGAAGCTCATCGCGTGCACCCCGGTCACCCGCTCGCGCAGCCCGTACTTGCCGATCTGGTGGTGGAACCACGAGATGTAGCGCGGGTTGATGGTGACGATGCCGATCTTCTGGCCGAGCTGGCAGGCATGCAGCATCGACGCCTCGCCGAGCGACAGCACCGGGATGTCGACGACGGCGCGCGCCTCGTAGAGCCCGGCATCCTGGAAATGGCCCATGGCGAACACGTCGTAGCCCTCGCGCTCGGCGATCACCGCGTTGCAGATCACCTCGCGCGCGCAGCGGAACTCGGACAGCGCGTGGGCGTAGGAATCGGGCGGGGTGATTCCCTTGATGTCCACCGTCGTCCCCGAATCGACGATGCCCGCCAGATATTCCCGCAGATTGTCCCAGTAGCTGCCCGCCTGCGCCTCGTCGGTGTAGCTCTGATAGGCGATCCTGATTGGTTCCATTGCGCCCTTCCCTCCTCCGACCGTCAGTCGAACTTATCGGATTTTCCCCGGCAGCGCTCAGCCACCGGAAATGTCGAATCGATGTCCGACATTGCACCGAAGCGGCGCTTGTTACTTGCCGCCGTGCTGCCTAGAGTAACCCGCTGCCGTGCGCTGGACCGATCGGCGATCGTCGCCGGCGCCAGTGACGCCGCACACCATGAATGGATGGTGTTTTCGGTATCCACATATTGGAACTGGAGGACGGGAATGAAATTTAAGCAAATCGCCGGCGCCGTAGCGGTTGCCGGCGCGCTGTGCGTTGCGGGCGGGATGCCCGGACAAGCGGCGACGCTGGACGACGTGAAGGCGGCCGGCACGCTCAAATGCGGCATCAACACCGGCCTGCCGGGCTTCGCCTATACCGACGACGCCGGCAAGTGGACCGGCTTCGATGTCGCCTACTGCCGGGCGCTGGCCGCGGCCGTGCTGGGCGACGCCAACAAGGTGACCTTCGTCAACCTCACCGGCAAGACCCGGTTCCCGGCGCTGGCGGCCGGCGAGATCGACGTGCTGTCGCGCAACACCACCTGGACCCTGTCGCGCGATGTCGACCTCGGCTTCACCTTCATCGGCGTCAACTACTATGACGGCCAGGGCTTCATCGGCCGCAAGGCACTTGGCGTCAAGAGCGCCAAGGAGCTCGGCGGCGCCTCGGTCTGCATCCAGACCGGCACCACGACCGAACTCAACCTGGCGGACTTCTTCCGGATCAACAAGATCAAGTACGAGCCGGTGCCGATCGAGACCAACGCCGAGGCCCGCGCGGCCTACGACGCGGAGCGCTGCGACGTTTACACGACGGACGCGTCCGGCCTCGCGGCGACCCGGACCACCTTCCCCAAGCCCGGCGATCACATGGTGTTCCCGGAGATCATCTCCAAGGAGCCGCTCGGGCCGCTGGTGCGCCAGGGCGACGACCAGTGGGCGGATATCGCGCGCTGGACCCTGAACGCGCTGATCACCGCCGAGGAGCTCGGGGTGACCCAGGGCAACGTGGCGAAGATGGCCGAGGGGACCGATAATCCGGAGATCAACCGGATGCTCGGCAAGGAAGGCTCGATGGGCAAGATGCTGGGCCTCGACGCCAACTGGGCGGCCCGCGCGATCGCAGCGGAAGGCAATTACGCCGAAATGTTCGAGCGCTATATCGGCGCCGACAGCCCGCTCGGTCTGGGACGGGGACTCAACGCCCTCTACAAGGACGGCGGCATCCTCTACTCGCCCCCGTTCCGGTAGAATCGACGACGCGCCGCCCCGCCCGAATTGCCGGGCGGGGCGGCGTCTTTTCCGGTACCCGATGAGAACGGCGCCACCGTGACCGAGAAAGCGCCGTCCGGCGCCGGCGGGTTCGACATCAGCCGGGCCTGGACCGACGAGCGCGTCCGCGGCGTCATCTTCCAGATCGCCCTGGTCCTGGGCGTGGCGGGGCTCGCCGCCTTCATCGTCAACAACACCATCGCCAACTACGAGGAGGCCGGGCTCTCCTTCGGCTACGGCTTCCTGTTCGACACCGCCAATTTCGACATCAACCAGCGCCTGATCGAATACGCGTCGACCTCGACCTATGGCCGGGCGCTCGGCGTCGGTGCGCTCAACACGATCCTGGTCGCCGTGATGGGCGTCGCCGCCGCCACGCTCATCGGCTTCGTGACCGGCGTTCTCAGGCTGTCGAACAACTTCCTGGTGAGCCGGACCGTGGCGGTCTGGGTCGAGTTCACCCGCAACGTTCCGGTCCTGCTGCAGATCATCTTCTGGTGGCTGATCATGCTGGCGCTGCCGAAGGTTCGCGACAGCCTTTCGCTCGGCGAGACGGTCTTTCTCAACAACCGCGGCGTGCGCCTGCCCTCGCCGATCTTCGAGGACGGCTCGGCGATCGTGCTGACGATCGTCCTGCTGGGCGTCGTCGCGACCGCCGTGGTCAGGAGATGGGCGAAGAAGCGCCAGGACGCCACCGGCCGGACCTTCCCGGTCGGCTGGGCCGGGCTCGGGCTGATCGTGGGCGTTCCCGTCATGGCCTATTTCGCCCTCGGCCAGCCGCTCGATCTCGACGTGCCGGTGCAGAAGCGCTTCAACCTGCAGGGCGGGGTGAGCATCACGCCGGAGCTGGTGGCGCTGTGGCTCGCGCTCTCCACCTACACCGGCGCCTTCATCTCCGAGATCGTGCGCGCCGGGATCCTGGCGGTTTCCAGGGGGCAGACCGAGGCCGCCGGCGCGCTCGGGCTGAGGCGCAATCTGACCATGCGGGAAATCGTCCTGCCCCAGGCGCTGCGCGTCATCGTTCCGCCGATGACCAGCCAGTATCTCAACCTGACCAAGAACTCCTCGCTCGCGGTCGCCATCGGCTACCAGGATATCGTTTCGACCGGCGATACCATCCTCAACCAGAGCGGCCAGGCGATCGAGGTGATCTCGCTCTACATGGTGTTCTATCTGACGCTCAGCCTGCTCACGTCCTCCTACATGAACTGGTACAACAAGCGCATCGCCCTGGTGGAGCGATGACCGGGCAGCCCTTTCATCGCAGCCGGGCGGAAATGCTGCAGGAGCGGCCGGCCCCGATCACCAGCGTCGGCGTGATCGGCTGGATGCGCGCCAACCTGTTCTCCACCTGGCTCAACGTGGCGCTCACGCTGAGCGCGCTCGCGCTGCTCGCGCTGACCGTGCCGCCGCTGATCGACTGGACGTTTCTCGACGCCACCTTCGCCGGGTCCGCGGGCAAGGACTGCACCGGCGAGGGCGCGTGCTGGGCCTGGCTCGACCAGCGCATCCACCAGTTCGTCTACGGATTCTATCCGGCCGAGGCCTATTGGCGCGCCAACCTGGCCGTCGTCCTGCTGGTGCCGGCGGTCGGCTATCTGCTGTTCGCCAACCTGCCCTATGCGCGCTACGGGCGCTGGTTCTCGCTTGCCTATCCGGTGATCGCGGCGTTCCTGCTGGTCGGCGGCCTGGGCCTCGACGTCGTCCGCACCGACCAGTTCGGCGGCTTTGTGCTCAACCTCGTCGCCGGCATAACGGGGATCGTGCTGTCGCTTCCGATCGGCATCCTGCTGGCGCTCGGCCGGCGCTCGCGCATGCCGATCGTGCGCACCTTCTCGGTCGCGTTCATCGAGTTCATCCGCGGCGTGCCGCTGATCACGCTGCTCTTCGTCGCCATCATCCTGCTGCCGATCTTCCTGCCGCGGGAGGTCTCGCTCGACCAGCTGGTCCGGGTGATGGTCATCATCACGCTGTTCGCATCGGCCTACATGGCGGAGGTGATCCGCGGCGGGCTGCAGGCGATTCCCCAGGGGCAGTACGAGGCGGGCCAGGCGATGGGGCTGGGCTACTGGCAGTCGATGCGCCTGATCGTCCTGCCGCAGGCGCTGAAGATCTCCATCCCGGGCATCGTCAACACCTTCATCGGCCTGTTCAAGGACACCACGCTGGTCATCATCATCGGCCTGTTCGACATCCTCGGCCAGGCGCGGCTGCTCCAGACCAACCAGGACTGGCTGGGCAAGGTCGATTACGAGACCTTCCTGCTGGCGGCGCTGTTCTTCTTCGTGATCTGCTTCGGCATGTCGCGCTACTCTATCAATCTGGAAAAGCGCCTGGACACCACGCGGCGCTAGGGGGGGCACAATGCCAGAGGCGGAGGCGGAGGCCGGACCGGGCGGCGCCGAGGACCCGATCATCCAGATCGTCGGCCTCAACAAGTGGTTCGGCGCGTTCCACGTGCTGCGCGACATCGACCTCATGGTGGAAGCGCGCGAGCGCATCGTGATCTGCGGGCCGTCGGGTTCGGGCAAGTCGACGCTGATCCGCTGCATCAACCGGCTGGAGGAGCACCAGGAAGGCCGGGTGGTGGTCGACGGGACCGAGCTCACCCACAATCTGAAGAACATCGACGTGATTCGCCGCGAGGTCGGCATGGTGTTCCAGCAGTTCAACCTGTTCCCGCATCTCACGGTGCTGGAGAACTGCACGCTGGCGCCGATCTGGGTGCGCAAGATGCCCAAGGCGGAAGCCGCCGACATCGCCATGGAATACCTCACCCGGGTCAAGATCCCCGAGCAGGCGGACAAGTATCCGGGGCAGCTCTCCGGCGGTCAGCAGCAGCGCGTGGCGATCGCGCGGTCGCTCTGCATGCGCCCCAAGATCATGCTGTTCGACGAGCCCACCTCGGCGCTCGACCCGGAGATGATCAAGGAGGTGCTCGACGTGATGGTCGACCTCGCGGGCACCGGCATGACGATGCTCGTCGTCACCCACGAGATGGGATTCGCCCGCCAGGTCGCCCATCGCGTGATTTTCATGGACGAGGGCCAGATCGTCGAGCAGAACGAACCGGAGACCTTCTTCAACGACCCCCGATCGGACCGCACCAAGCTCTTCCTCAGCCAGATTCTCTCGCACTAGGGCGTTGATTCGGCGTCCGTTTGCCGGCTTCGTCTTGACAACGGAAGCGGGGTTCCGACATGCTGGAGAACCGCGAGAAGGTTGAGCCGACGGTGTCCGATCCGCGTGGCTAGCGCATCATCAGGGCATGACCGTGCGATGCAGCGCCGGTGGCGTTGGCGGGTGGGGTCTGCGGTTTCGAGAGTGGTCGCCGTGGGTAGTATCGTCGGAGTGCTCGTCGCGGCGGTCTACATCGTCGACCCGTTCCCGTCGATCGGCGACCGCGCGACGGAGCCGGCGGCCCCGAAAGAAACCCCCTACCCCCCGCACGCGATCGAGGAATGGGAGCGCGAGGCGGAAGCGGCGGTCGACCTCGCTTTGCTGGCGAGCCCGGGTGTCCGCGATGCGAGCCGCAGCATCGAGGAACGGACGCTGGAGGTCGAGAGCGGCGATACGCTGATGCATCTCTTCCTGCGCGCCGGCGTGCCGAGAAACCAGGCGGCGGCCGCGATCGAGGCCATGCGGCCGGTCTACGACCCGCGCCGCATCCGGCCCGGGCAGGAGCTGACGATCGCCTATCTGGCGAGCGACCCCGCCTTCGAGGATCGCGGGATCCGGCTGCGCAGGGCGAAGCTCGCCACCGGCCCGGCGACCGCGATCGCCGTCGAACGCCGGGGAAGCGCCTTCGCCGCCCGCAAGGTCGACATGCCCACCGAATCCCGGCTTGCCCGCATCGGCGGGGAGATCTCGTCCTCGCTCTACCGCGCGGCGGAAAAGCAGCATCTGCCGATACCGGTCCTGCTCCAGCTGGTCCGGCTCTTCAGCTGGGATGTCGACTTCCAGCGCGAGATTCGCGCCGGCGACAGCTTCGACGTGGCCTGGGAGACGCTTCACACGCCGGAGGGCAAGCTGGTCGACCACGGCAACATGGTCTACGGCTCGCTGACCCTGCGCGGCAAGAAGCTCGAGCTCTACCGCTTCACCGGACGGCACGGCACCGACTATTTCGACCGCGACGGGGCCGGCGCGCGCAAACCCCTGATGCGCACGCCGATCGACGGGGCGCGGCTGTCTTCCAAATACGGCAGGCGGCGGCACCCGATCCTCGGCTACACGAGGATGCACCGCGGGGTCGATTTCGCGGCGCGGTCGGGCACGCCGATCTTCGCCGCCGGCGACGGCCGGGTCGCCTATGCCGGGCGCAACGGCAGCTACGGCATCTATGTCCGGATCCGCCACAACAGCCGCTACCAGACCGCCTATGCGCATATGCGGGCGCTGCGCCGAGGGGTCCGCCGGGGCGCCGACGTGCGCCAGGGGCAGGTGATCGGCTATGTCGGCTCGACGGGGCGGTCGACCGGCCCGCATCTGCATTACGAAATCCTGGTGGACGGCCGGCAGGTCAACCCGATGTCGATCTCCATGCCGCCGCAGATCCGCCTCAAGGGCGAGGACCTCGCCGCTTTCGAGGCCTATCGCGGCACCCTCGAAAAGCAGCTCGCCAACATCAAGAGCAAGCGCTTCGCCGGGCTCCCCGGGCGCTAGCGGCCGGCGCGCCGGAGCCCCGTCTCCGCCTCGTGGACGCTCCGGCCGCGATCACGGGTCGAGGCTGGACGGGGGTGACGGAAGAGGGCAAACAAAATATATTTTACGGTATATGATATTTTTGCCTTGACTTGGGACGGGTTTTAGGGTAGAGTTGCCACGCTAGCCAATGTGGGCGCCGGAACTCCCGGCGCCCTTTTTCGTTGCCCCCAACGGAGACCCGTCATGCAATTCGTCAAGCCCGACCGCCCCGTCGACCACGTCTTCCTGCATTGCAGCGCGAGCGACGACCCCGACCATGACGACATCGCGACGATCCGCGCCTGGCATGTCGACGGCAACGGCTGGTCGGATGTCGGCTACCACTACTTCATCCGCAAGGACGGCACGCTTCAGGCCGGGCGGCCGCTGGAGCGCATCCCGGCGGCGCAGGCCGGCAACAATCTCGGCTCGATCGCGATCTGCCTGCACGGGCTGGCGCTGGAGAATTTCACCGACGCGCAGTACCGCACCCTCGCCGCGCTGGCCCGCGAGATCGACCGGGCCTATTCCGGCCGCGTCACCTTCCACGGCCATCGCGAGGTCTCGGCCAAGGCCTGCCCGGTCTTTCCCTACCGCACGGTGCTCGGGCTGGACGAGAATGGAAGGCTGGCGGACCCGTGGTCGGACGATCCGCCGGTCGCGGCGTAGACCGTTCAACCGGACGGGCGCGCTGCGACGGCGATCATCTCGATCTTGTTGCCGCCGGCGAAGGTCACCTGCACGCAGGACCGCATCGGCCAGCCGGCCGGGTCGTCGCCGATCCAGCGCGCCCACATCTCGTCGAAGCCGGGCTTCTCGTTCACGTCGTGGAGATAGACCTGGACGTTGATCAGCCGCGAGCGGTCGGTTCCCGCCGCGGCGAGCCCGCGGTCGAGCGCCTCGAACGCGCGCTCGGCCTGGTCCCGGAAGGACAGGGAGAAATCGTCCGACATGCCGAGCACCCAGGCGAGGTCCCTGAAGGCCGAGCCCCAGCAGCGGCTCGGCACGTTGCCGGGGATGCGCAGGATGTCGGACATCGCGGTTCTCCTCAGCTCATCAGCCCGGGCAGGTAGACGGCGATCGGCGGAAAGGCGATCAGCAGCGCGAACAGCACCAGGTCGCAGCCGACGAAGGGGACCGCCGCGCGCGCCACCTCCCACAGCGTGGTGCCCCTCGGCGCCACCCCCAGCATGACGAACAGCCCGAGACCGAAGGGCGGCGTGACGCCGCTGATCTCCAGCGCCAGCAGCATCACGATGGCGAACCAGATGAGGTCGAAGCCGAGCGACTGCGCCAGCGGGAAGAAGATCGGGATGGTGATCAGCATGATGGAGACCTGGTCCATCAGCATGCCCATCGTCAGCAGGATCAGGAACATCGCGACAAGGACCAGCAGCGGGGCCGCGTCGACCGACGCGACCCAGGCGGTCAGCCCGGAAGTGGCGCCCGAAATCGCGAGGATCTGGCTGAAGGTGGACGACGCCATCACCACGAAAAGCACCATCGCCGTCACCCGCAGCGCGCCCCTCAGCGAGGCGACGATGGCCTGAAGCGTGAGCGATCGGAACGCGACGGCGAGGATCAGCACGCCGAGAACCCCGAATGCGGCGGATTCCGACGGCGTCGCCACGCCGAGGATCATCAGGCCGATGACCATGAAAATGACGACGCCCATCGGCAGCAGATGCGTCGCCAGCAGGCGCAGCCTGGTCCGCCACGGCACCGTCTCCACGTCGTAATGGGGCGCGGCGTCGGGGTCGAGCCGCACCTGGAGGTAGATCATCGCGGCGTAGAGCAGCGCGAGGATCAGGCCCGGCAGGACGCCGGCGATCAGCAGCTTGCCGATATCGATCTTGGCGATGCTGCCGAGCAGAACGGCGAGCCCGGAAGGCGGGATGATGATGGCGAGCCCGCCGGTGCCGAGGATCGGTCCCATGGACATGTAGCGCTTGTAGCCGCGGCGCGTCATCTCGGGGACCATCAGCGCGCCGAGCATCGCCGTGCTGCCCATGCTGGTGCCGGTCAGCGCGGCGAACACCGTGCCGCCGGCCACGGTGAGGTAGGACAGCCGCCCGGGCAGCCGGCCGAACAGCGCGTCGAACGCGTCGAACACCCGCACCGCGAGACCGGTGTGGAAGAACAGCTCCCCCATCAGCAGGAATAGCGGGATCGGCACGAACACGAACAGGGTGACGGACGAGGTCACGTTGGCGGCGATCTGGGCGAGCCCGGCCTCGCCCCCGATGAACACCAGCATGCCGATGATGCTGACCGCGAAGAAGGCGATCGCCACCGGGATCGACAGCGCCATGAAGACGAGCAGCAGCCCGACGACCAGGGCGCCGGATTGGTACCACTCCATGCCGTCGGCGCTCCCCGCTCAGCCGCGGCCGATGCGCGGGCGGCGGCTCAAATGCTTTCCATCCGCGCGCTGCGCTCGCTGTACATCGAGCCCCGGCCGAGCAGGAAGAGACCGAACTCGACCGCGGCCAGGCCGAACCCGACCGGCAGGCAGGCGAACAGCACCGAGCGCGGCAGCACGATGGAGCGGTAGTCCTGTTCGCCGCGCAGGTGGATCTCGTAGCCGAGCGTCGCGGCGTACCAGGCGAGCACCAGGCAGATCGCGATGCAGGTCGCGTAGACCAGGCGTTCGACGACGCGGAACCAGGCCCGCGGCAGCATCCCGGTGAAGGACTCGACGAAGACATGTCCGGCGTTCCGCACCATCCACGGCGCCGCCAGCATCGTCATGTAGAGCAGCGCGTACTCGGTCAGCGCGCTGGTCCATAGCGGCGGCTGCAAGCCGGCGGTCCGCATCAGCACGTCGACGACGATGGAAACGAACACGCCCGCCAGCATGGCGCCGGCGACCGCCGCCAGCGCCGTGACGAGCGTGTCGTAGACCCGGGCGAGCGCCTTCATGCGGCGCTCGCCCGGCGCCGTGCGAAAGCCGGCTTCACTTCGACGGCGGGAACTTCTCGCGCAATGCCTCGTAGTTCTCCGGCGCCTTCTTGCGGATCTGCGCCCACTGGATGTCCTGCGCGCGCGCCACGTGCAGCTTCGCCGCGGCGTCGCTCAGCATGTAGGATTTCAGCCCGCCCTTGTCGGTCTTGGCCTTCTCCTCGCGGGCGAGGCGGGCATAGTAGGCGTGCGCCTCCTTCTCGAAGGCGATCACCGATTGCCGCAGGGCGTTCTGTTGCGCGGCCGTCAGCTTGCCCCATTTGCCGAGATTGACCAGCAGCAGGTTGTCGAACTGCCAAACCGGCGGGTCCACCCGGTAGCGGACGAATTTCTGGAAGCCGAGATCGGTGATGCCGAGCCCGGGCCATGCCGCCCCGTCGACGACGCCGCGCTCGAGCGCGGAGTAGATGTCGGGTGCCGGCACCATCACCTGGGTCGCGCCCATCGCGTCGAGCCAGGGGCGGTACAGCGGGGAGGAGCGGATCTTGCGGCCGCCGAGATCCAGCGTGCCGTCGGCCTTGAGCTTGGGTTCGTCCTTGAGCCAGACGTGATAGCCGACGCCGGCAGCCACCCAGCCGAGCACGTGGGTGTTGGCCTTCTTCTCCCAGATGCGGTTGAGCAGGGCGGTGCCGCCATTGGCCCGCGCCGCCATCGGCGAGATGTCGGTGCCGTAGAACACGAACGCTTCCGGCACCGCGCCGACATAGTAGCCGGCGGCCCCGAACATCATGTCAAACACGCCGTTGCGCACCGCGGTCAGCTGCTCGCGCGCCGGGGTGACCTCCGGCCCGCCGGCGTGGACCACCTCGATCCCGGCCGCCTTGGCCGCGTCGCTCGCGCTGAACTGCTGGGCCCATTGGAGGGTCTTCGCGACCGAGTACACGCCCTTGCCCCAGTTGGTCACCAGTTTCAGCTTGTCCGCCGCCGCGGCCGGCGCGGCGACGCTCACAACGCAGGCGAGGACCGCGAGGATTCGCCAGCTGCTTCGATTGAACCCGCTCATATCGTTTCCTCCTCGTAATTCGCCGGGGAGTCCGCGGCGGTTGGCGTCGTGGCGACGCTCCCGGGGCGCTGCGCGACCCCGCGCCGGTATCCCCTCCTGGCGCGCCCCCGGGCACGCGATACGGGTCCGGGGGCCACGCGGTGTATCCCATTGGTCGAGCCCGCCGCTGTCAACAGCCGCCCCATGTGTCGCTAGCAAGTAGATTTGTCCGGTTTTGCTAGCACATCGATTGACCGCTTCTGTTGAGGTTGTTGGGCCTGTGGGGAAGTGGTCAGGCGCGGAGCGGCTGTCCACTTGTCCACAGGCCTGCGGC
>MPNO01000089.1 GCA_002239065.1 Defluviicoccus sp. bin129 | reverse complement strand
CAGAACCTCCCACTCCTCGTCCATCCCAAGCCTCCGAGCCCAAGTACCCGGAAACTCTAGCCAAAATCACCGCCACAAACAAGTTAGCTCTTATGGGATCAAGTCCGGGGTCCGTCGAAATGACGTTGTGGGGCCGCCGTGCTGCGCACGGCTACGCCCCGGAACGGCGACCGGAGCGCGGAGTGGCCTGCCCTGAGCTCGTCGAAGGGGAGAAACCTCCCTGCCCGCCTGCCCCTCCTCGTCATTTCGACCGGAGCGCGTAGCGCGCAGTGGAGAAACCTCGTCCCCACGGGGCAGGGAGGTTTCTCCACTACGCCGTGCTGACGCACGGCTCCGGTCGAAATGACGATGGGGGGGCGCCGTTCTTCGAACGGCTACGCCCCGGATCAAGTCCGGGGTCCGTCGAAATGACGTTGTGGGGGCGCCGCGCTGCGCACGGCTACGCCCCGGATCAAGTCCGGGCATGACGGCCTGGGGTGATGGGCCGTATCGAAGAGCCTGCCCCGAGCTTGTCGAAGGGACGGCCCTAGGGGGGTGAAACAGGGAGTGGCGTTTCGCCGCCGCGGCGGTCCGGATACAATAGCGGCGGACCGGACAAGGCGCGGAGGCCGCAGCGATGAGCCCGCCACGACGACCCGCGATCGACGGGCTTCAGCCGCGCTTCGTCGGCGGGACGCTGGAAATCCCGGTGTGGCACGCGCGCGGCGGCACCTCGACCGGCATCGTCCTGCTGGCCGGGCATTTGCCGCCCGCGACCGGGCTGCGCGAAGAGGTCATCCGCAACGTGATGGGGGTGCCGCTCGCCGGCGAGGCGCCGGGCAACCGGCAGATCACCGGGCTCGGCCGCGGCATCACGACGAGCAACAAGGTGTTCGTCCTCGACGCCTCCGGGCGCGCCGGGTTCGATCTCGAGAGCACCCTCGCCCAGCTCGCCTCCGACAAGGCGGCGATCGACTGGAGCGTGAATTGCGGCAACATGTCGGCCACGCTGCCGCTGGTCGCGTTCGAGACCGGGCTGGCGGCGCCGGCGCCGGCGCCGGGGCGGAACCGGCTCCGCATCCTCAACACCAATACCGGGATCGCGGTCGACGCGACGATCCGCATGCCCGGCCCGGGCGCGCCGCTCGCCCCCGATACCGAGATGCCGGGCGTGATGGGGCGCTGGCCCGGGGTGGCGCTGTCGCTGGTCGATGCGGCGGGCTCGAAGACCGGAAGGCTGTTCCCGACCGGCGCCCGGCGCGACGCGTTCGGCGGGATCGAGGTGTCCTGCCTCGACTTCGCCATGCCGATGGTGATCGCCCGCGCCGCGGATCTCGGCGTCGGCGCCGACGAGCCGCCGGAAGCGCTCGAGCAAGACGCGGGCCTGCGGGCCAGGATGGAGCCGCTCTGGGTCGCCGCCGGGCTCGCCATGGGGCTGGAACGGGACGGGCGCCGGATGACCGCCGAAGAGCTCGCGGCCAGCGAGACGGTGCCCAAGATCTGCCTGGTCGCCGCGCCGGACGAGGCGGAGGCGGCGAGCGGCGCGCATATCCGGGCGCGCTATTTCACGCCGCAGTCCTGCCACCGGACGATGGCGGTGACCGGCGGGTCGTGCCTCGCCGCGGCGGCGCTGATCCCGGGCACGGTCGCGCACGAAACGGCGGCGGGGCTGGAGCCGCTCGGGCCCGAGCCCGGCGACCGCGAGGTCGGCATCGGCAACCCCGCCGGGGTGCTGGCGGCGGTGGTCCGCGGCGCGCGCAGCGGCGAGGAGGTCAAGATCGACAGCGCCGCCTATATGCGCAGCGCCCAGATCCTGATCCGCGGCCACACGCCGATCTACCACGCCTCGCCCGAACTCGCCGCCCATTACCGGGACCGCCTCGCCGATGCGGCCGCGTGACGCCGTTCCGGGCGCGATGGCGAGGCTGACAACCCCATCCCGGATTGCTATATAGCGGGCCGACGCGGGCACACGCCTTTCCCCGGTAGCTCAGTTGGTAGAGCGGGTGGCTGTTAACCACCATGTCGCTGGTTCGAGTCCGGCCCGGGGAGCCAACTAGGGGGCTAAGTAGTTGGAAAGAAGTGGTTTTTTGACTACTTAGCTACCCCTGCCCCACGGTTCCCCACCATCCCCGACAGACAGGGGGAATCACCATGCGCACGATCATCGCCGCCGCCGTCGCGGTGCTCCTCGCAGGGCCGGCGGGGGCGGAAATCATTGCCTCATGCGGTCCGCTTGCCGGGCATAGCTATTTCTATCCTCATGAATTTAGCAAGGAACCGGGATGGCGCGACGGGTCGATCAAGACGACCACGATCTTCGTCAAGTCCGGGGACAAGCTCGACCTGATCATCAAGGGCAAGAATCTGCTCGGGGAAGGGACTTGGACGCGAAGTGCGAGCGACTATGGCGCTCCCGTGGTGCAGGTCGGCGGGAAGGCAGGGGAAATCATGCACATTCTGGTAGCGTGGGGGCCGGACACCGAACTGTACTCCCTTGACCTGAAGCGGAAGATGGTTGGCCTCGTAGCACACAAGACGTCCGTCGCCGACCTGACACGGGCCATGGTCGGCAGGTGCGAGTGATGCGCCCGATCATAGCCGCGTCTATCTGGACCCCCCGAATGCCGCGATCATGTCGGTTCGCTTGACGGTGCCGCCCATGTGCTCGTGCCGAGCCCCAAGGAAAGCGCCAGTCACAAGGCCGTCGCCGTCGACATTCACGAAGAAATTGCCAACGATCCGGACCCTGTAGTCGATGTCTCGGGTGGGGAACCAACGATCAGTCGACGTGCTCTCGAAGCGGTTGACGAAGTAGATGTCCCGGAAGCTCAGGTCGGGCTCGTATGCGGGATCAGCGAGCCTGGAAACGACAACCTGTAACTCGGCATCGCCGGCAATGGGCGATGGCCCCGAATAGCCCAGCAGGCTGCCGCGCCAGGTCGCCGATCCGAACACCCTGCGATTGTCGGCGAGGTCGCTATCCGGCAATCCGCCCCGCACCCAAGGCTGCGGCAGACCGTTGAACAGCGCCACCCCGAAATTCAGGTCGCCGTCTTCCGAGCGGCCGACCAGATGGTGGCTCACGTCCGACCACTCGCCCCAATCGTTATAGGCCTCGGTGCGCTGACTCATGTACATGATCTGGAGCACTTCCCGATCGATCTTACTGAGAATGTGGCCAAGGTTTGGAATGAACTCACCTGCCGTCCCCATGATGCTGTCCGGGAACTCGATGCTGTCGACGTGGCCCGCGATGCCAAGCGCATGCAGGAGTTCGTGGACGATAACCGAGCGCGGAAAGGTGTACTCGGACGTGTCGAAGTCGTCGGGTATGTACAACCAGGACAAGCTGGTAGAACGTGCTCCGCGACGGCTTTGGGCGCAGGCAACCGCCCCCGTGCCGCATATCGATCCGATGCCCTGTGCTGTCGTCAGGCTCACCCCGATCTGACCGGGGTAGATGGTGGCGGTTTCCCAGGCGCCGCCGTCGACGATCTGGAATTCCGGCGGCAGAGCATTGTTCAGGATTCGGATACTGCCGCTCAGGGCGCTGGCGATGCCGCTGTTTTCCGGCAGCAACAGATCGGGATCCCAATAGATCGTGGGCTGGACCGTGAAGGGCCTCAAGTTGCCGGCTCCGATGTCCACTTCGTAGTTCGTGAGCCGCTCTACCCCGACGCCATCGCGAACCGCCCCGATGTAGTACCGGATGCCGTTCTCGGTGAGGATGTGGCGGAGGTTTTCCCGCGGCTCCAGGTCGCCGCCGACGGTGACGTGCTCGGCGCCCGCGAAGTTGTAGGTGATGACTTGCGAGAAAGATTGAGCCTGCGCATAGGCGTGGGGCGCGGCCGTCTGCGAGTAGGCCAGGGGCGGCGCGGTCGATACGGTCGGGCCTTCCCCGCCGCCGCATGACGCCAGAACGAGCGTCGCCGCGACAACGGCGGCCGTCCGTATCCGCCTGTTCGTTCGCATGGGTGTTCCCTCATGGGCGAATTTTCTCGCCCCGCCCGGGCCGGCCGGAGTCCCGACAGTACAACGCGGCACGGGCGCGGGAAAGGCAACATGGGGAAGGTTGTAGGGAAACGCCCGTTAGAGCCTGAGAAACAACGATATTTCAGGAGGGTTAGATCGGCGCATCGGTGCCCGGTTGGGGAACCTACCGACGAAAAAAACCTAGTCGGCGCCCGCGTAGCAGGGGCCGCAAAGCATCCGGCGTTGGGGCGTGGTCGTGAACCGCTTCCCGCACCGGGCGCACGGCCGCTCGCGCTCGGTGTAGCGGTCGCGCGCATGTCCCGTCCCGGGCGGGCGCCCGCCGGATTTCTTGCGGGTCACTGTGGAAGCCGAGCCGTCTCCGGCCCGTCCGCGAGAAAGTCCATCAGGTCCTGCGCAGATTGCCATCCGTACTGCTGAGCGAGCGCATCGGCATCGTCGCATTGCAGCGCGGTCAGCAACTCCCGCCCGCCGCACAGAAACCGCTCTGCGACGAAATCGATATCCGGCGCGGCGCCCGGCCCGGTCGCGGTGCCGTGGTCGCGGCGAGGATCGCGGCGCGGAAGATGACAAGCGCAAGATCGGTCATTCTCGCAACTCCATGTAGCCGGCCATCAGCTCTTGCAGCGTCATATCCTGCGGCGCCTTCCGCGCCTGTTTCGGAGTCTCGCCGCGCGCTGCGATCGCTCGCGCGAGGTTCGCCCGCCGCTGCGTTCCCCGGGTCGCCATGCGCCCGGCAACCTGTCCGGCCACCGGGCCGGCCGCCGCGCCAATCGCCGCGCCTGCCGGCCCCGAGCGCGAACCCGAGACCGCCGCCTTGGATCAAATTCTGCATCGCCCGTTGCGGGCCGGAGCCGCCGCCGAGGCTGGCAATCCTGCGGAGCACGTTGGCAGTGAGGTTCCCCTGGGCAACCGCCTTGATCGCCTTGGTTTCGTCCGCCGTGAAGCCGCGACATTTCTTGTTCCCGTCAACGATGCCCCGATAGATCGACTTGAATTCGGCCCGGAGTCCGGCCTCCATGCCCTGCTGTGCGGTCTCCGCCTTGGCGATAGCGCGCTCGATAGTCTCCGCCTTCCGCATCCGCGACCACAGCCGGTTGGCATCCTTCATCATGCCGGACGCCGATGCCGAGCCCGACTCAACGAAATCGTCGATCAGGTCGACTCCGATGGAGCCGGGCCGCGATGTCGACTTGTCCATGTCGGAAGCCGCCGCGCCGAACTGGCGGCGGAGGATCATCAGATTTCCCATGTCGGGCGCCACGCCGGGCGGGGTGTCTTCGATCAGCCCGACAAGGCGGGCGATCTTCGGATGCAGCACCCTGTCCGCGCCCTCCTCGCGAAGCGTGCGAACGAGCTTCCGGCGGAACGGCGAAAACTCGCGCGAGGAAAAACGGACGGCCCCGATGCACCGGCCCGGGGAGCCAATTCTGAAAGAGGAGGATTATAAGCCAATGACTTATGCCCCCCTCTTGTCCAAGCTCGGCGAAAGGTTGGACAGTTCCCGTCCCCGGCTTCGTCGGCAGCTTCGAGGTGCCGCCGCGCACGGCGACAGCCGGGTTCGGTTGCGCTCCGAGCGGGTCCTCCCGCCCGGGCTGAGGCGGGGGTCTTGCCTGGGGCTACCCCATTCACTTGAGCTGCGCTCCGCCTTTTCGGACAGCCTGACGGCCGGGCCAGGGTTCATGCCGGTTGAATCTCGGGCCGCCGGTATTCCCTCGGTTCGATCTCCCGGTTGCCGCGGCGCCTGTGGGGAAGCGGGCAAGGCGCGGCTCTTCGTCGCAGCCTGGCGATAGGGCCTTGCGCTCGGGGGCGGGAGCGGACACCTAGGGCGCAGACCCGGATTTTCCCGGCATTTCTGCAAGGAAGAATGCGGGGGCCAGTTCGGGGCCGCGGGCGGGCAGCCGTCCGGGGGCTCCCCTTCCCCCGACAGTTTATGCGGTTTCAGGCCAGGGCCGGCGCCCGCCGCGGCGCCGGGGAAGGAGAGTTTGCGTGAGCATTCCGCGTATCGCCAACCATGTCTGGAAGATCGCCCGGGACGTGCTGCGCAATGCCGACGCCCCGGCCGGGTGTCGGGACATCGTGCTCCCCATGGTCTTCATCGTCCGCCTCGATGCGCTGCTGGAGCCGTCCCGGCGGGCTTTGCGCGCGCGCGCCGCGGAGCTCGAAGGCGCGGACCCGGCGGAACGGGACGACGCGCTCTGCCGGGTCGCCGGGCGGCCCTTCTACAATCTCTCCGCGTTCGCCCTCGGCGAGCTCGGGAAACGCTGCCGGCCCGAACGGCTGGCGGGCGACTTCGCCGCCTATCTCGACGGCTTCTCGCCCAACGTGCGGGACGTGCTCGACGCGTTCGGCTTCCGCGAGCTTGCCTTGCGTCTCGGCGAGACCTCCGCGCTGGCCAGGCTGATCCGGAAATTCACCGCCGGCGGCGTCCATCTCGGGCCGGACCCGGTGCGGCTCGCCGACGGCACCATCGCGCAGGCGGGGCTCGACGATTGCGCCATGCGCGCGCTGTTCGACGAGCTGGTGCGGCGCGGCAGGGCCGAGCATGGCGAGGAGCCGGGCGAGCACCGGACCCCGCGCGACGCGGTCGGGCTGATGGCGCGGCTGGTCTTCGAGCCGGTCGCCGCAGACATCCGGCCCGGCGCCTACTCGCTCTATGACGGGGCGTGCGGCATCGGCGGGCCGCTGGACGCGGCCGGCGAGACCCTGCGCGAGCTGGCCGGGCCGCAGGGCGGCGCGGTCTCGGTCCATCTCTACGGCCAGGAGGTGAACCCGGAGAGCTGCGCGGTCTGCAAGGCCGGCATGCTGCTCGCCGGGCGCGGCGATTCGGACTGCACCATCGTCGGCGGAGCCGGGCGCTCGACGGTGTCGCAGGACGCCTTCGCGGCGCACCAGTTCGACTTCATGCTGTCCAACCCGCCGCATGGCAGGAGATGGAAGGCCGAGCTCGATCGCATGGGCGGCCGCAAGGCGATGCGCGACCCGCGCTTCATCGTCGAGCACGATGGCGATCCGGCATACCCCCTGGTGCCGCGGACCAGCGACAGCCAGATGCTGTTCCTGGTCAACGCGCTGTCCAAGATGAAGCGGGACACGCCGCTCGGCAGCCGGGTCGCCGAGGTCCATAACGGCGCGTCCCTGTTCACCGGCGACGCCGGGCAGGGCGAGAGCAACATCCGCCGCTGGATCCTGGAGAATGACTGGCTGGAGGCGATCGTCGCCCTGCCCAGCAACATCTTTTACGACACCGGGATCGCCGCCTATGTCTGGGTGCTCACCAACCGCAAGCCGGCGCCGCGCCGCGGCCGGGTGCAGCTGATCGACGCCACCGGCTGGTTCCGCGGCCTGCCGAGGAGCGTCGGCAAGAAGAGCCGCGAGCTCGGCGAGGAGCACGTCGCGCGGATCTGCGGGACCTTCCACGCCTTCGAGGAGTCCGAGCACAGCCGGATCCTCGACAACGCCGCCTTCGGCTACCGCAAGGTGACGGTCGAGCGCCCGCTGCGGATCGAGGGCGTCGAGCCCGGCCGGGCCTACGCCGCCGACGAGATCGCGCGCCTGCGGGATTACGGCAGGGGCCGCGCGAACCCGCCGCCCGGGGTCGCCCCGATACCCCGGCCCGGGGCCGCGGCCCGGCCGCCGCGCGCGCCGCCAGCGAGCCCGCGCGCCGGGGGGATTCCGGCAGGCGCCGCGAGACCGCGCCGCCGGTGATCGCCAGGATCCACGGCCCGGGCGCCGCGGCCGATCCGCTGCGCGGCCTGTTCGCCACCGAGATCGGCGGCCGGTCGGCGGTGGTGGCGTACGAGCCGGATGCCGAGCTGCGCGACACCGAGCGGGTCCCGCTGCAGGAAGAGGGCGGGATCGAGACCTTCCTGGAGCGCGAGGTCCTGCCCTACGCGCCGGATGCGTGGTACCGGGCGGACAGCGAGAAGATCGGCTACCGGATCGATTTCAGGCGCCATTTCCACCGGCCCGGGAAGATGCGCGGGCTGGAGGAGATCCGCGACGAAATCCTCGCTCTGGAACGCGAGACCGGCACCCTGATGGACAACATCTTCGAAGGCGCGGGCCGATGACCGCCCTCAAACCCTATCCCGCGATGAAGGAGACCGGGCTGGACTGGCTCGGCCCGGTGCCGACGCATTGGGAGGTCGAGCCGCTCGGCCGGCTGGGCTGGTTCGCCACCGGCAAGGGCGGCGACTGGCTGGACGAGCGCGCGTCGGGGATTCCCTGCATCCGCTACGGCGACCTGTACACCACGCATCGGCGCTTCGTCACCGAGAGCCGGTCTTTCGTGCCGCGCGCGGAAGCGGCGAAATACTCGCCCATCCGGTTCGGCGACGTGCTGTTCGCGGCGACCGGCGAGACCGCCGAGGAGATCGGCGAATCGGCGGTCAACCTGATCCGCTCCGAAGCCTGCTGCGGTCGCGACGTGATCCGCTTCCGGCCCAACCGGACGGTCGACGCGCGCTATCTCGGCTACGCCACCAACTGCCTGCCGGCGGCGGGCCAGAAGGGGGCGATGGGCCTCGGCATCACGGTCGCCCATATCTATGCCGAACAGCTGAAGCGTTTGATCGTGGCGCTGCCGCCGCTCGCCGAGCAGGGCGCCATCGTGCGCTTCCTCGACCGGGTCGAGCGCAGGATCCGGAAATTCCTCCACGCCAAGAAGCGGCTGATCGCGCTGCTGGAGGAGCAGAAGCTGGTCGTCGTGCACCGCGCGGTCACCGGCAAGCTCGACGTCCGCACCGGGCGCCGCTACTGCCCGTGCCGGGATTCCGGCGCGGCGTGGCTCGGCCGGGTGCCCGAGCACTGGGTGGTCGAGCGGCTGAAATCGTCGATGGCCAATGTCGTGCAGCCCTGCGACCAAAGGCGGCTGGGCGACGCCTTTGTCTCGCTCGAACGCGTCGAGGGCTGGACCGGGCGGATCGCCCGCGTCGAGCCCGGCGACCCGCCCGGCGGCCGGCTCAAGCGCTTCGCCCCCGGCGACATCCTGTTCGGCAAGCTCCGCCCCCATCTCGCCAGGGTCGCCAGCCCGTCGACCGGCGGGCTGTGCGGCGGCGAATTCCTCGTCCTCCGCCCGCGGCGGTCGGCCTTCTCGGGCCGCTACGTCGAGCGGGTGCTGCGCTCGAAGCCGGTGGTGGCCGCGATCGACAGCCTGGCCGGCGGGACCGCGGTGCCGCGGGCCGAGTGGAGCGCCCTCGGCTGCCTGACGATCGCCCGCCCGCCGCTCGCCGAACAGCACGCCATCGTGGACTACCTGGAGGGCGCGGAGGCCGGGATCGACGAGCGCATCGCCCGCGCCAGGCGCCAGATCGAGCTGGCGGCGGAGCTGCACGCCCGCCTGGTCGCCGACGTGGTGACCGGCAAGCACGACGTGCGCGGCGCGCCGGTCACCCTGCCCGAGCTGGTGTCCTACGCCGTCGGCGGCGATGTCGAGGACGCACTGCAGAACGGGGCTACGCCGGCCCTTGCAGGCCGGCCACCGGCCGGCATATCCTGTGAATCGCAGGCACTGTGACAGGGCACGATGAAGAACATCACCGTATCCGTCGACGAGGAGACCTATCGCCTGTCCCGCGTGAGGGCGGCGGAGGCCGGCACGTCGGTCTCGGCGCTGGTGCGCGGCTTTCTCCAGGACCTGGTCCGGGGCGAGGATCCCGAATCCCGTTTCGACCGGCTGCGCCGGCTGCAGGACGAGACCCTGAAAGCGATCCATGCCCGCGATGCGGGCTTGCGCGCCGCCGACAATCTCTCCCGGGACGCTACGACGCGCTCTTCTCCAGCGCCTGCCTGATCCAGCCGTTCAGGCTCATCCCGCTTTCCGCCGCCAGCCGGGCAACGCGCTGGTGCAGGTCGGGGCCGAGGCGAACGTTGAGCTTGCCGGAGAACGGCCTTCTTGGCTCCACCCCGTCCTCGCGGCAGGATGCGAGATACTCGTCGATCGACCGGCGAAACTCGCGCCGCAGCCCGTCGACGTCGACCGCTTCGAAGGTGGCGATCGGATAGGCGCCGCTGTTGACGACCCGCCCGTGAAGCCGGCCGACCGAATCGTCGAACTCGACCTGGGCGATGTATCCCCTGTATTCCATCATGGCTCGATTCCCGCCGCCCCAAGAAACGCGGCGATGTCGCGCACCGTCGCTCTCCCGGTCCCGGTCTCCGGGTGCGGCCGGTGGATCACGATCCGCTCCCTGCCCTTCTTCAACAATACGCGCGACCCGGCGCGCTCGGAAACCTCGACGCCCGCCGCCTCGAGCATGGCAACGATGTCGGACCACCGGATTCCCGCGGGCGTCGGTCTCCTGAACACGCTGTCCAGGGTGCGTCGATGCTTCGTCCGCATCTCGATGGTAGTACCATAATCGGTATCATGACGCGAGTCTTGCCGGAGCGGCGGCGGGGGCCGGGCGGGCGAACCGGACGGCGCGAATTTCCTTGTGCATCCTTCGACATTCCGGCATGCGGTGGTTTGCCGATGCCTGCCGCAGTTGGACCGCCCATGCCCGCCGACCTCGTCCGCCTCGACCTCGCCCGGTTCACCGCGCGCGACCTGGAGAAGATCGGGGCGCTGGCGCGCAAGCTCGCGCTGATGCACCGCTGGTACCGCAGCGAGCGCGTCCGGCGCGCCGACGCCGACGAGATCAGGGTCTATTCGGGCGACCGCAGCAACACGCCCTATGCCTGCTACCGGATCGCGCGGCGCGGCGACGGCTCCTACAGCCTCGCCGACCACCGGTCGGGACGGGAGATCGCCGCGGCGCGCGCGATCGACCCGGTGATCGAGGCGATCCCGGGCGATTTCTTCTACGCCGGCGCGCGCCGCGAGGGCTGAATCGAGGAGGAACGGAGATGGAGCGGGAAGCGATCTACGTCGCGGGGATTTCCGAGGCGCTCAAGGCGGCGGGGGTGCCGCTGAGCCCGGCGGTCAGGGCGAACGGGTTCGTGTTCGTCTCCGGCACGCCGCCGATCGACCCGGCGACCGGGGAGGTCTCGAGCGCCGACATCGCCACCCAGACCGAGCTCGTGATGGAGAACCTGAAGGCCGTGCTGGAGGCGGCCGGCTCCGCGCTCGACAAGGTGGTCAAGGTCAACATCTATATCTCGAACAGCGGCTATTACGACCTCGTCAACCGGGTCTATGGCCGCTATTTCGACGACCCCGCGCCGGCCCGCACCTTCGTCGCCGTGGGCTCCTGGCCGTGGCCCTTCGACATCGAGATCGAGTGCACCGCGCTCGCCTGAGGGCTGGCGTCCCCGACCGGCCCGGGCCAGCCCGGATTTCCCACCACTGTCATGGCCTGCCCCGGATCACAGTCCGGGGCCTGCGCGGCGCTGTCCGGCCGACAGGGCAGGAGAGGCGCGCGGCGCGATGCGGGCCGTGACAGTGGTGGGAAATCCGGGCTAGCATCGCCTCCAAGCGCCCCGACGGCGCGATGGAGGCCGAGAATGACCCGGGTTGCCCCGTTCAACCTGCACAAATGGATCGACGAGCACCGCGACCTGCTCAAGCCGCCGGTCGGCAACGCGCAGATCTGGCAGGACGCCGACTTCATGGTGACCGTGATCGGCGGGCCCAACCAGCGCACCGACTATCACGACGACCCGCTGGAGGAGTTTTTCTACCAGATCGAGGGCGACATCGTGCTGCGCGTCATCGAGGACGGCAGCAAGCGCGACGTGGCGCTGAGAGAGGGCGACGTGCTGCTCCTGCCGCCGCATGTGCGCCACTCGCCGCAGCGCCCGGCGGGCTCGATCGGCATGGTGATCGAGCGCCAGCGGCCCGACGGGCTGCGCGACGCCTTCGAATGGTATTGCGACAGCTGCGACGCGCTGGTCCACCGCAGCGAGTTCCAGCTGCACGACATCGTGGACGACCTGCCGCCCGCCTTCGACGCCTATTACGGCAGCGAGGCGGCACGGCGCTGCCCCGAATGCGGCCACCTCAACCCCGGCAAGCCGGGCGGCTAGCGCGCCCTTCGTCAATTCGACCGGAGCGCGCAGCGCGGAGTGGAGAAACCTCCCCGCCCCATGGGGACGAGGTTTCTCCACTCCGCCGTGCTGACGCACGGCTCCGGTCGAAATGACGAGAGGGGGGGCCGCCGTGCTGCGCCCCCATGGTGTCGTCGTTCCCCGCCCCAGCCACCCCCTCGTCATTTCGACCGGAGCGCGCAGCGCGGAGTGGAGAAACCTCCCTGCCAATGGGGATGAGGTTTCTCCACTCCGCCGTGCTGCGCACGGCTCCGGTCGAAATGACGACGTGGGGACCGCCGTGCTGCGCCCCCGTGGCGTCGTCGTTCCCCGCCCCAGCCATCCCACTCGTCATTTCGACCGGAGCGCCGGAGGCGCGGAGTGGAGAAACCTCCCTGCCCCATGGGGACGAGGGTTCTCCACTCCGCCGTGCTGCGGCACGGCTCCGCCCCGGATCGAGTCCGGGGTCCGTCGAAATGACGTGGTGGGGGCCGCCGGGCTACAATCCCGCGCCGGCCCGAGCCCGCCGGCGCTTATCCCCGGACCCCCGGCAAGGAGCGGACATGGACGGCATCCCGCGCTCGGTGGAGCGCTATGACGAGACCTTCGATGTCGTCGTCGTCGGCTACGGTTTCGCCGGCTCCGTCTCGGCGCTGGAGGCCGCGCGCGCCGGCGCGAAGGTGCTGCTGATCGAGAAGACCGGGGTGCCGGGCGGCATCTCGATCTGCTCCTACGGCGCGGTGCGCTGCGCCATGGACGAGGAGCGCGCCTACAGCTACCTCGCCGCCACCAATGCCGGGCGGACCCCGGACGAGGTGGTCCGCGCGCTGGCCGGCGGGATGTCCCGCCTGGAGCCCTATGTGCGCGGCCTCGCCAGGGTCAACGGCGCCGAGCTGATGACCACCATCGAGACCGGCAAGACCGGGGCCAACTACCCGCTGCCCGGGTTCGACGCGTTCTACCAGACGGTCGTCGTCTCGGTGCCCAATTTCGACGCCCGCGCGGTCTACCCCTGGGCCAACGGCGCGCCGGGCGGGCCGATGCTGTTCAAGATCATCGACGACAACCTGGCCAACGAGGACGTCGAGATCAGGCTGAACACGCGCGGGGTGCGGCTGCTCGCCGCCGAAGACGGGTCCGAGATCCGCGGCATCACGGTGGCGGGACCGGACGGGGTAAGCCGGATCGCGGCCAGGCGCGGCGTGATCCTCGCCTCGGGCGGGTTCGAGGGCAGTCCCGAGCGCCAGGACCAGTACTGGGAGGGCCGCCCGGTGCTCCCCGCCGCCGCGCGGCACAACACCGGCGACGGGATCGTCATGTCGCAGGACGTCGGCGCCGAGCTGTGGCACATGTGGCATTTCCACGGCGCCTACGGTTTCAGGAGCCCCGACCCCGGCTACCCCTACGCCATCCGGGTCAAGCGCCTGCCCGACTGGCGGCCCGGCGGCGGCGGATTCATGGCGCGGCGCGACGAGACCGGCGAGATCAGCGACGCCCAGGTCAGGATGACCTGGATCCTGCTCGACCGCGACGGCAGCCGCTACATGAACGAGTACCCGCCCTACACCCACGACACCGGGCACCGCCAGATGCAGCTGTTCGACACCGTGCGCCAGGATTTTCCGCGCATCCCGAGCTACCTGGTGTGCGACGAGCAGGGGCGCAGGCTCTACCCGCTCGGCCGCCCGACATCGAACGACGAGGGGCTGCGCATGGAGTGGAGCGCCGACAACCTGGCCGAGGTCGAGTCCGGCATCCTGACCCGCGCCGGCACGCTCGCCGGGCTCGCGGCCGGGCTGGGGCTCGACCCCGCGACCGTGGAGGCGAGCGTCGCGCGCTGGAACGCGCTCTGCGCGGCGGGGCGCGACGAGGATTTCGGCCGCCCGCCCGGCACCATGATGCCGGTCGCCACACCGCCGTTCTACGGCGCCCCGGTGTGGCCGGTGGTCTCCAACACCCAGGGCGGTCCGGTGCACGACCGCCGCCAGCGCATCGTCGACGTGTTCGGCGCGCCGATCCCGAGGCTGTATGCCGCCGGCGAGCTCGGCAGCGCCTTCGGCCATCTCTACATGTCGGGCGGCAACATCGCCGAATGCTTCGTCTCCGGCCGCATCGCCGGCGCCGGCGCGGCGGCGCTGGCGGGGTGGGGCTAGGCGGCGGGGCAGGCGGTACCGCCCGGCTCCCCCTCGTCATTTCGACCGGAGCCGTGCGCAGCACGGCGGCCACCCCCTCGTCATTTCGACCGGAGCCGTGCGGCAGCACGGCGGAGTGGAGAAACCTCGTCCCCGTGGGGCAGGGAGGTTTCTCCACTCCGCGCTGCGCGCTCCGGTCGAAATGACGAGGGGCGGCGAACGGCGACCGGCTTCCCGGGACCGGCCCGTCGCGAGATGCCCAGGCCTTCGATCGGCCCCTCCACGCGGCCCATGCGCTCTTCCACGCGGGCCATGCGCTCTCTCGGGTCTCCGATGCTGGGCGTCATGCGCCACGCGAGGGCCAGATTGGCGATCCCTACGCCCGCCAGCGCGACAAAGGCCATCGCGATCGCCGTAGCGGCGCGCCGCTTCCGCCGGGATTGTCGCTAGCAAGTAGATTTGTCCGGTTTTGCTAGCACATCGATTGACCGCTTCTGTTGAGGTTGTTGGGCCTGTGGGGAAGTGGTCAGGCGCGGAGCGGCTGTCCACTTGTCCACAGGCCTGCGGC
>MPNO01000088.1 GCA_002239065.1 Defluviicoccus sp. bin129 | reverse complement strand
CAGCACGTAGCTCATCGCCCAGAATTTCCAATACTCCGCCCGTGACGCCCGCCCTCGCATGGAAAACGCCTTGGCGTACCCGAGAACGGTCGCTTCCAGCCATCCCGTCGGTGGACCGGTCACTGCCTGTTCCTCCTTGTCGCGAAGTCAAGCCGTGCAAGTGCCGTGCACGCAATGCTATATGATGGCGAGGATCGGCGGGCCATGGTCGGCCGGTGGCAAGCGTTTGGCAATCTACTGCGATAGTCCCCATCCATATGAACCTTGGACCTATTCGTCTCCTTTTACGTTGACGGTGACGACGTCCATATCGTGGTACTGCTGGTGGCGGACTGAAGCCGCGAGGTGCCGCAGCAAACGCAGAGAGACCTCCCTCTCGAGCGGCGCCTCGTCGCTCACGTTATGGAGCAGCGCGAGCCGGTCCTGGAGGTTCTCCCCCCTCGGAGCGACGACGAACTCGAGAGTCGCGCCTCCGTCTCCGCGCTGTGCGGTGAGACGAAAATGCTGCCGCCCGCCGGGTTCCGCTCCGTCTTCGTCGTCACGGATGAGAGTCAACAGCGCCTCCTCACCGACCGCGTCGAGGCGAGCCGCCATCTCGGATCCCCAGCCTTCGCGGGACGCGAAAGAGGTCAGGAACTCCCTGATTTCCGGGAGCGCCGCGAGCCCGAGCTCGGTCTCCAGCCGCTTGCGGCGTGGTTCGGTCATGCCGAGGAACAAGGTCATCGCGATCGCCACAAGGCCCCCGGCGATCATTCCGTTGCGGAACAGCCCACCCGCGAACTCCGGGACCTGGTCCGGAAATATCATGCCGTGCTGGCAGCCGACCCCGACCCAGAATGCGACGCCCGCGACCATTCCCTTGCGATAATCCAGCCCGTCCTGGACGACCGCCTTCATCCCCGCGACGAAGAGGAGTGCAAGGAGTATCGCGAGATAGCCCGCGAGGACCGGATTCGGCACCGCGAGGATCACCGCGAAGGTCTTCGGAAGAAACACCAGGGCGATGAACACGAGCCCGGTGGCGACCCCGACCCGGCGGGCCGCCGCCCCGGTGAGCTCGATCACCGAAACGCTCACCGTGTAGGCGGTGCTCGGGACCGTCCCGGCGAATCCGGAGAGCAGGCTGGTCACCCCGTCCGTGGCCACCGCGCCCTGCACCGCCCGGAAGTCCACCGCCCGGCGCCGGCGCCAGGATACGCCCTGGACGGCCACGCAGCTGCTCATGGTCCGGAGCGTGCCGACCAGGGCGACGAGCAGGAACGCGGGTAGAAGGGCCCAGAACTCCGCTCCGAAGTCGAGATCGAATCCCGGCCATTGGGGCGCCGGAAATCCGATCCAGGGCGCCGCGGCGACGCGCTCGAAGTCGTAGAGGCCGAAGAACCCCGCCACCGCCGAACCGGAAACCACCCCGATAAGCGGTGCCCAGAGGCGCAGGCTGCCTTTGGAGTTGAGCGCGATGCCGATTGTGACGAGCACGGTGGCAAGAGCGCTCAGGGCGGCCGCTGACCCGTGGCTGCGGTCCGGCGCCTTGTCGAGCAGGTCGAAGACGACGGGCATCACGGTGACAGGGATCAGCATGACCACGGTCCCCGCGACGGTCGGAGAGACGATCCGCCGCAGCAGGGAAAGACGTCCCGCGACCAAGAGCGGGACGAAGGCCGCGATGAAGACGAGGGTCGCAAGCAGCGCCGGGCCGCCCTCCGATACCGCAGCGATACACACCGCGATGGATGCGCCGGAGCTCCCCATCACCAGCACATGGCCGGTTCCGAAACGACCCAGGCGGAATGCCTGGAGCACGGTGGCCGCTCCGGAAATCGCCACCGTGGCGGATACCGCCCAGTAAAGGTAAGCCTCGGTCTCGCCGGCCGCTCGCATCACAACCGTCGTGATCAGCATGATCCCCGGGATGGTGAGCACCGCGAGCTGAAGCCCGAGGCCAAGCGCGAGCGCGGCCGGGGGCGGTTCGTCGGGCTGGTAGCGGATCGCGTCCCTCGGCGACGAACCCTCGGAGCTCATGTTCCGGGCAGTTCTCGGCAAGGGAGGGTCGTCCGGCTTCGGGTGGGGTCTGGGATCAAGCTCCGGCTCTCCTCCCGGTCCATGGCGGGCCGCCGCCTCCGGCCGTCGAGCCCGCGAGGTTGCCGACCTTCCCCGGCACCGCCGCCGCGTTGCCTCCCGAGCCCCATGCGGGACCGAAGAAGGGTGGCAATGCGGACGCGGGCGCGGGAAAATAGAAGACCGTCTCGGAATTTGTAAAGCTACGGCAGGAGGCCTTCGATGGCGGAGCGGGCGAACTCGCGTCCCGATGACAGAGCGCATCCTTCCGGCGCCGGCTTCCGGGCATCGGAGACCGACGGGATGGGCGACGGGCTGATCGCCGTCGTGGGCATGGCCTGCCGATTTCCCGGCGCGGAGAACCTCCCGGCCTTCTGGCGGCTGCTCGAGACCGGCGGTAGCGCGGTCACGCACGGCTCGCCCGGTGAGACGACCGGGCGCGTGGGCGAGATGTTCCCGGACGACGTCGCCGTGCACGACGCCTCTCGATTTGGCGCGTTCCTGTCGGGTATCGACCGGTTCGATGCGGAGTTCTTCCGGATCTCGCCGCTCGAAGCGGAGTCGCTGGACCCGCAGCAACGGCTGCTGCTGGAGTTGAGCTGGGAGGCGCTCGAAGACGCCGGCGTCGCTCCGGATCGGTTGGTGGGCAGCCGGAGCGGGGTCTATGTCGGCATCGGGAGTTACGAGTACCAGGAGATCGTCCGGGGCGAAGGCGAGGGGCCGGGATCCGACACGCCCCTCTACCTCGTCACCGGCAACCGCTTCAGCACGGCGAGCGGGCGGGTTTCCTTCGTGCTGGGCCTGGAGGGGCCATCGATCGCGGTGGACACCGCCTGCTCTTCGTCGCTGGTCGCGGTGCATCATGCGGTGGCGGGTTTGCAGCGCGGCGAGGCCGATCTGGCGCTCACCGGCGGCGTGTGCGTGATTCTCTCTCCGTTGACGACCGAAGCGTTCGCGAATGCGGGGATGCTTTCGCCGACCGGCCGGTGCTGGACGTTCGACGAACGGGCGGACGGCTTCGTGCGGAGCGAAGGCTGCGGGATGCTGGTTCTCAAGCGCCTCGACGAAGCGGAGGCGGCCGGCGACCGGATCTGGGGAGTAATCCGCGGCACCGCGGTGAACCAGGACGGGCTCCGCCCCGGTCTGCCCGCCCCCAAGGGCCTCACGCAGCAGCGGGTGATCGAGGATGCGCTGTCGCGGGCCGGGATCGAGCCCTCGCAGGTGGACTACCTGGAGGCGCACGGGACCGGCACGAGACTGGGCGATCCGACCGAGATGAACGCGGCGGCGGCGGTCTACGGCCGGGGGCGCGAACCGGCCCGGCCCCTCCTCATGGGTTCGGTCAAGACCAATATCGGCCACCTGTCGGCCGGGGCGGGGGCCGCGGGCCTCATCAAGGTCCTGCTGTCGATGCACCGGGGCGTGATCCCGCGACATCTCAACCTCGACAACCCCAACCCCGAGATAGACTGGGATCGCCTGCCCGTGCGGGTGACCACGACCGAGACACGCTGGCCGCGCGCTTCCGGGCGCTCGCCGCTCGCCGGCGTAAGCTCGTTCGGGTTCTCCGGCACCAACGCGCATGTCGTCGTGGAGGGCTACGGCGAGCGGCATGACGAACCCGCGAACCGCGGCGCGGCGTGGCCCGCCGGCCCGGCGCGGCGGATCTCCCCGCCCCTTCCGACATTGTTGGCGAGCGCCGACCGCGCGGAGGAAGAGACCCTGCCGCGCGAACTCCGGATCCTGCCGCTCTCGGGAAAGTCCCCCGCAGCGCTTCGCGATCTGGCCGGACGGTACCTCGAATGGCTCGACGGTCGGGCGGCGGAGACGCCGCTTGCCGATCTCGCCTGGACGGCCGGCGCAGGCAGAAGCCATTTCGCGTTCCGGGCAGGGCTGGCGTTTCGCGACGCGGCGTCGCTCCGGACCGGTTTGCAGGCGCTCGGCGCGGCGACGGACGCGCCGGCGGCGCGGGCGCCGGCGAAGGTAGCCTTCGCCTATACCGGGCAGGCAAGCCAGTGGACCGGCATGGGGCTCGACCTCTACCAGCGCGAGCCGGTGGTGCGCACGGTGCTCGACCGCTGCGACGCGCTCATGCGGAACGAGCGCGGCGCCTCGCTTCTCGACGTCATGTTCGGCCGGGCCGGATCGGCGGGGGAGCTCGACGAGCCGAGGTGGAAGCAACCCGCGATCTACGCACTCGAATGCGCCCTCACCGCCCTGTGGTCGAGCGTCGGAATACGCCCCGAAACGGTGTTCGGACACAGCCTCGGGGAGATCGCCGCCGCGCAGGCCGCGGGGGTGTTCGAGCTCGAGGGCGGGCTACGCTTCGCCGCGGCGCGGGGGGCGCTCATCGGGGCGCTGCCGGGGGCGGGTGCGATGGCGGCGGTGTTCGCTCCCGGACCCCGGGTCCAGGCGGCGCTGGACGACCACAACGCGGGCTCGGGCGGCGTCGGTGTCTGCATCGCGGCCGACAACGGGGCGCACCTGGTGGTGAGCGGCCCGGAGGCGGACATCGATGCGGTGGTGGCCCGCTTCGAGTCCGAAGAGGTCCGGGCGCGGCGTCTGAGGAAGAGCCCCGCCTATCACAGCAAGATGGTCGAGCCCGCCCTCGACGACCTGGAGGCGGTCCTTTCGCGGCTCTCCTTCGCCGCGCCGTCGGCACCGTTCGTGAGCAACCTCACCGGGCGGGTCGTGGAGCGGGACGAGGCGCTCGACGCGGCCTACTGGCGGCGGCAGGCGCGCGAGCCCGTCGCGTTCCGCGCATGCGTCGAAACGCTGGCCGCGCTCGGGGTCGACACGATCGTGGAGATCGGTCCGCACGCGGTGCTGGGACCGATGGCGCTTCTCGCCTGGCCGGAACCCGCCCAGGGCACGGCCGCGCCGCCGGTAACGCTCGCAAGCCTGCGGCGGCCCTCCGAGTCCACGCCCGGGCCGGCGGGCGGCGACGCGTTCGTCGAAGCCGTCGCGCAAGGCTACGAAGCCGGGCTCCCGATCGACTTCGAAGGGCTCTTCGCCGGGGAGGCGCGCCGCCGGATCTCGCTGCCGAGCTACCCGTTCCAGCGCCGTCGCCACTGGATCGAGGCCCCGAAGCGGCGCCGCGCGAGCGCCGGCCATCCGCTGCTCGGCGTGCGGCACGAGACTCCGCGCGGGGAAGTCGCATTCGAGACGGAGATGTTCGCTTCCGACCCGGCATGGGTGAAGGATCACCTCGTGTTCGGCCAGGTCGTGGTTCCGGGGGCGATGTTCGCGACCATGGCGGCCACGGTGCTGTGGGGCGAACGCGCCCGTTCGGCGGTCCTGGAGGACTGCCAGCTGCACAGCCCGATGATTCTTTCCCTGGACGAGTCCGAGGACGGGGAGGGCGCGGGCGGCCGGAAGCTCCAGATCGTGTTCGACGACGCCGACCGCGCCGCGCCGCGCCGCTTCGAGGTGTTCAGCCGGGGCAGCGAAGACGGCTGGACCCTGCATCTCGAAGGCCGGATGTCGCCGGGCGGGGCCCCGCAGGAAGACGCCGGGCGGGTGGACCTCGAAGCGCTCAGGGCGGATCTGGCGCCCGGAGACGTCGCATCGCTCTACCGCAACAAGGTGAGCACCAGGGTCGTGCTCGGGCCGGCGTTTCGCCCCCTCCAGGCCGTCTGGTCCGGCGCCGGCGAGGCGGTCGGCGAGGTAGCGCTCCCGGACTGTCTGGACGGCAGCGGCCTCGACCTGCATCCGATCCTGCTCGACGGTTGCTTTCAGACCGTGCTGGCTGCGCGCGATCAGGCCCGCGTGGCGGGGAAGTCGACCTACATGCCGTTCGGCTGGGACCGGCTTTGGCTGTCGGAGCCGCCGCCCGAGCGGATCTTCTGCCATGTCCGCATGCGCGAGGCGGTCCGGCGGGACGGATCGGAGGGGACGGGGGACGACTCCCCGGAGGTCGTCAAGGCCGATCTCAAGCTCTACGCGCCCACCGGAGAGCCGCTCGGCGGGGTGGACGGGTTCACGATGAAGAGGGCGACCCGTGCCGCCATGCTCTCGGCGTCGAACGCCTTCAAGGACCTCCTGTACGAGGTCGTCTGGCGCGAGCAACCGCCGACCGGCGTGACCCGGTCGGCGCGCTTCCTCGAAGGCCCGGAGGCGGTTCGCGCCCGGATGGGAACCTTCCCCGACTATCTCGAGGCGGAGGGAGTCCGGGCCGGGGAGCGGGCCGCCCTGCTGAAGGATTTGGACCGGCTGTGCCGCGGCTATGCGCTCTCCGCGCTCGACCGGATGGGTTGGCGGCGCCGGGCGGGCGCGCCGGTCGAGACGGAGGCCCTGTGCGCCGAGTTGGGTGTGGCGGCGCAGCATCGGCGCCTGTTCGGCCGGCTGCTCGGAATCCTGGCCGAGGCGGGGGTGATCGAGCGCGTGCCGGATGGCGAATTCGCCGTGGTCGCCGGGCCGTCGGAAGACGAAGCGCTTGGCGAGCCGGAGCGCTTCGCCGAACGCCTGCGCGACCGGCACCCGCACGGCTCGAACGAGCTCGCACTGATCGCGCGGTGCGGCGGCGCGCTGGCGGAGGTGCTGCGGGGCCGCACGGATCCGCTCTCGCTCCTGTTCGGCAGCGACGGACCGGGCGCGGCGGATCTCTATCGCACCGCGCCCGCCGCCCGCGCCGCGAACCGGATGCTGGCCGATGCGGTTCAGGCCGTCGTCGCGGGTCTGCCGGAAGGCCGGCGCCTTCGGGTGATCGAGGTCGGGGCGGGCACGGGATCGGCTACCGAGCCGATCCTGTCGGAGCTGCCGGAAGGGCGGTTCGACTACGTGTTCACCGACATCTCGGCGGGATTCTTCGCCGATGCGGAATCGCGCCTCGCGGCGAGCGGAGCGCCGATCGAGTACCGGGCGCTCGACATCGAGGCGGACCCGGCCGCGCAGGGATTCGATCCTCACGGCTACGACCTGGTGATCGCGGCGAACGTGCTCCACACCACCCGGGATCTCGGGGAGACGCTGGCCCACTGCCGGTCGCTTCTCGCGTCCCGGGGACGGCTCGTGGCCCTCGAGCTGGTTCGCGGCCGGCACCTCCAGGACCTCACCTTCGGAATGCTCGACGGCTGGTGGCGATTTGCCGATGGCTACCGTCCGGACCACGCGCTCGCGGCTCCCGCGGTCTGGCGCCGCGCGTTCTCGGATGCGGGCTTCGAGGAGACCGAGGTGCTGGGTGTCGACGCGGCGGACGACGGACGGCCGCTCGGTCCGGGCATCGTCGTCGCGCGCGGCCCGGAAGACATCGCCCTTCCTCCCGGCGCGTGGATCGTGGTGCCGGACCGCGACGGGGCGGGCGAGGCGCTCGCAGCCATCCTCGCGGCCCGCAACCAGACGGTGGTGCTCGCGGGCGAGGACGATGCGGCGGATGGCGGGCGGGTGGAGGGTCCCGGCGTCTCAAGGGCGTTCGTCCGGGCGGACCGGCGCGAGTCGTGGCGCGCGCTGCTCGACGGGCTGCCCGGCGATCCGCCGCTTCAGGGCGTCGTCCATCTCGCGGCGCTTGACGGCCACGGAGCCGGCGCGACGACCCAAGAGCTCGCAGAGGACACGAAGCGCGCCGGCGCGAGCGCCCTCTCGCTCGTTCAGGGGGTGCTCGACGCGGGCGCCGCGCCGGCGAAGGGGCTGTGGTTCGTCACCCGGGGCGCCCAGCTCCTGGAGCGCGAACGCGGCGGGGAGATCGCCGGGGCTGCGCTCTGGGGCTTCGGAAAGGCGCTGGCGCGGGAAGCGCCGCAGCTGGGGACGCGGATGATCGATCTCGATCCGGGCGAACCGGCGCGGTGGTCGGAGCTGGCCGACGAGCTGTCGTTCCCCGGTTCGGAGAACCATCTCGCCTACCGGCGCGGCAGACGCCATGTCGCCCGCCTCGTCCGAACCGGCTCCGAAACGCCGCGGATCGCGTTCCCGGACGAGCCCGGCTGGCGGCTTGCGCCCGACGAGGACGGCGCGCTCGACGGGTTGCGGGTTGAGACCGTGCCACCGGGTCGGATCGAGCCCGGAGAAGTCCGGGTCGCGGTCGAGGCGGCGGGTCTCAATTTCCGCGACGTGTTGCGGGCCACGGGGGCGCTCGAGAACGGACTGCTCGGCCGCGAGCTGTGCGGGCGGGTCGTGGAGACCGGCTCCGACGTCGCGGGCGTTTCGGTGGGCGATCGCGTGGTCGGGCTCGCGTTCGGCGCGTTCGGACCGGAGGTGGTGACCCGGGGCGAGCTCGTGGCGCCGGCGCCGGACCGGTTGCCAGCCGCGGCGCTCGCGACAATGCCGGTGGCCTTCTCCACCGCGGCGCTCGCCTTCGAGCTGGCCGGGCTGAAGGCGGGCGAGCGGGTGCTGATCCATGCCGGTGCCGGCGGGGTCGGACTCGCGGCGATCCAGCTCGCTCGCACCGCCGGCGCGGACGTGATCGCGACCGCGAGCGCCGCGAAGCAGGGGTATCTCCGCTCGCTCGGGATTTCGCAGGTGTTCGACAGCCGGCGAACCTCCTTCGGCGAGGAGATCCTCGGGGCAACCGGCGGCGCGGGCGTCCATGTCGTGCTGAACAGCCTGACCGGGCCGGGCTTCATCGAGGCGAGTCTCCAGTGTCTCGCCCCCGCCGGCCGATTCGTCGAGCTCGGCGCGCGGGACATCTGGAGCGAGGCGGCGATGTCGGCGGCCCGCCCCGACGTGGACTACTCGGTACTCCGGCTCGACGTTCTCAAGGAGACCGATCCCGCCCGACCGGGCCTGGCCCTCCGCGCCGTGATGGATCGGCTGGTGGCGGGAGAGCTGACCCCGCTGCCTCACAGCCGCTGGCCGCTCGCCGAGGCGGCGCCGGCGATGGCGTACATGCGCTCGGCCCGGCACATCGGAAAGATCGTCCTCGCCATGCCGCCGCTCACCCAGGGCCGGCTGCGCGGGGACCGGACCTATCTCGTGACCGGGGGGCTCGGCGGGATCGGCTGCGCGGTGGCCGGCCAGCTCGCGGACCGGGGCGCCGGGGCGATCGTGCTCAACGGGCGCCGCGCCCCGGACGCCGCCGCCGAGGACACGATACGCACGCTCGAAGCGCGCGGCGTGACGGTCCGGGTGGAGCTCGCCGACATGACGGACGGTGCGGCGGTGGATGCGATGCTCGCGCGCGTGGATTCCGACTTGCCGCCCCTCGCCGGGGTGATTCTCAGCGTCGGCGTGCTGTCGGACGGGGCGCTCGCGAACCAGAGCTGGGAGCGGTTCGAACACGTCCTGTGGCCCAAGGTGCTGGGCGCGTGGCACCTGCACCGAGCGACCGAAGACCGCGACCTGGACCTCTTCATCCTTTTCTCCAGCGCGGTGGGCATCCTCGGATCGGCCGGCCAGGCGAACCACGCCGCCGCCAATGCGTTCCTGGATCAGCTCGCCGCCCACCGCCGCGCCCGCGGGCTGCCCGGCCAGGCCATCGCCTGGGGAGCGTGGTCGGAGGTCGGCGAGGCGGAGGAGCACCGCGACCGGATCGCCGAGCACCTCGCGGCCCGGGGCGTACGCTGGATCACGCCGCAGCAGGCCTTGCGGGCATTCGATCAGCTCGTCTCGCAGGACCTCGCGGGCGGGATGGTGACGGCGGTCGACTGGTCGGTCTACGCGGAGAGCTTCGGCGCAAGCCCGACGCTGCTGGAAGACCTTCTGACCCGGACCGTCACCGATCCCGAACGCAAGGCGGCCGCGCCGGAGACCGGTCTCCTGTCCCGGCTCCGGGCGGCGCCGGCCGGGGAGCGGGAAGACGTGCTGGCCTCCTTCATCCAGGGCGAGCTGCAGGCGGTGCTGCGTCTTTCGGCTCCGCCGTCCCCGACCGCGAGATTCTTCGATCTCGGGATGGACTCACTGATGGCGGTGGAGCTCCGCAACCGCCTGAACCGGGGGTTCGCCGGAGTGTATGTCGCCTCCAACACGGTGGTGTTCGACTATCCCGACACGGCCGCGCTCGCGCATTTCCTGGCGGGCGAGCTTGGGGAGATCGACGCCGGCGAACCGCCCGAGACGGGCGTGGAGCCGGCCGGGCGGCGGGAACGCCGCGTGCCCGATCCGCCGATGCCGACGCCTCTGCCGGAAGACCGCGTCGCCGAATCCGACGGGATCGCGATCGTCGGCATGGCCTGCCGGTTTCCAGGCGGGACGGGGCTCGCCGCGTTCTGGGATGAGCTGGTGGCGGGTGTCGATGCGGTCACCGACGGAAGGCCCGGCCCCGCTGCCCGGCCCGGCCCCGGCGGGGACCCCGATCCCGACAACGCGGCCTACCGGTGCGGAGGATTCGTCGCGGGGATCGACGAATTCGATGCACGGTTCTTCGGCATCCGGCCGATCGAAGCACGGACAATGGACCCGCAGCAACGGATGCTGCTGGAGACCAGCTGGCAGGCGCTCGAGGATGCGGGGATGGACCCCGGCGGGCTGCGGGGCAGCCGCACCGGGGTGTATGTCGGAATCAGCGGCTGCGAGTACCGGGACCTCATCGCCAGGAGCGGAGCGGACATCGCCTATCTCGGGACCGCGGGAAGCGTGGCCGCCGGGCGGATTTCCTTCGCGCTGGGGCTCATGGGTCCCGCGATGCCTCTCGACATGACCTGCGCGTCGTCGCTTGCCGCGGTGCACGAGGCTGGCGCGGCGCTCCATCGAGGCGAGGTGGACCTCGCGCTCGCGGGCGGCGTCAACGCGATCCTGTCCCCCGCGGTCACCAGGTTCATGGTCGAGATCGGCATGCTGTCTCCGACCGGGCGGTGCCGGACCTTCGATGCGGCCGCGGATGGCTACGTGCGCGGCGAGGGGTGCGGCATGGTTGTCCTCAAGCGACTCGCCGAGGCGGAGACGGACGGCGACCGGATCTGGGGCGTCGTGCGCGGATCGGCCGTGAACCAGAATGGCGCGAGCGCGGGGTTGACGGTTCCGAACGGACCGGCCCAGGAACGGGTGATCGAGGAGGCCTTGTCCCGGGCAGGGGTCGCCCCGGAGGGCGTGGACTACCTCGAAGCGCACGGCACCGGGTCGAGCCTTGGCGACCCCATCGAAGTTCAGGCGGCGGCAGCGGTATATGGAAGGGGACGAGACGCCGCCCGCCCGCTGCTGATGGGGACGGTGAAGACGAATATAGGCCATCTCGAGGCGGCGGCGGGGGTTGCGGGCATCATCAAGGTCGTGCTCGCAATGCGCCACGGCGTGATTCCGAAGCACCTCAACTTCGACACGCCGAATCCGCATTTGGACTGGGACCGGCTTCCGGTTCGGGTGACGTCGAAATTGACCGGCTGGCCGCGCGATGGTGGCCGGCCGCCCCGCGCGGCGGTGAGCGCTTTCGGTATCTCGGGCACGAATGCGCACCTCGTGGTGGAAGGGTACGGGCCTCCGAGCGCGGCGGCCGGGCCCGCCGACGAGGCATCGCCCAAGGGTGCGCCGAGCGCGGTCGGGGTCTCCCTCCCCGTTCCGGATTCGGACCTCGCGCCGGTTCCTCAAGCCCGGGAGCCGCGCGCGACACGACTGCTCCCGCTCTCGGGGAAGTCGGACAGCGCGTTGCGGGCGCTCGCGGGGCGGTATCTCTGCTGGCTGAACCAGCGGAACGGGGCGGCGGCGAATGGCCGGTCCGCGGCAGAGTCGTTGCTCACCGACATGGCATGGACCGCCGGCGTGGGCCGCAGCCACTTCGCTCATCGCGCCGGCGTTGTCTTTCACGATGCGGCATCGCTCGAAGCGGGCCTCCGGGCGGTCGCCGAGGCGGACAGCGATCCGGGTGCCCGCGAGCCGGCGAAGACGGCGTTCGTGTACGCCGACGAGGGCGGCCCCGCGGCCGACGCGGGAGAGGCGCTCTATCGCGGCGAGCCGGTGGTGAGGGCGCTCATCGACCGCTGCGACGCGGTCTTTCGCGAGGAGCGGGGCGCTTCGCTGCTCGACGGGATGTTCGGCGGCTCCGATGCGGAACCGACGCTCGGGGACCCGGCGAGCTTCGCGCTTCAGTGTGCGCTCACCGCGCTGTGGGCGAGCGTGGGCGTTCGCCCGAGCGTGCTTGTCGGCTTCGGCGTCGGAGAGCTGGCGGCGGCTCATGCGGCCGGGGCGCTCGGCCTCGAAGAGGGGCTTCGGCTCGCCGTGGCGCGCGGCGCGCTGGCTCGAACCGGGCCGGAGGGGGCGCGTGCCGCCGCAGCGGAATCCGATCTCGAGGCCGCGCTCGCCGGCATCGAGCTCCGCGCGCCCACCATCGCGCTCGTGAGCGGTGCCACCGGCCGTGTGTCGGGGGCCGAAGAGGTGCTGTCCGCTCGCGGGCTTCGACGGCTGCGCGAACCGGCGGCGCACTGGCGGCGGTGCGTCCGGACGGTGGCGGAGCGGGGCGTGGAGGTGGTCGTGGAGATCGGCCCCCGGGAATCGGTCGGACCCATGATCGCTTCCGCCTGGCCGGAGCCCGCGCTCGGCGCCGGGACGGCCGGAAACGGCGTTCGCGGGCCGGTCGTGCTGTCAGGCCCGGGGCCGGCGGACGGGGACGACTCCGCGGCGAACGGCGATAACGGGTTCGTCAGGGCGGTGGCGGGGGCTTACGAGGCGGGGCTTCCGGTAGCGTTTGCCGGTCTCCACGCGGGGGAGACCCGGCGCCGCATCTCGCTGCCGGGCTATCCGTTCGAGCCCCGGCGCTACTGGATCGAGACGCCGAAGCGGTAACCGCTTCCCGGCCGGTGACGCGTGCCGGCGCTACGCGAGCCGGATGCTTTGGAGAAAATCCCGCAGCAGCGCAGCGCATGCCGCCGGCTGCTCGAGCTGGAGGAGGTGGGTCGACTCGGGCAGGAAATCGTAGTCCACCGTCATCATCTTGCTCAGGTCGAACGCCGGCAGGTATGTACCGCGCAACGTCGGATCGGCCCCGATAACCTTCGTCGGGCACGGAAGGTTCTCCAGGTCCAGCAGCGGCGAGAAGCTCCTGACGTAATCGATCAGCTGCGCCTCGTACTCGCGCGGACATCGCAGCTCGTATCCCTGCCCGTCCGGTGAACGTCGAAGCGTGGCGCTCGCCGTGAGTTCGCGCACCCCCGGCAGGACGCGCGCGAAGCCCGGCATGTAGGCCAGGAACTCCGCAAACTCCTCTTCCGTCCGAAACCGATGCCCGCGCCGCCGCGCCGCCGCCGCCAGCCGCTCGGCCGCTGCGTCGAACTCCGCCTCGTTCGCGGTCGGCTTGCAAAGAGGCGGATCGAAGAGGACCAGCGCCGAGAAGCGCCTGGAAAACGACAGAAGCGAAATCAGCGCCGATACGGAGTGGAAGACACCGACGGTGAGTTTGTCGCCGTACCGGTCGGCGATGGACTCCAGAATGAGATCATGATCATGCATCAGGATCGGAATGTTGTGGTTCTGCTGAGCGCCCACGCGGTTCCAGCCATGGTTGCGGAGGTCGTAGACCATCAAATCGAAATCGTCGGCGAGCAGCGACCAGAAGGGGTAGTAGAGATCGGCCGCGAGACCGTTGGCGTGGCTCAGAACGAGCCGGAGGCCGGAGGAGTTTCCATACCGTCGCACGGTGGTGATCGAAGCGTCGTCGAGACAAACCTCGCACACCGATACCGGGTCGGGGATCTTCCACGCCGTCTCCGCGTTCACGGCAGCCACCCCGGAGGATACTTGCCGCGGCCGTCTCGCCGATGTCTCCCGGCACCGCGCGGGAACCCGGGGCGTCGATCTCTCGTACGAAGCGCGTAGCGGAGGTCCATCCTGTTTCCCGGCGGAGGAGTCACCCAATCTGCCGTGAGGTCGACAAAGTTCCAGCGGAATTCATCCCGGACGACAACGCTTGACTGCATTCAGCGAGCCGCAGGTCCGATGGAACCGTCCCACTGCTCCGGTCCAGCCGAACGCCCGGTGCGCAGTTCCCGGGCGAGGGCAGCCGCGAATCGGGAGTTGCCGAGATTTTCGGGCCGCCACCCGACCGGGGGCGCATCGGGTTCCGGATCCACATGGAGCGCGAAGGCTCCCCAAGACGCGTGGCAGGGACGATACAACGGGGCTGCGGCCACGACGGGTCAGTCCGCGAAGAATGTCCGGATCTTCCAGGCCGCGTGGTCTCGCCGCGCCGTCCCGAACGATGCAGGCGCGGCAAGGACACCGGAACTCGCGGCCGCCGGCTTCACCCGGATGAGGCTCCGCAGTCGGCCGTCGAGCCCGAGAAGATCATTTGCCGTGAGTATCGATATAGCTCACGAGGTCGCCCAAGGTCTGGAATTCCGCAACCGCGGCCGGCGGAATCACCACCTCGAACGCCTCGCCGACCTTCTTGACGAATTCGACCGCATCTATTGACGAAACCCCCGAATCGCCCAATCCGACTGCGAAATCGGGGTCGCGGTCGGGATCCAGATGTTCGCGGAATAGCTTTCTCACGCGGTCTTGTGAATCTGGCATGTGGAGCGGCCTCCGTGCTCAAAGGGTTCAAGGTGCAAAGTCGTCCTCAGTACCGTAAAGAACAATACTCTCCATTGGAAGAGTCGATACGAGTAGCCGCCGATATATCAGAGTTTGTGTTTTGAGAGGCCAAGGGAGTGTTTGCGATCACTTGGAAACGCGGATATTTGATCATCATCCGCGGTTTGGCGTGGTCGGCGGTCTGGTCGGGGGTCTGTGGACCTGACGCTGCACGACGCCTGCCACCGGGTCTCGGGCGCGACCCCCACCCGGCATCCGGGCTGCGCCATCGAAGAAGGCGCTTGTCCATCTCATGCGTCGTATAGATCAGCAACTCGTCCAGAAGCTCGGGTCTCAGTGTCGTGATCGCAGGGTCCTCCTCTACAAGATATAGGACCCACCAAGATCGTGTCCCAGCCGGTGGTGTAAGAGCCTGGCGTCCGTTGCGGTATCCGGCGGGTCGGGCCGGGGCCGCTCAGGCTGCCACGGCGGGCAGCTTGAC
>MPNO01000087.1 GCA_002239065.1 Defluviicoccus sp. bin129 | reverse complement strand
TCCGATTTCGCCGTGTCGGCTTCGCCCTCGGCGGCGCGCAGGGCGCGGCGCGCCGCCTCGTCCTCCGCCGCACAGCGCGCCCGTCCGGTCTCCGCGCTCTCCAGCGCCGCCTGCGCCTCCCCGAGCCGTGATCCGGCGCCGGCGGTCGCCGCCTCCGCGTCGGCCAGGGCGCGTTCGAACCGCCCGAGCGGGAGGTGCTTCGCCTGCTCTTCCTCAAGCTGGCGGCGGCGCGCGGCGATGCGGTCGCGCCGTGCCCGGGCTTCCGCGATACGCCGCTCGAGCGCGCGCCTCAGCGCTTCGGCTTCGGTGAGGTCGCGCAGCGCCGCGGCATGGGTTCGTTCGGCGGCCTCGCCCGCCTCCCTCGCGCGGTCGAGCCGACCGGCGAGCCCGGTCAGCGCCGCCTCGTGGCCCGCTTCGCCGGCGGCGATGCCCCCCAGCTCGGCGGCGAGCCGCGCGAGGGCGGTTTCCGCGTCGGAAGCGCGGGCACGCGCGCCCGTGGCGTCGCCTTCCAGCTGGCGGACCTGCACATCCAGCGCATCGACCGCCTGCGCGACTCGGCGCGCCTCCTGCTCCAGCCCGTCGCGCCGGACCATCAGCATCCGCAGCGCGTCCGCCGCCTCCCGTTCCGCCTCGCGCAGCGGCGGGATCGCGGACTCGGCGTCCTCGCGCGACGCGGTCCCGCGGGCGACGACGCCGGTGATTTCGACCACCGCCGTCTCGGCCAGCGCAAGCGAGTCCCGCGCCCCGGCCATCGCCTCGGTGGCCGCCACCCAGCGGCGGTGGAGAAGGGCGGCCTCGGCGCGCCGGATGCGATCGCTCAGATTGCGGTACCTCGTGGCCTGGCGCGCCTGGCGCTTGAGCCCGCGATGCTGCTCCTCCAGCGCGCCGAGCACGTCTTCCAGGCGGTCGAGATTGGTCTCCGCCGCGCGCAGCCGGAGTTCCGCCTCGTGGCGCCGGGCATGGAGCCCGGTGATGCCGGCGGCGTCTTCCAGCACCCGGCGGCGTTCGGCCGGCTTCGCGCCGATCAGGTCGCCGACCTGTCCCTGGTTGACGATCGCCGTGGCGCGCGCCCCCGAGGCCGCGTCCGCGAACAGGGTCTGCACGTCGCGCGCGCGCACGTCGCGGCCGTTGACGCGGAACTGCGAGCCGCTGCCGCGCTCGATCCGGCGCGCGACGTTGATCTCCGGCCCCTCGTTATAGGCCGCCGGCGCGTCGCGCTCCGCGTTGTCGAGGCTCAGCAGCACCTCGGCCATGTTGCGCGCCGGCCGGCCGGCGGTGCCGGCGAAGATCACCTCGTCCATCTCGGAGGAGCGCAGCTGCCGCGGCGCGGTCTCGCCCATCACCCAGCGCAGCGCCTCGACGATATTGGACTTGCCGCAGCCGTTCGGGCCGACGATGCCGGTCAGACCCGGATCGATATAGACGTCGGTCGGGTCGACGAAGGACTTGAACCCGGTCAGGCGGAGGCGTGAGAATTCCACCGGAACCCGTCCCCGCTACGACCCCGACAGGATCGCGTCGACCACGGCGCGGAGCTGCTCGAGCGTCAGATCGCCGCCGTATTTCGCGCCGTTGACGATCAGGGTCGGCGTCGACGTCACCTTGTATTTCTGGCTGGCCGTGAGGCGCTGCTGGAGCACGGCTTTCTGAACCCCTTCGTCGCCCAGGCAGGTTTCCAGCTTCTTCCTGGATATGCCGGCCAGCATGGCGAGGCCGCCGAGCGCGGCGACGGGGTTCTTCGCGCTCGACCAACGCGGCTGTTCCCGGAACAGCAGGTCGACGAAGCCGAAATAGCGGTTGTCGGCGGCACAGCGGGCCACCATCGAGGCGGCCAGCGCGTAGCGGTCGAGCGGAAAATCGCGATAGACCAGCCGGGCCTTGCCGGTCTCGATATAGGCCTTCTTGAGCTCCGGCAGGATGTCGGCGTGGAAATTTGCGCAATGCGGGCAGGTGAAGGACGCGTACTCGACGATGGTCACCGGCGCATCGGCGCGGCCGAGCACCTTGTCGCCGGCATCGACCGTCACCGAGGCGAAAGTCTCTTCCGGCTTCGGGGCCTGGGCCTTCGGCGCGGTACTCCAGAAGATGCCGGAGACCGCCAGAAAGCATCCGAGGGACGCGATGCCGCTAACCAGTGTTCGGCGGCTCATATGCCACATATTCCACATTTCGGTTATCCTACCACAATATTTAGAGGGATTCGGGTACCGGCGTCCAGCCTCACGTTGCACCGGTGCGGCATGATCGTTCCGCCGGGCGGGCCTATTCCGAATCGTCCCGGATCGTCGTTCCCAGCCCGCGCAGCGCTTCCCGCAGCCGGGGGTCCCTTACACCGCCGATCTCCGGCGCCTCCCGGCCGGCGGGCTCACGGGATGCGCGCGCCGCCATCTGCGTCTGGACCGGTCCCTGGTGCAGCGCGAGCCGGGCGACCGCGGCGTAGCCATGGAAGCTGTTGATCCGCTCGACGATGCGCGGTGCGTTGTGCTGGAGGTCGGGCGCATGCGCGCCTTCGACGCGGATGTGCAGCGTTCCGCCGCTTCTCGAACCGCGGGGAAACTCGATCCTGACCGGGATCGCGTGCCGGGCCGTGTCTTCGCCGACGATGTCCCGCCAGCCGGTCGCCAGCACGGGTTCCACGAAGCCCCGCCGCCGGAACGCTTCGCCGACGATCCCGGGAATCAGCTTGCTCAGGGGCGCTGCCATGGCCGCTCCGTCGAGGCCTTCCGACCGCCGATGCATGGTAGGCTCGACGGGCCGGAGAAACAACGGACCGACATCCGCCGAACCGGGATTCGATGCGTGAACCAGAGCGCGGGCCACCAAGACGCGGCCGGCAGGCTGCTGGCCTGGTACGACCGGCACCGCCGCGACCTGCCGTGGCGCGCGCCGCCCTTCTGCCCTCCCGATCCCTACCGGGTCTGGCTCAGCGAAATCATGCTGCAGCAGACGACGGTCGCCGCGGTGGAGGCGTATTTCAGGCGTTTCGTCGCCCGCTGGCCGAACCTCGAGGCGCTTGCCCGGGCGGAGCTCGACGAGGTGCTGCATGCCTGGCAGGGGCTCGGCTACTACGCCCGCGCGCGCAACCTCCACAAATGCGCGAAAACCCTGGTTCGCGAGCACGGCGGTCGCTTCCCCGACCGCGAGGAGGCTCTGCGGGCCCTTCCCGGGATCGGCGTCTACACCGCGGCGGCGATCGCGGCGATCGCCTTCGACCGCCCGGCCACGGCGGTCGACGGCAATGTCGAACGCGTGGTCGCCCGCCTGTTCGCGGTCGAACAGGAGCTGCCGCGCGCCAAGCCCGCGCTGCGCCGCCTCGCCGCCGGTCTCACGCCGCATGCCCGGCCGGGCGACTACGCCCAGGCGATGATGGATCTCGGCGCGACGGTCTGCACGCCGAAATCGCCCGGCTGCGGATATTGCCCGCTGGCCGGGGACTGCGCGGCGTTGCGCGCCGGGACGGCGGCAGATCTGCCCCGGCGCGAGACCAGGGCAGCGCGCCCCATCCGCTACGGCATCGCCTTCTGGACGACGCGGCCCGACGGGGCGGTACTGCTCCGGCGGCGCCCCGAGAGCGGGCTCTTGGGCGGGATGATGGAAATCCCCTCGACCGATTGGCGGGACACGCGCTCGGGTCGGCGGGTATTGGCCGATGCGCCGGCGCAGGCCGACTGGCAGCCCATGCCCGGGGGGGTGAGCCATACGTTCACGCATTTCCGCCTGGAGTTGGAGATCGTCTCCGGCGTCGTCAAGGACTGGCGGCGGGTGGCAGGGGTGTGGACGCCGGTGGCGCGGCTCGGCGAGCACGCGCTGCCGTCGGTGATGAAGAAGGTCGTCCGCCACGCGCTGGCGCATTCCGCAGGCTAGCCGACCCCCTCCAGGATCGCCCGGATCGGCGCGAAGGAGCGCCGGTGGTGCGCGGTCGGGCCGTGACGCGCGAGCGCCCGCCTGTGCTCGGCCGTGCCGTAGCCCGCCCGCCGCCCCCCCCCCCCCGGGCGCCCGGGGCGGGGGGGGAGGGGGCGCGGGGGGGGGGGGGGGGGGCGGGGCCGCGCGAGCGCCCGCCTGTGCTCGGCCGTGCCGTAGCCCGCGTTGCGCTCCCAGCCGAAGCCGGGATGGCGCGCCGCGAGCCGCGCCATGATGCGGTCGCGCGTCACCTTGGCGACGATCGAGGCGGCGGCGATCGACAGCGAGCGCGAATCGCCGCGCACCACCGTCTCGACCCGGCAGGGCAGTTCGGGGGCCCGGTTGCCGTCGACCAGGGCGGTGGCGGGGCGCCGCGGCAGGGTGGCGAGCGCCCGGGCCATCGCGGCCAGGCTGGCCCGCAGCACGTTCATGTCCTCGATCTCGCGCACGCTGGCGGCGCCGACGCCGATCTCGGCGCAACCCAGGAGCTGGCGGTACAGGTCGCGGCGTCGCGCCCCCGAGAGCGTCTTCGAGTCGTCGAGCCCGGCGGGCAGGGCGGCGGGATCGAGGATCACCGCCGCCGCGACCACCGGCCCGGCCCACGGCCCCCGGCCGGCCTCGTCGATCCCGGCGACCGGCCCGTCGCAGGCCCGCTCCAGGGCGAAGTCAGGCATCCGCCCATCCCGTCGTTTTGACCGGGACGGGAGCGCGCCCTATCTTCGCAACCGGGCCGCCGACGGTCCCCGACGGAGATAGCGAATGACCGAGAAATATCACCTGATCAGCTCGTTCACCTGACCCTGGGTGCAGCGCGCCGTGATCCTGATGCGCGCCAAACGAGTCGAATTCGACGTAACCTACATCAACCTGCTCGACAAGCCCGACTGGTTCCTGAAGATCTCGCCGCACGGCAAGGTACCGGTGCTGGTGGTCGGCGACGAGCCGCTCTACGAATCGAACGCCATCGCCGAGTTCCTCGAGGAGATGGTGCCGCCCCGGCTGCACCCCGAGGACCCGGTCAAGCGCGCCCGCAACCGCGCGTGGACCGACTTCACGCCCGATTTCGCCAAGGCGCTGATGGGCATCTACTACACCAAGACCCCGGAAGCGATGGAGGAGGGGCTGGCCCAGGCGCCCAGGCGGGTGGCGCGGCTGGAGGAGGCGATCGAGCGCGAACGCGGCAATGACGGCCCGTTCTTCAACGGCGACACGCTGTGCCTGGTCGATGCGGCCTACGCCCCGTTCTTCCAGCGCTTCGCGTTCGCCGAGCGCTACCTCGCGACCGGGTTCCTGGACGCCTTTCCGCTGGTCAAGGCATGGTCCGACGCGCTGCTCTCCGAAGAGCTGGTCACCGGCTCGGTGGTCTCGCATTTCGAGGACGAGTTCGCCAAGAGCCTGACCAGGCGCGAATTCTACGTCGCCCGGTTCCTCGACGCGGGGACCCAGGCGGCGGAGTAGGGGCGGGCGGATTTCGGTCCTGCTTGGTTTCGCGCGGGAGCGGGCTTATCTCACTTCGGTCTTGCCGTAGCACGACCGGAGAGCCACGATGGCCGCACCCGAACGGCTGACCACCATCGTCTCGACGAAAGGCCAGGTCATCCTGCCCAAGGCGATCCGCCATTCGCTGGGTTGGAAAGCGGGAATGCGGCTGATCGCGGAGCGTACACCCGAAGGCGTGCTGCTCAGAGCCGAGCCTGTGTTCCCCGAGACCCGCCCCGAAGACGTTTTCGGATGCCTCGCTTACGACGGTCCGCCACGAACCCTGGAAGAGATGGATGCCGGGGTTTTGGAGGAAGCGAAGCGGCGGCAGTGAGGTGACGGCTGCCCTGCGTCGTTTTACGGGGCTGCCGGGGGTTACAGTGGAGAACCCCGTCACGGTCGCCGAAGCCTTCGACCGCGCGGAAGCCGGCATGGATTTCGCCGACGCATTGCATCCGGGCGCCGCCGCGCAATGCGACGCGTTGCTGACCTTCGACCGCCGCTTCATCGACCTGGCCAAGAATGCGTCCGTCAGGGTGGTAGAGCCCTGAACCGCCCTGTGGCCCAGCCGGCTTGCCGTCGGCGGCGGCCCGGCGCTACGCTCGCGGCGGCAATGTCGACACCGGAGACGGACGATGAAGACACGCACCGTTTCGCAAGCCGAGATGGAGAAGCGGGTTGCGCGCTTCGCCGGGATGAAGCCGAACAAGATGGCTTTCGTGGACACCAGGCTTCCCGACCACGAGCGCGACATCTTCAACATGATCGGCTACGGGGTTAACGAGGATCCCGACACCAGGCCCGCGATCGCCGATGCCCGCAGCTTCACCGTAACCCATAACGGCTGCGAGCCCGGCAAGGGGTCCGCGCTGCACAGCCACGAGACCATCGAGGTGTTCATCCCGCTGACCGGGCGCTGGTCGGTCTACTGGGGCGACGAGGGCGAGAACGAGGTGATCCTGGAGCAGGGCGACGTGATCTCGATCCCGACCGGGGTGATGCGCGGGTTCAAGAATGCCGGCGACGAATACGCCGTGCTGATCGGGGTCATCGAAGGCAGCAACCCGCCGGGGGTGCTCTGGCACGAGCGCGTCATCGAGGCCGCCCGCGAAACCGGGCTGGAGCTCGACGACGAAGGCAAGATAAGGCAGAGCTGAAACGCCGGCGGGAGAGACATCATGGACCTGATCGTTCGCAACGCCGCGCTGCTCGACCGCGAGGGCGCGTGGGAAATCGGCGTGGATGACGGCAGGATCGCCGCGATCGAGCGCGGGATCGAGGGCGGGGCGGAGACCGAGATCGACGCCGCGGGCAATCTCGCCGCGCCCACCTATGTCAACGGCCACGTCCATCTCGACAAGTGCAATCTCGGCGACGTGATGCGCCCCAACCTCACCAACAGCTTCCAGGAATGCCTGGAGATCACCTGGGAGCACAAGCGGACCTACACCGTGGACGACATCGTCGAGCGCGCCAGCCGGGCGATCGAGGAGGGGATCCTCAACGGCTCGACGGTGTTCCGCGTCTTCGCCGACGTCGATTCGATCGGCGGGCTGAGGCCGCTCGAAGGGATCATCGCGCTGCGGGAAAAATACGCCGGAATCGTCGAGATCGAGGCGGTCGACTTTCCCCAGGAAGCGATCGTCCGCGACCCCGGCACCGACGAGCTGATGGAGGAGGGGATGCGCATGGGCGCCGACGTGGTCGGCGGCCTCCCCTGGCACGAGCATCTCGACGAGGATGCGCGCGCCCATATCGACTTCTGCTTCGAGCTCGCCAAGAAATACGACAAGGACATCCACATGCTGGTGGATGACACCGACAATTCGAACAGCCGCTCGCTCGAATACCTCGCCGCCAGGACCATCCGCGAGGGCTTCCAGGGCCGGGTGTCGGCGAGCCATTGCGGCGCGCTCGCCGCCTATGACGAGGTGCACGCCCACAAGGTGATGAACCTGGTGCGCGACGCCGGCGTCTCGATCTCGTCCAACCCGCAGATCAGCCTGGTGGCGCAGGGGCGCTACGACACCAGCAACATGCGGCGGGGGGTCACCCGGACCAAGGACCTGTGGAAGATCGGCGCCAACGTGTTCGCCTCGCAGGACGACGTGAACGACCCCTACTATCCGTTCGGGCGCAACGACCAGCAGGAGGTGGCCGCGCATGTCTGCCACGCCTGCCACATGACCTATCCCGACGAGATCCGCGCGGTGTTCGAGTTCATCACCGGCAACGCCGCCAAGGCGCTCAGGCTCGAGGGCTACGGTCTCGATGTCGGCACGAAGGCGGACTTCAACGTCCTCGCCGCGCCCACGGTGCAGCACGTGCTCCGCCTGCAACAGCCGCCGGCCTGGGTGATCAAGGGCGGCAGGGTGCTGGCGCGGAACGAACTCGCCCGCGAGCGCATCGGCGGCGGTTGAACCCGGCTAGGCCGCCCTGTCGGCCAAAGAGTAGTCGAAGGCGATCGGCTCGATGTCGCCGGCGAAGATCTCCTCGATGCGGCGCTCGGGGACCGGGTTGCCGAACTGGCCGTTGCGCATGACGATGCGGCGGCGCAGCTGGCCGGCGACCAGCTCCCCGGCGAGCTCCCAGTCGGTCTCCTCCGGCGCGAGCCCGCCGAAACCGACCACGCCCCGCAGCATGTGCTCGACCTCGTCGTCATAGACCCGCTGGCAGGCCGCCGCGATCCTGTCGTCGATTCCGCCGCGCCCGGCGAGTCCGGCGCCTACGGAATAGAGCGTGCAGTAGCCGCCCTCGGTGAAGGCGAACGCCGCCTCGCCGAGCGCGCCGTGGGTGTTTCGTATGTCGCGGCGGAAGTCGTCGAGCGCCTTGCCCTCGGCCCAGTTCTCGCACATGCGCGGCGTCAGAGCGGGCGCGCCGGGCGGGCCGAGCGCGTCGTATATGTCGGCGAACAGGCAATAGTGGTGGTATTCGGCATAGAACGCCTCGACGAGCTCCAGCAGCTCGTGGCGGTCGAGGCCGTTATCGAGCTCGGGGCGCAAGGCGATGATCTCGCGGCCCCATTCGACCAGCATGCCGTGCTCGGGCTCGCCGTATCCCGAGCCATAGAACTCCTTGAAGCATTGCCGCTTGAGCCAGACGCGGTCGGTCTCCGCGCCGCGCGACGGCGAGTCGAAATAGGTCCGCACCACCTCGGCCTCGCCGGCCCAGAGCGGCGCGCACGCCTCGATCAGGTCCCTGAGATGATCGTTCATGTCCAAACCGTCCCCTAAATCGCCGTGTAGCCCGCGTCGACGAAGAAATCCGCGCCCGATGTGAAGGTGGATTCGTCGCTCGCGAGGTAGAGCGCGGCCTTCGCCACCTCGTCGGGCTGGCCGAGGCGGTGCTGCAGCAGCCTGGCGCCGTGGCGTTCCCTGACGCCGTCCATCGAGGCGTTGCGCTGCAACAGCCGCGGCGTCTCGATGGGGCCCGGCAGGATCGCGTTGGCGCGGATGTTGTCGTCGGCGTGGTCGATGGCGATGGCCTTGGCGAGCATCCGCACGCCCCCCTTCGAGGCGCAATAGGCCCGGCGCTCGCTGGCGCCGATATGGCCGTAGATCGAGGACACCAGCACGATGGTCCCGCCGCCCGCCGCCCTGAGATGGGGGATGGCGAGCTTGGCGACGATGAACATGCCGGTGAGATTGACCTCGATCACCGCCTTCCAGGTCTCCACCGGCATGTCGGCGACGGTGTGTTTGGGCTCGGAATAGGCGGCGGCGTCGAACACGGTGTCGATCCGCCCGAACGCGGCGGCGGTCTCGTCCAGCGCGGCGGCGACCGCGCCCGGGTCGGTCACGTCGCAGTCGAGCGCGAGCGCCCTGCCGCCCGCCGCCTCGATGTCCGCCGCGGTCTGCCTCACCGTGTCGGCGACGATGTCGACGCAGGCCACCGACGCGCCCTCCGCGCCGTAGAGCCTCGCCGTCGCGCCGGCGATCCCGCCGCCCGCCGCGGTCACGAAGGCGACCTTGCCGTCAAGCCGTCCCATTCAAGCCTCCTCGTTGAGCAACGCGTATAGCCGCGCCGGGGTCACCGGCAGGCGGGTGATCGCCCCCGGACGCCCGATGGCATCGTCGATCGCCGCCGCCACCGCCGCGCCCGCGCCGTTGATCCCGGCCTCGCCCGCCCCCTTGAGGCCGAGCGGGTTGGTGCCCGACGGCGCGTCCTCGCGGACCAGCGAATCGATGCGCGGGATCTCCTCCGAGCCGGGGATGAGGTAGTCGACGAAGCTCGCCGACAGCGGCTGGCCCGACCCGTCATAGAGGAACTCCTCGTAGAGCGCCCCGCCAAGCCCCTGCGCCGCGCCGCCGTGGATCTGCCCCTCGACCAGCATCGGGTTGACCGCGCGGCCGATGTCGAAGGCGACCGTGAAGCGTTCGATCTCGATGCCGCAGGTCTCGCGGTCGATCGCCAGCACGACCAGGTGGATGCCGTAGGGGTAGGTCATGTGCTCGACCTCGAAGGTCGCCTCGGAGGTCGCGCGCGCGTTCCCCTGTTCCTCGGCGAGCGCGGCGGCGACCGCGCCGAGCGGCGCCGACGGCCCGTCCCCCCCGGCACGCACCATGCCGTCGGCGAAGGCGATCCCGTGCTCGCCGGCCTGGAGCAGCCTCGCGGCGACCGGGCGGAGCGCGTCCTTGAGCCGGGTCGCCGCGAGATGGGTCGCCATCCCGGTCATCACCGTGACGCGCGAGGCGAAGGCGCCCATGCCGCGCTCGATCCGGTCGGTCTGGCCGTGGGTCACCGCGATGGTGCGATAATCCGTCCCCAGCGCCTCGGCGCAGACCTGAGCCACCGCGGTCTCCACCCCCTGGCCGACCGAGGCGACGCCGGTGATCACCTCGATGAAGCCGTCGGGCGCGATCTCGACCCGCACGTCGTCGAACGGGCCGAGCCCGCTCTTCTCCACGAAATAGCCGATGCCGAGACCGACGCATTCGCCGGCCTCTCTGCGGTCGGCGATCTCTGCACGGAGCGTCGGGTAGTCGACCCGCTCCAGCAGCCGGTCGAGCAAATCCTCGTACAGCCCCGAATCGAGCAGCACCGGGGTCTCCATCGCCTGGAAATAGCGCGAATAGGGCATCCGGTCCGCCGGGATCAGATTGCGCCGCCGCACCTCGATGCGGTCGATGCCCACCCGCTCGGCCACCGCGTCGAGCAGACGCTCGCGCGCGAAGGTCGATTCGTAGCGTCCCGGCGCGCGGTAGGTGCCGGCGGGCGTCTTGTTGGTCAGCCGGACATGGGCGCGGGCGCGATAGGCCGGGATCATATAGGGGCCCGGCAGCATCGCCGTGGCGAGGTCGACCACGGTCACGCCATGGCTCCGCACATAGGCGCCCTGGTCGGAATAGATCTCGTCGTCGAGCCCCAGGATGAAGCCGCGCTCGTCGACCGCGGCGCGGATGCGATGCACCTGGTCGCGCGAGTGGTTGAGCGCGAGCAGGTTCTCGCGCCGGTCCTCGATCCACTTGACGGGCCGCCCGAGCCGGGTCGCGGCGATGCAGACCAGCACGTCCTCCGGGTAGAGCTCGCCCCGCATGCCGAACCCGCCGCCGACATGGCCCTCGAAGAGCTCCAGCTCGGTGCGCCCCAGCCCCAGCATGGCGGCGATGGCGTTGCGGTTGTAATGCGGCACCTTGGCGGCGCCGTAGAGCTCGATCCGCTGCCGTTCGGCGTTGTAGAGCCCGAGCGCGCCCCGGGTCTCGATCGGCACCCCGCTATGGCGGCCGACCGCGAATTCGAGCGCCACGACGAGGTCGGCGGCGGCGAACGCGGCGTCGATGTCGCCGTAATACTTCTCCACCAGCGCCGCCTCGCAGTCGAGCCCGGGAAGGAAGGGCGGCGGCGCCCCGGTGCAGTCGAGATAGGGCGCCGCGGCATCGACCTCCACCAGCACCGCCTCCGCCGCGTCCTCGGCGGCGTAGCGCTCCTCGGCGAACACCAGCGCGACCGGCTCGCCGACATAGCGGACGATCCCCTGCGCCAGCACCGGCTGCCGGTAGGGTTCGAGCCCCGCCACCCGGGAGAGCCGGAAATCGATGGGCGGGATGTCGGCCACGTCCGCGCCGGTCCAGACCGCCACGACACCCGCCATCGACCGGGCCTGTTCCGTGTCGATCGCCGCGATCCGCCCATGCGCGGACGGCGCGCGCACCACCCGCATATGGAGCTGGTCCGGGAAATTGTAGTCGTCCGCGAAGCGTCCGCCCCCGGTCAGCAGCGGCCCGTCCTCCAGACGGGTAACGCTCTCGCCGATCAGGGTCACGGGGCGCCGGTGACTTGCGCGGGCATGTGCAATCGCGGTCTCATGCGGGCCGACGATAGCAAGGCGCGGTCAGCCGCGCCAATCGAGGCCGGCACACCGGGAGGCACGCCATGAGGATGATCGACCTGTCGCATATGATGAACCTGCATACGCCGGGCTGGGTCGGCTATGCCGGCAACAAGATGTATTACGCCCAGAACCTCCAGACCAAGGCGATCGTCGCCCAGCGGATCGACACCGCGCTCCATGTCGGCACCCATCTCGACGGCGCCATGCACGCGACCGACGCCAAGGGCGACATGGCCTCCTATCCGCTCGACTACCTGGTCAGCCCGGGCTGCGTGGTCGACGTCTCGGAGCACATGGAGGACTGGGCCGTCATCACCCCCGAGATGATGGAGAGCGCCGATGTGGAGATCAGGGAGGGCGACATCCTGATCATCCATACCGGCTATCACCGCTACTACGAGGGCCGGCCGCAGCAGGACCTGGTGCGCTATTTCTGCCTGCACCCGGGCGGCAATTTCGCCCTGCTGCAATGGATGCTGGACAAGAAGATCAAGTGGTTCGGCATCGATTGCGGGTCGGGCGACCACGCGATGAACACCTCGATCCGCTACATGCGCCCCGACCTCACCGAGGAGTTCGAGAAACAGGTCGGCATGAGCTGCCGCGAGTATTTCGGCGAGTACGAGTACACCCACAGCCTGTCCGGGCGGAAGGTGAAGGCGGACATCTTCCCGTTCCATTCCTACGCCTTCCAGGAAGGGCTGATCCACGCCGAGAATGTCGGCGGGGACATCGAGCGCGTGCTCAACCAGCGCTGCGTGATCGGCGCCTTCCCGTGGCGCTACGAGGGGCTGGAGGCCTGCCCCTGCCGGATCGTCTGCTTCTTCGGCGTGGACGACGACATCGAGGCGGTGGGCGACGTCGCGCGCGCGATCAACACGCCGTAGGGGCGGGCGTCCCTCGATACGGCGCTGGCGCGCCTGATCGGGATGAGGTGTTTTCCTTTCGGCCGCTCGTCACACCCCGAGTAGCGGCCCCTCGGCTACGCTCGGGACAGGCTACGCCGCGTATCGAAGGCCGGACCGCGTCAGGCCGCCCGGCGCAGGCTAAGGTGGTCGAGCACCTCTTCCAGCACCATCACGTCGGCGTATTTGTGGTGCATGTCGAACAGATTCACCTTGTGCGACAGCTCGCTCCGGTCGAACACGCATTCCTCGACGATCGTGACGTGGAACCCGGCCGAGTAGGCGTCGACCACCGAGGCGCGGACGCAGCCCGACGTGCTCTCGCCGCAGACGATCAGGCTGTTCGCGTCGAGCTCGTTGAGATGGGCCGCCAGCGGGGTGCCGGCGAAGGCGCTCGCGCGCTCCTTGCGGAACACCGCGTCGCCCTCCCCGGGCGTGAAGGCCTCGTATATCTCGTAGGCGTCCGGGCCGATCAGGTCCCTCTTGCGGCGCTTGGTCGACTGCACCCGCGACCTCCGGGTCGAGCCGGTCACGTAGAGCACCGGCAGGCCCGCGGCGCGAGCGGCGGCGAACAGCGCCCTGGTCGGCTCGATCGCGTCCCACGCGTATATGCCGCAGGTATTGGGGTGCTCCAGCAGCTCGTGCGGCGGGTGCGGGCCTCCGCGATAGACCAGGTCGTAGAGGTCGATCGCCAGCAGCGCCGGCCGCGTGCCGATGCGCAGCTCGCGACGGTAGCATTCGTAGACCCGCAGCACCTCCGGCGGAACGATGTCCTTCCAGCAGTGATCCTCGAAATCGCGCGCCATGCCGCCGCCTCCCGTCCGATGCGGCGCCAGTCTATCGCCCCGATGTCGCGCCTCAAACCGGCTGTGCTACCCTGCCGCCCGGACGGAAACGCAAATTGGGAAATTCGCATGGCGGAAACCGCGCCGGCCCTCCGGCTGACCAACGAAGGGGCGATGACGATCCTCAACGCGGCGATGGCCAAGGCCGCCGAGATGGGGGTGCCGCAATGCATCTCCGTGGTCGACGCCGGCGGACACCTGCTCGCCTTCGCGCGGATGGACGGGGCGTTCGTGCTGTCGATCGATTCGTCGCTGATGAAGGCGATGACGGCGGCGTCCTACGGCCAGCCGACCGGGCACATCCCCGAGGGCGTCGACCTCAAGCTCGCCATCGCCACCCAGGGCAAGCGGGTCAACCTGCCGGGCGGGCTCCCGATCGTCGTCGACGGCCATCTGGTGGGCGGAATCGGCGTGGGCTCGGGCGCGGGCCACGAGGATCTCGAGGTCGCCAATGCCGGCCTCGCCGCGGTCCCCGGCACCCGGCGCTTCGACGGGTAGGCCGTCTTCAGTCGAACATCGCCACGCAGTCGATCTCGACATTGACGCCCGCGCGGTGCGGCGTCCCGCCGATGCAGGTGCGGGTGACCTTCTCGCCCTGCATGAATTCGGTGAAGGCCCGGTTGAAGGCCTGGAAATCGGCCACGTCGCGCAGGCACACCCGCATGTTGACGACGTTCGAAAAATCCGCCCCCGCCGCGGCCAGCACGTTTTGCAGGTTGGTCAGCGTCTGGCGCGTCTGCTCGGCGATGTCGTCGGAGACGATCTCGCGGGTCTCCGGGTCGAGCGCGCCCTGGCCCGAGACGAACAGCATGTTGCCGAACCGGATGCCCTGGGCGAGCGGCGAGGGGGTGGCCCGGTCGGTGAACCCGGTGGTCGGCGACTGCGCCGAGGTGACGATCTGCTTGGGCATGGCGGTTCTCCCGTCCCGGTCGCGCGTCAGGGTCGCGGCATCACCGTGCCGCACTCGGCGCAGGTCCGCGCCGCCTCCGAATCGAAGAACCTCGCATAGGCCTTCGAGACCGGATCGAGGGTGTAGTCGCTGACCGTGAACGCCTCCTCGTGGAGCAGCGCCTCGCAGGCCTCGCAAAACCACTGGAAGCGGTCGATCTCGCCGTCGCGCCGCTTCCTCTCGATCACCAGCACGAAGGCGTCCGGCGGGAAACGCGGCGAATGGGGCACCCCCGCCGGGGTGAACACGGTCGCCCCCTCGACCAGCTCGGCGATCTCCTCCCGGCCCTCGGGCGTCCGGTAGTGGAGCTTCATGTCGCCCTTGATCATCAGCATCACCTCGTCGGCCGGGTCGATGTGAAACTCGCTGCGGTACTCGCGCCCGCGGGCGACGAAGGCGAGCGACCCCTCCTCCTGCCACAGGACCCGGACCCGCTCGCCGCTGGCCGCGAGCTCGGCGGCGACCGCCCTCAGATCGGCAATCGGCATGTGCTGCATGGTTGGCTCCCTGCTTGCCCGCCAGAGCCTATCGCGAATCTGCGCGGCTTGCGACATGGGGCGGCTGTTGATGTCGCTAGCACATGATCTGTCCGGCTTAGGTAGCACGTGAGTTGTCCGGTTAGGTGTCTCGGAGAGGAGGCACCTGGATGAACCGGACGATGTGGCTACAGGAGCGGAGGATGGAGAAGTTTTGCG
>MPNO01000086.1 GCA_002239065.1 Defluviicoccus sp. bin129 | reverse complement strand
CCGTCTCGTACTCCACATGCGCCGTCGCGATCGTGATCCCCCGCGCCTTCTCCTCCGGCGCCTTGTCGATCTGGTCGTAGGACGTGAACTCCGCCCCGCCAACCTCCGCCAGGACCTTGGTGATCGCAGCCGTCAGCGTCGTCTTGCCATGATCCACATGACCGATCGTCCCAACATTGCAGTGCGGCTTCGTACGCTCGAACTTCGCCTTCGCCATCTCAATCGTTCCCCGGTGTGATCCTGCCGACAGCCGCTACGCCATCTTGGCGCGGACTTCCTCGGCGATGCCCTGCGGCACCCGCTCGTAATGGTCGAAATGCATGGTGAACTGCGCCCGCCCCTGGCTCATCGAGCGCAGGTTGTTGACATAGCCGAACATGTTGGCGAGCGGCACGATGGCGGTGACGACGCGGGCATTGCCGCGGCTGTCCATCGCGTTGATCTGGCCGCGCCGGCTCTGCAGATCGCCGATGATGTCGCCGAGATAGTCTTCCGGCGTCACCACCTCGAGCCGCATCACCGGTTCCAGCAGCTTGGGCGCCGCGCGGGTGACCCCCTCGCGGAACGCCGCGCGGGCGGCGATCTCGAAGGCCACGGTCGACGAATCGACCTCGTGGCTGTCGCCGTCGAGCAGCGTCACCGCCATATCGACCACCGGAAACCCGGCCAGCACGCCGACCTCGCTGGCGCCGCGGATCCCCTTCTCGACCGCGGGGATGAACTCGCGCGGCACCGCGCCGCCAGTCACCTTGCTCTCGAAGACGACCCCGGCGCCGGGCTCGCCCGGCTCGAAGCGCAGCGCGATCTTCGCATACTGACCGGCGCCGCCGGTCTGCTTGCGATGGGTGTATTCGTGCTCGACCGCCTTGGAGACGGTTTCGCGATAGGCGACCTGGGGCATGCCGACATTGGCGTCGACCTTGAACTCCCGGCGCATCCGGTCGACCAGGATTTCGAGATGCAGCTCGCCCATGCCCTTGATCACGGTCTGGCCGCTCTCGGCATCGAGCGAGATGCGGAAGCTGGGATCCTCCTGGGCGAGCCGGCCGAGCGCGGACGACATCTTCTCCTGGTCGGATTTGGTCTTGGGCTCGACCGCGATCTCGATCACCGGGTCGGGGAACTCGATGCGCTCGAGGATCACGGCATGGCGCGGATCCGACAGGGTCTCCCCGGTGGTGGTGTCCTTGAGCCCGGCCAGCGCCACGATGTCGCCGGCCTGGGCCTGTCTGACCTCCTCGCGCGAATTCGCGTGCATCAGCAGCATGCGGCCGACCCGCTCGCGCTTGCCCTTGACGGTATTGAGGATGGTCTCGCCGCTGTTCAGCACGCCGGAATAGACCCTGATAAACGACAACGACCCCACGAAGGGGTCGGTCATGATCTTGAAGGCCAGGGCGGAGAACGGCTCGTCGTCGCTGTTGCTGCGGGTGATCTCCCTGTCGGTACCCATCGCCACGCCGCGGATCGCGTCGGTCTCGTCGGGGGCGGGGAGATAGTCGACCACCGCATCCAGCAGCGGTTGTACGCCCTTGTTCTTGAATGCGGAACCGTTGAGCACCGGCACGAAGGCGCCGGCCACGGTGCCCGCGCGAATACAGGCCTTCAGGGTCTCGGCATCGGGTTCGGCGCCGTCGAGATAGGCCTCCATCGCCGTGTCGTCCTGCTCGACGGCGATCTCGACGAGGGCGTCCCGGAAACGCCGCGCGTCATCTTGCAGGTCGTCCGGAATCTCGCCTTCGACGAACTCCGCGCCGAGGGTCTCGTCCTTCCAGACGACCGCTTTCATGCGGACCAGATCGACCACCCCGGCATAGCCCGCCTCGGCCCCGATCGGCAATTGCAGGACCAGGGGCCGCGCCCCGAGCCGGTCCTCGATCATGTCGACGCAGCGCCGGAAATCGGCCCCCACCCGGTCCATCTTGTTGACGAAGCAGATGCGCGGCACCCGGTACTTGTCGGCCTGGCGCCACACGGTCTCGGATTGCGGCTCCACCCCGGCGACGCTGTCGAACACGGCGACGGCGCCGTCCAGCACGCGCAGGCTGCGCTCGACCTCGATGGTGAAGTCGACATGGCCCGGGGTGTCGATGATGTTGATCCGAAAGTCGCGCCACTGGCAGGTGGTGGCGGCCGACGTGATGGTTATGCCGCGCTCCTGCTCCTGCTCCATCCAGTCCATGGTCGCGGTGCCCTCATGCACCTCGCCCAGCTTGTAGGACCGGCCGGTGTAGTAGAGCACCCGTTCCGTGGTCGTCGTCTTGCCGGCATCGATATGGGCCATGATGCCGATATTGCGGTAGCGGGAAATTGGCGTCTTGCGCGGCATGACGGGTCCGGACGGGAAGGGGTTGCTACCAGCGGTAATGGGAGAAGGCCTTGTTGGCCTCTGCCATCCGGTGGGTGTCTTCCCGCTTCTTGACCGCGGCGCCACGGGAACCCGCCGCGTCCTGGAGCTCGTTCGACAGCCGCTCGGCCATCGTGTACTCGGAGCGGCTGCGCGCGCTGTCGATGATCCAGCGCAGGGCCAGCGCCTGGCGGCGCACCTGGCGGACCTCGACCGGCACTTGGTAGGTCGCGCCGCCGACCCGCCGCGAGCGCACCTCGACCATCGGCTTGACGTTCTCCAGCGCCTCGTGGAAGACCCGCACCCCGTTCTGCCCGGAGCGCCGCTCGATGGTCTCCAGCGCGCCGTAGACGATCTTCTCGGCGGCCGACCTCTTGCCCTGCAGCATCACGCAGTTGATGAACTTGGTCAGCACCGGATCGCCGTATTTGGGATCCGGCAGGACCTCCCGCTTCTCCGCCGCGCGTCGCCGAGGCATCCGTCAGTCCCCGCCTATTTGGGCCGCTTGGCGCCGTACTTGGAACGGCGCTGGCGGCGGTCGGTGACGCCCTGGGTGTCGAGCGTGCCGCGAATGATGTGGTAGCGCACGCCGGGCAGATCCTTGACCCGGCCGCCGCGGATCAGGACCACGGAGTGCTCCTGGAGGTTGTGCCCCTCGCCCGGGATGTAGCTGGTCACCTCGAACCCGTTGGTCAGGCGCACCCGCGCGACCTTGCGCAGCGCCGAATTCGGCTTCTTCGGCGTGGTCGTATAGACCCGGGTGCAAACGCCCCGCTTCTGCGGGCAGCCCTCCATCGCCGGCACCTTGTTGCGCACGACTTCCGGCGACCGCGGTTTGCGAATCAACTGGTTGATCGTCGGCACGCCACCTCCACCCTTTCTGCCGCGCCCGAAGGCGGGAAACGCTGACCGCAAGACAAACGCAACCGCGGGCGGTTCGCGCGCCGCGGATGGCTTGGGATCTCCGGGATCCCGGCTCGACTTTTCATCCCAACTCAAGTGGGAGCTGCGTCTAGGACTCGCTCCTACCGCCAGCCCCCGAAATGAGCGCCGGAATATAGTGGTCCGCCCGACCCCCGTCAACCCGGGAACGCCCGGGTTTCAAGGGGGTTGGACGGGGTCTTGCCGCCTCCTCGCGGCCCCTTGCCGCGCGCGCGGCTATTCGCCGACCGGCACCGCGGGATCGCCGCTCTCGTCGGTCAGCTGGGCGGGCTCTTCGGATGCCGCGAGCTCGGCCATGTCGCGGTCCTTGACCGCCGCAAGCTCGCGCATCCGATTCATGAACGCGCCCGTGCCCGCCGGGATAAGCCGGCCGACGATCACGTTCTCCTTCAATCCGGTGAGCTGGTCGACCCGCCCCGAGATCGAGGCCTCGGTCAGCACCCGGGTGGTCTCCTGGAACGATGCGGCCGAGATGAAGGAGTGGGTCTGGAGAGACGCCTTGGTGATGCCCTGCAGCACCGGCTGGGCGGTGGCGGGCTTGAGCGATTCGGCCTCGGCCGCGGCGTTGACCGCCTCGAACTCCACCCGGTCGACCTGCTCGCCGACCAGGAAGGTGGTCTCGCCCGGGTCGGAGATCTCCACCTTCTGCAGCATCTGGCGGACGATCACCTCGATGTGCTTGTCGTTGATCTTCACGCCCTGCAGCCGGTAGACGTCCTGGATCTCCTCGATCAGGTAGGAGGCGAGCTCCTCGACGCCGAGCACGCGCAGGATGTCGTGCGGCACCGGGTTTCCGTCCATCAGCGGGTCGCCGCGCTCGACATAGTCGCCCTCCTGCACGCTGACATGCTTGCCCTTGGGCAGCAGGTACTCGACCGGCTCCGCGCCCTCCTCCTCGGGGCGGACGATGATCCGCCGCTTGGCCTTGTAGTCCTTGCCGTACTCGACCCGTCCCGGACCCTCGCTGATGACCGCGAAGTCCTTCGGCTTGCGCGCTTCGAAGAGCTCGGCGACGCGCGGCAGGCCGCCGGTGATGTCGCGCGTCTTCGCGGTCTGGGGAATCCGCGCCAGCACGTCGCCGGCATGGACCTGGCTGCCCGGCTCCACCGAGAGGATGGCGTCGACCGAGAGGAAGTAGCGCGCCTCGGTGCCGTTGGCGAGCTGCACCACCTCGCCGTCCTCGTCGCGCAGCGTGATCCTGGGCCTGAGGTCCGAGCCCTTGTGCTGCTTCCAGTCGATCACCGTCTTGTAGGAAATGCCGGTGGCCTCGTCGACCACGTCCCGCATCGAGACGCCGTCGACCAGGTCGACATAGTTGGCGATGCCCTCCCGCTCGGTGATGATCGGCCGCGTATAGGGGTCCCACTCGGCGAGCTTCTCGCCCTTCTCGATGCTGGTCCCCTCGTCGGCGAGCAGCCGCGCGCCGTATGGCACGCGATGGCGCGCCCGCTCGCGCCCCTGGTCGTCGACCAGCACCAGCTCCGCGTTGTGCGCCATGATCACCGGCCGCCCGTCGCTGTCGATCACGACATTGCGGTTCTTGACCGTGACCGTGGCGTCGAACGCGGCCTCGACGCCCCACTGCTCGTCAACCCTGGCGGCGCCGCCGATATGGAAGGTCCGCATGGTCAGCTGCGTGCCGGGCTCGCCGATCGACTGGGCGGCCATGATTCCGACCGCTTCGCCGAGATTGACGCGCGTGCCGCGGGCGAGGTCGCGCCCGTAGCAGGAGGCGCAGACGCCGCCCTTGGACCCGCAGGTGAGCACCGAGCGGATCTTCACCGATTCGATCCCGGCCCGGTCGATGATCTCGACCACCGCCTCGTCGATCAGCGTACCGGCGTCCACCAGCTGCTCGCCGCTCAACGGGTCGAGGATCTCGGTTGCGGAGCAGCGGCCCAGCACCCGCTCGGCCAGGGTCTCCAGCACCTCGCCGCCATCGACCACGGCGCGGACGGTCAGCCCCTCCCGGGTGCTGCAATCCTCCTCGATAACCGTGCAGTCCTGCGCCACGTCGACGAGGCGCCGCGTGAGATAGCCGGAATTCGCCGTCTTGAGCGCGGTGTCGGCCAACCCCTTGCGCGCGCCGTGCGAGGAGTTGAAATATTCGAGCACCGTCAGCCCCTCCTTGAAATTGGAGATGATCGGCGTCTCGATGATCTCGCCGGAGGGCTTGGCCATCAGCCCGCGCATGCCGGCGAGCTGCTTCATCTGGGCGGCCGAGCCCCGCGCCCCGGAATGGGCCATCATGTAGACCGAGTTGACCGGCTGGCCGGGCTCGGGGTTGGAGATCCCCTCCATCATCTTCTCGGCCACCATGTCGGCGCAGCGCGACCAGGCGTCGACCACCTTGTTGTATTTCTCTCCCTGGGTGATCAGCCCTTCCTGGTATTGCTGCTCGAACTGCTTGACGGCGTCATGCGTGTCGTGGACCAGCGATTCCTTGGCCTGCGGGATCACCAGATCGTCCTTGCCGAACGAAATGCCCGCCTTGCAGGCATGCGCGAAGCCCATCCCCATCAGCCGGTCGGCGAAGATCACCGTCTCCTTCTGGCCGCAATGGCGGTAGACGATGTCGATGACGTTGGAGATCTCCTTCTTGGTCAGGAGCTGGTTCAGCAGCGCGGTGCTGACATCGGGATGGCGCGGCAGGATCTGGGTCAGGAGCGCGCGGCCCGGCGTGGATTCGAGCCGCACCCGGACGGGCGTGCCCTGGGCGTCGACCCCCTCGATGCGGACCTGACACCTGGCGTGCAGGTCGACGGCGCCGGTATCGAGCGCCTGTTCGAGCTCGCCGATGCTCGAAAACACCATGCCCTCGCCCTTCTCGCCCTCCCGTTCCAGCGTCAGGTAGTAGAGGCCGAGCACGATGTCCTGCGAGGGCACGATGATCGGCTTGCCGTTGGCCGGGCTCAGGATGTTGTTGGTCGACATCATGAGAACGCGGGCCTCGAGCTGCGCCTCCAGCGACAGCGGCACGTGGACCGCCATCTGGTCGCCGTCGAAATCGGCGTTGAAGGCGGTGCAGACCAGCGGATGGAGCTGGATCGCCTTGCCCTCGATGAGCACCGGCTCGAAGGCCTGGATGCCCAGCCGGTGCAGCGTGGGCGCCCGGTTGAGCAACACCGGATGCTCCCGGATCACCTCTTCCAGGATGTCCCAGACCTCGGGCCGCTCCTTCTCGACCATGCGCTTGGCGGCCTTGATGGTGCTCGCCATGCCGTAGAGCTCGAGCCGGGAATAGATGAAGGGCTTGAACAGCTCGAGCGCCATCTTCTTGGGCAAGCCGCACTGGTGAAGCTTGAGCTCGGGGCCGACCACGATGACCGAACGCCCGGAATAGTCGACCCGCTTGCCCAGCAGGTTCTGCCGGAAGCGGCCCTGCTTGCCCTTGAGCATGTCGCTCAGCGACTTGAGCGGGCGCTTGTTGGCGCCGGTGATCACCCGGCCGCGCCGGCCGTTGTCGAACAGCGCGTCGACCGATTCCTGGAGCATGCGCTTTTCGTTGCGCACGATGATGTCGGGCGCGCGCAGCTCGATCAGCCGCTTGAGCCGGTTGTTGCGATTGATCACCCGGCGGTAGAGGTCGTTGAGGTCCGAGGTGGCGAAGCGGCCGCCGTCGAGCGGCACCAGCGGCCTGAGCTCGGGCGGGATCACCGGGATGATGTCGAGGATCATCCATTCCGGACGGGTGCCCGAATCGATGAACGCCTCGACCAGCTTGAGCCGCTTGACCAGCTTCTTCCGCTTGGCCTCCGAGCGGGTCTCCTTGAGGTCGATGCGAAGCTGGGTGCGCTCCTCGTCGAGATCGATCGCCGAAAGCAGGGTCTTCAGCGCCTCGGCCCCGATCCCGGCGGTGAACATGTCCTCGCCGTACTCGTCCTGGGCCTGCATGTAGTCTTCCTCGGAGAGCAGCCGCCTGGCCTCCAGCGGCGTCATCCCGGGGTCGATGACGAGGAAGTTCTCGAAATAGAGCACCCGCTCGATGTCCTTGAGCGTCATGTCGAGCAACAGCCCGATGCGGCTCGGCAGGGACTTGAGGAACCAGATATGGGCGACCGGCGCGGCGAGCTCGATATGGCCCATGCGCTCGCGGCGGACCTTGGAGAGCGTGACCTCGACGCCGCATTTCTCGCAGATGATGCCGCGATACTTCATCCGCTTGTACTTGCCGCACAGGCATTCGTAGTCCTTGATCGGACCGAAAATGCGAGCGCAGAACAGCCCGTCGCGCTCCGGCTTGAAGGTCCGGTAGTTGATGGTCTCCGGCTTCTTGATCTCGCCATAGGACCACGAGCGGATGCGCTCCGGGCTGGCGATGGAAATGCAAATCTCGTCGAAGCTCTGAGCGTTGCCGATCTGCCCGAAAATGTTGATGAGCTCATTCATGACTTCATCCTTTGCGTGGCCGAGTTGCCTGCCGTCCGTCGATTGCGCCCCGCCGCCCCTCAGGACCGCTGGTTGAGCTCGACATTGAGGCAGAGCGACTTCAGCTCCTTGACGAGAACGTTGAACGACTCCGGTATGCCGGCTTCGAATGTGTCGTCGCCGCGCACGATCGATTCGTAGACCTTGGTGCGGCCCGACACGTCGTCCGACTTGACGGTGAGCATCTCCTGCAAGGTGTAGGCGGCGCCGTAACCCTCCAGCGCCCAGACCTCCATCTCGCCGAAGCGCTGGCCGCCGAACTGGGCCTTGCCGCCGAGCGGCTGCTGCGTGACCAGGCTGTAGGGGCCGATCGAGCGGGCGTGGATCTTGTCGTCCACCAGATGGTGCAGCTTCATCATGTAGATGTAGCCGACGGTGACCGGGCGATCGAACGGATCTCCGGTCCGGCCGTCCCAGAGCTGCGCCTGGCCGCTCGAATCGAGCCCCGCCATGTCCAGCGCCTCGACGATGTCGGCCTCGTGCGCGCCGTCGAACACGGGCGTCGCCATCGGCACGCCGGAGCGCAGGTTCTGGCCGAGCTCGATGATTTCGTCGTCGTCCAGGTCCGCGATCACACCGTCATGCACGGTCTTGCCGTAGATCGACCTGAGCTGCCTGCGGATGGCGTTGATCTTGCCGTTGCGCAGCACCTTGTCGAGGGTCTCGCCGACACTGCGGCCGAGCCCGGCCGAGGCCCAACCCAGATGGGTTTCGAGGATCTGTCCGACATTCATCCGCGACGGCACCCCGAGCGGGTTGAGCACGATATCGACCGGCGTTCCGTCATCGAGATGGGGCATGTCCTCGATCGGGACGATCTTCGAGATCACGCCCTTGTTGCCGTGCCGGCCGGCCATCTTGTCGCCCGGCTGGAGCTTGCGCTTCACCGCGACATAGACCTTGACCATCTTCATCACCCCGGGCGGCATCTCGTCGCCCGCCTGGAGCTTGTCGACCTTGTTGTCGAAGCGGTCCTGGAGCTGTTTCTCGCTCTCGTCGAACTGCATCTTCAGGGCCTCGAGGTCGGCCATCGCGGCTTCGTTCTCGACGACGAACCGGGTGAGTTCGCGCACCGAATGCCCGGCCAGCGACTCCAGGCTCAGGCGGCTCCCGGCCTCGGCGTCTCCCGGCCCGCTGACCGCCGTCTCGCCGGCCAGCAGATCCCCGAGCCGCGCCCGATAGCTGCGATCGAGGATCGCGCGCTCGTCCTGGTGGTCCTTGGCGAGGCGCTCGATCTCCTCGCGCTCGATGGCCAGCGCGCGTTCGTCCTTGTCGACCCCGCGGCGCGAGAACACGCGAACCTCCACGATCGTGCCGTTGACCCCGGGCGGCAGCCGAAGGGAGGTGTCGCGCACGTCGGAGGCCTTCTCGCCGAAGATCGCGCGGAGCAGCTTCTCCTCCGGCGTCATCGGGCTCTCGCCCTTCGGCGTCACCTTGCCGACCAGGATATCGCCCGGATTCACCTCGGCGCCGATATAGACGATACCGGCCTCGTCAAGGTTCTTCAGCGCCTCCTCGCCGACATTCGGGATGTCGCGGGTGATCTCCTCCTGGCCCAGCTTGGTGTCGCGGGCCATCACGTCGAACTCCTCGATGTGGATCGAGGTGAAGACGTCCTCGCGGGCGATGCGCTCCGAGATCAGGATGGAATCCTCGAAATTGTAGCCGTGCCACGGCATGAAGGCGACCAGCACGTTGCGCCCGAGCGCGAGCTCGCCGAGATGGGTCGACGGCCCGTCGGCGATGATGTCGCCGGAATTCACCCGGTCGCCCACCTTCACCAGCGGACGCTGGTTGATGCAGGTGTTCTGGTTGGAACGCTGGAACTTGCGCAGGTTGTAGATATCGACGCCGGGCGCCGACAGCGAGGTCTCCTCGGTGGCGCGCACGACGATGCGGGTGCCGTCCATCTGGTCGACCACACCGCCGCGCCGGGCGACGATGGTGGCGCCCGAGCCGCGCGCCACCGCCTCTTCCATGCCGGTCCCGACCAGCGGCGCCTCGGTGCGGATCAGCGGCACCGCCTGGCGCTGCATGTTGGACCCCATCAGGGCGCGGTTGGCGTCGTCGTTCTCGAGGAAGGGGATCAGCGCCGCGGCCACCGAGACGAGCTGCTTGGGCGAGACGTCGATGAAACCGATCGAATCGGGCAGGGCGAGCACGAACTCCCCGCCGCGCCGGCAGCTCACCAGGTCGTCGGTGAACTTGCCGTTGCGGTCGAGATTGGCGTTCGCCTGGGCGATCGTGTAGTTGCCCTCGTCGATCGCCGACAGGTACTGGACCTCGTCGGTGACCTTGCCGCCGACGACCTTGCGGTAGGGGGTCTCGATGAAGCCGTAACGGTTGACCCGCGCGAAGGTCGCGAGCGAGTTGATCAGGCCGATATTGGGCCCCTCCGGCGTCTCGATCGGGCAGATCCGCCCGTAATGGGTCGGATGCACGTCGCGCACCTCGAAGCCGGCCCGTTCCCGGGTGAGCCCGCCGGGCCCGAGCGCCGACAGGCGGCGCTTGTGGGTGATCTCCGACAGCGGGTTGGTCTGGTCCATGAACTGGGAGAGCTGCGAGGAGCCGAAGAACTCGCGCACCGCCGCCGCCGCCGGCTTGGCGTTGATCAAATCGTGCGGCATCACCGAATCGAGCTCGAGCGAGCCCATGCGCTCGCGGATCGCGCGCTCCACGCGCAACAGGCCGATCCGGTACTGGTTCTCCATCAGCTCGCCGACCGAGCGCACCCGCCGGTTGCCGAGATGATCGATGTCGTCGACCTCGCCGATCCCGTCCTTCAGCTCGACCAGCGTCTTGACCACGGCGAGGATGTCCTGCTTGCGCAGCGTGCGCACGGAATCTTCGGTCTCCTGGGCGAGCCTGGCATTCATCTTCACCCGGCCGACCGCCGAGAGGTCGTAGCGCTCGGCATCGAAGAACAGCGAGTTGAACATCGATTCCGCGCTGTCCAGCGTCGGCGGCTCGCCCGGGCGCATCACCCGGTAGATGTCCATCAGCGCCTCTTCGCGCGTCCGGTTGCGGTCGACCGAGAGGCTGTTGAGGATATAGGGGCCGACATTGGTGTGGTCGATCCACAGGGTCTTGAGCGCGCCGACCCCGGCCTCCGCGAGCGCCGCCAGCGCCTCTTCGGTGATCTCGTCGCCGGCCTCGAAATAGACCTCGCCGGTCTCCTCGTTGATCAAATCCTCGGCCAAATACTGCCCGACCAGCTCGTCGTCACCGACCCGGAGATGGCCGACGCCCGCCTCGGCCAGCCGGCGCGCAAGGCCCGGCGTCATCTTCCGCCCGGCCTCGGCGACGACCTCGCCGTCGTCGGCATTGACCAGGTCGTTCATCAGCTTCGCGCCGCGCAGCCGATCCGGCTCGAAACCGGTCTTCCAGCCGTCATCGAGGCGCTCATAGGCGATCGCGTCGTAGAAATAGTCGAGCAACTCCTCGACGCTCATGCCGCGCACCTCTTCCGGCGCGAGGTCCGCGCCGGCCGCCGCGCGCTCCGCCCTGAGCGTCCGGGTCTCCTCCGAATCGAGCGCGAACAGCAGCGTGGTGACCGGCAGCTTGCGGCGCCGGTCGATGCGGACATGGACCAGGTCCTTGGCGTCGAACTCGAAGTCGAGCCAGGAGCCGCGATAGGGGATGATCCGGGCGGCGAAGAGATACTTGCCCGACGAATGGGTCTTGCCCTTGTCGTGGTCGAAGAAGACGCCGGGGGAGCGGTGCATCTGCGACACGATAACCCGCTCGGTGCCGTTGACGACGAAGGTGCCGTTATTCGTCATCAGCGGCATGTCGCCCATATAGACGTCCTGCTCCTTGATGTCGCGGACCGAGCGCGCGCCGGTATCCTCGTCGACGTCGAAGACCACCAGCCTGAGGGTGACCTTGAGCGGCGCGGCATAGGTCATGTCGCGCTGCTGGCATTCGTCGACGTCGTATTTCGGCGGTTCGAGCTCGTACTTGACGAATTCGAGCGTCCCGTTCTCCGAAAAGTCGGAGATCGGGAAGACCGATCGGAACACCTCCTGCAGCCCGCTGACGGTCCGGTCCTCGGCGCCCACGTCCATCTGCAGGAACTTGTCGTAGGACGTCTTCTGAACCTCGATCAGGTTCGGCATGTCGGCCGCCGACTGGATGCGACCGAAATCCTTGCGAATGCGTTTGCGACCGGTAAAGGACTGTGCCATTGCCACCTCTTCAGGCGCGCGGGACGATGCGGCGGGGGCCGCAATCCAGCGCGCAGCGATCTTTCGGACCCATCGATATTGCCGTCGGCGGCGCGAACGCCGGGGCGCGGCGCGCCGCAGCCGGCATGCCGCCGGGCGTCTGCGCCGCCCGCCCCGGGCGCGCGGCCAACTACTTCACCTCGACGGTCGCTCCGGCGCCCTCGAGCTTCGTCCTGATCTCTTCGGCTTCGTCCTTGCTCACCGCCTCCTTGACCGGGTTCGGCACGCCCTCGACGAGATCCTTCGCCTCCTTGAGCCCGAGCCCGGTGATCGCGCGGACTTCCTTGATCACGTTGATCTTCTTTTCGCCGAAGCTGACCAGGATCAGGTCGAACTCGGTCTTCTCCTCCTCGGCCGGGGCGCCCTCGGCCGGGGCCGCGGCGGCGACCGCGACGGGGGCGGCGGCGCTCACCCCCCACTTGTCCTCAAGCAGCTTGGACAGCTCGGCGGCCTCGATGACCGTGAGCTGCGACAGGTCCTCGACCAGTTTTTCAAGATTGGCAGCCATAATCGCTTCTCCTCTCTGATACCGATGCCGGGCCGTCAGGCCGCATCCTTGTTCGCATAGGCCCCCGCGAGGCGGGCCAGCTGGCCCGCCGGAGCCTGAAGCACGCCGGCGACCCTGGTCGCCGGCGTCTGAATCATGCCGATCAGCCGTGCCCTCAGCTCGTCGAGCGAGGGCAGCCTGGCCAGCGCGGTGACGCCCTCGGCGTCGAGCACCTGCTCGCCGAGACCGCCACCCATGATGTCGAGGGCTTCGTTCTTGTCCGCGAAGTCGACCGCGACGCGGGCCGCGGCGACCGGATCGTCGGAATAGGCGATCGCCGTCGGGCCGACGAACAGGCCGGTCAGGCCCTCGAACGCCGTGCCTTCCAGCGCCAGCTTGGTCAGCCGGTTCTTGGTCACCTTGAAGCGTGCCCCGGCATCGCCCATGCGGCGGCGGAGGTCGGTCGCCTGGGCGACCGTGAGGCCCACCGGCCGGGTCACCACGACCAGCGTCGCGGCGCCGAACAGCGCGTTGAGCGAAGCCACCTGTTCTACCTTTTGCGCTCGGTTCAACGATCGTCTCTCCTGTCGGACCGGCATGGCCGCCGGTCGGGTTGCGACTGGACCCCCGGAGGGGCCCGGCTTCCTGTCCCAGAAGCCCGAGCCGCCCGCGCCCCGAACGAGCGCAACCGATGAACTCGCGACCCCTGTCTGTGCGGGGCTTACCCGCCGGTGGCCCGGCGGCGCCTGCAGTCTCGGACAGGTCTCCTCCCCGGGCGGCCGCCCGGGTCGGACCTCGCCGCGCCGCCGGGCGGCGCGGTCAAACGCAATCAGCCCGACGCGCCGCCGATCACGCTCTGGACGTCGAGCTTGATGCCCGGGCCCATCGTCGAGCTCAGCGCGGCGCGCTTGACGTATGTCCCCTTGGCGCCGCTCGGCTTGGCCCTGACCACGGCGTCGGCCAGCGCGCGGATGTTCTCCTTCAGATCGTCCTCGGCGAAGCTCGCCTTGCCGATCCCGGCATGGATGATGCCGGCCTTCTCGACCCGGAACTCGACCTGGCCGCCCTTGGCGGCCTGCACCGCGGCGGCGACGTCCTGGGTGACGGTGCCGAGCTTGGGGTTGGGCATCAGCCCGCGCGGGCCGAGGATCTTGCCCAGCCTGCCGACCACCGCCATCATGTCGGGCGTCGCCACGCAGCGGTCGAACTCGATGGCCCCGCCCTGGACGGATTCGGCGAGCTCCTCGGCGCCGACCAGGTCGGCGCCCGCCTCGCGCGCCTCGTCGGCCTTGTCGCCGCGCGCGAACACGGCGACCCGGATCGCCTTGCCGGTGCCCTTGGGGAGCGAGACGACGCCGCGCACCATCTGGTCGGCGTGGCGCGGATCGACCCCGAGATTCATCGACAGCTCGAGGGTCTCGTCGAACTTGGTGTTCGCCCGCCGCTTGAGCAGCCCGACCGCCTCGTCGAGGGCGTAGAGCCGCTCCCGGTCGATCCCCTCATAGGCGTTGCTGAGGCGCTTTCCCTTGCCTGCCATCGGCTTACTCCATCACCTGCACGCCCATCGACCGCGCGGTCCCGGCGAGCATCCTGCACGCCGCCTCGACGTCGTTGGCGTTGAGGTCGGCCATCTTCTTCTCCGCGATCTCGCGCAGCTGCGACATGCGGACCGCGCCCACCATGGTGTGGCCGGGCTCCTGCGAACCCGCTTCGAGCCGGGCCGCCTGCTTGATGAAATAGGACGCCGGCGGGGTCTTGGTCTCGAAGGAGAACGAGCGGTCGGCATAGACCGTGATCACCGTCGGGATCGGCACGCCCTGCTCCTGGTTCTGCGTGAGCGCGTTGAACGCCTTGCAGAACTCCATGATGTTGACGCCCTGCTGGCCCAGCGCGGGGCCGATCGGCGGCGACGGGTTCGCCTGCCCGGACGGCACCTGTAGCTTGACCAAACCTGCAATCTTCTTTGCCATATCTCGACCGCCGCCTCAGTTATTCGCCGCCTGCCGCCCCGCCGTCACAGCTTCTCGACCTGGGCGTATTCGAGCTCGACCGGGGTCGAGCGCCCGAAGATCGACACCGCCACCTTGAGCCTGGCGCGTTCCTCGTCGATCTCCTCCACCGTGCCGTTGAACGAGGTGAAGGGACCGTCGCTGACCCGGACCTGCTCGCCGACGTCGAAGGTGATCGAGGGCTTGGGCCGCTCCACCCCTTCCTGGACCTGGCGCAGGATGCGCTGGGTCTCGGCCTCGGAGATCGGCGAGGGCTTGCCGCGCCCGCCGCCGCCGAGGAAGCCGGTGACCTTCGGCGTGTCCTTCACCAGATGCCAGGTCTCGTCGGTCAGCTCCATCTTGATCAGCACGTAGCCCGGGAAGAACTTGCGGTCGGCGCGCACCTTGGCGCCGCGCCGCATCCGCACCACCTCCTCGGTCGGCACCAGCACGTCGTCGAACATGTCGTCGAGATGCTTCTGCGCCGCCTGCTCGCGGATCGACTGGGCGACCTTGTTCTCGAACCCGGAATAGACGTGGATCACGTACCAGCGCGTCGTCATCGCCTAGCCCCCGAGCCCCAGTACCGCGCGGACCGCGACCGACAGGACCTGGTCCACGGCGAAGAAGAACACCGCCGCCAGGGCGACGAAGATGAACACCATCACCGTGGTCACCAGGGTCTCCCGCCGGCTCGGCCAGGTCACCCGCGCGGCTTCGCGCCGGACCTGCTGGATGAACTCGATGGGGCTGATTTTCGCCATGTCGCTCCGACTGTCCTCGCCACCCGTCAGGCGCTGCACCGGCTGGCAGGAGTGGAGGGATTCGAACCCACAACCCCCGGTTTTGGAGACCGGTGCTCTGCCAATTGAGCTACACTCCTGGGGTCGTGCCCGCCGTTTCCGGGTTGACGCCTGCTACTCGATGATCTGGGCGACGACGCCAGCGCCGACGGTTCGCCCGCCCTCGCGGATGGCGAAGCGCAGCCCCTCGTCCATCGCGATCGGGACGATCAGCTCCACATCCATCGACACGTTGTCGCCCGGCATCACCATCTCCGTGCCCTCGGGCA
>MPNO01000013.1 GCA_002239065.1 Defluviicoccus sp. bin129 | reverse complement strand
GCCGACCACGGGGCGGGGCTCGCGGACCCGGTTGCAGCGACGCGCCAGCCGATCCACGGCTTCGCCGAGGCGGGGGGTCTCGCGCGGGGTCGCGACCGCGGCCACGCGCGCCCGCTCCCCCCGCGCGGAGCGTTCGGCCATCTCGGTCACCGCGCGAATCGCCGCGGCGTAGCGCCGCGCCGCGGCGTTGGCGAGCATGGCGGCGAAGAGGGCGCTCAGCAGCGCGATCGCGCCCAGCGCCAGCGCGAGTTGCATGCGCCGATCGGCGAGCGCGTCCCCGATCCCGGCCGACAGCACGGCCGGATCGGGAATCCTGGCGACGATGCTCCGCAGACTGTCCCGCCCGAGACCGAGGCGGTCGAGCGCGGACGCGAACGAGCCTGCGTTCGATGCCTCGCTTGCCGGCCCGCCCCCGGCGCGCAGAAGCCCGGTCGCCCCGGCACCCGGCCCGGCTCGGAAGGGGAGCCCGTTCCGATCGTCGGCGCCGGCGCTGGCCTTGACCATGCGTGCGCGGCCGGCACCTTCCGGCTCGGCGGGGGGGGGGGGGCAAAGCGCCCAGTCGCCGCCCCCGGGCCGGGGGCGCGGGGCCTGGCCTTGACCATGCGTGCGCGGCCGGCACCTTCCGGCTCGGCGGGTGTGCGGGTCAAAGCCGCCGATTCGACGCCTGCGGCCGGGACCGGCGGCGCCGCAGGGGCGGCCATGGTCCCGATGGGCTCGATTGCCAGCACGGCCTTCAGGACGCCGAGCGGCGCGCCGCCCCGGGGATCCTCGATACGCACCGCCAGGCCGAGCCGCCGCGGACCGGCCGGTTCGTCGTAATCCACCGGGTCCACGTCAATCCCGTCCTTCCACGCGGCCTGCCACCAGCGCTCGCCGATCCGCCCGGCAGCGCCGGCGGGACCGGTCGATGCGACGGTGAAGCCGTTCCGGTCGGTGAGGAAGGCCCGCTCCAGCCATGGCGACTCGGCCAGCCGCCGATGAAGAAACGAATCGGCTCCCGGCCAGGGGTGCGGACCCTTTGCCGCCCGGCGCCCGCCGTCCCGGGCCGGGGGCCCGGCAGGGGCTTCCGGCGTGTGGCCGGGATCGGCCGCGCGGGCGGCCTCGACGATGGCGCGAGTCGACGCCCATGTTCTCGCCTCCGCGATGCGGGCGGCGAGGAACCCGTCCAGCCGGCTCGCCGCCGCGGCCACGGGCAGGGCCGAACCGGCGCGGGCCGCGTCCTCGCTGGGCGCCTCCCGGCCGGCGCCGGGGCCGGTCGCGGCGATCTCGGGACTCCCGGCGAGCAGGAAGGCCGCGAGCCCGCCGGTGAGCAGGATGGGCAGGCCGGCCGCGAGCAGCGCGTTGGAGACCAGCTGGGACCGCAGGCCGGAGCCGCGGCGGCGCCGCGAGGTCCTCGGAGCGCTCCCGGGCCATGCGAGAGCGCTGCCGGTCCCGGTCGGGCCCGGCGCGGTCTGGCGGTCGGGTATGTCGAGCGCGTTCACGGGGCCGCGATCCCGGCGGGCAGGGTGACGCGCGCGACGGTTCCCTGGCCCGGCAGCGAGTTGATCTTGATGACGCCGTCATACTTCCTCGCCAGATGGCCGGCGAAAGCGAGGCCGATGCCCATCGCGCCGTCGCGCGAGGTATAGAACGGCTTGAACACGTTCGCCCGCTGCTCGGGCGGAATGCCGGCGCCGTTGTCGATGATCGTGATCAGGATCTCGTCGTCCTTGCGCGCGGTGTCGACCTTGACGATGCCCTTGCGGTCCTCGAGGCCGCGGACTGCGGCGATCGAGTTGTCGAGGAGCTCGCCGAGGAGCGTCTCGAAATCCGCCGTCGACGCGAATATCTCGGGAACGTCGCCGAGATTGCTCACGATCGTCGCGTCGCTCCCGGCCGCGACGGTCGCGATCGCGTTCTCGACGCAGGCGTTGAGATCGATCATGCCGCGGTCGACATGGTTGGCCGGCGCGCCGGCGAAGGAATCGAGGCGCCGCGCGAGATCGGCGATGGCGTTCATCCGCTGGCGCACGTTCATCGCGATGCCGCCGACGGTCTCGATCTCTTCCTCGACATCGACCTCGCTGTCGAGACCGGCGACCGCGCCGCCGTCGCCGACCGCATCCCGGATGCGCTGCTGGGTGCGGCGCAGATAGTCCATCCGCCCGGAGACTTCCTCGGCGGAGGCGGCGAGGATTCCGGCCAGCGACTTGACCACGAAGCCGTGAAGCAGCGCGGCGTCGGCTTCGGTGTGCCGGGGCGATTCCGGGGCGGGGGCGGGCGGCGCCCGGGACCCGGCATCGAGCGCGGAGGATGCCGCGGGAACGGGGGCCGGGCCGGCTTCCGCAACCGATTCGGCGGCGCCGGCGGCGGCGGCCGCCGCGGCCTCGGGCGCGGGTTCGAGCTCGGCCGCCGCCATGCGAGCGGCGACCCGGGCGTCCGCCGTCCCGCCCCGCATCCTCTGCTGCAGGGCGAGCAGGATCCAGAACAGGACCAGCAGGGCGAATACCGCCAGCATGCCGCGCTCGTACCAGGAGGCGAGCGCCTCCCGCTTGCCGACCTCGAACTCCATGGCGTCGCTCAGCTGGTTGGTCAGATCGGAGATGTCGGCGGAGGTGGCCTGGGCGAAGAGCTGCTCCGTCGGCCCCTGCTTGGCGACCAGGACCTCGGCGTGCGAATAGAGGTTGGCGAGCGCGTTGGCGAGCGCCGGGGGATATGCGACGCTCGCCTCGCGGAGCTTGCGGATCCCGGAAGCGATGCGGGACTGCGCGATTTCGGTAGGTGTGGCGAGATAGAGGTTCACGTCCCGGGTCAGCGCCGAGATGCTGGCGGCGAGCTTCTCGTCATTCGTATCGCGGGCCTGGCTCAGAACGTTCGCGGCCGCGATCGGCAGGTAGCGGTTCGAGTTGCGCACCACGGCGTAGCCGGTCTTGAAGCGCTCGACGCGCTCCTCCCGCGCCTCGATGGCGGCGAGATAGGCCTGGATGTCGCTTGCAAGCCGGTCGGGGAGGCCGGGGATGCGCTGGGCGGTGTCGGAGAGGCTCTCCTTGAGCCGCGCCATGCGGGGGATGAAGGCGGCGAGCGAATCGAAGTCCGCCAGCGGGTTCGACCTGACCCGCGTGACCTCCATGCTCCAGTCGGACGACACCAGCTGGATCTGGCGGACCAGATCGATCGACTTGCGGTAATGCTCCGAACCGTTGTTCTGCGCGAGCAGATAGAGGACGCCCGCCGCCGCCAGCAGGACGGCGGAGACGCAGGTGCCGAGAATGACAGCGCCGGTTCTCATGGGGATAGCTCCTCGTGTTCGCCTGCCAGCGTCTTGATGAACGCGACGATGTCGTCCTTGTCCCTGTCGGGCGCCTCGCGGCCGAGCTGGAACTCGAACATCGCATCGACGGCGTCGCGCAGCGTCTTGGCGCTCCCGTCGTGCAGGTAGGGGGCGGTCATCGCCGCCATGCGGAGGCTCGGCACCTTGAAGGCGTGCCGGTCCTCTTCGTTTCCGGTGATGTTGTAGCGGCCGAGATCGGCCTCGGTGATGTCGCCCCGTTTCTTGAAGTAGTCGTTGAGGACGCCGAACACCTGGAACATGTTGCCGCCGACATTGGCGCCCTGGTGGCAGGACGAGCAGCCATAGTCCTTGAACAGCGCGTAGCCGCGCTTTTCCTGCGCGTTGAGCGCCTTCCTGTCCCCCTTGAGCCAGCGGTCGAAGCGGCTGTTGGGCGTGGTCAGGGACTTGATGTACTCGGCGATCGCGTTCTTCACGCTCCGGCGGTCGATGCCGCCGGGATAGATCGTCTTGAACATCCCGGGATAGTCGTCGTCCTTGTAGAGCCTCGAGATCACGTCGGGCCACAGGCTCCCCATCTCGAAGGCGGACTGCACCGGCCCGTCGATCTGGTGTTCGAGGGTGCGCGCGCGGCCGTCCCAGAACTGCTTGAAGTTCATGCCCGCGTTGAACACGGTCGGCGAGTTGACCTTGCCCGGCTTGTCGTCGACCCCGAGCGAAATCCTGCGCCCGTCGTCCCCGCCGGTGGCGAGGTCGTGGCAGCTCGCGCAGGAAATCGTGCCGTCCTTCGACAGGATCGGGTCATGAAACAGCTGGCGGCCGAGATTCACCTTCTCCGGGTTCACGTCGACCGTCTCCGGGATCGGCGAGATCGGCTCCTCGGCGCGCGCGCCGGGTGCGAGGAACGCGGCGGCGGCCAGGACCGCAGCCAGCCGGAAGAGAAACGATGCACGCCTGTCCCGCATGTCACTGACCGCCAATGTTGCCGATATTGCCGAGATTGGAGAGCGCGCTCATCACCGCCGGTCCGGCCACGAGCAGCATGGTGCCGGGCACCACGAAGAGCAGCATCGGCAGCGTCATCAGCACCGGCAGCCGCTCGGCCTGGGCCTGGATGCGCGCCGCCTTCTGGAGCCGCTGGTCGGCCGCGATGCTCTTCATCGACTGCGACAGCGGCGTGCCGTAGCGGTCGCCCTGGATGAGCGCCATCGCGAAGTCGCGCAGCCCGTCGATCTCGGTGCGCCGCCAGTACTCGGTGAGCACCGTGCGCTTGTCGGAGCCGAGACGGAGCTCGACCTCGATCTGGCGGAACTCGGCGGCGAGGCCGGGCTCGATCGGCGCCAGCGTCTCGGCCACCGTCAGGATGCCCCGCTCCGCCGTCAGCCCCGCTTCCAGGCACATGACCAGCATGTCGAGCGCATCGGGAATGGCCGAGGTCATGCTTCTCACGCGCCGGGCGATACGCGCGCGCAGCGCATATTCCGGCAGGACGCCGCCGATGACGAACCCCGCGAGCGCGGCGAGCGCGACCAGGATCGCGTACCGGCTCACCATCGGGGAGCCCGCGGCCCACAGCCCGGCGCCAGCCGCCAGCGCGAACGCCGTCGCGAACTTGACCGACAGGAAGATCGACAGCGCGTCGTGGCGGGCGAAGCCGCCGGCCCGCAACATGCCCGCGAGCTTCTCGCGTTCCGCGGCGCCGACCGGGACCAGCATGGAGCCGACGCGAACCAGCGCGGAGCCGAATTGCCGCAACGATCCCGGGGCGGCCAGCGGCGAGGCGTCGGGCGCCGCCAGGCCCGACGCGGCCTGCTCGCGGAGCGGGGCGAGCCGCCGGTCGAGCGCGCGCGTCCGCTGCGTCTCGCGGAACACGATCGGGGCGACCGCCAGCAGGAACAGCACGCCCGCGGCGAGGGCGGCAACCGGCAACAGCGATTCGGGCATCGGCGCCTCCCTATTTCTCGATCCGCGCGGCCATCGCCCGCGCGGCCAGCAGGCCGAAGACGATCAGCCCGACGCCGATCCGGAGCAGCAGGACCCCCCCCTCGGGGTCGAACAGGATCTCGACCGATTCCCGCGAGATGAAATACTGGGCCGCCAGGACGATGCCCGGCATCACCGCCAGCACCAGCAGCGTGAGCCGGGTCTGCGCGGTCGAGGCATGCGCCTTGAGCGCCGTGCTCCGGCGCCCGCGCAGCGCGGCGGAGAGATTGGCGAAGGAGCTCGAGACGCCGCCCCCCGCGCGGCGCTGCAGCCGGATGACCGCGGTGAACAGGGTGAACTCGGCGAGCCGCACGCGCCGGGCCACGGCAACCAGCGCGCTATCGGCGTCGAGCCCCCCGGTCAGCCCGTCGCAGACATTGCGCAGCACCGGTCTCACCGGTTCGCGCGCATCCTCCGCCACCACCGCGATCGCCTCCAGCGGCGGCACGCCCGCGGCGGAGAGCCGCACGATCTGGTCGACGATCTCGGGAAACTGGCGCGAGAACTCGTCCGCGCGGCGCGCCTGCATCCACGACATCGCGTACCACATCGCGCCCGCCCCGCCGAAAGCCGCGAGCGGCATCGTCCACCACCCGTCCGGGACCCGGAGGAACCACATCGAAAGCCAGACCCCAGCCGCCGCGAGCAGGCCGGCGATGGCCGCGCGCGGCAGCACCCGCCGCGCGTCGAGCAGCGGGTAGCGGGATTCCAGAAAGCGGCCGACCCCGCCCAGTCGCAGCCCGCCGTCGACGGCGCGGAAGATGTCGGTATCGGCGCCATCCTCGGCACCCGCGGCGGCGGCGAGCGGCGCCGCGACGCGGTCGAGCCGGCTCCGGAAGCCCTTGTCGCGGCGGCCCAGGAGGAGGAACAGCGCCGTGCCGAGAAGCGAGACCGCCGCGCCGGCTGCAAGCAGGAGGATCGGGCCGCTCAAAGCTCGTCCTCCCCGATCCGCGGATCGGCCTGCAGCGCGGCCAGCAGCGGCTCGCGCAGATCGATCGCATCGACCGCGGGCATCCAGGCCGGCTGCCGCCCGGAGGTCTCGAACACGTGCTCCGCCTCGCCCGGCCTGCGGCGCCATATCTCTTCGGTGGTGACGATGTCGTTTTCGATGCCGACCACGTTCGTGGCGCTGGTCACGCAGCGATGGCCCGATCGGAGGCGCGCCAGCTGAACCACCATGTCCACGCTGGAGGCGATCTGGCGCCTGAGCGCCGGAAGCGGCATCTCGCCGCCCGCCATCATCAGCATGTTTTCCATCCGCGTCAGCGCTTCGCGCGGGTTGTTCGCGTGCAGGGTGCACATGGATCCGGGATGGCCGGTGTTCATGGCCTGGAGCATTTCCCGCGCCTCGCCGCCGCGCACCTCGCCGACGATGATCCGGTCCGGGCGCATCCTGAGCGTGTTCACCAGCAGGTCGCGCATGGTCACCCGGCCGGTGCCTTCCGCGCTCATCGTCCTCGTTTCGAGCCGGATCACATGCGGCTGCTGGAGCTGCAGCTCCGCCGCGTCCTCGATGGTGACCAGGCGTTCGCTGTGGTCGATCTCCTTGGACAGCGCATTCATGAACGTCGTCTTGCCGGCGCCCGTGCCGCCGCTGATGAGGATGTTGAGCCGCGCCTTGACCCCGATGCGGAACAGCTCCGCCATCGCCGGAGACAGCACCTGTCGTTCGGCCATCTGTTCGAGGCTCACGCCTCTCATCACGAAGCGCCGGATCGAGATCGCGGCGCCGTCGAGCGCAAGAGGCGGAATTATGATGTTGACGCGCGAGCCGTCCTCGAGGCGGGCGTCGACCATGGGGCTCGATTCGTCGATCCGGCGCCCCACCCGGCCGGCGATCCGTTGCGCGATATGAAGAAGATGCTGGCGGTCGCGAAACCGTATATCGACCCGTTCCAGGCGCCCGCCCCGCTCGACATAGGTCGAGTCCATGCCGTTGATCAGGATGTCGGAGATCAGCGGATCGTGGAGCAGCGGTTCGATCGGCCCCAGCCCCTTGATGTCGTGCACGAGCTCGGTGACCGCCTTCTGGCGGTCGAGCGGGCTGAGGTCGGGGACGCCGGCCTCGTCGGTGCCGAGAAACTGGAGGAGCTGGCCCGCGAGCTGTTCGTTGCTGAGCGTCGAGATCTTCGTCATGTCGAGCGACTTGACGATCACCGGATGGACCTTCGCCACGATCTCGGAGATGAAAGCCTCCGCCGAGGGGGCCGGCCGGGACGCGGCATGGCTGGCAACCGCCGTCGGCAGGGCGGCGGGTTCGCCGTCACTCGCCGGCGTTGCGCCCGCGGCGCGGGACCGCCGCCCGAAAGCTCGCGCGGCCATGATCAGGCCTCCGCCGCGGCCGCGCCCGGCACGCCGGGCCCCGGCAGGGACAGGAGGGCGGCGAGCGCGGCCACCGGCCTGCCGCGGGCCGGCGGGAGAGCGGCCCCCGGCGCCGCCCGGCGGGCGGCCCGGGCGCGCGGGGCGCGGGAGGGAACGGGAGGGCGGCGAGCGCGGCCACCGGCTTGCCGAGGCCGCGCGGAAGCCGGCCCCGCGGCCAGCCCCGCCCCGCGATCTCCGGCAGCGACCGGTCGAACGGGACGACCGCGTCCGGCGAAACCGCGATCCCGGCATCCTCGAGCAGCCGCGTTCCGGCGGCGGTCCGAAACGCCCTCGTATGGTTCTGCACCAGCAGCACCTGCGCGGTTCGGCCCAGCAGATCGACCATGCGCGCCGCGCGAGCCGCCCCGGAGACGGTCGGCTCGACGACCGCGACGCGGAGGTCCAGCTCGTCCAGCAGATCGAAACCGGTCGCCGGATCGTCCAGCCCGTCGACCAGCACGAGCTGCGAACGCTGCCGCAGCTGGTCGAGCAGCCAGTCCAGCGCCGGGATCGAGGGAACCGGGGGAAGGGCCGAGCCGGGTCGGTAGGCGTAGACCGAAATCCGCTCCGAGCGCTCGGCCCGCACGCCGTCGAGCAGCTTCGGGTCCGGCGGCGACCTGCCGGCCACCTCGAAGACCTGGTCGAGGCCTGGCGCGGGCTCGACGTCGAGCAGCAGACCGATCGGCGAGACCGAGCGGTTCAGGTCCAGGATCGACACATAACGCCCCTGTCCGGCCGCGTGCAGCGCGGTCGCGGCGGCCAGCGTCGTCGCGCCGCTGCCGCCGGTGCCCGCGAACCCGGCGACGCAGCCGCGATCGCGCGATCCCCTCGCCCCTGCCGCCGCGCGCAGGGCCGCCTCGCGGAGCGCCGCAGGGGCGACCGGCTTGACGAGGTAGTCGCTCACCCCGGCGAGCAGTATCTCGCGGCTCGTCCGGGCGGAATCGTCCGAGCCGACCGCGATCACCGCGGTGCCCACCTCGCAGACCTCGGCGAGCTCATGCATGGCGCCCGCCGGGTAGGCGATACCGTCGATATCGACAATGACCAGACCCGTCGCATTTCCGTCGGCGAGCGCGGCGACCGCGGCGCGCAAGCCTCCCGGCCAGACCTGCGGATCCTCGCGATCGGGCCAGCTATCCTCGAAGCGCAGCAGACCCTGGCGCAAGGCGGTCTCGGTCTCGGGATCCGCGGCGAAGGCGAGCGCCGCCACCGGACGGTCGGGCGCCGCGCCCGGCAGGAAGTCTCCGGCGGGGGCGCCGACCTCAGGGGCCGGGAGGTCGCCGGCCTCCGGCGGGTTCGGGTCGAATACCGGCTCGGGAACCGCTTCTCCGATCGAAGAGACCGGAGGCAGGCTCGTCAGAGGATCGCCGAAATCCATGGAAGAGGCGTCCGGATGGCCGATTTCCGGTGGGTCTTCCGACCTGAAATCCGCGCGAAAGTCTTGCGGGCCTTCCTCGCTTCCGGCATCGGGCGGCGGGTCCGGCGGGATTCCGGGGGCCGGGGACTCCGAAGCGTCCCCGTTCCCGGGTGACAAGGCCGCTTCCCCGGAGAGGCCGGCGAGCAGCGCGTCCTCGAAATCCGTGTCCAGCCCGGCCGGCGATTCGCCGGGTTCGGGGGCGGCGCTCTCCGGCTCGGGCCCGGGTTCGTCTTCCGGCTCCGGGGCGGGCGCGTCGGCGTCTTCGGACGACACCGAGGGCGCGTCCGAGAGCCCGCCCAGCAGCATGGACTCGAGGTCCATGTCGGCTTCGTCGGTTGCCGGCTCCCCGTCGTCGGCCTCCGGTTCCGTCGACGCCCCCGGGGACGGCGGGGACAAGTCCGGAAGATCGGCCCATCCGGCATCCGCCGAGGATGCGCTCACCGGCTCCGACAGACCCTCCATCAGCACGCTCTCGAAATCCGCGTCGGACGGATTCGCCGGCTCACTCGGTCTTCCGCCCGGAAGGGAGAAGTCGTCCGGAGAGGGCTGGAGCGTCATGTCATGCGTTGCCGGCCGGGTCGCGGCCCGAGCGGACGCGGCGCCGGCCGGAGGGGCAGAGCCCCGCCGCTCCTCGAGCGCAACCGCGCTGGCGCCCGGCACTCGCGCTGGGCGGGGAACGTTTTCTTGCGGATGAAGGCCCATCGAGTTTTCCACGCGTCCGTCGCCGCACTACCACCAGCGAAGCAGCGGAACGAGCGACGTGTAATCGTCGGTCCACAGCCGCACTCGGTCGGGCGTTCCGAGCGGAACCCAGCCCTCGTCCAGACCGAGCGCAAGGAGCGTTTCCTCATCGCGGGCGAGCACGACGACGTGCGAGGAACTCGAAGCCTGACTCTTCCGCAGCGCTGGCGGGGCCGAGTAGCGCTTGCTGCGCGCCGCCAGCCCGGTGCGGGCGGCGAGCGCCGCGATGACCGGCTCGAGATCGATGTGCCGGTTGGAGATGTGGACCGCGAGGACGCCCTCCGGGGCAAGGACGCGGAGGTAGATGCGCAACGCTTCCAGGGTAAGCAGGTGGACCGGGATCGCGTCCGAGCTGAAGGCATCCACGGTCAGGAAATCGAACGATGCCGGATCGCGGGCGAGCAGCAGCCGTGCGTCGCCGATCCCGACGAACGCATCGGGTGCGCAGTCGCGGAGCGCGGCGAAATGCGTCCGCGCAAGGCGGACGACGGCGGGATCTATCTCGTAGATGCGAATCTCGTCGCCGGGGCGTGCGTAGCATGCGAGCGAGCCGGTTCCGAGACCCGCGAGGCCGATCACGAGCGGGCCGGGGCGGCGCGCAAGCCCGGCCATGACGTCGCCGTAGGGCGTATCCGGCGCGTAATAGGTGGTGCGGCTCTCGACGCTGCCGTCCGGCAGACGCAGCTCGGCGCCGTGCAGCGTCGTCCCGTGGTAGAATGAACGAAGCCCCCCGGACTCCGTGACGCGGTAGGTGCCGAAGAAGGTACGCTCGAGCGCGACATGGGCCTCGCCATGGCGCGCGATCAGGGTCGGCGCCATGAGCACCGCGAGGAGCGCCGCCGCCAGCAGGGCCGGCCGCGGACGCAGGACGAGGAGGCCGGGCGCGCAGAGCACGACCGTTATCAGGCAGAGGCCGGTCGAGAACCCCGACAGGCCGTTTTCCCCGCCCTGCCCGAAGCCGTCCAGCAATCCAACGAGACCAGCCACGACCGCCGCGAGCGCAGCCCCCGCGGCGATGTAGTGGACGCGCCGCGGCGCCTCCGCCCCCCTCGGCAGCAGGGCGGCGACCAGCGCGAGGGCGATCGGATACTCGTAGACATCGACGAAGATCGCCGGCGCCACGAGCGCGACGAGCATCCCGCCAATCAGCCCGCCGGTGGAGACCAGCAGGTAGAACCGGGTGAGACCGGCGACCGGCGGGCGGAGCCGGGCCAGCTCGCCGTGGCAGTAGAGCGCGGCCAGGACGAACACGAGGAGGTGGGCCAGTCCGAACACGAGAACCGTGCGGTTGAGGAGATAGAGGATCGCCAGCGCGATGAGGGCCGGCGCCACGAGACGGGCGAGGAGGGGTTGCGGGACGGCCGGCCGGCGCGCGAATGCGTGGACGAAGGTGGCGAGGTAGAGGCCGAGCGGCAGGATCCACAGAAGCGGTACCGCGGCGACATCCGTGGTGACGTAGCGCGTGACACCGAGCAGGAGCGCGCTGGGCACCGCGGACAACGCGAGAATGCGCCCGACCGGCAGCGCCCCGGCGGCGCCGCGACCGGGCGGTTCGGCGTCGCGCCGAACGTCCCGGGCCTGGAACCCGCCATTCGCGGCCGGTCGCCACAGGAGGAACAGGACGGGCGCAAGCATCAGGGCCGCGGCGCTCCACAGCCACGCCTGGCCGGTCAGCCCCAGGAGAGGTTCGATAACGAAGGGAAACGCGATCAACGCGCCGGCGGAGCCCGCATTCGAGGCGGAGTACAGAAAGTAGGGATCGGCCGAGGCAGCCCCGGTACCGGCGCGCGCGAGCCAGTGCTGGACAAGCGGGGTCAGGGTCGAGACGGCAACGAAGGCCAGCCCGAGCGAGCCGGCAAGCGTTGCAAGCAGCCACAGCGTGGGCGGAAGGCCGTCGGGCGTCTCGCCGAGGAGCCTGACGGCGCCGACCGGAGCGGAGAGCGCGATCCCGGCCCAGAGCGCGGCGATCGCCAGGAGTTGCGCGCGAGGTGCCGCGCAGCGGGCGAGACAGTGGGCCAGGGCGTAGCCGCCGAGCAGTGCCGCCTGGAAGAACACCATGGCGGTGTTCCACACCGCGGGCGAACCCCCGAGGACCGGCAGGACACCGCGCACCGCCAGGGGCTGAACCCAGAATATCAGCCAGGCGCCCGTGAGGACGACGGCGCCATAGAGCCAGACAGGCGGCAAGCCCGGCCGCCGCGCGGGGGACCGAATGAATGCCGCCCGACCCGACTCGCTTCCGGGCTGGAATCGCAATATTCCGGATGACCGCCGGACGATGGACGAAACGCGCATCGCCGTCGCCCATCCAGCGCCGATTCCGGTGCCGAGCGTACGCACGTCCTCACGATCGGCCTGCTCAGCCTGCTCGCGGGACGTCATTGCCCGGAAATCGGGGCTGGATGGGATGGGGGCGAGGGTCATGTCCGAATTGGGCTGTGCCATCGGTGAGGTGGGGCGTTCGCCTGGCGTGTTCGCCGACGCCGCCGAATGACGTTGGTTCCCGGTGCGGCGGGGAATCGGTCCCGGCCATCGGGGTGTCGGGCGATCACCGGAGGGGTGCGCCGGCCATCGTCCCTGGGGGCGATGGCCGGCCAGCCGGAGACCCGAGATTATTCACTCGCTATCTGGATCGATTTCTTTGCCATCGAGTTTGCTTGTCGTTGACTTAACCCCGTCGCCGACACCCTTGATGGCCTCTTGGATGGCCGTACTAAACGTGAGGAGAGCCACGCCGACGCCGACGGTGATCACCCCCACCAGAATCGCGTATTCGAGCGCGGAAACGGCCTCGTTGGCCCTTGCGAAGCGGCGGAAGCGCCGCGAGATGTGACGAGTTTTCATCGATCTGGCCTCTTGTTCGAATTGCCTGGTTCGCTGGAGATCCGTCCAGCACGGTCGTCGGGGAGAAATTCTCGGTGTTCCTGCGCTATGGAACCTCCATCTGTTGGTTGGCGGGGGTCGGCGGACCGGCCCGCAGGGGCGGGTAGCGGAATTCACGAACGGGCCCGGCTTCGCGGCGTCGGCCGGCGGCGGGCGTTTCGCGGCCGCGGCGCGGATCGCGCCGATCTCCGCCCGGCGGCCGCGGGTGCAATTCCCGATCCGCATCGCCTATCTCCCCTCGATCGGCTCGCGGCGCGCGATCGCGGTCGCGACCGGCCGGGAGTCCGCATCGTCGCCGGACACGAGCATTCCCGGGTTCCACGGCCCGCCGCTCCACGCGATGCGGACCCGGACCAGTTCGCCGGCCGTGCCGCCGGGGTCGGAGCCCGCCTCGCCGGCGAGGCTTCCGGGCGCGAGGCCGTTCTCGATCGTGACGGAGAGCGTGGTCCCGCAGTCGAACGCCTCGCCCAAGTCGAGCTCCTTCCGGATCGCCGCGCAGGCGAGCCCGGGCAGGGAAGCCGCCTCCGCGCCGGGCGTGAATGCGATGGCCCGGGCCGCGGAGCGGGCCGCCCGGTCCATCCGGTCGGAAACCCAGACCGAGTGGACGATCTGCATGACGCCGGCGAAGGCGATTACCAGGAGCGCGACCGCGATGGCGGTCTCGACCGCGACGGAGCCCCGCCGGCCGCGCCAGAAGGCCGGAAGGGAAACCGGTTCCATCGCGCGACCGGCCGGTCGGGCGGCGCGTTCGGCGCGCCCCGGACGAGCCCGATCGCCGGCTTGCGCCGCGGCACCGGGAGCTATCGGGGTCGCGGCTCCGCGGGTCCCGTCGGGACTATCCGTGCGGCGGGGCATGTCTCCTGGCCCCTGCCGCGGGGGAGCGATTCGCGCGGAACGGGCTGGCGAATCGGAGCCTGCGGTGCCGCGAACGCGCCCGCGATCGGTCCCGGTTCCGCGGCAGGGGACCGCACACGAGCGGGCCGCGGCCTGAATTCCCCGCCCGCCGCTGGACCCGGTGAGGTCCGGCGCGGTTGCCCGGCCCGACCGTTGCAGACTGTATTGACTGGGGCTCACGATACCCTCATTCTGTGTTCACTTTGCTCACTGTCATCACGGGGACAATTGATTGAGCAGCTCAACTAATAAATTGAACGACGCAACCGATAGACTGCGGGGAATCGCGATACAAGTGAGAAATTCTCAGGTACACTTGAGATAAATTCATCTATTGGGGCGGAAAGAAGTATGTCAACTACCTGATTTATCGGGAGTTTTGCCCCAATTCGAGGGGCCGTAACCGAGGAACCGATTCCGATGCAGATGCCTCCCCTCAACGCCCTGCGCGCCTTTCAGGTCTTCGCGCAGCACGGATCGATGGCCGCCGCCGCCGCCGAGCTTGCCGTGTCGGGCAGCGCGGTAAGCCACCAGATCCGGAACCTCGAGGAATATCTCGGCCTGCCCCTGGTGAGGCGCAACGGCCGGCAGATGCAGCTGACCGAGGACGGACGCGCGCTGGCCGGAGGGCTGTCCGAGGGTTTCTCTCATATCGCCGACGCCGTCGACCGGCTGCATCGGCCGCTCGACGGCCAGGCTCTGCGAATCGTCCTGCCGCCCATCTTCGCGACGGCCTGGCTGTTCCCCAGGATGGAGCGGTTCAGCGCGCTGCGGCCCGAGACCCGGATCGTCCTCGTCGATTCCCGCGAGCGGGTGGATGTCTCGGCCCGTGACGAGATCGTCATCGACTGGGGAAGCTACGAGGACGATTCCGATTCGTTCGCCGAGCGCCTGAGCGGCGCGGAAGAGATATTCCCCGTATGCGCTCCGCGTTCCTGTCCGGGCCCCGGCCTCTCGGGCGCCACGCTGCTGAACCGGGAGGACCCCGGAAACAGCTGGAACTGGCCCGACTGGCGGGCCTTCATGGAGGCGGTCGGCCTGTGCGGCGCCGATACCGTGAGCGGCCCCACCCTGACCGCCAGGCTGCTGCTCTCGGCGGTCAGGCAGGGCAAGGGCGCGATCCTGTTGAATTCCACCATAGCGCGCGGCGACCTCAACGACGGGCGTCTGGTGCGCCCGATCCCGCAATGCCTGGCGACCGAGGACGGGTACTGGATCCGGACGCGGCGGTCGGTGCGCCGGAAGCCCGAGGTGAGAGCGTTCGTCAGCTGGCTCAAGGAAGAATTCGCGCGCGATTCCGGACAGGTGGCCTGAGATGGCCAGAGCTCCGCAGACGGCCCGCGACAGAGGCCGGGAAAGCGAAAGCGCCTTCCTCCGGGAAGTGGTGCTGAGGGGCCCGGTCTCCCGCAGCGAGATCGCCCCCCGCATCGGGCTCGATCCGGCGCAGGTTTCGCGCATCGCCCGGCGCATGATCGATTTCGGGCTGGTGCGCGAACGCCCCGAAGCGCCCGATGAAGGCCCGGTCAGGCCGGGCGGGCGGTCCCGGCCGCTGACCGTCGATCCGCGCGGCGGCCAGGTGCTGGGGATCGTCATCGCGCCGACCGTCCAGACCGTCGCCCTGGCGGATATCGGACGGAACGTGATCGGCAGCGCCGACTTCCAGTTCGAGCCGGTGGCGGACGCCGAAGGCCTCGTGCTGCGCCTGGCGGAGGAATGCCGGCGCCTGACCGGCGCCCACGCGCCCGACCGGAGCCGCCTGCTCGGCGGGTTCGTCATGATCACCGCCGAGGTGAACCCGGAGACCGGCGATGTCTGGGGAGCGCCCTATCTGGGATGGGGGGCGTTCCCGCTGCGCGCGCAGCTCGAGGCGCTGCTCGGCGTTCCCATGGAGGTCCGGATGCTCGCGGCCACCATCGGGCGGGCCGAGGTGCTGTTCGGCGCCGCGCGCGGGCGGGGCGACGTTCTCGCGATGCTCTGCGGCGTTGGCGTTGGCGCGGCGGTGCTGATCGACGGGCGCTACGTGGGCGCCACCCGCTTCCCGGGCGGTCCGATCGGCAGGATGACCGTCGTCGCCGAGGACGGCGCCACCGCCATGGTCGACGAAGCCGCGGGCGGCGTCGGCATCCTGCGGCGCTTGCTCGGCGAGCGCATCGCCCTCGCGCCGCTGTCGCATATCGATCTCGACCTGCACGACGCGATCGAGCGCGACCGGGCGGGCGATCCGAGGGTGGCCGGGCTGATGACCGGCGCGGGCCGCGCGCTCGGACGCCTCGCGGCGCAGCACGCCCAGTTCGTCAGGCCGGAGATCGTCCTCGTCTCGGGCCCGCTCGCCATGTCGCCCTCCTACATGGCCGGCATCCGGGTTGCCCTCTCCGAGGCCGTCACGCCGCCAATCGAGGTCGCCGCCAGCCGGGTGACCGGACCGGAAGGCGGCAATTGGGCGACCTGCTCCATGGCCGTCTACGAATACCTCGTCGAGCGGCCGCTCGATCTCCAGCCCGTCTGAGAGAGACCCCGGCGGACGGGCCGGCTTCCGGCGCTCCGTCCTCCCGGGTCAGGGGCGCCCGGCCCCTCCGAACAGGGCCGCCGCCTGGCGCAGCGCCTTGCGGTACGCCTTGCCGGGACGGCCGGGGCGCCTGCCCGTCGCCGAGGCGTGCAGCGCCGGCTCGAAGGGAATCACCGCATCCGGACGCCGGTCGGCGAGCGCATAGCGAATATGCGCCGGCGAGAGCGGATAGCGGCGCATCCGGGTCGAGCACTGGATCAGCGAGACCGGATAGCGCGCGCCCAGCTGCGCCATCAGCCGGACCGCGGTGCCGATGCTCGCCAAAGCGGGTTCGAAAAGCACGGCACGCATATCGGCGCGGCGCAGGATTTCGAGCTGCATCGCCGGATCCGGGGCGCCGGTCACGAGCACCGCGTGCGTGCGGTTGGCGAGCTGCCCGAACAGGGCGGACAGCATCGCCATGTCGGGCCTTGCCGGCAGAGAACCGCGAGCGGGATAGGCGATCAGCGAAATCCCCGGCGCGGCTGGCGCCGCGATCCCGTCGAGCAACCCGGTATCGAACCGCGTATCCGGATCGTCGCCGCCATCGGCCCCGGGCGGCGCGAGCACGGATGCCAGACCGTCCCGCGGCTCGGCATCCAGCAGCCCCGCCATCTTGCCGGAGACCGGATCGAGATCGACCACCGTCGCGGTCCTCCCGTCTTCGGCGATGCCGTGCGCGAGGGCGGCAACCAGGGTGGAGGCGCCGCTGCCGGGAGCGCCCGCGAAGGCGGCGACCTCGCCGGCGTAGAGATGGTCCGGGCCGACTTCGGTGAGCGCGGCCGCGGCTTCGCGGATCGCCGCGGCGGTGACCGGTTTCACCAGGTAGTCCGCAACGCCGTGTTGCAGCAGCGCGCGGCTGAACTGCGCCGTGTCGACCGAACCGATCGCGACCAGCACGGTCTCGAACGAGCAGACCCCCGCCAGCCGCCTGGCGGCCTCTTCCGGTTCCGAGATGCCGTCGAGATCGACGAACGCCAGGCTGGCAGCGGGTTCCTCGGCCAGCGTCCGGAGCGCGGAGGGAAAGCGGCCCCGCTTGATCTCGATGTCGTGCCCGGCAAGACCCGTGCGCAATTCGCGCTCGGTCCGGGAATCCGCGGCGAAGCCGCGCGCATAGAGCCGTCTCGGAAGTGTCGCCATCGTCGGGCCGAAAGTTATTCGGGTGACGGGGTGGCCCGAATGCGGTTCACGAGCCGCCGGCGGCGCCGGCGGCGGTCGCCGAGGTCTCCGGCAGCGCGCGTACCCGGTCCTCGACCCAGCGGCGGTAGGCGCCCTCGGTGCCGCCATGGGCCGCCACGGAGGGCGGATCCGGGCACAGACGGGCAAGCGCGGCGCGTCGCGAGGCCGCGCGATCCGGCTCGGCGCGGCCGGCGGGGTTCGCCTCGGCGGGGCAGGACCGGCGTGCCGCCTGCAGCGCCCGATGATATCTCACCGCCTGCAGCGCGCCGGCTCCGTGCTCCGCGGCGTTCGGCTCGCCCGGCCGGAAATAGGAATCCTGGAGGGCGAGGGGTTGGTGGCACCCCACGGTCAGCGACAGGGAGAAAAGTCCCGCCAGCACAAGGACGGCGCTACGCACCGACTGGAATTCCATCGCGATCCGCTCCCCGATCGGCGCCTGCGACAAGAGCTCGCGACCGCCATGCGATGGCTGCGATCCGCGGCACGCGCCCGTTGATCCGCCTCCATACATATCCCCTTGCGAGCGCTTCGCCAAGGCGCGAGGCCTGTCCGCTGTTGCGTTATCTGGCGGGCTGCGTTGTCTTGAAGGCCGCAGATCTGGCTCGCCGGGCCCGGTCGACCGTCAGGAAGCGGGCGGTTGGGGTCGATTCCGGAATATTACGGCAACATTATCGGGCGACCGGCCGAGGGGTTCGGTGTGCCGGCATCCGGCCGCCCCGATCGGCGCTGTCGGAAGGCGGACACACGCTCAGCCGGTGCCGCGGTACGGCACCGCGCCGACCGGCGAGCGCATCCGCTCGGCGCGGCCGGCCCGCGCGTGCGGCGGCGGGGGATCGGAGCAATGGCATTTCCCTGATGATTGGACGGCGTTTCCTTAAGGTGTCGCGCGTCTTCGAGGCGCGGCGCACGAGACGTCCGTCGTGACGTTCGATGACCTCGCCATAGCTTCGGATGGGACGTTCAAGGCCGCACTCACGGGCAACCGAACTCAACGCGGGTTCTGCGGCCCCGGTCACGCCGAGGCGGCGGGGGTCTTCGAGCAGGCGAACATCGTCGGTGCGTTCGGTGCCAAACTCGATCCGCTTCCACCGTTCGAGGACTCCTTCGGGGCCAAGCTGCAGCAGGAGATCCTCATGAACCTCGACGACTATCTCGTTGAGAACGGTATGCAGCCAGATCCGCCGTTCTCCCGCGAGGCGGCGCGTACGGTCCCTCGACGCGCCGACCTCCCCGCCTTCTTACGCTGGCGGGCGGCGTGGGAGCTGGTGTGTCAATAGATCTTCCGCATCGGCTGTAGCTGGCCCGCGATGTTGATGAACGCGGCCTCGAGGCTTTCGGCATCGGCGTTGTTCAGGAAGACATAAGTACCGTTCGGATCGTCGTCTTCGCTGGAACATGCGCGAAGCTGATCCGCAAGGTCGCTGCTAACCTGTCGTGGCGCCATAGCCGCGACCACGAAGATGCGGATCCCGGCCTCCTTGGCGCGGGTGCATTCGTCCGCGCGGATGTCCACCACCTCGAATGCCGAGCAGCGCCGTGGCCAGTGGTCAGGACATTCGTTGTCCTGGCCATCGGTCAGCAGCACGATTGCCTGCATGTCGCTCCTACCCGCCCGGAGGTGGTGCACGCCGCCGGCTATCCCGAGCACTGACATCGTGCCTGTCCCGACTGCATTCACGCTGTTGATTGCGGCGCGGGCCGCCTGCGGGTTGTCGGTCAGCGGCAGAGCCGGGGGCCAGCGCGGGTGGTTGACGATCTCGGGCGCATACTTGGCCGGCCACTGGGCGCGCTCTGCGTTCACGACGTTGGACCACGGGATCACACCGATGTGGGCGGAACCGCCGAGAATGTCGACGACCTGAAGCGCCGCCCGCCGCACGATTTCCAGGCGGCTCCGGTCGGCGTTCCGAGTTGGGCGACCTTTCAGATCCCGTTTCATGGACGTGCTCATATCGATAGCCAGCACAAGGTCCGCGGGTTCCCTGACGCGCTCGACACCGGCTTCGACCTTGATTGCCTCTGGATCGGTGAAGCCGGCGAAAAGCGGGAGACGGCTCGCAAACAAGGTGCCGCCCAAGTCCGCCTCGGCCGTCACCCCGACCGTGTCCTGGTGCCGGTTGGGGAACACCTTGACGGTCAGGGTCTCTACCGCCCGCTCGTACCGGTCCTTCGGCAAGTGGGCAAGGTTGAGCTTCACGTACCGCTTCGCCGTCGCCCGCAGTGCCTTGTTCAGCTTCCGGTCGCTGAGACCGTCGGGCAGGCGGTTCCTCTCCAGCGTCGCGGCAACCGCGGCTGCATCGGCAGCCGACTTCAGCACATCGCGCTGGTCGACGAGCCAAATATGGTCCGAGATGAGCGCCGTGCCGCCAACCGCCATCACGGCCACCATTGCGGCCGTGATTGAGGTCGCTCCGCCCGTTACGTCCCGAAGGAAACGGATCATTCTGGTCTTCCCGTACACAAAGCCCCTGACCGTGCGTCGCTACGGAATCGATCTCTCTCCGCCTTCGCGGGTGTCATCGATTTGTCAGCATCCGGCACAAATGAATACCAAGGCGTGACGGCCAGCGCAGCCGTCAGTGTGACATGGTTCCCGCATGGTCCAAGGCGCGATTAGAGGGCAGCTGACGATTTCTCTGCACGTAACTTCCCCGCGACGAAGGCGCTCCCGGCGAGCAATACGCCCGCCACCATTGCCAGGTCGGCCAGATTGAACACCAGCCACATCCCGTCGCCCGATACGGGGAGGGTCAGATAGTCCACGACCCCGCCGCTTCGAGTGCGGACACGCCCTCGGTGGCGCGGCGGAAACGGCGGAGCTGCCGCGAAAGGCGTTGAGTATTCACTTGTTATCCTTCTCGGTCTTGGTTGTGGGACGTATCACGGATTCTTCACGTTCCGACGACCGTGAAACCATCGGCCCGTTACACGCTTCGGCTTGCACCTCTTGAATCGGAACTCAAATGATCGAATACCCATGAGCGATCAAGCCGTGGAGGCTAGATACTCCTTTAGATTCTCACTGTAAACAAGAGGCCTGTGCGCTTCCGTAATGGGGCGCGCTGCGTTGTCTTGAAGGTCGCAGAGATGGCCCGCCGGGCCCGGTCGAACGTCAGGAACCGGGCGGTTCGGCTCGGTTCCGGAATATTGCGGCAACATTATCGGGCGGCCGGCCGAGGGGTTCGGTGTGCCCGCATCCGGCCGGTCCGATCGGCGCTGTCGGGAGGCGGACACACGCTCAGCCGGTGTCGCGGTACGGCACCGCGCCGACCAGCGAGCGCATCCGCTCGGCGCGGCCGGCCCGCGCGTGGGCGAGCGCCATCGCCATCATCACCGCCAGCGCCAGCCCGACGCGGGTCTTCATTCTGGCGAGCCCGCGGATGTAGTGGGTCTCGAAGTTGAAGCCGCGGTCGAGACGGGCGTTGATCCGTTCCATCGCGGAGCGCCGGTTGTAGCCGCGCCGCCATGACGGGCTGCCCCAGGGCGTCGGCGTGAAGATGCGCCGGTCGTGCTTGTCGAGATCGACACGCACGATGCGCCCGTACGCTCCGGGCTTCACCCCGCCCGCCCGATGGCATGCCCCGCGCCCCTTGCAGTCGAGGTCGAAGGCCGCCGCCGGGCAGCGATACTCGATGGTGCCGCAGGCGCCGCGCCCGGCCATCTCCGGCGTCCTTGCGAACAGGTCCTCCAGCATCCCCGGACAGCACCCTGGGCTCGGACGCCGACGCGCTCGTCACGTCGAACGCCACCGGGACCTCGTAATGGGTGTCGGCGACCAGATGGAGCCCATAGCCGAACCACGACTTGCCCTTCTTCCAGATCGCGCCGGTCCGGGCGTCCACACCGCCCGAACCGGGCGGTCGTTGCGGCCCCGGCCCCGACCGGCTTCAAGCGCCGCCACGATCTCCTCGTCCGCAAGCGTGTCGGGAACCGAACGCAGACGCTCAAGGTCCCGCAGACCTTCGACATCCCGCCACGAAAAGGGTAGCTTCTCCGCCGTCGCCATCATGTTCTCCCGACCAGGGCCGGTGGTGGAACGAGGGCCGAAGGCCCGATGACACCTTCTATCCGATCGGCGCCGGTATCGAGACGCCATGCGGCGGGGGCCGCGGCGCCGCAGCGCAATCCCGGGGCCGCCTCGAATCCCTCGGCCCGGCCGGCCGGACCGTCCACGCGGGGTCCGGAATTGGCAGATTTACAAACAGCGCGATCGGGTTCATTTTGTGCGGCCTTTTTTCGATGGGTTGCGGGATTCACCTAAACTAGTTGACTTGTACATTCGAATTACGGGAGCAGGATGCTGGCCGCCCACCGCGATGTGACGGAGATGGGGTGAAGACTCCCGGGCCGGTGCAGCGGAGCAGGCCTGTCTTGCCGATACGTCGAACCGCCGCGCTTGCCGTGTGCGGCGCAATCCTTTGCGCGTGCGCGGGCGGGCCGCTATCGGAAGGCGGCGGCGGCGCCACGCTGCTGCGAGACAATCTGGCGGTCGCCGAGGCGGCGCTCGCCGCCGGCCAGCCGGCGGCCGCGCGCAGGCTCTACTCCTCTCTGGCCGAGAGGTTCGACGAGGCTCCGGAACCGCTGCTCGGGCTCGGCTACATTTCGTTCGACGCGAAGGAATTCCCGGCCGCGGAGCGGTTCTTCGTCCAGGCCGGAGAACGGTCGGACGACGCCTCCGCGATAAGGGGCGAATCGCTCCTGGGCGCCGCGCGGTCGGCGCTCGCGGCCGGCCGGATCGATGACGCGCGGGCACATTTCCGGGATGCGCGGGAAGCCGGCGTCGATCTGCCGTCCGCCGCCTGGGCGGCCAACGGTCTCGCCGTCATCGCTACCGCCGGCGGAGATTTCGACGCCGCCGAGACGCGCTACGCGGAAGCCCTGCGCCTGTCGTCGGGAGATCCGCGCATCACCGCGAATTTCCTCCGCATGCTGATCGCGGCCGGGATGACGGACCGCGCGGCCGAGATCGACGCCCGGCACGACCCGTCCTTCTGGCGCGACGGCGACGGACCGGCGCTGTCCCGGCTGATCGACGAATCGCGCAGGCGGGGGCTGGCCGGGGCGCGCGCGGGCAACCCCCTGTCGGCGCTCGTCCTGCGGCTGTCGCCGACCGGGGAAGACGCCATCCGCGTGGAGCGCTACGACCCGCCGGCATCCTCCGGCCTGCTAATGCGGCTCGGCGAAGCGCCCGCCCGCGCGGCGGCGCCGGTCGCGGAGGACGCGCCCGTCAAGCCGGCGCGGGCGGAGAGATTGCCGCCAGCGTCCGAGCCCGGGCAACCCGCCGCCCGGCCCTCGGGCCGGAAGGCGCCGAACGTGCTCACCCTCACCCTGGGACACAGCCGGCGGCTCCGGCTGACCGGCGAGGCGACCGGCGTGCTGGTCGCCGCGCCCGACATCGCCGATGTGCAGCTGCTCTCGCCCAAGGCGCTCTATATCATCGGCAAGCGCGTCGGGCGCACGACCGTCGCCGTGCTCGGCGAGGACGAAAGGGTTCGCGACTGGGTCCTGTCCGTCGTCCTCGACATCGAGCCGCTTCGGGACATCCTTGCGCGGGAACCCGAGCTGAGCGGGGTGCAGGCAAGGCGCGCCGCGCGCGGCATCGCGCTGACCGGCGAAGTCGCCTCGGCCGCGCTGTCGGAGCGTGCCCTCCGGCTCGCCGCGGGCGCGCTTCCCAAGGACACGCCGGTGGAGAACGAATTGCGGGTGACCGGTTCCCAGCAGGTCAACCTGGAAGTCCAGATCGCCGAGGTCCAGCGCTCGGTCAGCGAGGATATCGGGATCAACTGGGAGGCGTTCCGGATCCGCGGCGAGGATCTGCTCGGCTTCCGCATCGGGCGATTGCTGCCGGGGGACGGCGCCGTCTCCCGGGGCGTGCGGGCCACCATCGACGGGGAGGTCTCGCCGGGCCTGTATTTCGGCCGGGCGACGGGGACCACGCGGGTCGCGGGCATGATAGACGCGCTCGCAAGGGCAGGACTCGCCAACGTCCTCGCCCGGCCCAACGTCACCGCGGTCTCCGGCGAAGGCGCATCGTTCTTTTCCGGCGGCGAGTACCCGTTGCCGACGGGGTTCGAGGACGGGGTGATCGTATTCGAGTACAAGAAATACGGGATCCTGCTCGACTTCGTCCCGACAGTGATCGATACCGGCAGGATCGTCCTGAAGGTCAGGCCCGAGGTATCGGAGCCTTCCCTGAACCAGGCCGTACAGGTGGTCGGCGTGAATGTGCCGGTGATCAACGTCCGCCGCGCCGAGACGACGGTCGAGGTTGGCGACGGGGAGTCCATCGTCATCGCGGGATTGTTCCGCAATGCATCGAACACGCGGGAGGCCGGCGTGCCCGGGCTCAAGGACATACCGGGGCTGGGAGCGCTGTTCGGGCAGCGCTCGATCCGGTCCGAAGAACTCGAGCTGATCGTGATCGTTACGGCGCGGCTGGTAAGTCCGGGCTCGTCGACCGCCGAAGGCCAAGCCCCATCCCCACCCAGGTTCAGCGGCTACCACTTCTGAACTCCCCTCCGCACGCGCTGCCCTGGAAGCGGTGAGCCCCTGTGCGGGCGCAGCGGTGCACGACGCCGCCTAGCTTCGACGTTCGTCTCGGCCGAAATCGACCGCCGCCCGAGCGTCCCGCACGCCACACCCCGCGGACGCGGCCCCCGGCACCTCACCGCAGCGAGGCGCTCGGACACCGCGCTCCCCGGGGACGCCGGAATCCGCGGCGGCACCGGAATCCGCGGCGGCTTGCCTATTCCGGGATCGCCGCTATCCTTTCCGGCCTCTTGCCCCATCGATCGACGAGCCGGGGCAGGAGTTGGACGGTTCCGGCCACCCCCGACCGTCACCTGTCCACAGGAACGGGACCCATCATGATGCGCGTCGCCTTCTTGAAGATCAGGGCCTTCGCCTGCGATGTGCGCGGCGGGGTCGCGATCGAGTTCGCCCTTGGCTCGGTGGTGCTCCTCTCGGTTTCCGCGTTGTGCTTCGACCTGTATTCGCGCATCAGGGCGGACACGGCAAGCGCGCGGCTGGCCGGTATCATGGCCGACTATGTCTCGCGCGACGCCGAGACCGACGGCGACGGCCTGAAGGAGCTCGGCGAATCCCTCTATGTCAACGAACTCAAGGTTCCGGCGGACGTGGTCTATGTGATCACCGCGTTCCGCCGGCCTTCGGTCGATCCGCCGGAGCCCGTCGCGATGCTGTGGTCGGACGATTCGATCCGGTTCGGCGACCAGGCCGTGACCGCGAATCTTGCCTCCGGCTGCGCCCGGTACGTGGCGGGCGAAGGAAAGTCGGGACTGCCAGCCGGTTTCGACATGTCGGCGGGGGAGGTCGTGATCGTGGTGGAGCTGTGCGCCCGGCTGACGCGCCAGGGTTCGCTGACCGGGCGCTTCATCGGCGGCGACATCTACCGCCATCACGCGGTGCCGGCGCGCGAGCCCGCAACCCCCCCGTCCAAGCCGACCTACTCACAGGCCGCCGCATTGACGTCGGTTCCGGGCCGGCGGGACTCGACCGCTGGAGGGCCAGGTCACAGCGCCTAAGGGATCGGTACCCTCGCCAGACTCGTGCGGCAGGCGACCGCGAATCGCGGCGAACGCCGTCCTGGGAGGGAAGGCCGACCCGTTGCGACTCAGGGCGGGGCGAATACCGACTGCGGCACAGCCTGAGCGGGTAAGCGCAACCCGCTAATCTCGAGGCGGTGCCCCGCCGCCATCCCTTTCGTGCGCCTCACTCTTCCGCATGCAGGCGCTGTCACGCCACCGCCACCTCGCGCATAGTCACTCGCGCTCGGCGAGGTGCGCCAGGAGCGCCAGGTTGATGTAGAGGTTCTGGCGCCCCGCCTTGATTTCCTCGAGGAGTCCTTCGGCCGCCAGCGCTTTCAGGTAGACGGCGGCCGTCTGGCGGTTGGCGATATCCGCTTTGACCACGTCGCCGAAGCGCCCGGGCCGGGCCAGGGGCAAGCATCCGAAGCCGCCGGACGAGACGCCGGGCCCGAGCGAGCAGAGCAATCTGTGCGACCCGGACAGCCGGCTGATGCGCAAGAGCAAGCACCACGAGTACCGCCATGCCTACAACGCGCAGGCGGCGGTGGATGCGGACGGCAGCCAGCTGATCCTGAGCGCCCGGGTCAGCCAATGCGCCAGCGACCGCAACGAGCTGGTGGCGGACGTCGCGGCGATCCCGGCGGCGCTGGGCCGGCCGGAGACGGTGCTGGCGGATAACGGCTATGCCAACGGGGCGGAGGTGGCGGCGCTCGAGGCGAGCGGCATCGAGGTCCTGGTGTCGACCGCGGCGGAAGGCCGCCGCCGGCGCCATGACTTCCCCCCGGCCAGGCCGGCGGCGCCGAGGGAGCTCAAGGCCGACTGGTTGAAGGCGCTGGCCGGGAAGCTGGCAAGCGATGAGAGCCGAGTTCTGTACAAGCTGCGCCGCCAGACCGTCGAGCCGGTGTTCGGCATCGTCAAGGCGGTGCTCGGCTTCACCGGGTTCTCGCTGCGCGGCCTCGACAAGGTGACCGGCGAGTGGGACCTGGTGGCGCTCGCATACAACTGCAAGCGGCTGCACAAGCTGAGCCTGCCCGCGTGAGGCGCCTCCGGGGCGCATGCCGTGACCGGAGAACGCCGCCGATGCCGCAAACCGCCCGCGAACCCGGCGACAAGCTCCAACGGCCGGACAACGTCGCCAACTCCGCCGCACGCCACAACCGGGCGCGGCAGACAACCGAACATCGATCGATGACCCTAAGTCCGACAGACTGCTAGCGTTCCGTCCGTTCGATCGGCATGACGGGTGAGACTCGCGCGCAGCAACTCAGGATTGTGTGTTGGGCGTAAATACAATCGACAGGTGCGTTTCCGTGGTCTAGTGTGGCAGGGAACCGTCCGCAGATGAGGAAGGACGCTCCGTGTTCAACCGTTCGCTCGCCCCGCTGGTCGCTATCGGCGTCGTCCTGGCGGCGGCGGCCCATGCGAAGACCCTGAGGATTACGGTGGCCGCAACGCCGTCCGAGACGGCGACCTTCGTCGGCACCTTCAAGCGAAACGTCGTGCCCGCCATCGACAGCCGCCTCGAGCAGAGCGGCAAGGGTTTCAGGATCAGATGGACCCACGCCTATGCGGGGAAGCTGGCGAGGTCCGACGAGATCTTCGAAGCCGTGGCACAGGGCATCGGCGGCGCGGGGCTGATCCTCAAGGACCTCGAGCCCGCCAACCTGCCGCTCGAGGCCTATGCCGTTCACATGCCCTTCACCGACGTTACCCGGGTGCAGATCGTGGAGGTGGACGCCAAGCTGCGAAGCCAGGTTCCCGAACTCAACCAGGCCTATGAGCGCCACAACCAGGTGTTCATCGCCAGCGGCGCGAGCGACTCGATGCAGCTCTTCACCAGGTTCCCGGTGACCCGGGTCACCGACCTCAGGAACCGCAAGCTCGGCGCGAGCGGCAGCTTCGCGCTGTGGCTGCGCGGCACCGGCGCGATCCCGGTCAACGCGGCGGTGAGCCGGTCCCGCGCCGACATCAAGGAAGGCGTGTACGAGGGCTATACGATCGGGATCATCCCGAGCTACGTCCACAAGACCTACGCGGCGGCGCGCTTTTTCACCCGGGTCGATTTCGGACCCACGCTGACATCCGCCATCACCTTCAACGGCGACGTCTGGAACAAGATCCCCGCCCATGCCCGGCGGATCATCCGCGAGGAAGCCGGCAAGTGGAGCCGGTACCAGACCGCGGTGGACCTCCTGAAGCGGTCCCGCTTCTTCGGCGCCATGAAGAGCAAGGGCGTCGCCGAATTGACGCTGTCCCGGTCCGAGCGCGAGAAATGGGCCTCGCTGATGCCCGATATCGCCCAGGAATGGGCGGACCGCCTGGACGAGCGCGGGCTTCCCGGCACCGCGCTGATGACCGCCTATATGGACGAGCTGCGGGACCGCGGCGTCCGGATCGCGCGCCACTGGGACGAGGACTAGCCGCCGCCGGATAACCCCGCCTTCGACGCCTGCCTCCACCGCCGGCCTGGAACGCCCGGGTGCTGGACGATCCTTGCGGAAAATTCGCCGCGGCCGTTCGTTCGACTCCCTTCGGGGAAGCGTCTAGTGTTTCGCGGGACCGGCCGACAGCAGGCTCTGGGAGAAGGGGAGGTTTCGTCCGTGTTGTATCGTTCGCTCGTCATTCTGGCCGCTTTCGGCCTCGTACCGGCGGCGCTCGCGCCGGCGTCCGCGCAGACCCTGGAGATCACCGTGGCCGCAGCGCCGCCGCCGGCCGTCACCTTCGTCGGCACCTTCAAGGACAGGGTCGTGCCGGCCATCGACAGGCGCCTCGCCGAAAGCGGCAAGGGGTTCAAGATCGAGTGGACCCACGCCTACGCCTTCACGCTCGCCAAGTTCAACGAGGTCTTCGAGACGGTCGAGGAAGGCATCGCGGGCGCGGGGCTGATCCTCAAGAACTTCGAGCCCTCCAACCTGCCGCTCGAGGCCTATGCCGTCCACATGCCCTTCGCCAGCGTCACGCGCGATCAACTCGCCGCCATAGACGCCAAGCTGCGCAAGACGGTTGCGGAACTCAACCAGGCCTACGACAAGCACAACCAGCTGTTCATCACCAGCGGCGTGAACGACTCGATGCACCTGTTCACCAAGTTCCCGGTAACCAGGGTCGAGGATCTCAGGAACCGCAAGCTGGGCTCCAGCGGGACCTTCGCGCAGTGGCTCCGCGGCACCGGCGCGGTCACGGTCGATTCCTCGATGAACCAGTCCTACACCAACATCAAGAACGGGGTGTACGAGGGTTACCCGATCGGGGTCATCTTGAGCTTCGTCTACAAGACCTACTCCGCCGCGCCCTATTTCACCCGGGTCGATTTCGGCCCCACGATTACCTCGGGCATCACGTTCAACACGGATATCTGGAAGAAGATCCCGGCGCACGCCAGGCAGATCATCCGCGAGGAATCCGCCAAATGGGTCGGCTACCAGAACGCGCTCGACGCCAAGAAGCGGACGAAGTTCCTCGCCATCATGAAGAAGAAGGGCGTCCAGTTTTCCGAACTGTCCGCTGCGGAGCGCAGGAGATGGGCCTCTACCATGCCCAATATCGCCCAGGAGTGGGCCCGCAGGCTGGACAAGCGCGGCCATCCGGGCACCAGGCTGATGAAAGCCTATATGGATGAGTTGCGCGCCCGGAAGATCGAGGTCGCGCGCCATTGGGACCGCAGCTAGCCCGCCCGCCCGAATCCCGGGGCACAGACGCGCCCGATGGCCCGTAGCGGCGACCCGGTCCCGGGCGGCCGGCCGGTCGCCCCCTGGGCGCGCGGTCTGGACGGCCTGATATCGTTCCTCAACGCCGGCGGCAGCGTCTGGATCTTCTGCATCATGATGCTGCTCTGCGCCGACGTGTTCGGCAGGGCGGCGTTCAATGCGCCGATCGACGGCGTGCCGCTCCTGGTGGCGCTGTCGATCGTGGTGATCGTCTTCCTGCAGCTGCCCGCGGCGATCCGGGCGGACCGGCTGACACGGTCGGATGCGCTGCTGTCGCGCTTGCTCGACCGCCAGCCGTCGGTCGGGCTGAGCCTGCGCGCGTTCTATGACGGGCTCGGCGTTCTCGTCATGGGGGCGGTCGTTCTGTACACCCTGCCCACCTTCGTGAAGGTCTGGGAACGCGGCACCTATGAGGGCCTGGAGGGCGACTTCGCGCTGCCGTCCTGGCCGTTCAAGCTGCTGATCCTGGTGGGCGCGACGCTGTGCGGGGTGGAGTTCCTGCGCGCGATGCTGCGCGGCGGACGGACCCTCGCCGGGATGGCCCGGGACCGGACCCTGGACGGCCGACGCATGGCGACGCTGGGCGCGCTGGTTGCCGTGGTGACGGCGGCGATCTACGCGGTCGCCGCGGGGGGCGTGCTGAGCAAGCCCGCCATCGGCGTCGTCTCGATCCTGTTCGTGCTCGTCTTCGTCTATGTCGGGGTGCATGTCGGCGTCGCCCTGTCGCTGATCTCCTTCGTCTGCGTCTGGGGCGTGCGCGGCGATATCGGTATCGCGGGCAAGCTGCTGGCGCTCTCGCTGGGCGAGAGCATGCAGGCCTACGAGTTCGGGGTGATCCCGCTCTTCGTGCTGATGGGCCTGCTGGTCAGCGTCTCCGGCATCGGGCGCGATACCTACGATGTCGCCAACCACCTGTTCCGCCGGGTGAAGGGTGGGCTGGGGACCGCGACCGTCGGCGCCAACGCGGTGTTTGCCGCCGTCACCGGGACGACGATCGCGTCGGCCTCGGTCTTCACCCGGGTCGCGGTGCCCGAGATGCTTCGCCTCGGCTACCGCCCGCGATTCTCGGTCGGCGTCGTCGCCGGGTCCTCGGTGCTCGGCATGCTGATCCCCCCGAGCCTGCTGCTGATCATCTTCGGCATCCTGTCCGAGTCCTCGATCGGCGACCTGTTCATTGCGGGCATCATTCCGGGCATCGTGCTCTCCATAGCCTATTGCGTGCTGATCTGGATCATGGCGCGGCGTTTCCCGGACAAGGTGGGGACGGAGGAAGCGCTGAACACCGTCCGCCCGGCGCAGATGACGGGCCTCCAGGCGGCAATCAGGAGCGCGCCCATCGTGCTGCTGATCCTGCTCGTGCTCGGGGGCATTTACGGCGGGTTGTTCACCGCCACCGAGGCCGGCGGCGTCGGCGCGCTGGGCGCGCTGGTGCTGACCTACTTCAAGCGCGAACTCACCCGCGCCAATCTCTGGCAGGCGCTGACCGAAACCGGCCACGTCACCGCGTCGATCTGCTTCCTGCTGGTCTCCGCCCACATCTATTCGCGGATGATCACGCTCACCGGCATCCCGAACATCATGGAGCAGTATGTGGCAGCCTCCGGCCTCGGGCTCGCGGGGCTGCTGGCGATCTATATCGTGGCGATCGTCCTGATGGGGACGATCCTCGACGCGGGCTCGATCATGCTGATAACGGTGCCGCTCGCGATACCGGCCCTGGCGCCGTTCGGGGTCGACCTGATCTGGTTCGGGATCGTGACCATCATCGCGGTCGAGATCGGGCTGCTGACCCCGCCTCTGGGCCTCGCCTGCTTCGTGATCCACAACAACCTTGCGGACGAGCGAATACGGATCGACGACGTGTTCTGGGGGGCCGCGCCGTTCGCGCTGACCATGCTGGTGGTGCTGCTTCTGGTCGTCGCGTTTCCGGAGCTCGCGACCGCCCTGGTGTGAGAAGCGGCCTCAGGCCGGCGCGGCGGCTTCGAACTGGACGCAGATCTTGGCGGTCTCGCCGGCCGGGATCGGCTCGTCGGCGAGCGCGCAGCGGCACGACTCCGCCTCGTCGTCCCGCCCGTCCGGGAGGAAATGGACGCAGTTCAGGCAGGGGCCGAATTCCGGCATGCCCTTGGCCGACTGAACCGCGCGCACCAGCCCGTCGAGACCGTCGGCAAGCCGCAGCTGCGCGTCGCAATCGAGCGCGTCCGCCGCCCGCAATACAAGGCACAGCGGATCTTCCTCGATCAGGGCCCGCCCGGTATCGGTGAGATCGACAGTCAGCGCCCGGCGGTCGGCGTCGCATCGCAGCCGGCGGACATACCCCTTGGCCTCGAGCGCGATCAGGGTCTGCGAGACCGTCCCCCGCGTGGTGCCGAGATAGCGCGCGATGGCGCCCGGCGAGCGCGAATAGCGGTTGGCGCGGGCGATGAACCGGAGCGCTTCCCACTGGGCCGGGTTGAGGCCGGAGGCGTATTGCAGCCCATGGGCCATCCGGCCCAGTCGATCGACCAGCTCGGCGATGCGGACGCAGTCCGACATTCGGGGTTACTTAGAACCCTTGCGTCGGTTCGGCCACCCCGCCGGCAAGAAAATTTCTTGTCCGGCGCGAACAGTCACATTTTGTTTCGACTCGCTAATGTTGTTGAACCACCTGAATCGATCCGCTATAGTGTCGACTCGATAGGATATGTCCCGCCTGCCCGGTGGCGGACGGGCGGATTGTCGGGAAACGCGTGATGGCCCAAGGATCGACATCTTACCCGGACCGCGGCGACCGCCGCTATATCTCGACCGTCATGGACGCGCCGATTCTGGAGCGCGGGCACGAGGCGGATCTGGCGCGGCGCTGGCGCGAGAAGGGCGACGAGAGCGCGCTGGGCGAGCTGATCACCGCCCATATCCGCCTGGTGGTCCGGATCGCGTCCAAGTTCCGCGGCTACGGGCTGCCGGTCGGCGACCTCATCCAGGAAGGCAATGTCGGGTTGCTGGAGGCGGCCAACCGCTTCGACGTCGAGCGCCAGGTGCGCTTCTCGACCTATGCGACGTGGTGGATCCTCGCGGCCATCCAGGAATACGTGGTTCGCAACGCCTCGATCGTGCGGATCGGCACGACCCCGGCGCAGAAAAGCCTGTTCTTCAACCTGAGGCGGCTTCGCGCCAAGCTCACCGACAACGCGCGCCCGACCATGTCGGACGAGGAGCGCGGGCGGATCGCGCGCGAGCTCAACGTGTCCGCCGCCGCGGTGGCGCGGATGGAGGCGCATCTCTCCCATCCCGACCGGTCGCTCAATGCGAGCATTTCCGGCGACGACGGCGACGAGATGCAGGATCTGCTCGCCGACGACAGCCCCTCGCCCGAGGATATCGTCCGCGAGCGCCACGACTTCGCGGCCCGCGCGGCCTGGCTGCGCGAGGCGATGGCGGACCTCACGCCGCGCGAACGCCAGGTCATCACCCGCCGGTTTCTCAAGGAGGGCAAGAGCACGCTTGCCGAGATCGGCGAGAGCTTCGGCGTGACCAAGGAACGCATCCGCCAGATCGAGGGCAAGGCGCTCGCCAAGCTGAAGACCATCCTGGCCGAGCGCAACGACCTCCGGGATCTCACGCTCAACTGATCCCGTTCCTCGCCCTGCATTGTTGATCCCCGCTGGCATCGAGGCGTAGTGTTGCCGGCTCGATGAAACGGGGGCCCCCTTGGCTCTGGGACGATTTCCGACCACGCGGCTGCGGCGCAACCGCCAGACCGGCTGGAACCGCCGGCTGGTGGCCGAGACGCGGCTCGGGGTCGACGATTTGATCTGGCCCAGCTTCGTGCATGAGGGGCCGGAAGACCGCGCCGGCGTGGGCTCGTTCCCGGGCGTCTATCGGCTGAGCGTCGCGCGCCTGGTCGACGAGGTGGGCGAGGCGGCGGCGCTGGGCATCCCCATGGTCGCGGTCTTCCCGGTGACCGACCCGGCGCTCAAGACCCCGGACGGGGACGAGGCGGTGAACCCCGAAAACCTGGTCTGCCGCGCGGTCGCGGCGATCAAGCGGGCGGTGCCCGGTATCGGCGTGATGTGCGACGTGGCGCTCGACCCGTTCACCAGCCACGGTCATGACGGCCTGCTGCGCGACGGCACGATCCTCAACGACGAGACCGTCGAGGTGCTGTGCCGCCAGGCGGTGGTCCAGGCGGATGCGGGCTGCGACGTGATCGCGCCGAGCGACATGATGGACGGCAGGGTGGGCGCGATCCGCCGGGCGCTGGACGAGGCCGGCTACCGGGACCGCCGCATTCTGTCCTACGCCGCCAAATACGCCTCCGCCCTGTACGGGCCGTTCCGCGATGCGGTGGGCTCGGCGCCCAGCCTCGCCGGCGGCGACAAGAAGACCTACCAGATGGACCCCGCCAATTCGGACGAGGCGCTGCGCGAGGTCGCGCTCGACGTCGAGGAGGGCGCCGACATGGTGATGGTCAAGCCGGGCCTGTTCTATCTCGACATCGTCCGGCGGGTTAAGGAGGCGTTCGGCATGCCGACCTACGCCTATCAGGTGAGCGGCGAGTACGCGATGCTGCGTGCCGCCGCCGATGCCGGGTGGGTCGACGACGAACGGGTGTTCTCCGAATCGCTGATCGCCTTCAAGCGGGCCGGGGCCGACGGGATCCTGACCTACGCCGCGGTGGAGGTGGCGCGCCGGCTGAAATCCGGTTGAGGCGGGCGCGCCGGCGCCGATGGACGCGCTTCCGATGCCGGGGCATTCCTCTTATAAGATTTCATTGTCGTGACAAATACACGCAAGACGGGCAATGCGGTTTAGACGACGGCGCAGTTTGGGTTCCTGGCTGCGGCGGATCGCGGCGGCTCTCGCGGTTCTCGCGGTGGCGGTCGCCGGCGGTGCCTATCTGCTGCTCGAATCGGCGCGGCCGCAAACCGAGGGGACGATCGAGCTTGCCGGTCTGAAGGCGCCTGTCTCGATCCTGCGCGACCGCTACGGCATCCCGCGCATCGCCGCCCGGAACGAGCAGGACGCCTATTTCGCCCTGGGCTACGTGCATGCCCAGGACCGTTTCTTCCAGATGGAGTTCATGCGCCGGCTGGGCGCCGGACGCCTGTCCGAGGTCGTCGGGCCGCCGACCCTGTCGATCGATCGCTGGATGCGCGTGCTCGGTCTCTACCGGCTCGCCGAGTCCTCGCTGAAACGGCTCTCCCCGGCGGTCGTCGACAGCCTCGAAGCCTATGCGGACGGGGTCAACGCCTATCTCGACTCCCATTTCGGGCTGGTCTCCGTCGAGCTCGCGCTGACGCTGACGACGCCGGAGAGATGGCGCCCGGCGGATTCGCTGGTCTGGGGGCGGCTGATGGGGATGCGGCTCTCGAGCAATTCGCATGCCGAGACGCTGCGCGCGCGGCTCTCCGATTTGCTGCCGCCCGAACGCATCGACGAGCTGTGGCCCGGCATCGCGCGCGGAGCCCCGCCCACGATATCCGCGCTCGGCCGCGCGCGCCGGTTCTCCTCGCTGCTCGCGGACTGGCCCGCGGCGATCGCGCCGGTCACCGCCTCGAACGTCTGGGCGGTCTCGGGATCGCATACCGAATCCGGCCGTCCGATCCTCGCCAACGACCCCCATCTCGGATTTCGCGCGCCGGGGCTGTGGTATCTGGCGCGGATCGAGGCCCCCGGCCTGACCGTCGCCGGGGCGACCGTGCCGGGCGTTCCGATGACGATACTCGGCCATAACGGGTCGATCGCCTGGGGCCTGACGACCACGGACAGCGACACCCAGGACCTGTTCCTGGAGCGCGTCGATCCCGACGATCCGAACCGCTACCTGACCCCCGACGGGTCGCTCCCCTTCGGCGTGCGGCTCGAACGGATCGGGGTCCGGGGCGGCAGCGACGCGATGCTCGTGGTTCGCTCGACGCGGCACGGGCCGGTGATTTCGGATGTCGACGAAGAGGCCGGCGGCATCGCCGGGCCGGGCCATGTGGTCGCCCTCGCCGCGGCGGCGCTCCGCGAAGACGACATGACCGGGGAGGCCGTCTGGCGGCTCAACCGGGCGCATAGCTGGGAAGACTTCAACGTGGCGCTCGCCGACTTCCACGCGCCGCACCAGAACGTGGTCTATGCCGATACCGCCGGCAATATCGGTATCGTCGCCGCGGGGCGGGTGCCGGTCAGGCGGGCGGGGGTCGGGCTCTACCCGGTGCCGGGCTGGACCGGGGAGCACGGCTGGACCGGTTTCATCCCCTTCGTCGCGCTGCCCCGCCTGTTCAACCCGGCGGGGGGGCGCATCGTCAACGCCAACCACCCGGTCGTCGGTCCGGACTACCCCTATCGCCTCGGCCACGGGGACACCCCGCATTATCGGGCGTCGCGCATCCACGCGCTGCTCGATTCCGGCGGATCGCGGACCCCGGCCGGGGCGGGCGCGATGCAGAACGACTCGGTCTCGCTCGCCGCGCGCGAGCTGTTGCCGGAAATGCTGCGCGCGGCGCGCGAGACCGACCCGAGGTCGGGCGCGCTCGCGCGGCTGCGCGGGTGGGACGGAACGATGGACCGGCGCCGCGCGGAACCGCTGATCTTCGTCGCCTGGCTGCGCGCGCTCAACCGCCGCCTCTACGAAGACGAAACCGGCGAGGTGTTTCCGGATCTGTGGCGGCTCAGACCGGTCTTCGTGCGACGGACGCTGCAACGCGGCGACGCCTGGTGCGACGACACGGCTACCCCGGCCCGCGAGACCTGCCGCGAAATCGTCGGCGGGGCGCTCGACGAGGCGCTGTTCGAGCTCCGCGGGCGCTTTGGCGACGACCCGGCCGAGTGGCGCTGGGGCGATGCTCACTACGCGCATTTCCGCCACCCCGTCTTCGGTTTTGTGCCGGTGGTGAACCGGTTCGCCGACATCCGCGTCCCGGCCGATGGCGGCGCGTTCACCGTCAACCGCGGGCAGCATCGTATCTCGCGCGGCGAGGCGCCCTATGCCAGCGTCCACGGCGCGGGCTACCGCGCGGTCTACGACCTCTCCGATCTCGACCGCTCGCTGTTCATCCAGGCGACCGGGCAGTCCGGGCATATCACCTCGCCGCATTACCGCGACCTGACGGCGCTCTGGCGGGACGGCGTCTTCCTCACCCTCGGCCCGCTCGCCGCCGATTCCGACGAGGCGGTCGGCCGGCTCACCCTGGCGCCGCGCCGGTGACGGTATCGCCGGACGATGTGAAGGCGGCCGCCCGGGCGATCGCCGGCAGCGTGATCGAGACGCCGACGGTCCACTCCCCGAAGCTGTCCGACCTGCTGGGCGCGCATATCGCCCTCAAGCTGGAGAACCTGCACTACACCGCCTCGTTCAAGGAGCGGGGCGCGCTCAACTGCCTGCTCGGTCTCGACGAGGCGCGGCGGGCGGCGGGGGTGATCGCGATGTCCGCCGGCAACCATGCCCAGGCGGTCGCCCACCATGCGCGCCGGCTCGGCATCGCGGCGACGATCGTGATGCCGCGGAACACGCCGTTCCAGAAGGTCGCCAATACCGAGGCGCTGGGCGCCACGGTGATTCTGGAGGGAGACGACCTCGCCGGGTCGGCCGCCGTCGCCGCCCGCGAGGTCGAGGCGCGCGGGCTGGTCCTGGTCCACCCGTATGAGGATCCGCGGGTGATCGCGGGCCAGGGCACGGTCGCCCTGGAGATGCTGCAAGCCGTGCCCGATCTCGACGTGCTGGCGGTGCCGGTCGGGGGCGGCGGGCTGATCGCTGGCTGCATCGTGGCCGCCAGGGCGATCAACCCGGATATCGAGATCGTCGGGGTACAGGCCGCCCGCTGCCCGGCGATGCTGGCGGCGGTCGGCGGGACCGACCCGGAAATCCGCACCGACACCCTGGCCGAGGGGATCGCCGTCAAGCGGCCGGGACGGATCGCGCGCGCCATCGTCGCCGGCTCGGGAACCGACATCCTGCTGGTCGAGGAGGGCGAGATCGAGAGCGCCATCATGCTGCTCGCCGAGGCCGAGAAGCTGGTGGCCGAGGGCGCGGGGGCGGCCGCGCTGGCGGCGATCCTCGCCCATCCCGACCGGTTCGCGGGACGCCGCGTCGGCGCGGTCGTCTCGGGCGGCAATATCGACCCGCGGCTGCTCGCCGGGGTGCTGATGCGCGGGCTGGTCCGGCTCGGCCGGCTGGTGCGCCTCAGGGTGGAGATCCAGGACCTGCCGGGCAGCCTGGCGGGGCTCACAAGCGCGGTAGGCCGGCTGGGCGGCGACATCGTCGAGGTCGAGCACCAGCGCTGGTTCCACGACGTGCCGGCGCGCAAGACGCTGGTCGACCTGCTGGTCGAGGTGCGCAGCCCGGGGCAAGCCGACAGGCTGGTCGACGGGCTGACGGAGCAGGGCTACGCCGTCGGCCGCCGGGGCTCTACGTCCGAGATGCGCTGACCGCCGCGTCCCCGGCCAGCGCGTTGTAGCGCCCCCGATAGTAGAGCAGCGGCCGGGAGCCGTCCTCGCGATAGGCCATCTCGCGGACGCGCCCGACCACGATGACGTGATCGCCGCCCTCGTGGATCGCATGGGTGTCGCATTCGAGGTTGGCGAGGCATCCGGGCAGGATCGGGCTGCCGGTCTGCCAGCTGTTGTACGCGACCCCGTTCCACTTGTCGGGCTGCGACCTGGCGAAGTTGGCCGACAGGCCCTCCTGGTCCTCGCCGAGCACGTTGACCGCGAAATGGCCGGATGCGTGGAACGCCTCGAAGCTCATCGCCTTGTAGTCGAGACAGAACAGGCAGAGCGGCGGGTCGAGCGAGAGCGAGGCGAAGGAATTCGCGGTCACGCCGTAGGGGGTCCCGTCCGCGTCGACGGTGGTGATCACGGTGATGCCGGTCGCGAAACAGCCAAACGCGTCGCGCAGCGCCCTCGGATCCAAAGTCATCTCGCCTTCCGTCATCCTGCCCCGTCGCGCCGTTTCACGCCCGCTTCGTCCAGTGTACTTGAGCCGGACGGCGGCTTCAAAGCGGGTGGGCGGTCAGGACTTGGCGGCGGCGGCGAAATAGACCCCGCGCCCGCTCGCGACCAGCCGGTCCTCGGCGTCGTGGACCGACGCCTCGGCGACGGCGTTGGTGCCGCCGAGACGGACCACCCGTCCCTTGGCCACCAGGTCGCCGGGCTGGGCGGCGCGGTGATAGTCGACCCTGAGGTCGACGGTGGGCACCGGCACCCCGAGCTTGGCGGCGACCGCGTAATCCGCCGCCACGTCGATCAGCGCGCCGATGATGCCGCCATGGGTGATCCTGAGCCTGGGGTTGGAAATCATCTCCTCGCGCCAGGTCATGCCGATCTCGATACCGTCTTCGGTGCAGGACAGGATCCGCAGCCCCATCCAGGCGTTGAACGGGGCGGCGACCAGCCGCGCTTCGAGCTCATCGGCCGCGATCACGTTCTCGGCCATTCGGGCCTCCCTTGACGGCATTGCCGGGCACCGCGCGGCCCGCGTCGAAACCAGCGGGTCGGGACAGCCCTTTGTCAGGCCGGAGAATACATTTTAACCCATTGAATTTCTATGAACCTTTCTGCGACCGACCAGAAGGGGGAAGCGCTCGCGGCGCGGTTGGCGGCGCGTGCCGCGGTCGTTTCGGGTGTTGGCGGGCCGCCGCCCCTGGCCCTATTATCCGGGCCATGACGGGCGCAACGATTGTGGATCCGAGGCGGCGATGACCGGCCAGCCGCTCCGCCGGCCGGACCGGATGTTCTTCGGCACCCGCGTCCTGCCCTGCCCCTATTTGCCCGGGCGGCAGGAGCGCAAGGTCGTCACCGAGCTCGGCGGTCCCGGCGCCGACGAGCTGTACGAGCGGATGTCGCGCGCCGGGTTCCGCCGCAGCCACGGCCTCGCCTACCGCCCCGCCTGCCCGAACTGCTCGGCCTGCGTCCCGATCCGGATCTGCACCGACGGTTTCGAGATGAGCCGGTCGATCCGGCGCGTGGCGCGCGCCAACGCGGATCTCCGCGCCCGGGACCGGACGGCGATCGCCACCGTCGAGCAGTACCGGCTGTTCGCCGCCTACCAGCGATCGCGCCACGGCGGCGGCGACATGTCGTCGATGACCTTCGGCGACTACCGCTCGATGGTCGAGGACACGCCGATCGACACCCGGCTGATCGAGTTCCGCAACGCCGGGGGCGTGCTTCTCGGCGTGATGCTGGCGGACCGGTTGAGCGACTCGCTGTCGGCGGTCTACAGCTTCTTCGCGCCGGACCAGCCGCGGCGCAGCCTCGGCACCTACATGGTCTACTGGCTGGTCGAGAGCGCCGCCGCCAGCGGCCTGCCGCATGTCTATCTCGGCTACTGGATCGAGGACTGCGCGAAGATGGCCTACAAGATCCGCTTCCGCCCGGTCGAGATCCTCGCCGCCGGCGGCTGGCAGCGCTACCGGGGGCCGGGCTAGACCTCAGAAGTTGAGCGAGATGTCGCGGTGGTCGGCGAGGCAGCTCGACAGCGCGCTCGCCTGCTCGCCGGTCAGGCGGTCCTGCTGCCGGACGCCGATGCTGTCGCGGATGGCGAGGTCGTAGGCGGCGAGCCCGGGCGCGAGTTCCCGCGCGGCGCGCGACCGCCAGGCAAGCTCGGTACGGAAGGTCGCGACCGCCTGGTCGAAGCCGCGCATCGCCTTGTCGCGGTCCGGGTTGCGACGGCGCAGCTCGCGCCGCGCGCGCGACAGCGTGCTGCGGATCTGCCCGGCGCCGGCGATCTTGGCGATGCTGCGCTCGACCGCGCGCACCGCCTCCATCGCCGTCCTGGGCGCCTCCCCGGCGATGACGGTGCGCAGTCCGAGCAACGTGCCCTCGATCGCCGCCAGCCGGTCGGCGTCGCCCACGACGCCGCGCAGCGAGGAGACCGCCTCATAGGCGCCGTCGACATTGCGGCGATAGGCGAGCCGGGCGCGGCGTTCGGCGTCGTTGAGGACGCGGAACCGCTTCTCGATCTCCGACCAGTCGGACGGTATGCGCGCCTCCAGGGCCTGGCGCTCGCGGACCAGCGAGTCGATCTCGGCGTGCAGCGCGGCGGCGGCGGCGGGATCCGACCCGGTGTCGATGCGCCGCATCTCCGCCTCGATCGCCTTGCGCCTCTCGTCGGCGCGGCGGATGCCCGCCTGGAGTCCGCGCACCTCGCGATGGACCGGCTTGTAGGACGAGCGCGTCGCGGCGAGCTTCGCCTCCGCCTCGCGCACCGTCGCCACATGCGCGAACGTCGCCGCGGCGGATTCCAGCCCCTCGGCGAAGGCGCGGCGCCGCTGGTCGGGCAAATAGCTCGCATCGAGGCCGCGCGCCGTCCCGATCGCCCGGCCGAGCCGGTCCCGCTCGGCGTCGTATCGGGCGAACAGGTGATCTTCGAGGCAGAGCTGGAGGCGCGGGTTCTTGGGCGGCGGCGCGGTCTCGGAGCCGAGATAGACCCGGTTGGGCAGGTAGTTCACCAGCGCCGGGAACAGCCCGACGATGCCCAGCGCGACGAGCTGGAGCAGGATGAACGGCACCACGCCGAGATAGATCTGGGTGGTCCTGACCTCGGGCGGCGCGACCCCGCGCAGGTAGAACAGCGCGAACCCGAAGGGCGGCGTCAGGAACGAGGTCTGCATGTTGACGCCGATCATCACGCCGAGCCAGACGGCGGTGACGTTGGCCGAGGTGTCCGACAGCAGGATGGGCGCGATGATCGGCACCACCACGACGGCGATCTCGATGAAATCGAGGAAGAACCCGAGGATGAAGATCACCGCCATGACGACGGCGAACTTGGTGTAGAACCCGCCCGGCAGCCCGGTCAGGAACTCGCGCACCCCCTCCTCGCCGCCGAAGGCGCGGAACGCGGCGGTCAGCATCGCCGCGCCGAGCAGGATGATGAAGACCAGCGAGGTGGTCTTGGCGGTCTCGACCATCACCCCGCCCAGCGTGTCGTCGATCCGGTAGGCGCGCCAAGCGCTCCACAGCACGGCGCCCAGAAAGACGGCGGTCGCGATGCCGGCGAGCGCGATGGCGAACGCCTCGGTGTCGGTCTTGATGCTCTTGACGTTGATGTCGACGAAGTAGAGCAGGCCGGCCATCACCAGTATCGCCGCGATGGCCAGCAGCCCCGGGACGAACGCGCCCCTCTGGCCCGCCTTGAGGCGGTAGCCGGCCATGAGCAGCGCGCCGACGGCGCCGATCGCGCCGGCCTGGTTGACGGTGGCGATGCCCATGATGATCGAGCCCAGAACGAGCAGGATCAGGGTCAGCGGCGGCACCAGCGCGACCAGCACGCGCTGCACGAAGCGCCAGTCGTAGCGCCCCTGGAACGGCACCGGCGGCGCGGTGCCCGGCTTGAGCAGGGACAGGATGAGGATGTAGGTCATGTAGAGCCCGACCAGCACGAGCCCCGGCAGCAACGCGCCGACGAACATGTCCCCGGCGCTGGTCGAGGTGAGGTCGAACTCGGTCGGCATGCTGAACTGGCCGGTCGCCTGCTTGTACTCGGTCGAGCGCAGCGTGCTCGCCTGGTCGGTCGCGTTGGACAGCTGGTCGGCGAGGATGATCAGCACGATCGAGGGCGGGATGATCTGGCCGAGCGTGCCCGACGCGCTGATCGTGCCGGTGGCGAGCGGGCGCGAGTAGTTGTTGCGCAGCATCACCGGCAGCGAGATCAGCCCCATCGCGATCACCGTCGCGCCGACGATGCCGGTGGTCGCGGCCAGCAGCGCGCCGACGAAGACCACCGCGATCCCGAGCCCGCCGGGGATCGGCCCGAAGAGCTGCGCCATGGTGACCAGCAGGTCCTCGGCCACCTTGGAGCGCTCGAGCATGATGCCCATGAAGACGAAGAGCGGGATCGCGATCAGCGTGTCGCGCTCGACCTCCCAGTAGATTCCGCGGAAATTGGTCACGCCTGCGTTGAGCCACTGGGTCGGCCCGCCATGGCTGAAATAGGCGTCGCTGTCGCCCTGCAGCAGCCAGCCGGTGAGCGCGGCGAGCCCGATGCTGAGGATCGCCGAGCCGGGCAGCGCGAAGGCGACCGGATAGCCCGACGCCAGCGCGAACGCCATCGACAGGATCAGGATGGCGAGGAACAGGGTTTCCATCAGCCGGCGCCGCCGGGTTCGGGCTCGTCGAGAAGGGTCGCGGCGCTGGCCAGGAACTGGCTGAGGAACTGGGCCAGCATGGACAGCGCGTAGACCAGCAGGAACCCGGCCATCAGGTACTTGACGTACATGCCGTAGCCGCTCTGCGTGACCTCGAAGCTCAGCAGCGGCGCGTTTATCAGATTGGACTTGCCCGCCATGCCGCGGGTCAGGATCACCCAGCAGAGCGGCACGCCGAGCAGCGCCGCGCCGAGCGCATTGGTCCACGCCTTGCCGCGCGCGCCGAACCCGGTATAGAGCACGTCGACCCGGACATGGCCCTCATGCAGCAGGGTGTAGGCGCTGGCGAACAGGAACAGGGCGGCGTACCAGAACCGGACCAGATCGCCCATGAAGGCCTGCTCGTAGGAGAACACGAAGCGCGCGATGACGATCTGCAGCTCGGCCAGCACGATCAGGAAGGCGAGCCAGGTGAACCCGACCGACCGGGTGAGCGCGGCGATGACCAGGGCCACGCCGATCAGCGGGTAGTGCACGAACTCGCCGCGGAACCGCGACCGGCCGAGGGACTCGGCGAGCTCCGCGCCGACCGCGCCGACCAGCAGCCCTTCGACGCGGAGGAAGGAGATCGCCATGTCGGCCAGCCCGACCAGGAGCACGCCCCAGAAGGCGGCGCGCGCGATATAGGCGGCGACGGCGGACAGGATTTCCGCGTCGCTCCGCATCGGCCGCCCGCGCCACCAGGCATAGACGAAGGGCGCCAGCACCGCCGCCGCGTAGGCCGCGAGCTGGAGCCAGCCGAGCGCCGCCCCGGCGCCGTCGAGGCCGGGCCCTTCGGGGCCGTAGCCGAACACGCCGAGATGGCCGAACAGCCCTTCCAGACCGGGCCAGCCGCGCCAGTAGATCAGGTAGTTGCAGAGAGTGAAGACGAAGGCGACCGCCGCCGTCGCGAGGGCGAGGCCGCGTAGCGCGGTCGCCGGCCAGCCAGCGGCGGTCACCCGCACGCCCCGCCGGCGGCGGGAGGATCGAAACATCGCATACGCCTACGCCGCGACGGCGGCCGGGCGTCGGACCGCCCGGCCGCCATGCGACCCATGCGTCAGACGTCGAGCACGCGGTTGCGCTGGGCAAGATAGGCCTGATCGGCAATCTTCGCCCACCCGCCGACGTCCTTGCGCGTCTTGAGGAAGCTCTCGTGGATCCGGTTGGCCAGGTCGCTATGCGCCCGTACCGTCTCGAACACTTCCGCGGAGGCCTCGCCGAAGCTGTCATAGACATCGTCGTTGAACTGGCGCAGCTTGACGCCGTGATCGGTGAGCAGACGGGTGAGCGCAGCGCCGTTCTTGGCGTTGTACTCCGCCATCATGATGTCGTTCTCCGCCGCCGCCAGAGACTCGATGATGGTCTGGTCGGACTTGGAGAGCTTGCCCCACCAGGATGCGTTCATCCCGAACGCGAGCATCGTGCCGGGCTCGTGCATGCCGGGGTAGTAGTAGTACTTGGCGGCTTCGTAGAACTTCAGGAAGCTGTCGTTCCACGGACCCACCCATTCGGTGGCGTCGATCGCGCCGGACACCAGGTTCTCGTAGATCTGGGCCCCCGGCAGCGACACCGGCGAGGCGCCGAGCTTGGCCATGACGTCGCCGCCGAGCCCCGGAATGCGCATCTTGAGGCCCTTGAGGTCGTCGGAGGAGTTGATCTCCTTGTTGAACCAGCCGCCCATCTGGACGCCGGTATTGCCGGCCGCGAGGCATTTGAGGCCGAACTTCCCGGCCAGCTCGTCCCACAGCTCCTGGCCGCCGCCGAAGCGGATCCAGGCGTTCATCTCGGTATAGGTGAGGCCGAACGGCACGGAGGAGTAATAGGCCCAGCCGGGATGCTTGCCTTTCCAGTAGTAGTCGGCCGCGTGATAGGCCTGGGCGTTGCCGGACGCGACCTCGTCGAAGGAATCGAAGGCGCCGACCCGCTCGCCGGCGGCGAAGTACTGGACATGGATGCGGCCGTCGGTTGCGTCGTTGATGCGCTTGGCGAGGCGTTGCGCGCCGGTCCCGAGCCCCGGGAAGTCGCGTCCCCAGGTGGTGACCATCACCATTTCGATGCGCTTCTGCGCCACGGCGGGGGCGGCGAGCGTGGCCGCCGCGGCCGCGCCGGCGGCACCAGCGCCGGCCTTGGTAAGGAAATTGCGTCTCTTCATCGGGAGGCTCCCTGCTGGACAGATGTCCCCGAAGCTGTAGCAGATCCGCGGCGCAGGCTCAATTTCCGCAACCGGGGAGGCCGGCTAAAGCTCGTCCAGCGAGAACCGGTTGGAGCGCGGGAAGCCTCTGGGCGCGAGGCGGCCCGCCTGGCCGCGCTTTCCGGTCCACGGTTCGAGCGCGGTCTCGCGCCGCGTCCTCTGGCCGGACCGCCAGGCGAGGCCCCGGGCGCGGTCGAAGACGGCGATGTCGGACAGCCCGCCCTCGGCGTAGCGCTGCATGATCACCCCGCGTCCGCGCGGCATCTCGGGTAGCTCCGAAAGCGGGAAGACCAGCAGCTTGCGGTTGCTTCCGACCGCCGCCACGCTGTCCCCGCCGGCGCGGACGCAGGCCTGCGCCTCGGCTCCCGGGGCGAGGTTGAGCACCTGCTTGCCGGCGCGGGTCTGCGCCGCCACCGCGTCCTCCGGCACCACGAAGCCCCTTCCGTCGGACGCGGCGACGACCAGCCTGCCGCCGGGCCGGTGGACCAGCAGCCGGACGATGTCCTGGTCGTTGCCGAGCTCGACCATCAGCCGCACCGGCTCGCCATGGCCGCGCCCGTTGGGCAGGCGGTCGCAGGGGATGGTGTAGAAGCGCCCGTTGGTGCCGAAGGCGAGCAGCTTGTCGGTGCTGTGGGCGTGCAGCACGAAGCGGCCGCGGTCGCCGTCCTTGAACTTGAGCGCGGCGGGGTCTTCCTGGTGGCCCCGCACGGCGCGGATCCAGCCCTTCTGCGAGCAGATCACCGTGACCGGCTCGCGCTCGACCGCCGCGTCGTCCGAAGCCTCCTCGAGGGTCGGAGCATCGGCGATCGTGGTCCGCCGCGCGCCGCCTTCGCCGTCCGCCCCGAAGCGGTCCCGGACGTCGCGGATCTCCCCGGCGATGCGCTCCCAGCGCAGGGATTCGGTCTTCAGCAGGCGCTTCAGCTCCCTCTGCTCGGCTTCGAGGGATTTGTGCTCCTTCCGGATCTCCGCTTCCTCGAGCCGGCGCAGCGCGCGCAGGCGCATGTTGAGGATCGCCTCGGCCTGGACCTCGCTCATCTCCCAGCGCGCCATCATCGCCGCCCTGGGGTCGTCCTCCTCGCGCACGATGCGGATGATCTCGTCGAGATTGGCGAACGCGATCAGGTAGCCCGCGAGCACTTCGAGGCGGGCGGCGATCCTGTCCAGGCGGTGCCGGGTGCGCCGGCGGAGAATGTCGTGCCGGTGGTCGAGGAAGGCGCGCAGCATCTGCCGCAGGTTCATCACCACCGGCACCCGGCCGCCGTCGAGCACGTTCATGTTCACCGAGACCCGGGTCTCGAGCTCGGTATGGCGGAACAGCTGGGCCATCATCGCCGCGGGATCGACGGTGCGCGTGCGCGGTTCGAGGACGAGGCGCAGGTCTTCCGCCGATTCGTCGCGCACATCGACCAGCGAAGGCAGCTTGCGCTCGACGATCAGCCCGGCGATCCGTTCGATCAGCCGCGCCTTCTGGGTCTGGTAGGGGATTTCCGTCACCACCACCTGGTACTGGCCGTGGCTCAGCTTCTCGACCTCCCAGCGCGCGCGCAGGCGCAGGCTGCCCCGCCCGGTGGCGTAGGCCTCCTCGATCGCCGAGCGCGGCTCGGCGAGGACGCCGCCGGTCGGGAAGTCCGGCCCCGGCACCAGCTCGACCAGCGCCGCGTCGGGCGCGTCGGGATCGTCGATCAGAAGGAGCGCCGCGTCGCACACCTCGCCCAGATTGTGCGGCGGGATGCTGGTCGCCATGCCGACCGCGATTCCGCTCGACCCGTTGCACAGCAGGTTGGGAACGGCCCCCGGCAGCACCGCCGGTTCGTCGTCGGTGCCGTCGTAATTGGCGCGGAAATCGACCGCGTCCTCGTCGATCCCTTCCAGCAGGGCGAGCGCATAGCGGGTCAGCCGCGCCTCGGTGTAGCGCATCGCCGCCGCCCCGTCGCCGTCGATATTGCCGAAATTCCCCTGCCCCTCGACCAGCGGGTAGCGCACCGCGAAGTCCTGCGCCATGCGGACCATCGCGTCGTAGATCGCCTGGTCGCCATGCGGGTGGAACTTGCCCATCACGTCGCCGACCACCCGGGCGCATTTCTTGAAACCGGAATCGGGGTCGAGCCTGAGCTGGCGCATCGCGAACAGGAGCCGGCGATGGACCGGCTTGAGCCCGTCGCGCACGTCGGGCAGCGACCGCGCGGTGATGGTCGACAGCGCGTAGGCGAGATAGCGCTCGCCCAGCGCCTCGGTCAGCGGGATCTCGCGGGTCGCGGATTCGAACAGATCGGCTGGATCGGTCATCGGGTCTCGGCGGACAGTCGAACCATGGCGTCGTGGAACCGCGCCCGCGCCGGCGGAATCTTGCGCTCGGCGGGCGCGAGCGCCTGGCGGGCGAGGAAATGGCCGGTCAGCCGGAGCGCGGCGGCCACGTCCCCAGCATCGGCCGACTCACCGCGGTCGATCAAGAACGGCGGCAGGGCGAGCAGGCGATTTTGGTAGGTTCCGGCGGCGGCGCGGGAGACCGCGCGCCCGGTGCGCGGCGAGACGAAGGCGAGATCCCCGGCCTCCCCGGTGACGGCGCAGCTTCCCAAATCGAGGCCGAAACCGAGCGCGGCGAGCAGGGCGACCTCGAACCGCGCATAGGCCGCCGCCCAGCCGGCGGTGGCGAGCCCGTCCAGCAGCGTGCCGAAGGACTCGAATACCGGGCGGTTGGGCTCCCGTTCCGGCAGCGTCGCCTCGACCAGGGCGGCCGCCGCGCCGAGCGCGGCGAGCGGCCACCGGGCGTCGAGCAGCTCGGCCGCGTGGCCGCGCAGGAGCTCGCCCCGGTAGTTGCCGAGGTGGTCGGGCAGCCTCGCCCGCCAGGTCGCGGCGACCCGGTTGCCGATCTGGTAGGTCGCGCGGGCGTTCCGGCCGGTGCCGCCCCGGACCAGCCCCGCGTGCAGCCCGTGGCTCTCGGTCAGCAGCTTGACCACCAGGGACGACTCGCCGTGCTTGAAGCGGGCGATAACGATGCCGTGGTCCCGCCAATCCATCGCCGTCCCCGTCAGGCGTTGAAGTCGAGCCCCCAGGGCGAGAAGCGCTCCGGGTCGTCGCCCCATTTCTGGCGCACCTTGACGAAGATGAACAGGTGCACGCGGCGCTCCAGCATCGCCTCCAGATCGGCCGCGGCCTGCTCGCGCACCGCCTTGATGCGCGCGCCCTGGCGGCCGAGGACGATCCCCTTCTGGCTGTCGCGCTCGACGAACACCGTCTGCTGGATGCGCACGCTGCCGTCGTCGAAGGGCTGCCAGTCGTCGGTCTCGACGGTCAGCGCGTAGGGCAGCTCCTGGTGCAGCCGCTCGAACAGCTTCTCGCGGGTGATCTCGGCCGCGAACAGCCGGTCGTTCATGTCGGACAGCTGGTCCTCCGGGTAGAGCCAGGGTCCCTCGGGCACCGCCCGGGCGAGATGGCGCGCCAGATCGGCCACGCCGTCCCCGGTGCCGGCCGAAATCATGAAGGTCGCCTCGAAGGAGCAGGCCGCGTTGGCCTCGCGCGACAGCGCCAGCATGGCCTCGCGCCGCACCAGGTCGATCTTGTTGAGCGCCAGCACGCGGCGCGCCGCCGTCCCGGCGAGGGCGGCGAGGATACGCCCCGCCTCGTCGTCGAGCCCCCTTTTCGCATCGATCAGGAGCAGGCGGATATCGGCGTCGGCGGCGCCGGTCCAGGCGGCGGCGACCATCGCCCGGTCGAGACGGCGCCTCGGCGCGAAGATGCCCGGCGTGTCGACATAGACCAGCTGCGCCGCCCCGCAGGCGGCGACGCCGCTCACCCGGTGGCGGGTGGTCTGCGCCTTGGCGGTGACGATCGACACCTTGGCGCCCACCAGCCGGTTGGTCAGGGTCGACTTGCCGGCGTTGGGCGCGCCGATGACCGCGACGAAGCCGCAGCGCCGCGGGGCTTCCGGATCGGCGTCAGCCACCGGCGGCGGCCGTGATGTCGAGCAGGTCGCGGGCGGCGGCCTGTTCCGCGGCGCGCTTGGTTCCCGCGCTCGCGCGCACCGGCTCGAACCCATCGATGCGGGCCTCGACGGTCAGCACCGGCGCGTGCGGCGGGCCGTCGGTCGCCACCAGCGCGTAGGCCGGCAGCGGCAGCGCGCGCGCCTGCGCCCATTCCTGCAGCGCGGTCTTCGGGTCGGGCGGCGGCCGGTCGCCGATCATGGAGCCCCAGAACCAGGCCACCACCGCCATCGCCGCGTCATGGCCGCCGTCGCGGTAGACCGCCCCGATCACCGCCTCGCAGCTGTCCTCGACGACCGACGGCGGCAGCGCGTCGCGGTCGAAACCCCGGTCGATGCGGATGTGCCGGTGCAGCCCGATCTCGCGGCCGATCGCGGCCACGGTGTCGCCGCTGGCGAGCGTGGCGTGGCGGCGCGCGAGGTCGCCGGGGCCGTCGTCGGGATGCGCCCCGGCCAGCAGGGAAGCGAGCCCGAGCCCGAGCACCCGGTCGCCGAGGAATTCGAGCCTTTCGAGGGACGGGCGGTCGGTCCCGGCGGCGCTCGCGTGGGTCAGCGCCTCCTCGAGCAGGGCGCGGTCGGCGAAGCGATAGCCGAGCGCGGCTTCGATCTCCTGGAATGCGTCCTCGCCGGACAAGTCTATTCCACGGCGTCGAAGAAGCGCTTGAAACGGATCGTGTTCGGCCAGCGCCAGAATTCCCACACGCTGGCCGAGCCGTCGATCGAGAAGAACAGGATCTCGGCGCGGCCGACGAGGTTCTCGGCCGGCACGAAGCCGACGCCGCTCAGCACCCGGCTGTCGAGCGAGTTGTCCCGGTTGTCGCCCATCGCGAAGTAATGCCCCGCCGGCACGGCATAGACCGGCGTGTTGTCGAGCTGGCCCTGGTCGGTGTGCTCGAGGATGCGGTAGGTCCGGCCGCTCGGCAGGGTCTCGTCGAACTGCGCGGTGCGGTGCAGCCGGCCATGCGCGTCGATCTCGATGAAATCGACCACCCGGCGGCGCGCGACCCGCTCGCCGTTGATATGGAGCCGGCCGCCGCGCATCTGGATGCGGTCGCCCGGCAGGCCGACGATGCGCTTGATGTAGTCGGTCTTGTCGTCGGTCGGCAGCTTGAACACCGCGACGTCGCCGCGCTGGGGCTCCGACATCAGGATCCGCCCGGGGATCAAAGGCAGGCTGAGCGGCAGGGAATGCCGGCTGTAGCCGTAGGAATACTTGGAGACGAACAGATAGTCGCCGACCAGCAGCGTCGGCTTCATCGAGCCGGAGGGGATGTTGAAGGGCTCGAAGGCGACGGTGCGGACGGCGAGCGCGATCAGCACCGCATACACCACCGTCTTGACCGTATCCCAGAGCCTGCTCGATCTGCGCGTCGCCATCATCGCAACCCATCCCCGTCGCGGACCGCGGAAATCACCACCATCGCGTGCGCCAGCGGCGGCTCGTCGGTCATCGTGAGCTCGACCGTCGCGGTCATGCCGTCGGGGGTGAGCGCGACCAGCCGGTCGGCGGCGCCCCCGGTCAACGCCATCGAGGGCTTGCCGCCCGGCAGGTTGACGACCCCGAGATCGCGCCAGTAGACGCCGCGGCGCAAGCCGGTCCCGAGCGCCTTGGCGCAGGCCTCCTTGGCGGCGAAGCGCTTGGCGTAGCTCGCCGCCCTGCCGGCGCGGCGTTCCGAACGGCGCCGCTCGGTCTCGGTGAACACGCGCGCCAGAAAGCGCTCGCCGAAACGCTCCAGCGTCCGCTCGATACGCCGGATGTCGATCAGATCGGTGCCGATGCCGATGATCACGCCGGCGCGCTCGCGCGCTCGCCGCGCCGCGCCGCGTCCATCAGCTCCCGCATGCGCCGGATCGCCCGGTCGAGCCCGTCGAAGATCGCCTCGCCGATCAGGAAGTGACCGATATTGAGCTCGGCGAGGGTGGCGATGCGGGCGATGGGTCCGACCGTGTCGAAGGCGATGCCGTGCCCGGCATGGCATTCGAGCCCGAGCGCGGCGGCGTCGGCGGCCGCCGCCTCGAGGCGCGCGAGCTGGGCCGGAGCGTCCGCGGCGCCGGAACCGCAATAGGCGCCGGTGTGCAGCTCGACCACCGGCGCGCCGATCGCCGCGGCCGCCTCGATCTGCCGCGCCTCGGGCTCGATGAACAGCGAGACCCGGATTCCCCTGGCGGCGAGGGCGTCGACGAAACCGGCCAGCCGGTCGCGCCCGCCGGCGACGTCGAGCCCGCCCTCGGTGGTCCGCTCCTGGCGCCGCTCGGGCACGATGCAGGCGGCATGCGGGCAGTGGCGCAGCGCGATCCCCAGCATCTCGTCGGTCGCCGCCATCTCCAGGTTGAGCGGCAGCTCGATACCGGCGATCAGCCGTTCGATGTCGCCATCCGTCATGTGCCGGCGGTCCTCGCGGAGATGCGCGGTGATGCCGTCGGCGCCGGAAGCGGCGGCGAGGCGGGCGGGGGGGGCCGGGGCCGGGGGGGGGCGCGCCCAGGGGGGTGGGGGGGGCCCCCGCCGCGGGCGTTCCGGATGGTCGCCACGTGGTCGATATTCACTCCCAGTCGAAGACGTTCGGGCATCGCGGTCGGGCCGGCTTCAGTACAGGCTTCGGGCGCGCTCGACCGAGGTGACCGAGGGGGTCGCCCGGAGCGCTGCGATGATGTCGGTCAGGTGGCCGGAATCGGTGACCTCGATGTCGAGCACCATCTCGAAGAATTCGGGGGTCCGGTTGGTGAACCTCAGATTGTTGATGTTGCCGAGGTGGTTGCCGATCATCGTCGTCAGATTGCCCAGCGTCCCGGGCTCGTTCGAGACCACGATGGTGATCCGCCCGATATGGGAATCGGCGCCCAGGGTATCCAAATCCCAGGCGACGTCGAGCCATCTCTCGGGCGTCGCCTGGAAGCTTTCCAGGCCTTCGCAATCCATGGTGTGGATCGACACCCCCTTGCCCGCCGTGACGATGCCGACGATCCGGTCGCCCGGCAGCGGGTGGCAGCAATTGCCGTAATGCACCGCCATGCCGGGGATCAGGCCGCGGATCGGCACCGCCACGGTGTCGCCGGCCCCGTTCGCGCCCTTCCGGCGTTCGAAGGGCACCACGTTGTCGGCGGTCTCGTCCGCGTCGCCGCCCTTGGCGACCCGGCGGCCGCGCCGCGTCCGCGGCGCGATCGCCGCGATGACGTCGGTGGCGGTGATCAGCCCCTCGCCCACCGCGGCGTAGAGATCGTCCTCGGTCTTCACGTCGAAGCGGCCGAGAACCCGCTTGATCACCGCGGAGGACGGCTTGTAGCCGGCGTCGCGGTAGCCGGTCTGCAGGATCGCCTTGCCGAGCCGCAGGAACTCTTCGCGCCGTTCGCTGCGCACGAAGCGCCGGATCCGGGCGCGCGCCTTGCCGGTGACCACGATGTCCTCCCAGGCCGGCGTCGGCGTGCCGGTCTCGGAGGTGACGATCTCGACCTGGTCGCCGTTGTTGAGCTGGGTCCTGAGCGGCATCACGCGGCCGTTGATCCGCGCGCCGACGCAGCGGTCGCCGACCTCGGAATGGACGGCGTAGGCGAAATCGACCGGCGTCGCGCCGCGCGGCAGGGCGATGAGCTCGCCCGCCGGGGTGAAGCAGAACACCTGGTCCTGGTACATCTCCAGCTTGGTGTGCTCGAGGAACTCCTCGGGACCCGAGGCCTGTTCCAGGATGTCGAGCAGATGGCGCAGCCAGCGATATTGCCGCCCCTCGGTGCTCGCCTCGTCCTGCTTGTAGCTCCAATGCGCGGCGACGCCGTATTCGGCGATCCGGTGCATCTCCCGGGTGCGGATCTGGATCTCGATGCGGCGGTTCTCGGGCCCGATGACGCAGGTATGGAGCGACTGGTAGCCGTTCATCTTGGGCGTCGAGATGTAGTCGTTGAACTGGTCGGGGACCACGGCGTAGGCGGTGTGGATGATGCCGAGCGCGCGGTAGCAGTCCGCGACCGCGGCGACCACGACGCGGAACGCCATGACGTCCGACAGCTGGTCGAAGTCGATGTTCTTGCGCTGCATCTTGCGCCACACCGAGTAGGCGCGCTTGATGCGCCCCGACACCTCGGCGTCGAGCCCGCTGCCGGCCAGCACCGCGTCGAGCCGCTCGACGATGTGGGGGATCGACTCGCCGGATTTCTCGCGCAGATAGCCCAGCCGGTTGTCGATCGACGACGCGGCGTCGGGGTAGAGATGGACGAAGGCGAGCTCGGCGAGCTCGTCCTTGACCTCCTGCATGCCGATCCGTTCGGCGAGCGGCGCGTAGATCTCCATGGTCTCGGCGGCGATCCGCCGGCGCTTGGCCTGGGCGGGCACGTGTCGCAGCGTGCGCATGTTGTGCAGCCGGTCGGCCAGCTTGATCAACAGGACGCGGATGTCCTGCGAGCTGGCGAGCAGCAGCTTGCGGAAATTCTCGGCCTGCTGGGTGTCGTCCGACTGGAGCTCGAGCAGCGACAGCTTGGTCACCCCGTCGACCAGCCGGGCGACCTCGCCGCCGAAATGGGACTCGATCTCGGGCAGCGTGGCGACGGTGTCCTCCACCGTGTCGTGCAGCAGGCCGGTGACGATCGAGGCGCAGTCGAGCTTGAGTTCGGAGAGGATGCCGGCGACCTCGACGGGATGGGAGAAATAGGGATCGCCGGAATGCCGGGTCTGGCTGCCATGCGCCTTCATCGAGAACACGTAGGCGCGGTTCAGCGCATCCTCGTCCGCGGCCGGGTCGTAGGCCTTGACCCGCTCGACAAGCTCATATTGCCGGATCATCGGGCCGATCCATCGCCGTCCGCCGCCGCTCCGGCACCGTCATGCCCGCCGCCCCCGCCGGCCGATGCCGCGGCGCGGCGGCCGTCAGACGTCGTCCGGCGCCGGACCGTCCGCCTCGTTCATCGCCTCGGCCTCCGAGATGTCCTGGAAGGCGACCATCTGGGGCCCCGACTCGACGCTCTCGGCCGGCGTCGGCGCGGCCGCGTCGGCGCGGTGGAAGCCCATCCGGACGAAATCGCCGAACGCCTCCTCGGCCGCGAGGAAGGCGTCGCTCTCGTCGACCTGCTCCTCGACATCGACGTATTTCTGCAGGCTGCGGACCAGCGAGGACTCGATCTCCTCGCTATCGACGGTCTCGTCGGCGATCTCGCGCAGCGCCACCACCGGGTTCTTGTCGTTGTCGCGGTCGACGGTCAGCTCGGCCCCGATCGACAGCTCGCGCGAGCGCTGCGCCGCCACCATGACCAGCTGGAAGCGGTTCGGAATCTTTAGGATACAGTCCTCTACGGTAACCCGCGCCATCGCTGCTTCGCTCTCCAATATGGGTTGTCGCGCAAGATATAGGGCAATGCGCCGCGATTATCAAGCAAAATCAATAACATCGGGACCGCGTATCGGGGCCGTGGGGGAGCGGCTCGCAGCTTTGCCCGGGCGGCAGCGCGGCAACCAGCCGGGAGAGCGTCCGTCCGCTGCCGGGATGGCGCCAGCCGGGCGCGAGCTCGCCGAGCGGCAACAGCACGAAGGCGCGCTCGCCGAGCCGCGGATGCGGCAGCACCGGGCCGCCGCCCGACGGGCCGGGATCGCGGCACAGCCGGCCATAGGCGATCAGGTCGAGATCGATCGCCCGCGCCTCGTTGCGCGCCCGCCCGCGCCGCCGGAGCCGGTCCGCGACGGCATGCAGCGCCGCCAGCAGGCGGCCGGGCGGCAGCGCGGTCTCGATCCGCGCCACGCCGTTGACGAAGTCGGGCTGGTCGGAGGCGGGGACCGGGGCCGACCGGTACCAGCGCGACCGCGCCGCCACGGTCACCGGCTCCCGCGCCAGGGCGAGCAGGGCCCGCTCGCAGCTCTCCAGCGGCGATCCGCCCGCGCAGAGCGGCAAATTGGAGCCGATGGCGACGAAGATTCCGTCTTCGCCGGCCGCTAACGAAGTTGTGAACTCCCCATCGGGGAGCTTGCCCGTATCATCGGTCATCGCAGTATTGGCATGGCAACACGCAGAAAGAGAATAGTGCGAGAGATGTACAAGCACCGGTGCGGGGCGCTAGACTGGGCAAGCGATCGCCGTTGCTGGGCAGTGTCGGAAAGGTGGGCGCGAAACCCATGAAATTTCATCCGCAGGAACGCATTGCCATCTTCATCGACGGCTCGAATCTGTATTCGGCGGCCCGGGCGCTCGGCTTCGACATCGACTACAAGAGCCTGTTGGAGCTGTTTTCCGCCCAGGGCCGGCTGGTGCGGGCATTCTACTACACCGCCCTGGTGGAGGATCAGGAATATTCGCCGATCCGCCCGCTGGTCGACTGGCTGGACTATAACGGCTACACGCTGGTCACCAAGCCGACCAAGGAATTCACCGACGCGATGGGGCGCCGCAAGATCAAGGGCAACATGGACATCGAGCTCGCCATCGACGTGATGGAGATGGCCGAGAAGGTCGACCATATCGTCCTGTTCTCCGGCGACGGCGACTTCCGCCGGCTGATCGAGGCGGTCCAGCGCGAGGCGGTGCGGGTCAGCGTGGTGTCCACGCTGCGCTCCTCGCCGCCGATGGTCGCCGACGAGCTGCGCCGCCAGGCCGATTGCTTCATCGAATTGCAGGACCTCGCGCCGCAGATCGCGCGCGCCCCGCGCCAGACCGAGAGCCGCCACGCGGAGAGCCGCATGCCGACGCCGGCGCGGCCCGATTTGGACACCGTGGACGCCGACTGACCGGCCGCCGCCGGCAACCGATGGAGCCGAGCCAGCCGCCGCGGGATTGCGGGCTGTGCCCCCGCCTGGGCGAATTTCGCGAGCGCCACCGCGCCGCCGAGCCCGGCTGGCACAACGCGCCGGTCGCCTCCTTCGGCCCGCTCGATGCCCGCCTGCTCGTCGTCGGGCTGGCCCCGGGGCTGCGCGGCGCCAACCGGACCGGGCGCCCGTTCACCGGCGACTACGCGGGCGACCTGCTCTACGCCACCCTGCTCGATTTCGACTTCGCGACGGGACGCTACGACCGGCGCGCGGATGACGGTCTCGCCCTGGTCGATTGCCGGGTGACCAACGCGGTGCGCTGCGTGCCGCCGGAGAACCGGCCGCTGGGCGCCGAGGCGAACGCCTGCCGCCGGTTCCTGGCCGGCGAGATCGAGGCGATGCCGCGGCTCGCCGTCATCCTGGCGCTCGGCACCGTCGCCCATGCCTCGGTGGTCCGCGCGCTCGGCCGCCGGCTCGCCGACCTCAAATTCGGCCACGGCGCGATGCACCCGCTCGACGGCGGCCCGGTGCTCGCCGACAGCTACCACTGCTCGCGCTACAACCTGAATACCGGCCGGCTCACCGAAGCGATGTTCCACGCCGTCTTCGCGATCCTCCGGGAGACGCTCGACCGCGGCTAGCCGTGCATCTGTCGGTATGCGAGCAACGCGGTGAGAGTTGAACGCGCGTGCCAGACAATTGCCGAGCGGGCCGCGGGCGTGGCCGGACAGCATGAGCTTCGTCGCTTCGTCGACAAGCAGGTGAAACAGGGCGTGGCAGGTAGCGGACACGGCCCGGCGGAGGCTGGCCTGCGAGGGTCTCCTGGGCTCCTTCCGGGCGAGGAAGCGAGCCTGTTTCAGGAGATCCGCGTGCAGGGTCACCTGGCCTGCTCGATTTCGGATGCGGTGGGGAAGCGGACATAGACCAGGACGTGGGTGCCGGCTTCCTCGCGGACGCGTTCACGGATCATCCGACGGAGCAGGTGGCGGGTGTCGGCGTCGACGTCGTCATGGCTCAGAACGGCCCGAACCCAGACGGCGGGATCGTCGGTGGAATCGGGGCCGGTCCTGACCCGCCACTCGGATACCGGCGTCGGGAGCCGGGGGAGACGCAGCAGGGCCTGTTCGATCGACTGTGCCGAGATTTCCATTTGCATCGCCTCACCGAGGTTGTCGCCCCCGTCCACGATGCCGGCAGGGACACCGCGCAGCAGCCTCGGTCGGGAGCATGGTCGCGGCAATGTACGAATTCAATCGTCGGTAGTATCGCCGACCCCGGAGTCCCTGCCTCGCCTCGCCTCGGCGACAGCGCCACCCGGGCCGGGGGGCGTCCGCGTCGTGGTCGCCGCGCATCTTCCTGAAGCCCGCTCGCGCCGCACCGGCTTCCCGCGACAGCCGGCGAGCCGGCCCGGCCGGGTCAGTCCTTGCCGCGCAGCAGCCGCGCCTGCTGGCGCTGCCAGTCGCGCTTCTTCTCGGTCTGGCGCTTGTCGTACTGGCGCTTGCCGTGGGCCAGGCCGAGCTCGAGCTTGGCGATGCCGCGGTCGTTGAAATAGAGCCTGAGCGGCACCATGGTCGCGCCCTCGCGCTGCACCGCGCCGAGCAGGCGGTCGATCTGGCGGCGCTGCAACAAGAGCTTGCGCGGGCGCCTGGCGTCGTGCCCGGCGGGGCCCGCCTGCTCGTACTCGTCGATATGCGCGTTGACCAGGAAGATCTCGCGCTCGACCGGCCGCGCATAGGCTTCGGAGATGTTCGCCCGCCCGGCGCGCAGCGACTTCACCTCGCTGCCGGTCAGCTGGATCCCGGCCTCGAGCGAGGACTCGATCGAGTAGTTGCGTCGTGCCTTGCGGTTATCCGCCGCGACCCGGGTGGTCTCCCGCGCCATGCCGTCAATTGAGGAGCCCGGCGGAGCGCATCGCGTCTTCGACCGTGCGCCGGGAGCTGTCGGCGATCTCGCAGAGCGGCAGCCGGGTGTCGGGCAGGCACTTGCCGAGCAGGCTCGCGCCGTACTTCACCGGGCCCGGGCTGGTCTCGCAGAACAGGCCGGAATGGAGCGGCATCAGGCGCTCGTTGATGCGCTGGGCGGCGTCCACCTCGCTGTCCTGCCAGGCGCGGTGCATCTCCGACATGTCCTTGGGCGCGAGATTGGCGGTCACCGAGATGCAGCCGTCCCCGCCCTGGGCGAGGAAGCCGAGCTGGGTGACGTCCTCGCCGGAGAGCTGGCAGAAATCGGCCCCCGCCGCGAGCCGCTGCTGGGTGGCGCGCGACACGTCGGCGGTCGCGTCCTTCACGCCCACGATGTTGGGCAGCTCGGCGAGCCGGGCCATGGTCTCGACCGTCATGTCGACGATCGAGCGCCCGGGGATGTTGTAGATGACGATCGGCAGGTCGGCCGCGTCGTTGAGCGCCTTGTAGTGCCGGAAGAGCCCCTCCTGGGTGGGCTTGTTGTAATACGGCGTCACCACCAGCGCGGCGTCGGCGCCGGCCTCCTTGGCATGGCGCGTCAGCTCGACCGCCTCTTCGGTGCAGTTCGACCCGGTGCCGGCGATCACCGGCACCCGCCCTTTGGCGACGCCGATGCAGATCTCCGTCACCCGCCGGTGCTCTTCGTGGCTCAGCGTGGGCGACTCGCCCGTCGTGCCGCAGGGAACCACGGCGCTGGTGCCCTCTTCGATCTGCCAGTCGATGAACGCCTCGTAGGCCGCCTCGTCGACCGCGCCGTCCCGGAACGGGGTGATCAACGCGCAGATTGAGCCGTTGAACATCGTGACCTCCGGCGAGAGTTGGTCCGCCGCGCATGCGGGCGGATCGCTGACCGACAACCTACCCCCGGCCCGGGGGGCGGGCAAGCGGCGGCGGGGTCCCCGCCTACTCTTCATTTCGACCGGAGCCGTGCGCAGCACGGCGGCCCCCACGTCATTTCGACCGGAGCCGTGCGCAGCACGGCGGCCCCACGTCATTTCGACCGGAGCCGTGCGTCAGCACGGCGGCCCCCACGTCATTTCGACCGGAGCCGTGCGTCAGCACGGCGGCCCCCACGTCATTTCGACCGGAGCCGTGCGTCAGCACGGCGGCCCCCACGTCATTTCGACCGGAGCCGTGCGTCAGCACGGCGGAGTGGAGAAACCTCGTCCCCGTGGGGCAGGGAGGTTTCTCCACTCCGCGCCTGCGGCGCTCCGGTCGAAATGACGAGGAAGGGCAGGCGGGCGCGGGGTTTCTCCCCTTCGACAAGCTCAGGGCGGGCCACTCCGCTTCGCTCCGGCTGAATTGACGGGTGAGAAGCCGCCCTAGCCCCGGCGCCCGCGCTCGAGCTCGGCGATGCGCTGTTCGAGCTCCCTGATCCGGCGCTCGAGGGTTTCGCTGTCGCCCGCGCCGTCGTCGGCTTCCGGCTCGCGCCCGGCCAGCGCGGCGAGCGAGCGCTGGAACTCCTCGAGATTGCGTCGCGACAGATCGGCCATCCGGTCGAGCGCGGTGCCGGGGTCGAACATCTCCCCCATCTGCCGGGCGACGTTCTGCTGGTGGTCGGCGAAGGCCTCCATGCCGCGCTCCAGAAAGGCGGCGAGCTGCGGCCCCACCCCCTCGCTATAGGCCTTGAGCGCCTGGCGCAGATAGTCGTGCGGCAGCACGCTGTGCCCCCTGGTCTCCTCCTCGGCGAGGATCTGGGCGAGGACCGACGCGGTGATGTCGCGCCCGGTCTTCTCGTCGCGCACCACGAACAGCGCGCCCTCCTTCACCATCCGGTGCAGATCGTCGAGCCTGACGAAGGACGCGGTCGCCGTGTTGTAGAGCCGGCGGTTGGCGTATTTCTTGATGACGACCGGCGGGTCCTGCGCGTTCTGGTCGGCCACTTCGGGGGCTCCTCCCGGCGCCATTGTGGCACAGCGGGGCCCTGTTGTGACGCAAAATCCCGCTCTTTTTGTATCGCAAAAAAACACCTTGAAACCCGGCGGACTCTCGCTATATTCCCTTTTGCATCGCAAAATCATCCCATCGCCAGCCCAAGGAGAACCCGATGACCGCCGAAAAGCCCGCTCCCAAGAGCACCGCCAAGCCCGCCGCCGCGCCCCGCATCGAGCAGCAGGTCGAGATGGCCAAGACCGTCGGCGCCGCGAATCTCGACGCCATGGCCGAGGCCTCCGCCGTCGCGATCGACAGCGCCCAGGCCTGCATCGCCGAGATGGCGGACTATGCCCGCAACTCGGTCGCCAGCGGCTTCGACCTCGTCGAGCGCCTGTCCGCGGTCAAGACGCCGCAGGAATTCGTCGCCATCCAGATCGAGGCCGGCAAGGACTCGGTCAACCGCGCCGTCGCCCAGACCACCAAGATCAACCGGATGGTCGGCGACTCGATGATCAGGGCGTCCGCGCCGCTCAACGCGCGCGCCAACGAGACCATGGAAGTCCTGCTCAAGCCCTACGCCGCGTAGCGACCCGGCGCCGCCCACGCGGCGCCGACCCACGCGGCTCCGAAAGGTGGGCATGGCGGTCGTGCCATGCCCACTTTTTCATTCCGCCGCGACGGCATAGACTCCCCGTCGACCGGCACAGACAGGCGCCGAGCAGGGCGCGGAGAAGATGACGGACAAGGACGACGACAGCGGCGCCGTGGACGACCCGGTCGCCGCGCTCGGCAAGGCCATGGGCGCCGCGGCGCAGCAATGGCAGGAAAGCTGGTCGGGCTGGCTCGGCGCGGTGTCCGCCGGGAGCACGGACGACGCCCGCCCCGCCCCTGCCCCTGCCGTCAACGCCGACCCGGCGGCGATGCTGGAAGCCCAGATGGAGCTGTGGCGCGACTTCCAGGCGCTCTGGGCCTCGACCACCGCCCGCATGATGGGCGAGGAGGCGGCGCCGGTGATCGCGCCGGAGGCGGGGGACAACCGTTTCCGCGACGCCGAATGGTCGGACAACCCGGTCTTCGACTTCCTCAAGCAGTCCTATTTGCTCAACGCGCGCTGGCTGCGCCGCAGCCTCGCCGGGGTCGAGGGGCTCGACCGCGGCGAGGCGGAGAAGCTCGACTTCATGGGGCGCCAGATCGTCGATGCGTTCTCGCCCGCCAATTTCGCGCTGACCAACCCGGTGGTGCTGCGCGAAATGCGCGAGACCAGGGGCGAGAGCCTGATGCGGGGCATGCGCCAGCTCGCCGAGGACCTCAAGGACTCCGAGCACGGGCTGCGGCCCCGGCAGACCGACATGGACGCCTTCGAGGTCGGCGGCAACGTCGCCACCGCCCCCGGCGCGGTGGTCTACCAGAACGCGCTGATCCAGCTCATCCAGTACGAGCCGGCGAGCGAGACGGTGTACCGCAAGCCGCTGCTGATCGTGCCGCCCTGGATCAACAAGTTCTACATCCTCGATCTCCGGCCGGACAATTCCTTCATCCGCTGGGCGGTGGCGCGCGGCTACACGGTGTTCGTGATCTCCTGGGTCAACCCGGACGAGAGCCACGCTTCGCTCACCTTCGACGATTATCTGCGGGACGGCATCCTGGCCGCGCTCGACGCCGTCGAGCGGGCGACCGGCGAGCGCCAGGCGACCGCGATCGGCTACTGCATCGGCGGCACGCTGCTCTCGGCCGCGCTCGCCTATATGGACGCGGTCGGCGACGAGCGGATCGGGGCCGCGACGTTCTTCGCCGCGCAGGCGGATTTCGCGGACGCCGGCGAGCTTCGCATCTTCACCGACGAAGCCCATATGGAGGCGCTGGAAGCCCAGGTCCGCGAGCAGGGCTATCTCGACGCGGCCAACATGGCGGGGACGTTCAACGCGCTGCGCGCCAACGACCTGATCTGGCACTTCGTGATCAACAACTACCTGCTGGGCAAGGAGCCGCCGGCCTTCGACCTCTTGTTCTGGAACGCCGATTCGACCAACTTCCCGGCCGAGCTGTTCATCCAGTATCTGCGCAACATGTACCAGCAGAACAACCTCGCCCGCCCCGGCGGGTTCGAGCTGATGGGCCAGGCGATCGATCTCGGCCGGGTCGCGATCCCGACCTATATCCAGGCGTCCAAGGAGGACCACATCGCGCCCGCCGCCTCGGTGTTCAAGCTGACCCGGCTGTTCGGCGGGCAGAAGCGCTTCGTGCTCGCCGGCTCCGGCCATATCGCCGGCGTCGTCAACCCGCCGGAGAAGAAGAAGTACCAGCACTGGCTGGCCGACGGCGCGGCGGTCCACGAGGACTTCGAGTCCTGGTTCGCCGCCGCGGAGGAGCATCCGGGCTCCTGGTGGCCGGACTGGCATCGCTGGCAATCGCGCCGTTCGGGCAAGAAGATTCCCGCCCGCAGGCCCGGCGATGGCGGGCTGGCCGCGATCGAGCCGGCGCCCGGGTCCTACGTCAAGCGGCGCAGCTAGCGCGGCGCCGGGAGGAGAGCAGGCGATGAAGCTCAGCATCGATATCGACTGCACGCCCCAGGAAGCGCGGGCCTTTTTCGGCCTGCCCGATGTCGAGGGGCTGCAACAGGAAATGATGGCCGAGATCCAGGACCAGCTGCGCGCCCATGTCGCGGCGATGGATCCGGAGTCCCTGATGAAGACCTGGATGCCGATGGGCACCAAGGCCTTCGAGACCTTCCGGGACGCCTTCATGCAGGGCTTCCAGAAACGCCCGTCCGACTAGCGGCGCGGGCGTCCAGCAAAAGGATTTGCGATGGATTCGAACGACCGGCCGGCGGCCGACCCGATGCACGGCTATTACCTTGAGGATCTCGAGATCGGCATGTCCGCGATCTACGGACGCACCATCGCGGAGGGCGACGTGAGCCTGTTCGCCGGGCTCTGCGGCGACGACAACCCGCTCCACGTCCACGCGGAGTTCGCCTCCCGGAGCCGCTTCGAGGGCCGGGTGGTGCACGGCGCGCACACCGCGAGCCTGATCTCTGCCGTGCTCGGCACCCGCATGCCCGGCCCGGGCGCGATCTATCTCAGCCAGAACAGCCGCTTCCGGGCGCCGGTGCGGATCGGCGACACGGTGAACGTGCTGGCGACCGTCACCGGGATCGACCGCGGCAAGAACCAGGCCACCATCGCGACGGTGTGCAGCGTGGGCGAGACCGTGGTGATCGACGGCGAGGCCACGGTCTGGGTGCCGTCGCGCCCGCGGCAAGGGGCCGAGGCAGGGGGCAACGGCGATGGCCGCAAGCGGGTTTGACGATATCGGCGCCTGCGTCTTCGACGCCTACGGCACGCTGCTCGACTTCAACTCCGCGGTCGAGCGCCGGCGCGACCGGATCGGCGCGCGCGCCGACGAGATGTCGGCGCTGTGGCGGCAGAAGCAGCTGCAATACACCTGGCTGCGCAGCCTGATGGGCCGCTTCGTCGATTTCTGGCACGTCACCGGCGAGGCGCTCGAGTTCTCCATGAAGGAGGTCGGTCTCGACGATCCGGCGCTGCGGGCGGAGCTGATGCAGCTCTATCTCAGCCTCGACCCCTTCCCGGACGCGCGCGATTGCCTGGCGCGCGTCAAGCAGGCCGGGGCCAGGACGGCGATCCTCTCCAACGGCTCGATGACGATGCTGGTCGCGGCCGTCAAGAACGCCGGTCTCGACGACCTGGTCGACGCGATCTACTCGGTCGACCGGACGGAGATCTTCAAGCCCCACCACTCGGTCTACCAGATGCCGGTGGACGAGCTGAAGCTGCCGGCCCATCGGATCTGCTTCCTGTCGGCCAATGGCTGGGACGCGCATGGCGGGGCCGCGTTCGGCTTCCGCACCGCGTGGATCAACCGCGCCGGCCAGACGGCGGAAGTCCTGCCGGGCGACGTCCAGGCGGAGCTCTCCTCGCTCGCCGAGCTGCCCGCGCTGCTCGGTGCCTGACGCGGCCTATCGCGAGCGCCGCTTCGCCGCCCAGGACGGGCTGCAGCTCTATTTCCGCGACTACGGCGATCCCGACTCCGCCGCCACCCCGGTGCTCTGCCTCGGCGGGCTCACCCGCAACGCCAGGGATTTCGACGCGCTGGCGCGGCGGCTGGCGGGGGAACGCCGGGTGCTGTGCCTCGATTTGCGCGGCCGCGGCCGCTCGGACTACGACCCGGACTGGCGCAACTATGTTCCGGCGACCTATCTCAACGACATCGCCCATCTGCTCGCGGTCGCGGGCGTCCACCGGGTCGTCGTGGTCGGCACCTCGCTCGGCGGGGTGCTGGCGATGGCGATGGGCGCGGCCATGCCGTCCGCTTTGGCCGGGGCGGTGCTGAACGATATCGGCCCGGAAATCGAGCGCGGCGGGCTCGACCCCATCCTCTCCTATGTCCGCGTCGACCGGCCGCAGCCCGACTGGGAGAGCGCGGTGCGGACGATCCGGACGCTGCTGCCCGACCTGGCGTTCCAGGACGAGGCGATGTTCGAGGCGATGGCGCGCAACACCTGGCGCGAGGGCGGGGACGGGCTGCTCCATTTCGACTGGGACGTGAACATCGTCAGGCCGGCGCTGGCCGATGGCGGCGCGACCGCCGATCTGTGGCCGTTCTTCCGCGGGCTGCGCAGGGTCCCGCTGCTCGCCTTCCGCGGCGCGGCCTCGACGATATTGTCGGCCGACTGCTTCGCCCGGATGGCCGGCGAACGCCCCGACGCCGGCATGGTCACCGTGCCCCGCACCGGCCACGCGCCCACGCTCGGCGAGCCCGAATGCATCGCCGCGCTCGACGCCTTCCTGGGCCGGCTCTAGCCCGTCTGGCGCGGGGACGCGCCGGTCACTATAAAGGATGCTTTCTTGTCCCAGGCGAGGGAGGATCCGGGGTGGCGGAGATATACGTCGGCAAGCAGGAGGAGTTCGGCGAGCGCGATCGCAAGATCGTCGCCCAGGGCGATCTCGAGATCGGGATCTTCTTCGTGGGCGGGGCGTTCTACGCCTACGAGAACAACTGCGTCCACCAGGGCGGACCGGTCTGCCAGGGCAAGATCCTGGGCAAGGTCGAGGAGGTCCTCGGCGAGGACAAGACCTCGAAGGGGCTGCGCTTCTCCGAGACCGACATCCACATCGTCTGCCCGTGGCACGGCTACGAGTACAACCTCAAGACCGGACGCCACCCGGGCGACCGCAATGTCAGGCTCAGGCCCTATGACGTGAAGGTCGCCGACGGAGAGGTCTATGTCGTCGTCTGACGACGGCCGCGCGCCCGATCTGGGCGCGCTCGACACGGCGACCGAGACCGCGCTCGCGATCGCCGAGAAGGCGCTCGACGACGGCGCCACCGGGGCGATCCCGGACGAGATGGTGCAGCGCCTGCTGACCGCCGGCACGCGGCTGTTCGCCAACAAGGTGGAGATGGAGGACCGGGTGTTCCGCCCCTTCGTCGCCCCCGAATCGGCGACCGCGACCGATGTCGTGGTCACGGTGACCGAGATGCTGCACGCGGCCAATCTCAACACCTTCGACCTCGCGATGTGGTTCCGCCGGCCGCGGCCCGGCGCGGACGACTGAAGGAGCAGCGGAAGATGGACTCAGGGCTGGAGCCCCGCCGGGAGAACCCGGTCAGGCAGATCGACGTCTCGACCGACACGCGCGAGATCCTGGCCCGCGCCCGGCGCCAGGCGGACGAGCGCAAGTTCGACGATTTGTTCATCGTCGACATGGACTCGCACCACACCGAGAGCGAGTCCTGGGCCGACATCATCGCCTATCTCGACGACGAGGTGATCCGCGCCCAGGCGCTCGACTACCTGAAGAACCGGACCGGCACGCCGCCCTACGGGCTCAACGGCGACCTCGCGCTGCGCTACCAGGATTGCGGCGGGCGCATCCCGCACCAGGCGGCGCGCCGCGAGGAGGCGGGCGGCAACGGGCTGCACCGCGATGTGGTGCTGGCCAGGCGGGCCTACGAATCGATGTCGATCGACCGGCAGATCGTCTTCCCGACGCCGATGCTGTTCCTCGGCATGCACCCGCAATTCGACATGGAGCCGCTGCTCGGCAACGCCTACAACCGCTGGACCGTGGACGTGCTGCTGGCCCAGGACCCGAAGCTCAAGTCGATGGCCTTCCTGCCGTTCAACGACGCCGACGAGGCGCTCAGGACGGTCGAGGAGTTCGGCGACGCGCCCGGGGTCGTGGGCTTCATGGTCACCTCGGTGCGCAACAAGCCGGTGCATCACAACCGCTACATGAAGGTCTACCGCGCGCTCGAGGAGCGCGGCCTGCCGCTCGGCTTCCATGCCGGCTACTACTGGCAGGACCCCTCGATGATGCAGATCAACCGCTTCGCCTCGATGCACGCGCTGTCCTTCGTCTGGTGCAACGTGGTCCACTGCACCAACTGGGTGATGAACGGCCTGCCCGAGCGCTTCCCCGGCCTCCCCGTGGTGTGGATCGAGAGCGGGCTGTCATGGGTGCCGTGGCTGATGCAGCGCCTCGACCACACCTACATGATGCGCACCTCGGAGGCGCCGCTGCTGAAGCGCAAGCCGAGCGCGTACATGGCCGAGATGTACTACACCTCGCAGCCGCTGGAGACCGACAACCTCAAGGCGCTCGAGCTCACCTTCGAGATGACCCGGGCGAAGACCCAGCTGCTCTACGCGTCGGACTGGCCGCACTGGGATTTCGACCCGCCGGCGGTGATCTGGGACATCCCGTTCCTCGACGACGAGGCGCGCAAGAACATCCTCGGCCTCAACGCCAGGCGCATCTTCGACCTGGAGAAGTAGCGCCCGGGGCGGCCTAATGTTTCACGTGAAACATAGGTCAACAATGCTGACCTTTGCTTCACGTGAAACATTGTCCCGAAATGGTACTATTCGCGTCCCCCGGGGACGCGGGGTCGCCGCCGGCACGGGATCTCGCCGCCCGCCGGGGCCGGCCGGACATCGGCGATGGTCTCGAAGCTCAGCGACATCCTGAAGGACGGCAAGGCGGGCGGCGGCGTCGCCGCCGGGGTCGCGGATTACCAGCGCCGCCACGCCGATGCGGAGGGTCGCGAGGCGGACTACCGGGGCTATCAGAACGCCTATTACGACCTGGTCACCGATTTCTACGAATACGGCTGGGGCCGGTCCTTCCACTTCGCGCCGCGCGCCGCCGGCGAGAGCTTCGCCGCCTCGCTCGCCCGCCACGAGCACTATATCGCCCACCGGCTCGGCCTCGGCCCCGGCATGACGGCGGCCGATCTCGGCTGCGGCGTCGGCGGGCCGCTGATCGAGATCGCCCGCTTCTCGGGCGCCCGCATCGTCGGCGTCAACAACAACGCCCTGCAGCTCGACCGCGCCGCGAAGCGGGCCGAGGCGGCGGGGCTCGGCCACCTGGCGGGCTGGCTCGAATGCGACTTCATGACGGTCGATGCGCCGGACGCCTCGTTCGATGCCGCCTATTCGATCGAGGCGACGATCTGCGCGCCGGACAAGGTGAAGGTCTACGGCGAGGCGTTCCGCCTGCTCAGGCCGGGCGGGCGCCTGGCGGTCTACGAATACTGCATGACCGACCGGTTCGACGCCGCCGACCCCGGCCACCGGCGGCTGAAGGCCGAAATCGAGTATGGCGGCGCCCTGCCCGAAATCGCCCGGCCGCACGAGGTCGACGACGCGGTACGGCGGGCCGGGTTCGCGCTGACGGAGGCGCGCGACCTCGCCGCCGAGGCCCCGCCGGGCATCCCGTGGTACGAGCCGCTGGGCGGTTCGGGCCTGTCGTTCGCGAGACTGCGCAGCTCGGCCGCCGGGCGCCGGCTGACCCGCAATGCGCTCTGGCTGCTCGAACGGGCGCGGGTGGTGCCGCGCGGGACGACCGACGTATCGGGGCTCCTCAACCTCGCCGGCGCCGCCATCGCCGAAGCCGGCCGGCTCGGCATCTTCACCCCGATGTACTTCTTCCTGGCCCGCAAGCCGGAATAGGGCGCGCCCCCCTTCGTCACGGTCGGGCCCGGCCCGGTTCTTTCCGGTGCGGATCTTCGCCGCGGGCTCCGCTTTCCGCGCCCCGGATCGTCGCCCCGGACCGGTTCCGGGAGCAGCCGGTGGGGGCATCGACCGGTGGCACGGGCTGGCCGGGGCGGGCGGCCCGCCGGGTCGTTCGAGCCCCCGGATTGCGGCATGGCTGCAACGCCCGTCAAAGGATTTTTGTAAGACGGCTCCGACCCGGCCACGACGGCGTTGCAAGTTCCGCCGGGGCAGGCTACCTTTCTTCGACAGGGCAGCGCGGGGTTGTCCTCGACAAAATAATAATCGTTCGGGACTTGCCCTGTACTATCTGACTTCCGTTGAATACTAACATCTCAAACGCGGATATTTCTATTCCGCAAGAATAAATCTGCATGCGGGCGGGGAATGGCCAGCTTCGAAAAGACGGCGAACGCGTTGCGAGTCCGGCCGCCGGAAGGCCGCGGCAAGGGTCCGCGGACCGGCGCTTCGTGACCGCGGCAGACACCAGGATCGACTCGCGGATTTCCGCGCAATGGGCGCGGGTGCGCGGCGTGTTGCGGGCCGAGGTCGGCGATTCCTCCTATCGCAGCTGGCTGAAACCCCTGACCCTGGTCGCGGTGGACGGCAACGTGGTGCGCATCGCGACGCCGACGCGCTTCATGCGCGACTATGTCAGCGAGAACTTCGCCGGGCGCATACTGGAGCTGTGGACCGACGAGAACGAGGCGGTCACCTCGCTCGATGTCCAGATCCAGGCGGAACCGGCCAAGCGCGAACGCAAGCGGCTGGCGCCGGCGCAGCCCCGCGCGAAGGCGGCCAGGCCGCCCGGCCGCGCCTCCGGCAACGGCGCCGCTGCCGCCGAACCGGCCGCGCCGGCGAGCAACGAGGGGGAGATCGGCGGCCCGCTCGATCCGCGCTTCGTGTTCGGGAATTTCGTCGTCGGCAAGCCCAACGAGCTCGCCTACGCGGCGGCGCGGCGGGTCGCCGAGTCGCCGACGGCGACCTACAACCCGCTCTTCCTCTATGGCGGGGTCGGGCTCGGCAAGACCCATCTGATGCACGCCATCGGCTGGCACATCCGGGAACGCCATTCGAGCCGCCGGGTGGTCTATCTCTCGGCCGAGAAGTTCATGTACCAGTTCATCCGGGCGCTGCGCTTCCAGGACACCATGGCGTTCAAGGAGCAGTTCCGGTCGGTCGACGTGCTGATGATCGACGACGTCCAGTTCATCAACGGCAAGGAAAACACCCAGGAGGAATTCTTCCATACTTTCAACGACCTGGTCGGCAACAACCGGCAGGTGGTGGTGTCGGCGGACAAGTCTCCCTCCGACCTCGAGGGGATGGAGGAACGCCTGCGGTCGCGCCTCGGCTGGGGGCTGGTGGCGGACATCCACGCCACGACCTGCGAGCTCCGGGTGGGCATCCTGCAATCCAAGGCCGAGCATCTCGGCGTCGACATCCCGACCCGGGTGCTCGAATTCCTCGCCCACAAGATCACCACCTCGGTGCGCGAGCTCGAAGGCGCGCTCAACCGCATCGTCGCGCATTCGACGCTGGTCGGGCGCGACATCACGCTGGAGACCTGCCAGGAGGTGCTCCAGGACCTGCTGCGCGCGCATGAGCGCCGGGTGACGATCGAGGAGATCCAGAAGCGGGTGGCGGAGCACTTCAACATCCGCTTCGCCGACATGCATTCGGCCAGGCGCTCGCGCGCCGTGGCGCGGCCGCGCCAGGTGGCGATGTACCTGTCCAAGCAGCTCACCTCGCGCTCGCTGCCCGAGATCGGCCGCAAGTTCGGCGGGCGCGACCACACGACGGTCATGCACGCGGTGCGCAAGGTCGAGGAGCTGCGCCAGTCGGACGCCAGCTTCGACGAGGATGTCGAGCTCCTGAGGCGGATGCTCGAGGCGTGAGCCGGCCGCCGCTCGCGGGATCGGGACACGCCGTTTCGGACGGACCATTCTTCCCAGCGCGCCAACGGGTTGTGCTATAGTACCGGCGGTCCGCGCGGCGCTTCCCGCGGAGCGGCGCAAGCGCATCGAACGCCGCCCGCCGGAGCCGTTGGACGCGCCGCGCAGGGCAGGCGGTATTCCTCAGACGGGGTTCCCGGGACGATGAAGCTGACGATCGAACGCGAGAGGCTCTTGCGGTCGCTGCAGCACGCACAGGGCGTGATCGAGCGCCGGACGACGATACCGATCCTGTCGAACATACTGCTCAAGGCCGACGGCGGGACGCTGGCGCTGACCGCGACCGACATGGATATCGCCATCGTCGAGCGGGTGGAGTGCATGGTCGCCCAGCCCGGCGCCACCACGGTGCCGGCGCAGACGCTGTTCGACGTGGTGCGCAAGCTGCCCGACGGGGCCGAGCTCGAGATCGCCAGCGGCGGCGAGCAGAACCAGCTCGTGGTGCGCTGCGGGCGGTCGCGGATTTCGCTGGCCACCCTGCCGAGCGAGGACTTCCCGGCGATGACCGAGGGCGAGCTGCCGCACGGCTTCGCCATGGGCGCGAAGGCGCTGTGCGAGATCATCGACCGCACCCGCTTCGCGATGTCGTCCGAGGAGACCCGCTACTACCTCAACGGCATCTACATCCACCCCGCCAGGGAGGAGGACGAGCCCAAGCTGCGCATCGTCGCCACCGACGGCCACCGCCTGGCGCGGGTCGAGCTCAGCCTGCCCGACGGGGCGGACGAGATGCCCGGCGTGATCGTCCCGCGCAAGACGGTCGGCGAGATCCGCAAGCTGATCGACGACGCCGGCGAGGAAGAGGTCGCGATCACCCTGTCGGACACCAAGATCCGCGTCGAGATCGCCACCACCGTGCTGACCTCCAAGCTGATCGACGGCACCTTCCCGGATTACGACCGGGTGATCCCCTTCGCCAACGACAAGACGCTGCAGGTCGATCCGAGAAACTTCGCCAAGGCGGTCGACCTGGTCTCGACCATCGCGACGGAGAAGACCCGGGCGATCAAGCTCAGCCTCGACGACGGCTCGCTGGTGCTCTCGGCGTCCAGCCCGGATGCCGGCAGCGCCGAGGAACAGCTCGAGGTGGAGTATGCCGACGGTCCGCTCGAGATCGGCTTCAACTCGCGCTACCTGCTCGACATCGCGCAGCTCATCGGCGACGACGGCGCGCGGTTCATGCTCTCCGACGGGACCTCGCCGACCCTGGTGCGCGACAACGCGGACCCCGGCGCGCTGTACGTCCTGATGCCGATGCGGGTTTGACCCTTCGCGCGCGGCACGGGCGGGAGACTTCCGACACGGGGGCGGCGGCGATGCGCCCCAGGCTTGCCGTCAGACGGCTGACGATGACGAATTTTCGCAACTACGATTCCGCGCTGGTGAGCGTCGACCACCGCCCGGTCGTGCTGACCGGCGCGAACGGGGCGGGCAAGACCAACCTGCTGGAGGCGCTCTCCTTCCTGGTGCCGGGGCGCGGGCTGCGCCGGGCCGCGCTCGACGCGGTGGCGCGGCGCGGCGGGCCGGAGACCTGGTCGGTCGCCGCGGCGCTGGACGGCGCCGAGGGGCCGGTCGCGCTCGGCACCGGGCTGGTCGCCCCGGCGGACGAGGCGGGACGGCGGCGCGCGGTCCGCATCGACGGGGCGGATGCCGCCTCGCAGGCCGAGCTCGCGCGGCACGTGGCGATGAGCTGGCTCACCCCGGAGATGGACCGGCTGTTCGATGCCGGCGCCTCCGAGCGGCGGCGCTTCCTCGACCGCCTGGTGAGCGGCTTCGACCGCGACCACGCGGCGCGGATCGGCCGCTACGAGCGCGCGATGCGCGAGCGCAACCGGCTGCTCAAGGGCGCCGGGCCGCGCGGCGACGGCAGCTGGCTCGACGCGATCGAGACCGCGATGGCCGAGGCCGGGGTCGCGGTCGCCGCGGCGCGGCGCAGCCTGGTCGGGCGGCTCGGCGCCTATTGCCGGGAACCGGCGGGCGCGTTTCCCGCCGCCGCCATCGCCGTCGAGGGCACGGTGGAGGGGATGCTGGAGGGCGCGCCGGCGCTCGCCGTCGAGGACGCGCTGCGCGAGCGCCTCGCCGGCCTCCGGGGGGTGGACGGCGAGGCGGGGCGCGCGACCTTCGGCGTCCACCGCAGCGATCTCGCCTGCACCCATGTCGCCAGGAACTGCCCGGCGGCGCTGTGCTCGACCGGGGAGCAGAAGGCGCTGCTGGTCCGCATCGTGCTCGCCGCCGCCTCGTTGCAGGCCGCCGAGCGGGGCTCCGCGCCGATCCTGCTGCTCGACGAAATCGCCGCCCATCTCGACCGCGAGCGCCGCTCCGCCCTGTTCGACGCGGTGCTGGCGCTCGGGGTCCAGGCCTGGATGACCGGGACCGAGCCCGAGACCTTCGCCGCCCTCGGCGAGCGCGCCCAGCGCTTCGCGGTGGCCGACGGCGCCGTGGCCCCGCTCGCATGACCAGCCGGGAGAGAGGATGACCGAACCAGCGCAGACCACCGGGCCGGATTTCGCCGACGAGGCCTATGACGCCGGATCGATCAAGGTCCTCAAGGGGCTGGAGGCGGTGCGCAAGCGGCCCGGCATGTATATCGGCGACACCGACGACGGCTCGGGGCTGCACCACATGGTCTACGAGGTGGTCGACAACGCGATCGACGAGGCGCTGGCCGGCCATTGCTCGGCGATCGCCGTCACCCTGAACGGCGACGGCACGGTCACGGTGACCGATGACGGGCGCGGCATCCCGGTCGAGATGCACGAGGAAGGCATCTCGGCGGCCGAGGTGATCATGACCCAGCTCCATGCCGGGGGAAAGTTCGACCAGAATTCCTACAAGGTCTCGGGCGGGCTGCACGGCGTCGGCGTCTCGGTGGTCAACGCGCTCTCGGAATGGCTCGAGCTCAGGATCTGGCGCTCCGGCAGGGAGCATGCGATCCGCTTCGAGAACGGCGAGGCGACCGCCCCGCTGCAAGCGGTGGGCGATGCCGGCGGCAGGACCGGCACCGAGATCACCTTCAGCCCGTCCCCCGCGACCTTCAGCAACACCGCGTTCAGCCTGTCCATGCTGGAGCACCGGCTGCGCGAGCTCGCCTTCCTCAACTCGGGCATCCGGCTGGTGCTCACCGATGCCCGCGGCGTCGAGCCCAAGATCGTCGAGATGGCCTATGAGGGCGGCATCCGGGCCTTCGTCGAGTATCTCGACCGCGGCAAGACGCCGCTCTTCGATCCGCCGATCGCGATCCGCCGGGAGGCCGAGGGCATCGCCGTCGAGGCGGCGCTGCAATGGTCGGACAGCTACCACGAGACCATGCTCTGCTTCACCAACACCATCCCGCAGAGCGACGGCGGCACCCATCTCGCCGGCTTCCGCGGCGCGCTGACCCGGACCATCAACGGCTACGCGAGCGCCAGCGGCATCGCCAAGAAGGAAAAGGTGACGCTGAGCGGCGAGGACGCGCGCGAGGGGTTGAGCTGCGTGCTCTCGGTCAAGGTGCCGGACCCGAAATTCTCCTCCCAGACCAAGGACAAGCTGGTCTCGTCCGAGGTGCGCCCGGCGGTCGAGGGGGCGATCGGCGAGGCGCTCGGCAACTGGTTCGAGGAGCACCCGAAGGAGGCCAGGCGGATCGTCGCCAAGGTGGTCGAGGCCGCCGCCGCGCGCGAGGCGGCGCGCAAGGCGCGCGAGCTCACCCGGCGCAAGGGGGCGCTCGACATATCGTCGCTGCCCGGCAAGCTGGCCGATTGCCAGGAGCGCGACCCGGCGCGGTCCGAGCTGTTCATCGTCGAGGGGGATTCGGCGGGCGGCTCGGCCAAGCAGGCGCGCGACCGCGCCTTCCAGGCGATCCTGCCGCTGCGCGGCAAGATCCTCAACGTCGAGCGCGCGCGGTTCGACAAGATGCTCGGCTCGGCCGAGCTCGGCACGCTGATCGCCGCGCTCGGCACGGGGATCGGCGCCGACGATTTCGACATCGAGAAGCTGCGCTACCACAAGGTCATCGTGATGACCGACGCCGATGTCGACGGGAGCCACATCCGCACCCTGCTGCTGACCTTCTTCTTCCGCCAGATGCCGGCGCTGATCGAGCGCGGCCACCTCTATATCGCCCAGCCGCCGCTCTACCGCGCGCGCAAGGGCTCGGGCGGGGTCTATCTCAAGGACGACGGCGAGCTCGACGCCTATCTGGTCGAGGCGGGGTTGCGGGACTGCGTCCTCCAACTCCACTCCGGCGGGCAGGTCGCGGGCGAGGATCTGAGCGAACGGGTCGAGCAGGCGCTGCGGGCCAAGCGGCTGATGACGCCGATGATGCAGCGCCTCGCCAATACCGACGTGGCCGAGCAGGCGGCGATCCTCGGCGCCTTCCACCCGGAATTGCTGGAGGACGGCCAGGCGGAGGAGGTGGCGGCGGCGATCGCCCGGCGGCTCGACGGGCTGTCGGCGGAGAGCGAGCGGGGCTGGCGCTCGGAGACCGTCGCGGAGGGCGGCTTCGCCTTCGTCCGCACGCTGCGCGGGGTGGCCGAACGCCATGTCATCGACGGCGCGCTGATGCGCTCGAGCGACGCGCGGCGGCTCGACGAGATGGCGCTCGACCTGCAGGCGGTCTACTCGCGGCCCGCGACGCTGACATCCGGCGAGCGCGAATTCCGCATCACCGGGCCGATCAGGCTGGTCGACGCGGTGCTCGAGCTCGGCCGCAAGGGGCTCGCCGTGCAGCGCTACAAGGGGCTCGGCGAGATGAACCCGGACCAGCTGTGGGAGACCACGCTGGACCCCAACGCGCGCTCGCTGCTGCACGTCAAGGTGAGCCAGGCCCAGCAGGCCGGCAAGGTGTTCTCGACCCTGATGGGCGACGTGGTCGAGCCGAGGCGCGACTTCATCCAGTCGAACGCGCTCAACGTGGTCAATCTGGACGTCTGACGGAGGCCGCGCCGCGCTCGGCGAGGAGCTCGAAACGCCGCCCGAAGGCGGCGCACAGCAGAATGCCGGGGAGTTCCGGCGCGAGCGCGCGGTAGAACCGCCGCGCCCGCCGGTTGCTGCGGCGCACCGACCAGAACATCCAGCGCGCGCCGCGCCCCTGGCCGTGCGCGGCGAGGCCCTGCACCAGGGCGCGGCCGACGCCGCGGCGGCGGAATCCCTCGCGCACGTAGAGATCGGCGAGGTAGAGGCCGCGGCTCGCCGAATCGGTGTCGTAGCCCGGGTAGAAGATGGCGTAGCCCAAGAGCCCGTCCGCGGCTTCCGCGACCAGCGTATCGAAGGCCCGGTCGTCGCCGAACCCGTCGCTCCGGAAGCGCTCCGCGGTGAAGCCGCTCGCCCGGACGCCGTCCGCCCGGCCGAGCGCGCGCGCCATCGCCACCACCGCATCGCCGTCCCCGGGCCGCGCCGGCCGGACGACCAGCCCCCGGACCGGGTCCGCATCCCCGCCTCTCCGCCGTCGCAGCAGCCTCATGCCGCCCTCCTCACCCGGGCCCGGCGCTTTCGAGCGCCTCGGCAGCGGCGAGCCATGCGCCCTCGGCCGCCGCCTCTTCCCGTTTCGCCTCCGCCAGCTGCCGGCTGAGCGCCGCGATCCGGGCGCCGTCATCATGCCGGGCGGCCGCGGCGAGCCGGTCGTGCAGGCGGCGCTGGGCCTCGAGGGCCTCGGCGATCCGCCTCTCCGCCGCCTGAACCGCGTCGCGCAGGGGCTTCTGGCGGTCGCGCAGCGCCGCCGCCGCCCGGCGTTGGGCCTTGCGGCCCGAGACCTGCCGGGCGCCGTTCCGCGCCGGTCCCCGCGCGGCGCCGCCCAGGACCCCGGCCCGGTAGTCGGCGAGGTCGCCGTCATAGGGCCGCACCGTGCCGCCATCGACCAGCCACAGCCGGTCGGCCACGAGCTGGACGAGATGCATGTCGTGGGTGATCAGCACGACCGCGCCGCGCCAGGCCTGCAGCGCATCGACCAGCGCGCGCCGGCTCTCGATGTCGAGATGGTTGGTCGGCTCGTCGAGTACCAGCAATTGCGGCGCCCGGCTTGAGATCAGCGCGAGGTTGAGCCTGGCCTTCTCGCCGCCCGACAGCGCGGCGACCGGCAGATCCGCCTTCTCGCCGGAGAAGCCGAACCCGCCGAGGCGGGTGCGCAGGCGCTCGGGCGCGGCGTCGGGGAGGAGGCGGGCGAGGTGGGCGAACGCGGTGTCCCCGGGGCGGAGCGTGTCGATCTGGTGCTGCGCGAAATAGCCCACCCGGAGATCGCGCGCCCGCGTCACGACCCCGCGCTCGGCGGGCAGCATGTCCGCCAGCAGCTTCGCGAAGGTCGACTTGCCGTTGCCGTTGGCGCCGAGCAGCGCCACCCGCTCGTCGGGGTCGATCCTGAGGTCGAGACCCGCCAGCACGGGACGGCCCGGCCGGTAGCCGACCGCGACCTCGGCGAGCGTCATCAGCGGCGGGGCGAGCCCGTCGGGCTGCGGGAAGACGAGCTCCGCCGTCCGTTCGCCGGCCGCGACCGGCTCGTCGGCGAGCCGGGCCAGCGCCTTGACCCGACTCTGCGCCTGGCGCGCCTTGCTGGCGTTGTAGCGGAAGCGCTCGACGAAGCCCCGCAGCTGGCGGCGTTTCGCGTCGATGCGGTCCTGGCGGGCCTTGGTCGCGGCGGCGCGCTCGGCCTGCACCCGCTCGAAGCGCGTGTAGTTGCCGGGATAGGCGGCGAGACCCTCGCCCGCGATGTGCAGGATTCCGTCGGGCACGGCGTCGAGCAGGGTGCGGTCGTGGCTCACCACGACCAGCGCCCTTGGGTAGGTCCTGAGATGGGATTCGAGCCACGCCGCCGCTTCGAGGTCGAGATGGTTGGTCGGCTCGTCGAGCAGCAGCAGGTCCGGCTCGACGAACAGCGCGGCGGCCAGCGCCACCCGCATGCGCCAGCCGCCGGAGAGGTCGGCGAGCGGGGCAAGCTGCATCGCCTCGTCGATCCCGAGCCCGGCGAGCAGCCGTGCGGCGCGCGCCGGCGCGGCATGCGCGCCGATCTCGGCCAGCCGCGCCTCGATCTCGGCCAGCCGCGCGCCCGCGGCCGTCCCGGCTTCCCCGATCAGCGAAGCGCGTTCCGCGTCGGCGGCGAGCACCGCGTCACGCGGCGTCTCCGGCCCGCCCGGCACCTCCTGGTCGACCAGCCTGACCGAGCGGCCCCGGGCGCGAAATATGGCGCCCTGGTCGGGCTCGAGCCGGCCCGCGATGAGGCGCAGCAGCGTGGTCTTGCCGCAGCCGTTGCGCCCGACCAGCCCGAGCCTGCGGTTGGCGCCGATCTGCGCGTTCACCCCCCGGAACAGGAGGCGCCCCTCGACCCGGTAGGCGATGTTCTCGAGGGTCAGCATGGGTGGAGGCCGGTTGGAACGCCTGTGGGTGGGTGCGAGCGCCCCCGCCGTCCGGGGAGGGGTTTGCGGAACGCCCGCTACGCGGCGGGCTGGCGGGCGGTGATGGCCTCCCGCAGGCCTTCCAGCAGGCCCTCGAGCTTGGCCATGCGCTCGCGGAGGCTGGAGATTTCGTTGTGCAGGTTCTGGATGTCCTCGCGCACTTCGCGACGGAGTTCGCCGATTTCGGCGCGCATGCTGCGTTGCGTGGCGAGGATGAGGCCCGCGAGGGCGACGCCGATGGCGAGCATGGAGCCGAGGATGGTGAGCAGGTCGGCGGTGGGCATGGCTGCAAGTTAGAGCTTCCCGGTCTGGTTGTGAAGGTGGAAATGCGGCTTCTCCCGCCCCGAACCGTTTGGCGATTCCGCTTGGCTGGCGATACATGGTGCGCCATGGCACGGCGCCGAACCAGAGGGCGGGACGGCGCGGCGGCGAAGGATCGCCGGAGCGCCCGGAAACGCCCGGACCGGAACTCCGGCGAGGCCAGGCCCGCCGCCCGGCGGAGGCGCGGGATCTGGGGGCGGCTCGCCCGCTGGACCCTGGTGGCGGGGATCTGGGCCGCCGTCGCGGTCGCCGGCGCGATCGGCTGGTATGCCTGGGACCTGCCCGAGCTGTCGCGGCTGGAGACGCCGACGCGGCGCCCGGCGGCGCTGCTGAGGACCGCCGACGGGGCGGCGCTCGCGCGCTACGGCCAGCTCTATGGCGGCGCGGTGCGCTTCGACGAGCTGCCGTCCTATTTCGTCGAGGCGGTGAGCGCGATCGAGGACCGGCGCTTCTTCGAGCATCCCGGGATCGACGCCTGGGGCATCCTGCGCGCGGCCCTCGCCAATATCCGCGCGGGCCAGGTGCGCCAGGGCGGCAGCACGCTGACCCAGCAGCTCGCCAAGAACCTGTTTCTCTCGCCCGAGCGGACAATGCGGCGCAAGATCCAGGAGGCGATCGTGGCGCTCTGGCTGGAGGCCCGGTTCTCCAAGCGCCAGATCTTCGAGATCTACGTCAACCGGGTCTATTTCGGCTCCGGCGCCTATGGCGTCGCCGCCGCCGCGAGGCGCTATTTCGGCGGCACCGTGCGCGACCTCTCGCTGTTCGAGGCGGCGATGCTGGCCGGGCTGCTCAAGGCGCCGTCGCGCTATTCCCCGGTGCGCGACGCCGACGCGGCGCGGGCGCGGGGGATCCGGGTGCTGCGGGCGATGGTCGATACCGGGGCGCTGACCGGGGCCGAGGCCAGGGCGGCCGAGCGCACCCCGCTGCGCCTGCGCGCCGAAACCGGCGCCGGCGCGCGCTATTTCGCCGACTGGGCGCTGCAACGCGCGCTCGGCCATGTCGGGCGGGGCGCGCGCGATATCGAGATCCGCACCACCCTCGATTCCCGGCTGCAACGCATCGCCGAGCGCCACGCCGGCGCCCTGCTGGCCAGGGAGGGCAAGCCCGGCCGGGTGTCGCAGGTCGCCCTGGTCGCGATGTCGGGCGCCGGCGCGATCCGCGCCATGGTGGGCGGGCGGGTCTATTCCGCGAGCCAGTTCAACCGCGCCACCCAGGCGTGGCGCCAGCCGGGCTCGGCGTTCAAGCTGTTCGTCTACCTCGCCGGGCTGGAGGCCGGGCTCGCGCCCGACGACGTGTTCGTCGACAGGCCGGTCAGCGTCGCCGGCTGGCGCCCGCGCAACTATGACGGGCGCCACCACGGCGCGATGCCGCTGATCCGCGCCTTCGCCCGGTCGGTCAACACCGTCGCGGTCCAGGTCAGCGAGCGCGCCGGGCGGCGCCGGGTGATCGACGCCGCGCGGCGCCTCGGCATCACCACGCCGATCGCCCCCCACCCCTCGCTCGCGCTCGGCACCAGCGAGGTGACGCTGATCGAGCTCACCGCCGCCTATGCCGCCGTCGCCAATGGCGGGGTCGCGGTCTGGCCCTACGGCGTCACCGCGGTCGACGTCGCCGGCGGGGACCGCCTCTACCGGCGGCGCGGCGCGCCGGCTTCACGGGTGATCCGCAAAGACCGCGCGCGGGCGCTCCAGCGCATGCTGCGCGCGGCGGTGGCGGGCGGCACCGGGCGGGCGGCGCGGCTGGGCGGATCGGAAGCCGGCAAGACCGGCACCAGCCAGAGCTTCCGCGACGCCTGGTTCGTCGGTTTCGCCGGCGACCTGGTGGCCGGGGTCTGGGTCGGCAACGACGACGACCGGCCGATGGCCAGGGTCACCGGCGGCGGGCTGCCGGCGCGCATCTGGCGCGGCTTCATGCGCGACGCCGAGCGGGCGCGCCGGGGCGGATAGCGGGGTTCGGCGGCGGGGACGCGCGCCGGCTTCCCATCCGGCGGCGCAGGCCCCATTTTATAGGTGAACTCAGGGGCCGGGACGCGCTTCATGGAACTGGCAGAGGTCACGCTCGACGACAAATACGCGCTCGAATCCGGCCGGGTCTACATGACCGGGACCCAGGCGCTGGTCCGCCTGCCGCTGATGCAGCGCAGGCGCGACCTCGCTTCGGGGCTGAACACGGCGGGGTTCATCTCGGGCTATCGCGGCTCGCCGCTGGCGGGCTACGACACCGCGCTGTGGCGCGCCCAGGGCTTCCTGGAAGCGAACCGCATCCATTTCGAGCCCGGCGTCAACGAGGACCTCGCGGCGACCGCCGTGTGGGGCTCGCAGCAGGTGAACCTGTTCCTCGGCGGGCGCTATGACGGGGTGTTCGCGATCTGGTACGGCAAGGGGCCGGGGCTCGACCGGTCGATGGACGCGATGCGCCACGCGTCGGCCGCCGGGACCTCGCTCCATGGCGGCGTGCTCGCTCTGGTGGGCGACGACCACGGCGCGGTCTCCTCCACCCTGCCGACCCAGTCCGAGCACAACTTCGCGGCGATGATGATGCCCGTCCTGCACCCCGCCTCGGTGCAGGAATATCTCGATTTCGGGCTGATCGGCTGGGCGATGTCGCGCTACTCGGGCAGCTGGATCGGCTTCAAATGCCTGACCGAGACGGTCGAGAGCTCGGCCAGCGTCGAATTGGACGAGGGAAGCGTGGCGATCGCGATCCCGTCCGACGAGCCGCCATCCGACGTCTCGATCCGGCTCGGCGAGGACCGCCTCCAGGTCGAGGCCAGGGTGCAGGAGGACAAGGTCTACGCCGCGCTCCGCTTCGCCCGGGCGAACCGCATCGACCGGCTGGTCTGGGACAGCCCGAAGCCGCGCCTCGGCATCCTGACCGCCGGCAAGTCCTATCTCGACGTGCGCCAGGCGCTCGACGATCTCGGCATCGACGAGGACGGCGCGGCGGCGCTCGGCATCCGGATCTACAAGGCGGGGATGGTGTGGCCGCTGGAGCGCTCGGGCGCGCGCGGCTTCGCCGACGGGCTGGAAGAGGTGCTGGTCGTCGAGGAAAAGCGCGCGGTGATGGAGAACCAGCTCCGCGCCGAGCTCTACAACTGGAAGGAAAGCGCCAGGCCGCGCATCGTCGGCAAGTTCGACGAGGAGGGGAGCTGGCTGCTGCCGGCGGCGGGCGAGCTCACCCCGGCGATGGTCGCGCGCATCATCGCCCGGCGCATCGGGCGCTACCACACCAGCCCCCGGATCGCCGACCGGCTGGACGAGATCGAGGCCAAGGAGCGCGCGCTCTCGGGCTACGCGCCGGAGCTCCAGCGGACCCCCTATTTCTGCTCCGGCTGCCCGCACAACCGCTCGACCAAGATCCCCGAGGGGAGCCGCGCCGAGGCCGGCATCGGCTGCCACTGGATGGCGCTGCTGATGAACCGGGGGGCGGCGACGTATTCCCATATGGGGGGCGAGGGGGCGAACTGGATCGGCCAGGCGCCGTTCACCGAGCAGAACCACGTCTTCGTCAATCTCGGCGACGGCACCTACCACCATTCCGGCATCCTGGCGATCCGCGCGGCGGTGAATGCCGGGGTCAACGTCACCTACAAGGTGCTCTACAACGACGCCGTGGCGATGACCGGCGGCCAGCCCCAGCCGGTCACCCCGCAGCAGATCGCCGCCCAGGTGCTGGCCGAGGGCGCCGCCCTGGTGGCGGTGGTCGCCGACCACCCGGGCAAGTACAACAACCGGACGCCCTTCCCCGGCAGGCTCAAGATCCACCACCGCGACGCGCTCGACCGCGTGCAGCGCGAGCTGCGCCAAGTCGCCGGCGTCACGGTGCTGATCTACGACCAGACCTGCGCCGCCGAGCTGCGCCGCCGGCGCAAGCGCGGCACCGCCCCCGAGCCGGATGTGCGCGCCTTCATCAACGAGGCGGTGTGCGAGGGCTGCGGCGACTGCTCGGCCAAGTCGAACTGCGTCTCGATCGAGCCGCTGGAGACGAAGTACGGGCGCAAGCGGCGGATCAACCAGTCCGCCTGCAACAAGGATCTGTCCTGCGTCGACGGGTTCTGCCCGAGCTTCGTCACGCTTGCCGGCGCCCGCATCCGCCGGGCGCGCGCCGGCGGCGATGCGCTGCCCGGACTCCTCGCCGCCCTGCCCGAGCCCGACCGGCCGGCGCTCGACGAGCCGTGGGACATCCTGGTGACCGGGATCGGCGGCACCGGGGTGGTGACCATCGGCGCGATCCTCGGCATGGCCGCCCATCTGGAAGGCAAGGGCGTGACCGTGCTCGACCAGTCGGGGCTCGCCCAGAAGAACGGCGCGGTGGTGAGCCATGTCCGCATCGCCGCCGCGCCGGACGACATCCACGCGGTGCGCATCGCGGCGGGCAAGGCGCGGCTGCTGCTGGGCTGCGACGCGGTGACGGCGGGCAGCGCGGACGCGCTGGGGAAGCTCGGCGGCGGGCGCACGCGGGCGGTGGTCAACCGCGACGTGGCGCCGACCGCGGCGTTCACCCTCGACGGCGACGCGCCGTTCGACACCGAGGCGCTGTTCGCCGCGATCCGCGACGCGGCCGGGCACAACCTGACCGAGCTGGTCGCCGCCACCCGGACCGCCACCGCGCTGATGGGCGATGCCATCGCGACCAACATGTTCATGGTGGGCTATGCCGCCCAGCGCGGGCTGATCCCGGTCTCGCTGGCGGCGCTCGAACGCGCGATCGAGATCAACGGCGTCGCGGTGGAGGCGAACCGGGACGCGCTCGGCTGGGGCCGCGTCCAGGCGGCGCGGCCGGAAGCGGTGGCGGACGCGCTGGCGGAGGCCGGCATGGCGCCCGGCGAAGAGCGCCGGCCGGAGACCCTGGACGAGATCGTCGACGACCGGACGGCCCTGCTCACCGCCTGGCAGGACGCGGCCTATGCCGGGCGCTACCGCGCCCTGGTGGCGCGCGCCCGGGCGGCGGACGGCGCCTCGGGCGACGGGTCCGGGGACTTCACCCTCGCGGTCGCGCGCAACGCCGCCCGGGTGATGGCCTACAAGGACGAGTACGAGGTCGCCCGGCTCTACGCCGACCCCGGTTTCATGGCCAAGCTCCGGGCGCAGTTCGAGGGCGATTTCCGGCTTTCCTTCCAACTCGCCTTGCCGCTGCTCCGCCGCCCCGACCCGACGACGGGCGAACCCGGGAAGCGCAGCTTCGGGCCCTGGGTCATGACCGCCTTCCGCCTGCTCGCGCGGCTGAAGCGGCTACGCGGCGGGCCGTTCGATCCCTTCGCGCGCAGCCCCGACCGCCGCCTCGAGCGCGGCCTGGTGGACTGGTATCTGGCCCTGGTCGACGAGCTCGCCGGCGGGCTTGATGCGGAGAATTACGGGACCGCGGTCGCGCTCGCCTCGCTGCCGGAGACGATCCGGGGCTACGGCCCGGTCAAGGCGCGGAGCGTGGAAGAGGCAAGGCGCCGCGAGGCCGAGCTGCGGCGATCCTGGCCGCGCGCGGCGGCGCGGGAGAACGGCGCGGAGCAGGCGGCGCTCATTCCGGCCAGGTGACGATGCGGTCCTCGGGATCGTCGCCGCGGCGTTCCGGCACCACGCGCCCGCGCACCGAGATGCCGGCCCGGTGGACGGTCTCCGGATCGCCCGAGACCAGCGGGTGCCACCAGGCGAGCTCCCGCCCCTCGGCGAGCAGCCGGTAGGCGCAGGTCGACGGCAGCCAGCCCAGCTTGCGTACCCGTTCCGGCGTGAGGTCGACGCAATCCGGCACCAGGCGCAGCCGCTGGCGGTAGCGGGTGCAGCGGCAGCTCCCGGAATCGAGCAGCCGGCAGGCGATGTCGGTATAGGCGATCTCGCCGGTATCGGCGTCCTCGAGCTTCAGCAGGCAGCAGCGCGCGCAGCCGTCGCACAGCGCCTCCCATTCCTCGCGCGTCATCTCTTCCAGCGTCTTGGTCCGCCAGTAGGGCTCGGCCATCGGGCGCGCCTCAGGACACCAGCTCGCGCAGGCGCTTCGCCATCGTCTGGGGCGCCGTGCCGTGGCTGAAATGGGTGAGGTAGCGCCCGTCGGGGTCCATCAGGTAGATCACCGAGGAGTGGTCCATCAGGTAGTTCTCCCCCGCCTCGGGGTCCTCGACCCTGGCGTAGTAGACCCGGTAGACGCGCGCCGCCTTGCTCACCTGGTCGGGCGAGCCGGAGAGCCCGACCAGCCGCGGGTGGAAGTTGGCGACATAGTCCTTCAGCACCGCCGGCGTGTCGCGGTCGGGGTCGATGGTGATGAACAAAGGCTGCACCCTGGCCGCGTCGGGGCCGAGCTCGTCGAGCGCGATCAGCATGTCGGCGAGCGCCGTCGGGCACACGTCGGGGCAGAAGCTGTAGCCGAAATAGATCAGCGCGTGGCGGCCCCTGAAATCGGCCTCGCTGCGCTCCGCCCCGGTATGGTCGACCAGGGTGAACGCCCCGCCGATCCGCGCGATCCCGCCGCCGTCCTCGCGCCACACATAGACCGCCGCGATCGCCGCCACCGCGACCGCCATGAACAGGGTTGCGAGGATGATCGTGATCTTGCGATCGGACATCGGGCGCTCGCTTGGGGGCGGGACTACGGGGGAATTTAGGGCGGTGGGGGCGGGTTGGCTATGGGGTGAGACAAAGCGGCGGCGTTGCCCATATGCGTCAGGGTTGGCGGTCGATCCCGATGGAGCTGCCTTCGCCGATCGATGCCAGCAGGCGATCGCGGAGGGTACGAAAGAGCCTGGCCGGGAGCAGACCGTACGCCCATCGGCCCGGCGCGACCGGCCGAAGGTCCGGCCCGGGCCATTCGAACCGGTTCAATTCCGACAGGACGATCCACGACGGATCGGCATCGAGGCCCAGTCGACGCCTGGTCCCAATGGGAATCTCGATCGAGAAACGCGGATCGTCGGGCGGGGAGTGCGTGACCGGCGCGACCATCGCGGTCTTGCTCCCGTCCTCATCGTCACGCACCGCCAGAACAACGACGGCGGGCCGGTACTTCGAACCCTCGAGCCGACCCCGTTCGGCCTCGCGGCGCCAGAGATAGGCGTAGCTGATGACGAGACCCGGCTGCGGATCAGGTATCCGCGCCATGCCCGTCGGCGAACTCGTGATCGTAGCGCTCGGCCTCGGATGGCGGCTCGGCCGAGCGGATCGCCTCGATCTCGGCGTCGGACAGTTCCTCGGCGCCGAGCGCCCGACGGTCCCGGCGCTTGAGGCGTTCGTACTCCTCGAAGGAAAGGATCACCAGCCGGTCCCGTCCGTTGCGGGTGATCGACAGCGGCGACTTCAGGGCTTCGTCCTGGAAGCGTCCGAAATTGCGCTGGAACTCGCGCGACGTGACGCGCTGCATTGCGGAGTCCTCCAGACAGGTTTATCCGTACAGTACGTATTATCGGACGAGTGTTCCAGGACGGTTTGGGCGCGGGACCGGTCGGGCCGCCGGGCGAAGGACGGCGAGCCGCGGTTCAAAGACCGAGTTCGGCGTCTTGGGTCCTCGCGAACCGCCCTCTCCTTTCCCTCTTGAAGGCCGCCTTTCGCCTAATCGTCCTCATTCAACTCGGCCATCAGGTCGTCGACGGACCCGACGGTCGCCAGCTCGCCGCGACGCGCCGCCCTGATGGCCTCGACGGTCTCGCGGTTGGGAACCAGCGGCTCGAAGGGCAGGCGCTGCTCGGCGGCGATCCGCCTCATCATCAGGCGGAAGGCGTCCGACGCCGTGAGGCCGATGGCTTCCAGCACGGCGGTCGCCTCGTCCTTGGTTTCGCGGTCAATGCGGGCGCGAACGACCGTATCCATGGCAAGAACTCCCTCGTGAGCTACACTGTAGCCCGAGCCAACACAATTTCAACCCCGACCTGGGGCGGATTGCCGATCAGAACGCCCGGTGGATCAGCGCCTCGCCGGCGAGGAAGCGCTTGAGGTTCTCGAGCCAGATCTCGCCGACGCGCGCGATATAGAGCGGCGTCGTGCAGGCGGTGTGGGGCGAGATGAACAGGTTGGGGAGGTCCCAGAGGTCGCTGTCGCCGGGCAGCGGCTCGGTCGGCAGCACGTCGAGGAAGGCCCGGGCGATGCCGCCCGCGGCCAGCGCTTCCCGAAGCGCCGCGATGTCGACCAGCGCGCCCCGCCCCACATTGACCAGCGTCGCCGTGGGCTTCATGGCCGCGAGCGCGTCCGTCCCGATCATGCCCGCGGCCTCGTCGGTGTTGGGGACGGCGAGGACGACGAAATCGGCCTCGGCCAGGAAGTCCGCGAGCTCGGCGAGGGTCCCCTGCCGGTCGAGCCCGGGCACCGGCTCGGCCGAGCGCCGGATGCCGTGCACCGTCATGCCGAAGGCGCGGGCATGGGCCGCGACCCGGCTGCCGATGGCGCCGAGCCCGACCACCAGGATCGTCGCCGCGCCGAGCGCGGTCTGTTCGCGCTGGCGCCACTCACGCGCGCGCTGCTGGGCGCCGAACTCGCCGAGCCGTTTCGCCCCCCACATCACGCCCGCGAAGGCGAACTCGGCGACCTCGGGCGCGTTGGCGCCGGGGCTGTGGGTCACCGCCACCCCCTTTTCCCGCATGTCGTCGTAGAACCGCCCGTCGATCCCCGCATCCTCGGTATGCGCCCACCCAGGCGGCGCGATGGCGGTCACGGCGTCGACGAAGGCCTCGGTATAGGCATCGCCCGCATAGACCACCGCGTCCGCGCCCTCGGGCGAGCCGGACCAGGCGCCGGCCCGGTCGGTCAGCGCCCACTCGATGCCGGGGCAAATCGTCGCCGCCTTCGCCGCGACCTCGTCGTGGAAATCGTGCGCCGCGGCGATTTTCATGGTGTGGTCTCCGGGTCTTCCGGACGCGAACCGGTCGTCCGGCTGGCATTTTAGCGGCTGCGGATGCCAATTGCGCATCCGGGAGCCACAGCATATAATGACCACAATGGTCACACTGGGGAGCGCCCATGCGACAGGTTCAGCTGCGCGACGCCAAGGCCCGACTGTCCGCCCTGGTCGACGGGGCCGCCGAGGGGGAGGCTTCGATCATCACGCGGCACGGCAAGCCGCGCGCCGTGATCCTCGGGATCGACGAGTGGAACCGCCTGCGCAACGTGCCGTCCTTCGGCCGCCTGCTGCTGGCCTCGGGGCTGGAGGACGGGGACTTGCCGCCGCGCGACAGCACCCCGCCACGGGACGCCGCTCTCTAGGATCGCAGCTTGTACCTGGTGGACACGGACGTTCTCTCGACCGGGGCGCCCGGCCGGCGGGGACGCTCCCCGGGCCTTGTCGACTGGATGGACGCGCGCTCGGACGCCCTGTCCCTGTCCACCGTCACCGTGGCCGAAATCCGCCACGACATCGCCAGGCTGGATCGGACCGGCGGCACCATCCGGGCGGCGCGCCTCGGCGACTGGCTCGACCTCGTCCTCCACCTCTACGGCGACCGGGTGATCCCGTTCGACATCGCCGCGGCAAGCGCCGCGGGACCGCTGATGGACAAGGCGCGCGCAACCGGCCATTCCCCCGGCTTCGCCCATCTCGCCATCGCGGCGACGGCAGCCAGCCGGAACCTGATCCTGCTCACGCGCAACCTGCGCCACTTCACGCCGCTGGACATCCCGGCAATAGATCCGTTCGAAGCCTTGCCCGATTGAGCGACGCTTCGCGACTCTCGCATATCTTCCGATCAACGATACTGGCTGTATCGTTTAACAGCAAAATAGTTTCCTTCCACTGCCCTTGAATTCTGTGAACGAAGCCGGCTATCCTATGGCTTGAAATCCAAGAAAGGTCGGAAAGCGTGAACTACTTTTTGGATCTTTTCACACCTGCCACATGGAACGCCTTCCGCAACTACGGTGCGGAGGTGACGGGCTTCCGTTCCAGTCAACAGCGTATAGCTAGCGAGCAGGTGAGGCAAGGCGACGTGCTCCTTTGTTATATGACGCGCCTTTCCAGATGGTGCGGGGCGCTTCGTGTCGAGTCAGGCGCATATCAGGATACGCAACCAATTTTTGCCGATCCGGATCCGTTCACCGTACGGTTCAAAGTGCGAACTATGGTAATGTTGGAACCCGAATATGCGATCCCCATACATGACGATAAAGTATGGACTTCCCTTTCGATAACCAAATCTTTCGATATGGTAACTACTCACCCGGTTTTGTCGTGAGGTGTCTGGGCTCGGCGTGTTTGGCTCCGATATTGCCAGGGCGGGCGGGATCGGCGGCGTCCTGAGCGGCGAGCG
>MPNO01000085.1 GCA_002239065.1 Defluviicoccus sp. bin129 | reverse complement strand
GATGCGCGGCTTCGCCGCGTTCGATTACGCCGCCCGCTCGTGGCGCCGGAAACGCCGCGTGGTCGCCCGGCTGGAGGCAACGATCCGCGGCTTCGACGCGCGCTACATCGTCACCTCGCTCACCGGCGAGCCCCGCCATCTCTACGAAGGGATCTACTGCGCCCGCGGCCAGGCCGAAAACCTGATCAAGCGGCATCGCGTCCAGCTCGCCTCCGACCGCACCTCCTGCCAAAGCCCGCTCGCCAACCAGTTCCGGCTGGTGCTGCACACCGCGGCCTACTGGCTGATGCTCGCGCTCCGCGACGCGGTGCCGCGCAGGATGCCGCTCGCCTGGTCCGAGTTCGCAACCCTCCGCCAGAAACTGCTCAAGATCGGCGCCCGGGTAATCGAGAAGGCCGCCCGCGTGCGCATCCACTTCGCCTCGGCCTGTCCCGACGCCGCCCTGTTCCGCATGCTGGCGGGTCGCCTCGCCGCCTCGGGACCTTGACCGCCGGGGCGATGTGCCCCGCCAACCCGAGACCCTTCAACCCCCAACCCTGAAACCGAAAACCTCAGACACCAGCACCCCAAAGGCGCTGAACGCCGCCCCCTGCACGCTCAAAATCAGGCGATAAACGCGTCGTCTCGCGAATAAGTCAGGCTAGCGCTTGGGTGTTCGAACGAGCTCCGGGCGGCCTGTACGGCATCGTCCTACCGTCCCAGAATGTTGTTCGGCACGCGTGTTGGACGCCGATCGGCGTAGCAAGGCGTTGATTCGTGGTGATTCAGAGGGGAGCGGCCCTGCACCCGGCTCGCGTCCGCAGCAACGCGTCCGCCTCCGACCCCCGATGCAGTAACCTTCAAACCGGCCCGTTCTCTGCAGGCGGATCACCGAAGTCCGACAGGAATCAACCGCGCGCCGCGGCGCGGGCATCGCGGTGCCGCTCCCAGCGCGGCTGACGGCAGATATTGCCGAGAAACTCCAGCACCGTGTGTGCGGCGAGGTAGGAAGTGACGCCAGTACGCACGTCCAGGGTCGGATTGACCTCCACGAGATCGAACCCGACCACGTTGCAGTGTTCGGCGATGGCCGCCAGGGTATCGCGCAGTTCCGCGTAGCTCATTCCGTTCGGCTCGGCCGATACGCACCCCGGTATCAGCGACAGGTCGAGCACGTCGATGTCGATGCTCACATAGGTCCGCGCGTCGGGCGGAACCACTTCAGCGACGCCTGTCGGGCCCACGTCGTGGAATTCGCGCATGGTCATTACCCGGTTGCCATCGTCCATGGAGTCCTGGATTTCCGACTCGGCGCTGCGCAGGCTGCGTATCCCGACTTGGGCGAGGCTCAGCACATGCGGCAATGGAGCAATGTTGCGGAACGGGTGGACGTTGGTGAAGCGGAGGTCGTGGATGAACGGCGCGTAGTCGATATGGGCGTCGAAGTGGATGACGTGCAGCGGCGCCTCGTCCTCGTAGCCCCTGACGACCGGATAGGTGACTGAGTGGTCTCCGCCGAGCATTATCGGAAGCGCCCCTCTGGCAAGAACCCTCCTGGTCAAGTCGGTTGCGTTGTCGAAGGTGCTCTGCACATCGGTCGGCCACACGTCGACGTCGCCGACATCGGCGATGGTCCCGTTCTCCATCTCGTGCGCGAGATAGGTCCGTCGGGTCTCCGGGTCGTAGAACCCGGCGTCCGCGGCGGCGAACCGCAACGAATGCTCGCGAATCGAGCGCGGGCCCATGCGCGAACCGGCGAGAAACGGCGAACCTTCGTCGAAGGGGACACCGAAGACCGCGATGTCAGCGTCCAGAGCGTCGAGATCCGTTTCGATTGGCGCACGCAGGAAAGAAGGGATTCCGACGAACGGGCGATTCAGACTTAGCCCGGAACGTCTGCTGCTCGATGTCATGGCCCGCCCTCCCGATTTGATGGCCGAATCCAGCCCGACGGCCGACTATCCGGCCGAAACGGTTTCGACGGGAACCGTCCGAGCCGACCCGGTTGAGATCGCGCAGGACTTCCCGAGGAGCCTCGCTCGGCGATGCCGCCAGACACCGGACTGCCTGACGGCGATTCCGATCCGGGCAGGAGGAGCATTCCGAATGTGCTGTCGGGATCCGGAGAATGATACTCTTCGACCGCGCGAAGGAGCATGCTGTCGTCGCGTACGTCCGAACCGATGGCAGACTGCCGCGCCGCGCCGCGCCGCGAATAGCAATCGCCGCCGCGCAACGCTCCGATCGCGCCGAATGATTGCTGGCCCGGCATCCACAGCAACAATCGGGGACTTCGCCGTCGGGTTGGGAGTTGCGAGCTGCGCCTGCATGAGCGAAGCGCTGTCGCGGCGCCCGCCCGCGCCTGGTCACATCCTCGCGCGTTGCGACCGGCATTCCCGATGACGACTGAATGATCGAGGCCCTGCCGGGCACGATCCTGACGCGAACAGGTGCGCCAGTCTCTTCGGGTGAGGTCTGTCACCGACTTCCACTTCAATTGCCAAATTCACGAGACTTTCATACTGTGATATATTCTTTATTCTAATGCAATCTTTATGATGAGGGATCAAGATGTTTGCCTCAATCAAACGAGCGTGGGCTGTCCCATTCGGGGCGGTCATTGCAGCGGGGCTCGCCTTCTCCGGAGGGCCCGCCAATGCGGATCTGCTGGCCGAGATCAAGAAACGCGGCGAGTTCGTCGTGGGGACCGAGGCGCGGTTCCCGCCCTTCGAGTTCGTCAAGGACGGCAAGATCGTCGGTTATTCGACGGACATCATGGCGCACATCATGAAAGCCTTGCCGGGGGTCAAGCTGAAGAGGCTCGATCTTCCCTGGCAGGGCATTCTGCCCGGCCTGGCGGCGGCCAAGTTCGACTACGTCGTCACCTCGGTGACGGTCACCAAGGCGCGCTACGCGAAATACGCGCTCAGTCTGCCGATCGCCGACGCGACCATGGCGCTGGTCAAGCGCAGAGGCGACGAATCGATCAAGGCGCCGGAAGACATCGCCGGCCACGCGGTCGGCTCGCAGGCCGGCTCGGCACAGCTTCAGGCCCTTCAGGCCTTCGCCAAGGGCCTCTCGAGCAAGGGCAAGGGTGTCAAGGGGATCAAGACATACGTCGACTTCAACGAGGCCTTCGCCGACCTGGCGGCGGGGCGGATCAGTGCCGTCTGCAACAGCCTGCCGAACCTGCTCGAGCTGGTGCGCAAACGCCCGGACAGGTTCGAACTGGTGCTACCGACCTTCGGTCCCAAGAAGTACTTCAGCTGGGCCGGACGCAAGGACTCCGAGAGCGCTTCGCTCGTGGCCTTCATCGACGAGCGGCTCGCCGAGTTGAACAAGTCGGGTGTGCTGACCGAACTGCAGAAGAAGTGGTTCGGCGGCCCGATGGAGCTGCCGGCCGACAAGCTGCCGGTTCCGGCCGACTAGGCGTCCGACGGCAACCGTCCGCCCGGCCTGTGCGGTGCTGGCGGGCGCGGGCGTCGGGGCTTGACGGGTCTCGCGGGTGGATTTTCTCGGCGTAATCACGAGCCACTACAACGCCTTTCTCGTTGGGGCGGCGATGACCGCCGTGGTGTCGGCGGTGTCCATCGCGCTCGGCATGATCCTCGGGCTCTGGCTCGCATTCGGTCTCATCTCGCGAAACCGGCCGCTCCGGCGCGCCTCGGCCGTCTACCGCAGCGCCTGGCGCGGCACGCCCATCCTGGTGCAACTTCTGATCGTCTTTTATCTGCTCCCGGAAATCGGTCTGGACGTGCCTCCGGTCGCCGCGGCGATCATCGCGCTCACCATGAACACCGCGGCGTTCCAGGCCGAGATTTTCCGGGGCGGGCTGCTCACCATCCCCTCCGGCCAGGTCGAGGCCGCCCGCATGCTCGGGATACGAGTCCTGCGCATCCGGGTCAGGATCCTGATTCCGCAGATGATGCGCCTGGTTCTGCCGGCGCTCATCAATGAGACGATCAGTATCCTCAAGAACTCATCTCTGATTTCGGTGATCGCGGTCACCGAACTCATGCGCACCAGCCAGCAGGTGGTTTCCGTCACCTACCGCCCCCTGGAGACCTACATGATCGCGGCGGTCGTCTATCTCGCGATGAATCTCGTCCTCGCCCGCGCCGGTGCGTGGTTCGAGAGACGCCACGCGCTGGCGGCGCGCTAGCGGGTTCGAGGAACGCCGTGTCCTTCGACATCGACATCGTGTTCCGCTACGGCCCGCTGCTGCTGTCGGGATTGTGGACGACGGTCTATGTCTGCGCGCTGGCTTCGCTTCTGGCGGTCGCCGCCGGCCTTGCGGCGGCGCTTCTCTACGGCCTGCCGTTCCGCGCCGTGAAGCTCCTGTGCCGGGCCTATATCGAAATTATGCGCGGGACCCCGATTCTGATCCTGCTGTTCATACTGTATTATGGCGGACCGTCCGCCGGTCTGACCCTGGAGGCAGAGACGGTCGGGATCGTCGGCCTCGGGTTTTACGGCGGCGGGTATTTCGCGGAGATCTTCAGGGCCGGCTTCCAGTCCATCCCGCCCGGGCAGATCGAGGCCGCGCGCATGCTCGGCATCCCGCGTCCGGCGATCGTCGCCCGCATCCAGATCCCGCAAATGCTGACGCTGATCATCCCGCCATCGACCAATCAGGTGATTATTCTGACCAAGGAATCGGCCTTGTTGTCGATCATCACGGTGGCGGAGTTGACCAAGAACACCACGCAGATGGTCAACGAGACCTTTGCGGTGGTCGAGCCCTATGTCGCGGTTGCCCTGCTCTACTGGCTGATCATCGAGGGTATTGCATTGGCCGGCGGGGCGCTGGAACGCCGGTTCAGCCGCGCATCGTGAGCGAGGAGGCGGAAAGCGGCACCATGGAAGGAAAACCCGTGGTCCTGGTCGAGGGCCTGCACAAGCGGTTCGGCGCGACACATGTCCTGAAGGGAATCGACCTTGCGGTGGAGAAGTCGCAGGTGGTCTGCGTCATCGGGCCGTCCGGATCGGGCAAGAGCACCCTTCTGCGGTGCATGGCGTTTCTCGACCGCTACGACGAAGGCCGGGTGTTCATCGAAAACCGACTGCTGGGCTATCGCGAGACCGATGGCGAACTGACACGCGACAGCGAGCGCAACATCGACAGCGTCCGGAGCGTCATCGGCATGGTCTTCCAGCACTACAACCTCTGGCCACACATGACGGCGCTGGGCAACGTGACCGAAGCGTTGCGCGTGGTCAGGAAGCTCGGCAGGCGCGAGGCGGAGCATATCGGCATGGAGATGCTGGGCAAGGTCGGGTTGAACGACAAGGCGCACGACCACCCGGCGCGTCTCTCGGGCGGACAGCAGCAGCGCACCGCGATCGCCCGGGCGCTGGCGATCCGGCCGCATGTGATGTTCTTCGACGAGCCGACCTCGGCACTGGATCCGGAACTCGTGGGCGAGGTGCTTCAAGTGATGCAGGAGCTTGCGAGCGAGGGCATGACCATGGTCGTCGTCACTCATGAAATGGGATTTGCCGCGCATGTGGCCGACGAGGTGGTGTTCATGGACGACGGCGAAGTCGTCGAGCGGGGTTCCCCGGACGACATCTTCAAGCGGCCACGAAGCGATCGCCTGCGCGAGTTCCTCGATACTTGGCGGTCGCGAGCGATCTAGCGACAGGGGCCGGGCACGACGCCGCGCGGAGGTGTCGCCGGGGCAGTTCGAGCAAATCCTTGCGCTGGGCCGAACGGAGTGCCTGGATCGTCTACCGACTCCCGTCGGCTCGTCCACTTCGAATCTCGGGACACTCGGTGCGATTCATCAAAAGGTGGGAGGCGTGTTTATCCAGAGTACGCGGGCAACCGTATGTCCGTTGTTGGCGAACGAGTGTGTCAGTTCGGAACGAAAGACGAATGAGTCGCCTGCTTCCAGGGCATAGGACATGTTCTCGATGGTAAGGCAAAGCGAACCTTCTATGACAAGACCAAACTCTTCTCCGGAATGCTGGATCTCCCCGTTGCTTCCGCCACCCGGGGGAATGATGTACATGTCGGCCTGAAGCAACCTGCCCTTTTTCGCGGGCGCAAGCTGTTCCAGTCGCATCCGGTCCCCGTCGGACTCATCGCCGTCGACAAGAAGCACATTCCTCTTGTTCGCCCGTGTGACGATTTCACTCTCTCCGGACCCGAATATGTCGCTGATACTCAAGCCCAGCGCGACCGCAATCTTGTGCAATGTGCTCAGGGAGGGCGTCGTCCGGTCGTTCTCGATCTTCGACAACAGGCTTTCCGAGCACCCGACGAGCTTTGCCATGTCTCTCAGGATGAGGCCCTTCACCAAACGCCAGTGACGTATCTGTCTGCCGAGCCTGATGCTCCTGTCCCCGTCGTGGCTCAAGTCACCACTCATTCTGCGCTCTCCTATCCCCGGGCCCGGGGTTGACCGCAACCGCGCGAGCAAGCTCGCTCAACCGGACGCCCTGTTCCGGTAACCGCATGGGATGGTGCCAACCCGCCCTTGCCGTGGGGGGCTTTCGCCCGGCGAGGCGCGGGACGCGCGGACGGAGGCGGTGACGGATGCGTCGTGTACATCGTGGTGCCATTCTCGAAAACCACACTATTATGTCATTTTATACACAATGTACTCACCATCACTGCATTATATTCCGGCCGGAAGCTTGCTCCGTTTCACCACGACCACCGAATCGCGGGTAACCGGATGCATTTTCAGAGATCAAACGTCGCACCTGCCAGAACAGTCTTGCCGGCGGCGGTCGTGGCCGCGGCGGCACCGCTTGTCTCCGGGCTCTATTTCGAGTGCGCGTTCACTTGGGAGGGAGAACAATCCCGAGACCACCGGTTTCGTGCGGCTTCCGGAACCGGCCGGCAAGTCGCCTCGGCGCGTCCGACGGATCGCGCGCGAGGGCAGGAGGGATCGCCCCACCGGAATACCCGCCGTCCCTTCGTGCGGGCGTCTTGAGCCGACCAGGGGGTGAGAGCGGCGGCATGGCGTCCGATGATCGGTAGGAGATGGGAATCGTGACCCTGAAGCCCGCAAACGAGATCGCCAACCGGCGCTATGTCGAGAGCCTCGCGGATGCCGAGGCCCATGAGGCGCTGGTCTCGATACTTGCGGAGGATCCTGACTCATCTTCAACAGTTTGGGCCCTGATTTCGTGATCGGCGGCTGAAGAAACCGCAGAGTTCCGGGCTTCTTGGCTCTGTCCCCACAGCGAGCAGCAAAATATTCTCGATTCCCCGATAAGCGTTGAGCACGGGAGGGATTGAAGCTCGGAATGCGGGTTTTCGGGTACAGCGATGCCGGACCCGGTGCGGTCGTGTCCGGCGGGATGTCGGATGAGATGGATTCGTCGGTCGGTCGGTGCGTTTGGCCGTTCGGCGAACGAGCGGGCGGCACCGGGCCTGCCGGTTTCGACCAAGGATAGAGCGTTCGGTTCCGTGGAGCTTCTTTTGAGCTAGCAGCCTGTCGGACTTTGCGGTGAGTTTGGTTAGAATCGTTGGATGAGGGTCGGGCGGTGCGGTGTCGATCAGCGCGGCGCAGCTCGGCTAACCGCGCGGCGCTTACGGACAACCGGTTGTCGTGAGATTGGGTCTTCTTCTACTCGCAATCCATATGGCGGACGGGGTTTTCGGGGAATCTGGCCTTCCAGGCGGTATCGAACGCGTACCGGTCGCCACCTATCCGCGCGCTCACGGCGTATTCGTCGAGCATCGTTGAATTTGCGGCGGATCGGGCAGGGTATCCCAGCTTCTTGAGCTGGGCGACACGGCGGTTGGCATTGTCGGTGCTCTCGTAGAGGCCGAGTGAGATCCGTCCGGCCATCGGGCCTCTGGCGATGATCGCGACATCGCGCAGTCCGCGGTCGCGAAGCTCTTTCACTGTCGCGGCGGTTCGCCGGGAGTTCGGGCGGGCCGGCAGAAAAACCCGATAGTTCTTCTCGACGCGGCGCCGTTCGTGGCGAATCTCCAGCAGCTCCGCGCCATGCTTCTGCAACCATTCCGCCGATCGGGTGGCGGCGGCGCGGTCCTTGAACCTGCCGGCATGCAGACACCGGCGGCTCGTCGCGGAGGGGACGGCGGGTTTGCCCGAGGGAACCCCTGTCGCCTCTCCGGGGTCCCGGGCGACGAGTGCGAGCGGCCCGTCATTCTTGGCCGTCGAGCCGGGACGCGGGGCGGCGGCCTGACGCGGGGAAGGCGCCTCGACCGGCACGGCCGATGGCGGCGAGCCGGGCTGCGGCGGGGCGGTGACGGATCCCGGAACGGCAGCCTCTCCGAGTTCGCGGGCCCGCGCATATGCGCGCTCCGCGAGGCGGCTGTAGACATCGCCGAGATTGGCGTATGCGGCGGCGTCGGGGCGCCGCTCGAGCGCCTCCGCGAGCGCCTCGCGGGCGGCTTCAAGCCGGCCCTGTCGCGCATAGAGGACCGCGAGGTTGTTGAGGGGCTCGAACATGTCCGGGCGATCGTTCCGAAGCCGCTCGAAGACCGCGATCGCCTCCGCCGTTTTCCCCTCCCTGGCGCGCAGAGTTCCGTCCATCAGCCGCAGACGGGCCGCGTTGGGATCCCGTGTCAGCAGCGGGTCGAGCGCGCTTCGCGCTTCGGCGTGTTTTTCCTGGGAGATGAGCGAGACGACGCGCTCGCCCGGTTCGTCCGCCGCCGCCGCGACCATGCAGAGGAATGTTACCGCCAGGCCGGCGGCGATCGCCGCGTTCGTGCCGTTCATCGCGCATCCCTTCCGCAAGGATCTCATCCGGGCTGCTGGCATATCGACCGTTCCTCCATTATCGCCGGACGTGCCGGACGCGCCACCCCGGCTTCCCGGTCCATCCTGGCGCACGGTCGTGGAATGCAGTGCGGGGCGGTAGCGCATGATCGCATCCGGGCCGTTCGGATGTTCTTCATCGACAGCTCGCGGGATAAAACTCAGAATCGGTGGCGAAGCGAGAACCGGAGGTCTCGCGATCGCCGCCGGTCCTGGAATTCCAGCCTGGCATGCGAGTCCGGCCGATGGCGAACGTCCACCCCAACGGTTCGCCGCGGGAAATTCCCGGTGGAATGGCGAACCAGACCGATATAGGGCCGGATTGTGCCGAAGGGGGAACCGGTCCACACCCCGTAGCCGGCCTCGCCGCGCGCACCGACGCCTGGCGGTCGGCCGCGGTCGAGCGAATCCAGGCGGGTGTCCAGCTCGAGCCCGAAGCCCCGCCGCGACTGTCCCGAAGCGAAGCGGATGCCGCTGGAGAGACCCCAGGATCTGTGCTCGTTCCCGCCGAGTCCGACCGAGCCCTCCGCCTGTCCGGTGAGGGCGAGGCGGGGATCGATTATGCCGTCGACGGACACCGAGGCCCTCGCTTCGAGCTGTCCGCCCTCGGGTCCGTCGCCCGTCAGATGCCTGTATGCCATCGACACGGAGGGCGCGCCGGCAACGGGCGCGCTCCAGGCGAGACCGCTCCTCCAGTCGCGGCCGCGCATCGTGGGCAGCGCGGACGAAATCCGCCCCCCGCCCTCGATCTCGAAGGCGAAGCCCTCGATGCCGGCCTCGGCTTCGAGCTCGCCGGAGAGGAAGTCAGCTACGGGGACGGATGCGCCGGCTGCGTATGCGCGGAGGCGCACGTCCGAGCGTGACCGGGACGGGAAGCCGAGCTCGTCGCGGTGGCTCAGCTCTCCCGCCCCGGCGCCGAGCGAGGTCCAGACATGTGCGCCCGACGGCATGTGCCAGGCGGCGAAGGGGTGGAGCGAGAGGATCTCCGTCGTGTGCTCACCCGAACGGTAGCCGCGCCCCGCGAGGCTTGCGGCGGCGCGGTAGTGGAGCTCGGTCCGGGTGAAGGAGCCGACCACGCCTGCCTGCCAGGAGCCGGACCCGATCTCCGCGCCGGTGCTCACGGACTCGCTCCAACCCGTGTAATCGAACCCGTCGCTCTCTCCGGAGAGCGAGCCTATGCCGATCTTGGGCGCGATCGCAGACAGCAAGCGCGGCGCCCCGGGTGTCCAGCCGCGAACGCGGTCGCGGAGGCTGCCGTGGGCGACATCGAGCGCGCGTCGCGCGTGGACCGGCCCGAGCGCCTCGTGCACCGGGTTGGAATGCGTTGGGCTTGGCCGCGGTGGCGGCGGGGCGGTGTCCGGGCACCGATACTCCTTCGCATGCTCGTCCCAGAACGCGTCGTCGCGCACCCGTAGCTGGATGTGGATCTGGTGCCCGGGAAGGAGAGGAGGTGTGGCTTCGTTGTCCGCGGGACAGAGGCCGGCCCCGCTATTGTATTGGACATCCAGGCAAAGCGCGTCATCCGCATTCGTCCCGTCGACGCCGGCCGCGGTGCCGGCCAGGTAACGGTACGTATTGGGTGTGCCGAGGACCGGCGGGGGAGCGGGATTGGCGTAGGTGAGGACCCGGCTGCCCGGATCGAAGGACAGCAATGCACCGGCCTGGCGCGGAGCGGGCGCCCCCGGCAGTGCGTAGCTCACGGCGCCTTCTCCAGCGTGCGCGGCAGGCAATGTGGCGACTCTCACCGCTCCGCTGCCGGGAACCACGCATAACCCCTGCCCGGGTTCGACCGTCCTGGTCCGGAAGCGCCAGTCGCTCGCTTCAAGAGGCTCGACGGTCAGCACGAATGACAGCGAGACGGACGCCGGCGGAGACGAGCTGTCCGTCACCCGATAGGTACAGTTTGCCCCACGGTACTCCGCGTTGGGCGTTCCCGACAGAACGCGAGTGTTGGGGTGAAACTCCAATCCCGCCGGGAGCGTGCAGTCGATCACCTCGCTCGTGTAGGGCTCTACGCCACCGGACGCCATTCCAAATTCCGTCCGGCTACGCCGTCCGATCTTGAGAGTAAGCTCATCGCCGGGAATGTCTTCGAATACCCGCGTGAGATCCAGCGGCTCTTGCCTGCCCGCCACCTCGACCTCCACCGCCCTGGAGACGGTCGCCGCCGGGTCCCCGCTGTCCGTTACGCTATAGGTGCAAGAATCGCGGAACAGGGCGTCCGGTGTTCCGGCGAGGATGCGGGTTTCGGGCGCGAAGCCCATGCCGGAGGGCAGCGCCCCGCCGGCGCAGGCGAAGGAATAGGCGTAGGGTCCGACGCCGCCGCTGGCGGGCGGAAGGAGCGCGCGGTCGAAAGTTCCGACGGAGAGGGCCACCTTGGACGTATCGCCAAGCATCAATGTACCCGTTCGGGGGTCCCTCACCTCGACTTCGACGGCCCTGGAAACGGTCGCCGCCGGGTCCCCGCTGTCCGTTACGGTATAGGTGCAAAAATCGCGGAACACGGCGTCCGGTGTTCCGGCGAGGATGCGGGTTTCGGGCGCGAAGCCCATGCCGGAGGGCAGCGCCCCGCCGGCGCAGACGAAGGAATAGGCGTAGGGTTCGACGCCGCCGCTGGCGCGCGGAAGAAGCGGTCTGTCGAAAGTTCCGACGGAGAGATTGACCTTGTTCGGTTTCGGAAGCTCGAGATTGGAGGCTGGGGAACCAACCCGGAGTCGAAGCCCATGGGTCACGCTCCTTTTTTCCCGAAACCCCGGCTCCGACTCGGTGACCCGGTAAGTGCAGAAGAAGGCTCTGCCAGCGGCCGTCGCGGGAGCCGTGCCCGCGAGGATGCGCTGGTCCGGGAAGATCGTCACCCAGTCCGGGCAGCCTTCGATGCTCGATTCGTAGGGAGGGATACCGCCGGAGACACTAAAGGGAAGCCTGTATTCAATGGGCTGATCCGGCCAAAATACCAGTGTGTCCGTCTCATGTTTCCCCCTTCCTCCCGGGTTCTCGACCGAGAGATGGCCACCGCCGCCGCATGCAGCAAGCGCGATGGCAAGGCTGACGAATGCGCCGGTCAGGATGTAGTTCATATGGCCAGGTCGCAGTTGTTGTTGCATTCCGAGCTTTGTGCTGGTGCGCGGTCAGAATTCCGCCACCCGCGATTCCGGGAGCCGGTGCAAGGCGGTTGCGGTGATCCTCGGTTCCGGGAGTGCGGTGTCGGTGCTCATTCAGTAGATCCGGCGGAGGTTTCGCAACTGGTTGCCGATGTCGGTGAACGCGGCCTCGAGGTCTTCGGCGGTCGCGTTGCCGAGGAACACGTAGGACGTGCCGGGGCGTCGGGTTCCCTCGGGGAATTCGCGGTCGAATTCGCCGGAACAGGCGCGGAGCGTTCGTCCCAGGTTGCTGGAGATCCTGTTCGGAGGCATGGCGGCAACGACGAAGTTTTCGGTGCCTCTGGATTTCGCCGCGGCGCACGCATCGGTGCGCGACACCGTGAGCGGGCTGTTCGAGCAGTCCGGGTTGGCGGCTCCGCAAAAGCTGTCTTCTCCGTCGGTGAGCAGCACGATGGCCTTTCGGCTGGTCGCGGATTCGGACGTTGCCGGATCGCGGGATGGATGCCGACGCCGCCCCAGACATCCGTCCAGGCCGGCTCGAGCATGCGCTGGGCCCAAACCACGCCGAGCGTCGACACCGTCGCCGCCGCCGCGACTATGGAGGTCGCGCCGCCGCGAATGTCGCGCAGGAAGCCGCGCGGCGATGGAAGGGGGCGCGCCATGAGGGCCGGCGCGAAGCGTTCGGCGAAGCGGTGTTCGCGAGGCCGTGGGCGTTTCATCCGGCCGGTCCGGCAAGGGGGGTATGTCATTCGGTTACGCAAGCCCCTTCGCTTCCTGCGATGCGCCATGAGCGGCCGATATCCCGCCCGCGATCTGGCGGTCGGAGATCGATCTGACCGATTCCTGCAGGGTTTCGGCGAAGGCCGCCATCCGGGCAACGTCCTCCGGGTCGCGCGGATCGGGAGCTTCGGCCGCGCCGGGCCAGCCCGCGGCGGCACGGACGGTGGGGCCGACGGTCGCGATGGCCTCGGCGGCGATCGCCGCCTGATCGAGCGCGGAGGGCCGACGGTCGATGCCGAGGGATGCGTGGCGGGAGCGGTCGAGCGCATGCTCGATCTGCCGGGCCGCTTCGAGCATCTCCCGCTCGGTCGGGGCGAGCCCCGAGGTTCCGTTGATGGTTTCGCCGAGCGTCCAGCCCGCTTCGGTGCCGGCGGTTCGAAGCGCCCCGATCGCCGTCCCTGCGTGCCCGGCGAAGGTCAACGCGAGATGCATCTGCTCGAGCAGCCCGGGGAGCGTCAACCGGCCCTGGAATCCGGTTTCGGCATCGCTCGCCAGATAGCCCTCCGGCCGGTGGGCGAAGTCGACATTCAGGCTCCCCGTGCGGGTGCCGTCCCGGGCCTGGGCGCCGGCATCGGCGAGCAGGGACGAGGCGACCTCCTCCAGCCACGCCGGCGCCTGCCGGGCGGCGATCGCGGCGCGCAGCTCGCCGGCGGCCGCATCGGCTTCGCCCGGATCCCGGAGCCGGGCGAGCGCCTGGGCCACCCCGATACCGTGGGCGTCTCCGAGGCGCCGCCGCACCGGCGCGCCGAGCCGGGCGGCGGCCCGAACGAATCCGGCCAGCGCCTCGTCCGCCGCGACCCCGTCGGGACGGGTCGCGAGATCGAGAGAAACCGTCGTCTCCGCCCGGACCTCGGCCTCCAGCGCGGTCATTTCCAGCGCCGCCACGTCGTCGCTCCACCCGGGTGCGGGCCGCGTCGCGGGGCCCGGTCCGCGCGCGACGGGAAGACGCTCGGCGGCCGATTGCAGCTCGGCCAGCTCCCTGCCGATGGCCAGCTCTTCGGGATCGGATTCCGCGGCCGCGTCCGGTGCCGGCATGTCCCCGGTCTCCGGCGGCGAATCCCCTGGCGCCGCGCCGGGCGCCGCGGATTCGGTTCGGCGGCCCTGGCCGCGGGCCGCGTTCTCCCGCTCGTCCGGCGGCGCCTGCTCGAGGGCGCGTTGGCCGAGCGCGCACAGCCAGCGGAGTTCGGCCGGATCGAAGGCCTCCACGCGGTAGCTGTCGGCCGGCGCGTAGTGGCGCCGGCTGGGCGCGCACGCGCCGGGCGCCGCGATCGGCGGGATCGCGGTCGCGAGTTCTTCCCTGAATTCCGGGCTCTGGGCGTTCCAGGCGTCCTCGAGGATGCGGGCGAGGCGGCCCGTCCTGCCCCGATCGGGACCGGCGAGCGATTTCAGCCGGGCTCCGACGCGGATCGCGCAGCGCGCCAGCGGGGCCGGCCTGTCATCCGCCGCCGCTGGGTATCGGTCGCCGGCCTCGATCCACGATTCGGCGGCCCGGTGGACGAGGGTCGCGAGGTCGAGGGCCAGCAGGACAAATCCGGCGAGCGCCTCGGGACGGGCGCGGCCATGGAGCTCGCCGGTGCGGCGGCATCTGAGCCGGTAGCGCTCGCCGTCGGGCTCGACGGCGATCTGGCGGAGCCAGGCGTTCGCAGCCCACTCGCGCTCCAGCCCGGCCGCGAGATCGGCGGGGGCGGAGGGGGCCCCCCGGGGCGCGAGATCGGCGGGGACGATGCGGCCTTCGCGGATCAGTGCGGCGGCAAGCGTCTCCGCCGGCTCCGGCAGCCGGCGTTCGCCGCGCGACGCCTCCGCGATCGCGACGCCGGTCGCGGGATCGCCCAGCGCGCTCCAGTCCAGGGGCGGGTCCGCGTCGATCCGGTGCCTGACCGCTTGCGGGAGCGATGCCACGGCGTGCGCGAAGAGTTCGGCGATGTCCACTCGGTCCTCCTTCAGTTCCGTCCCTGAAGCGGCTGGCGTGCGCCGGGCGCGGCCGCGACTCCGTTGGGCAATTCTCCGGAAGCGTCGCCGAAGACCTCGTCGGAGACCTTGTCGCCGCGGATGATGCGCACGAATTTGGGCGGCGGGCTCAGCCCGGCTTCCGGCGTCTCCGGGGGCCCGCCATCCACTGCCGGCTCCGGCGGCGCCTCCGGCTCGGGCAGGTCGAGCAGCGCGCCGAGCTCGACCGTATCGGCGGGGGGGCGCCCCCCCCGCCCCGCCCCGCTGGAGGGGGCCCCCCGCGCCACCGCGCCCCCGGCCCCGCCGCGATGGAGCGGACCACGAGCGCCAGCGTGCCCTCGTGCTCGCCGAGCGCCAGCAGACCGGCCTGGGCAGGCGAGACCTCAAGGGTCGCGGTGACGATCTTGGCGCGCGTGACCTCCTCGCCTTCGGCTCCGGCGCCGACATCCACCTGCCGGTCGACCGCGACCACGCGGGCGTCCTCGAGGATGGTTCGGGTGAACACGCTCTCGGTTTTGCCGTCCAGCCGCATCTTCGCGGTCAGGATCACGTCCACCCGGTCGCCGGGATCTATCAGGCCGGCATGGCTCGTCCCGGCGCCGAGACGGATGGTCGCCGCCCGGGTTCCGGGAGCGAGCACGGCCGCGAGGAAGCCCCGCTGGCCGGGCGCGACGAGTGCGGAGCGGACGAGCGGCCCGCCCGCGGCGATCGGTTCGCGCACGGCGTGTCCTCTGAGCGAATCGATCGTCTTTGCGTCCTCGACGACCAGATGGGCGCGTCGAATGTCCTCCTTCGGGATCTCGATGCCGGTCATGTCCTCGTCGCGCAGAAGCGTGCCCACGGACAGGTCGCGGGCGGCGGCGAGGATCTTCCGCGCCTCCTTCTTCGGCGGCGGCGGGGCCGGCGCCGGTCTCGCCTGGTCGGGTTCCACGGGCGCGCCGGGCAGCAGGTACCGGACCGCCACGACCGCGCCGCCCAGCGGCACGGCGAAAATCAGCAGGAGTATGATGACCGTTCGGTAGCGTCGCATCGGCTCCTCCTGGTTCAGCCCGCTGGACGGCGCGGCGCCCCGGGTCCCCACCGGGCGGCGCTCCGCAGGCGGGGCCGGCGCGCGTCCGGCGCGGGGTCGGCAAGGATCCGGGGACGGTCGGTCATGACAGCCCGTGGATCTCGTGGGCGAGCGCGCGCGGGATCGTCAGGGCCAGCGCCGGCGGCGCGATCGCCACCGCGAAGGGGAGGTCCGGCCGCATGCGCCGCGAACGCTCCAGGGGCAGGAGGGCAATGGCGGCGAGCGCGAAGGCGCAGGCGCCGAGCCCGAGCAGGAAGGCCGCGAGATCGGCGGGGCCCGCCCCCCCCCCCCCCGGGGCGGCGCGGGCGCGGGGGCGGCCCCCGCCCACAGCCCCGCGGCGGCGGCGAGCTTGGCGTCGCCCGCCCCGAACTTCCCGGTGCACCAGAGCGCGAAACCGGTGGCGAGGACAGCGGCGCCGACCGCGAGATGGGCCCATGGCGATGCCCCCGGACTCATGGGATCCGCCACGGCATGGAGGGCGAAGAGGGCGAACAGCGCGAGCGGAATCGCGTTGGGCACAGTGCGGCTGCGGAGGTCCGTCGCCGCGCCGGCGGCGAACAGCGCGCAGGCGGTGCAGGCGGCGGCCGGGGCGATCCACGAAATCTCCATCGGTTTCCGTCCTCCCCCCGGTCACCGCGCGTGGGCGCCGCCCACGGGGCGGGGCTCGCGGGCCCGGGTCGAGGGGCGGGCCCGCCGGTCCCCGGCCCCGCCCCGGGGGGGGGGCGCGGCGCGGGGGCCCCGCCGAGGGGGCGGGGCCCGGGGCCCGGTTTGCAGCGACGCGCCAGCCGATCCACGGCATCGCCGAGGCGGGCGATCTCGCGCGGGGTCTCGACCGCGGCCACGCGCGCCCGCTCCCCCCGCGCGGAGCGTTCGGCC
>MPNO01000012.1 GCA_002239065.1 Defluviicoccus sp. bin129 | reverse complement strand
GATTGCGGATGAGCTGAATGTTTCCTGCACAGGTGAGACGTGAAACATCGTAATGCACTGGTATATAAGCAAAAATGACTGACAAGGAGCCCGTCTATCGTGTAGGTATCGATGTTGGCGGCACCTTCACCGATGTCGTCCTGATCGAGAATTCCACCGGAGAGGTGTCGGTCGCCAAGCTGCTCAACCGGCACGACGACCGGGCCGAGACCGTGGTGGAAGCCATCGAACGCCTGCTCGACCGGGCGGGCGTCGCCGCCGAACGGCTCGACTGGATCAGCCACGGCACCACGATCGCCACCAACGCGGTGATCGAGCGCAAGGGCGCGAGGACCGCCCTGATCACCAACCGGAATTTCAGGGACATACTCGAAATCGGCCGGTTCGCGCGCCCGGCCGAGCTGATCTACCGGATCCACGAGGACAGGCCCGCACCCCTGGTGCCGCGCCGCCTGCGCCTGGGGGTCGCGTGCCGTATCGACCGTCACGGCGCGGTGGTCGCCGGGATCGACGAAGCGGACCTCGACCGCGCCATCGCCGCCATCGCCGAAGAACGGGTCGAGAGCGTCGCCGTGTGCTTCCTGTTCTCGTTCCTCAACCCGGTGCACGAGGAAAGGGTTCGGCAGCGCCTGCGCGCCGCGCTTCCCGATCTCGACATCGTGCTGTCGAGCGAAATCCTGCGCGAGTTCCGCGAGTTTCCGCGAACCTCGACCACCGTGTTCGCCGCCTATGTGGCGCCGGTGCTGCGGGCCTATATCTCCGGGCTGACGGGCCGGCTGGCGGATCGCGGCATCGCCTGCCCGCTCTATGTCTTCCAGTCGAGCGGCGGCATCGCCACGCCCGACATCGTCATGCGCAACCCGGCGCTGACCATGCTGTCCGGACCCGCGGGCGCCGTGGTGGGGGCGGCCCGGCTCTGCGGACAGGCCGGCTACCGCGACCTCATCACCATGGATATCGGCGGCACCTCGCTCGACACCTGCCTGGTTCGCGGCTCGGTGGCGGAAGCGACGACCACGCGCGAGATCGACATGTTCCCCCTCGCGATCCCCATGCTCGACGTGCACACGATCGGCGCCGGCGGCGGCAGCGTCGTGCGCGTCGACGATGTCGGCCGGGTCAAGGTGGGGCCGGAGAGCATGGGCGCGAGGCCGGGCCCGGCCTGTTACGGACTCGGCGGCGACCGGGCCACCCTGACCGATGTCAATTTGCTGATGGGGCTGATCGATGCGGACGGGTTTGCCGGCGGCGAAGTGCCGCTCGACCGCGCGCGCGCCGAAGCGGCCGTCGCGCGCGAGGTCGCCCGGCCGCTCGGGGTCGACATCGCCGACGCGGCTGTGGGCGTCTACCGGATCGCCACCGCCCAGATCGCCGAAGCGATCGGTACGGTCACCGTCGAACGGGGCAGCGACCCGCGCGACTTCGCCCTGGTGGCGTTCGGCGGCGGCGGACCGCTGCACGCCGCCGCGGTCGCCCGCGAGCTCGGCGTGGGCCGCGTCATCGTGCCGCTCCACCCCGGCCTGTTCTCCGCGCGCGGCATCGCCACGGCGGATTTCAGCCACGACTACATCCAGTCGGTGGTGCGGCCGCTGGCCGAAATGCGGGTCGGCGATGCCGCAGCCATAGCGGACGCGTTGACGCGGCGCGCCGCCGGCGATCTCGACGCCGAGGGTATCGCCGAAGACCGGCGCGAGCTGTCGCCCGCCTTCGATCTGCGCTATGTCGGCCAGACCACCGAAATCGCCGTGCCTCTGCCGGACGGCGTCGATTCGCTCCCGGACGGCTTCGCCGCCGTCGAGGAGATGTTCCACGACCTGCACGAGCGCCTGTACAGCTACCGGGTTCCCGGCGAGCCGATCGAGCTGGTCAATATGCGCCTGCGCGCCGTGGGACGGGTCGCGAGACCCCCGCTCCCGGCGATGACGGGCACGGCGGCGACGCCGGAGCCGGTGGGCGAACGGCGGGTGCTGCTGCCGGACGGGGCGAATGCCCGCCCTGTCGCGGTCTACCGGCGCGACCGTCTCGCGCCCGGCGCTTCGTGGGCCGGCCCGGCGATCGTCGAGGAGCCCTCGTCGACGACGCTGATCCTGCAGGGGATGACGGCGACGGTCGACGCCTACGGCAACATGATCATAGCCCTCGACGGCGGAAAGGAGACAGCGTGACGGTCGACGCCTTTACGCTTGCGGTGATCCACGGTTCGCTGATCGCCATCGCGCGGGACATGAAGATCATGACCATGCGCACCGCCTATACCCAGCTCTGGAAGGAGCAGGGGGATTTGTCCTGCTGCCTGATGAACGGCGACGGCGAGATCATCGCCCAGGACCCCAACGGCTTTCCGATCCATGTGACCACGATGCCGCTGCAATTGCAGGGCGCGGTCGCGGCGGTCGGCCGCGAGACCCTGCGACCCGGCGACGTGCTCGCCACCAACGATCCGTTCATCGGCGGCACCCATTTGCCCGACGTGCTGATCGCGCGTCCCGTGTTCCACGAAGGCGCGCTCTACGCCTATGCCTGCAATCGCGGCCACTGGGCCGATATCGGCGGCATGGGCCCCGGCAGCTACTCGCCGGCGACCTCGGACATCCACCAGGAAGGCATCTTCATCCCGCCGGTGAAGCTGTTCGAGGCGGGGCGGCCCAACCCGGGCGTGCTCGAGATGATCATGTCGAACATCCGCAACCGCTCGGTCGGGCTCGGCGATTTGCGGGCGCAATACGCCTCCTGCGAAACCGCGGAGCGCCGTCTGGCCGGTCTCGTCGCGCGCTACGGCTCGGCCACGCTGACGGCGGCGATGACCGACATCGTCGCGCGCTCGGAACGGATGACGCGGGCCCGCATCGCCGAATTTCCCGACGGGGATTACCATGCCCGCGACTGCCTCGACGGCGACGGCCGGTCGGACGCGAAGACCTGGGTCGATGTCGGCATCCGGATCCGCGGCAGCGACATCGTGGCCGATCTGACCGGCAGCAGCGACCAGTCCTCGGGCGGCATGAACTGCTCTCATTCCGCCGCGGCATCGGCCGTGCAGTACGCGATCAAGTCGATCACCGATCCGGAAAACCCGCCCAACGCGGGGAGCTACCGGCCGATCGCCGTCGAGACCCGGCCCGGCTCCCTGGTCGACGCGCAAAAGCCGGGCTCGATGGTGGGTTTCGGCGAGGTCTGCTACCGCGTGCTCGACACCACCATGGCGGCGATCGCCGGCGCCGTCGGCGAGCGCGGGATCGCCAGCGGTTCGGGGTCGACCGGCACCGTCGTCGTCGCCGGCCGCCGCGAGCGGGAAGAAGGCGAGGACTACTTCACCACGCTCGAGCTGTCGTCGGGAGCCTATGGCGCGCGCGCCACGCGCGACGGGATCAACGCGATCCGCTACGGCCCCGGCAATGCCGGCCATATCCCCATCGAAGCCGACGAGATCGAGAACCCGCTGTTCTTCGAGGCCTACGAGATCGTGCCCGATACCGGCGGCGCGGGACGGTTCCGCGGCGGCAACGGCTTCGTCCGCGCCTTCCGCGTCGAGTCCGGCCGCGCCCAGCTCTGCCTGTGCGCCGACCGCCACCGGACGCCGCCGCCCGGCCTGTTCGGCGGGCGGCCCGGGGCGACGGCGCGCTACGTCCTCGATCCCGGCTCCGGGCGCGAACGGGTCCTGCCCAGCAAGACGGCCTATATCGACCTCGAAGCGGGCACGCTGGTGCATCTGCAATCGGCCGGCGGCGGCGGCTACGGCGACCCGCGCGAGCGCGACCCGGCGCTGGTCGCCGAAGACCTCGGGAACGGCTATGTCACCGAAGCCGGGGCGGCGGCCTACGGTTACGCGGCGAAGGCCGGCCGCCTTGCCGCCCGGCGGTCCCGCGGGTAAGCAGGCACCGCAAGCGGACAGCTAGAGGAGGCCGCCATGCCGCACGTTACCGCCGATGACGGGGTCAGGCTCTACTACGAGGAAGCGGGCAGCGGCCGGCCGATCGTCTTCGTCCACGAGTTCGCCGGCGATCACCGCTCATGGGAGCCGCAGCTCCGCCATTTCTCGCGGACCCATCGCTGCATCGCCTTCAGCGCGCGCGGATTCCCGCCGTCGGACGTTCCCGAAGACCCGGAGATGTACAGCCAGGACCGCGCGCGCGACGACATCCTCGCCGTGCTCGACGGGCTCGGGATCGAGCAGGCCCATGTCAACGGGCTGTCGATGGGCGGGTTCGCGACGCTCCACTTCGGATTCCGGTATCCCGATCGCGCGCTGTCGCTGGTGGTGGCGGGCTGCGGCTACGGCGCCAGGCCCGACGCGCGCGAGCAGTTCTACCGCGAGACCACCGAAGCCGCGCAGCGCATGGAGGACGAGACCATGGCGGTGTTCGGCAAGGTCTACGCGCTGGGTCCGACCCGGGTCCAGTACCAGAACAAGGACCCGCGCGGCTGGCAGGAATTCACCGACCAGCTTTGCGAGCATTCGAGCCTGGGGTCGGCCAACACCATGCGCGGCGTGCAACGCCGCCGGCCGTCGCTGTTCGACCTGGAAGACCGGATGCGCGCGCTGACCGTGCCGACCCTGGTGGTCAATGGCGACGAGGACGACCCGTGCCTCGACGCCGGGCTGTTGATGAAGCGCGCCATCGCGTCGTCCGCGCTGGTGCTGCTGCCGCGCACGGGCCACCTGTGCAACCTGGAGGAACCCGCGCTCTACAACCGGATCTGCGGCGACTTCATGGCGCAGGTCGAGGCCGGGCGCTGGGAGATGCGCGACCCGCGCTCGATGACCACCGCGATCATCTCGACGAAAGAGACGTAGCCGGCAATTCTCACTGAGCCGTGGAAGGGCGCCGACCCTCGGCGGGTGCGAACCCCGCCCGGCAATTGTCGCTCCAGCCGGCAGTGATCCCAGCGGTTGAAGGAGGTAACGACTTCGACTGAAGCACTTCGATGCAACGGGCCGCCCGGGGCGGTTCAGCGCGCGCGGCCGAGGCGCCGCCCGTCCTCGCCGAACAGGAACAGGTGCTCCGGGGTGAAGCGCAGGCCGAGCTCGGTGCCCGCGCGGTAGGACGAAACCCCGTCGACGATCGCGATCAGATCCTGCTCGCCGCCATAGTCGAAATAGAGCTGGAGGAACAGCACCGGGCCGAGCACGCCGACCATCAGGGCGATGAACACGCCGAGGACCGACCACTTGAAGCGGCGGACGGCGCGCGCCCGGGTCATCTCGCGCCGGCCGACCCTTCGCTCCCGCGAAACCGCGGCGGCTGCGTTCGTCGCCATCGACCCCTATCCCGAAGCGAATGGAGGCGCGCGACCGCGCGCCTGCAGCGGTACCGCGACCGGGCGCGGGTCAGGCCGAGACGTCGACCTTCGGGAACACCGCCTTGTAGCTCGCGAGCTCCTTCTTGAGGCGGCGCTTGCCGATGCGCTTGACGATCTTGGTCCACGCCTTCTCGGTATCCTTGAGCACCCGGTCCGGCTTCTTCTGCCCGACATAGGCCTCGGACAGGTTCTTGGCGAGCTGGTCCTGGAACTCGAGATAGCCGGTCAGGTAGATCGGCGGCGAGGCCACCTTGAGGCAGGTCTCGATCGCCGAGATGCCGCCCGGCGTGTAGGCCGTCTTGACCACGTCGGACATCATGTGGCCGACATGCCACGGGTCGTGGAAGGTGTTGACCCGGTCGCCTGCCTGAACCGCTCCATCGACGCCGTCATGGCGACGTAGTAGTTCGACCAGATCATGCCCTTCAGGTCGGCCCCGCCGGCGCCCTTCGCCGCGGCTATGATCTTCTCGTTCTCGGTGGCGCCCCAGGCGAGCCCCGGAATGCCGACCGGCAGCGCGGAAAGCGAGGCGACGGTGAGACCGCCCTTGACGACATCACGCCTTGAGAACTTGCTCATTCGGTGGACCTCCCCTGATCGGTGTTGCAACCCAGCGGGTACATCGTTCGGTTCGGCCGGCTAAACAAAACCCAGGGGACGAGCAAGAAAATTGCACTTTTGGAAAATTTCGTGATTTTGGAAAAAACGAACGCCTGAGAGCGGGGGGACCGACCATGAAACCGGCGCCGTTCGCCTATCACGACCCGTCCACCGTCGACGAGCTGATGGGCCTGTTGGCCGAGAGGGAGAACGCCAGGCTGCTGGCGGGCGGCCAGTCGCTGATGCCGATGCTCAACATGCGCTACGCGATGCCCGACCACCTGATCGACCTCAACGGCATCGGCGACCTCGCCGGCGTCGCGGAGACCGGCGAGGCCGTCGAAATCGGCGCGATGACGCGCCAGCGCGACCTGCCGGGCTCGCGGCCGGCCGCCGGGCGCTTTCCGATTCTCGCCGAGGCGCTGGCGCATGTCGGCCACTTCCAGACCCGCAACCGCGGCACGGTGGGGGGCAGCCTGTGCCATCTCGATCCGTCCGCCGAGCTTCCCTGCGTCGCCGCCGCCACCGATGCGGTGCTGGTGGTGCGCGGCCAGGACGGGGAACGCGAGGTCGCCATGGCCGACTGGCCCACCGCCTACATGACGCCCAACCTCGCCGCGGACGAGGCGCTGGTGCGCATCCGCCTGCCCAGGAGCGCGGCGCTCGACGGCCAGGCGTTCGCCGAGTTCGCGAGAAGGCACGGCGATTTCGCCATCGTCGGGGTGGCGGCGATGCTCTCGCTCGACGGCGACACGATCCGGCGCGCGTCCCTCGCGGTGGCCGGCGTCGGCCCGCAACCGGTGCGCCTCGCCGAAATCGAGGCGGCGCTCGCGGGCGAGCAGGCGAACGAGGCGACCTTCAAGGCAGCTTCCGGCGAGGCGCGCGGAATCGAAGCGATGAGCGATGCCTATGTCAGCGGCAAGTACCGCCGGCGCCTGACCGGCGTGCTGGTGGAGCGCGCGCTGGCGAAGGCCGCCGAACGCGCCCGGGAGGCCGCGTGACATGGAAAACCCAAGGCACACCCACCGAATCGCGCTCACCGTGAACGGCGCCCCGGTCGAAGCCGAGGTCGAGGATCGGCTCCATCTCGGCGATTTCCTGCGCCGGGAGCTCTCGCTGACCGGCACGCATCTCGGCTGCGAGCACGGCGTCTGCGGCGCCTGCACGGTCATGGTCGACGGCCAGGCGGTCCGGTCCTGCCTGATGCTGGCCGTCCAGGCACGCGGCCGCGCGGTGACCACCGTCGAGGGGCTGGCGGCCGATGACGGCACCCTGTCGCCGCTGCAGGAAGCGTTCCGCGAACACCACGCGCTGCAATGCGGGTTCTGCACGCCCGGCATGCTGACCTCGCTGACCGCCTTCCTGCGCGACAATCCGGCACCCACGGACAGGGAGGTGCGCGAGGCCATCTCGGGCAATATCTGCCGCTGCACCGGCTACCAGCCGATCGTCGCCGCCGCGCTCGCCGCGGCCGGCGCCAAGGCCGCCGAAGAGGAGAATTGAGCGATGGGAGTTCGCTATTTCGGCGCCGAGGTGCGCAGGGTCGAGGACGCGCGTCTGGTCACCGGCAACGGGCGCTATGTCGACGACATAGAGCTGCCCGGCATGCTGGAGGCGGCGATCGTCCGCTCGACCGAGGCGCATGCGCGGATCCGTTCGATCGACGCGGCCGCCGCGCGGGCGCTGCCCGGCGTGCACGCGGTGTTCACCCTTCAGGACTTCCCGCCCGAATACCGCGACCGGCCGATGGTCCAGCCCTACCCGGCGCCGGTCCTGCTCCAGCCCACCACGCAGTACCCGCTGGCCAAGGACGAGGTGTGCTTCGTCGGCCAGGCGATCGCCCTGGTGGTCGCCGAGACGCGCCATGTCGCCGAGGATGCGGCGGGGCTGGTGGCGGTCGATTACGAGACGCTGCCCGCCGTGGTCGATTGCCGCGAGGCGGTGAAGAGCGGCGCGCCGCTCGCGCATGCCGACTCCCCGGACAATATCGTGGCTCGCCTCCGCGTCGCCTTCGGCGAGGTGGACGCCGCCTTCGCCGATTCCGCGCATGTCTTCGAGGAGCGTTTTCTCCAGCATCGCGGCGGCTGCCATGCGATGGAATGCCGCGGCGTCATCGCCGAGGACCGGCCGCATCACGACGGGCTCACGATCATCTCGGCCACGCAATGCCCCTACCTCGTGCGGCGCAACGTCGCCGCCTATCTCGGCCGCGACGAGGGAAGGGTGCGGGTGGTGGCGCCCGACGTGGGCGGCGGTTTCGGGCCCAAGGCCGGCATCTACGCCGAGGAGATCGTGGTTCCGCTGGCCGCTTCCGCCCTGGGACGGCCGGTCAAGTGGATCGAGGACCGGCGCGAGCATTTCGTGACCACCAACACCCAGCGCGACCAGGAATGGACGCTGGAGGCCGCGGTCGACGCGGACGGCAGGCTGCTCGGCGTCCGGGGGCGCGTGATCCACGACAACGGGGCGTTCGTGCCCTACGGGCTGCTGCTTCCGATGACCACGCTGACGCCGCTTCCCGGCCCCTACGCGGTGCCCGCGCTCGACGTCGCCATGGAGGTCGCGTTCACCAACACCGCGCCCAACTCGCCGATCCGCGGCGCCGGCAGGCCGAACGCCGCCTTCGCGATGGAACGCCTGGTCGCCCGCATCGCCCGCGAGCTCGGCCTCGACCAGGCCGAGGTGCGGCGCCGCAACTACGTGCCGGCGGACGGGTTTCCCTACGATACCGGGCAGAAGTTCCGCGACGGCTCGCCGATCAGGTACGACAGCGGCGATTTCGAGGGCTGCCTCGACAAGGTCGTGGAGCTCGCCGACTACGCGGGCTTCGCCGGGCGCCAGAAGGCGGCGCGGGAAGAGGGCCGCTATCTCGGGATCGGCGTTTCGAGCTGCATCGAGGATACCGGCGTCGGGCCGTATGAGGGGGCGACGGTGCGCGTCCAGCCCGACGGCAAGGTGCTGATCCGGACCGGCGCGGCGAGCCAGGGCCAGGGGCACGAGACCATGCTGGCGCAAGTCTGCGCCGACCGGCTCGATGTGGCGATCGGGGACGTCTACGTCATGGCCGCCGATACCGGCGCCTTCCCGCACGGCATCGGCACCATCGGCAGCCGGGTCGCGGTCAACGCCTCGACGGCGGTGTTCGACGCCGCGGAGAGCGTTCGCGACAAGGCGCTGAGTCTTGCCGCCGAGCGGCTCGAGGCCTCGGTCGAGGACCTGGAGGTCGAGGACGGCGTGATCGGCGTGGCGGGCGTTCCGGAGATGACGGTCACCTATGGCGACCTCGCCAGGCAGCTCGCTCCGATGGCGGGGGGAGCGCTGCCCAGGGGCTTCGCGCCGGGGCTGGAGGCGACCTCCTACCGGACGTCCGACGGCATGCCGACCGCGTCCGGTTCCAACATCGCCGAGGTCGAGGTCGATATCGGCACCGGCGAGGTACGCGTGCTGCGCTACTCGGTGGCGCATGATTGCGGGAACATGATCAACCCGATGATGGTCGACGGGCAGATCGTCGGCGGCGTGGTCCACGGCATCGGCAACGCGCTGTTCGAACGGCTGGTCTACGACGAGTCCGGGCAGCCGCTGAACAACAATTACGGCGAGTACCTGCTGCCGATCGCGACCGAGATGCCGCCCATCGCGATTACCCACCAGGAGACGCCGTCCCCGCTCAACCCGCTCGGCATCAAGGGCGCCGGCGAAGGCGGCACGATCCCGGCGACATCGGCGATCGTGGCCGCGATCGAGAACGCGCTCGAGCCGTTCGGCGTCGTCATCCGATCCTACCCGGTGAGCCCGGAAGAGCTCTGCGACCTGATCGACGCGAGCGGGGCTTAGGGCGCGGCCTCACGCTCTCCGGCTGAGCAGCGATTCCACCATGCGGGTGCTGTCGCTGCTGCTTTGCGCGGCGGGGCTGAGCCAGACCATCAGGATCTCGGCATCTTCCTGGCCTACGGTCGTGTAGGTGTGGGCCATCTGGCTGTCCATGTAGAGGCTGTCGCCCTCGTCCAGCGTGACCGGCTGGTAGTGCTCGGTGTGGACCGCGACGGTGCCCTTCAGGACATAGACGAACTCCTCCCCGGAATGGCTCAGCATCCCGTCCGCGGTGTCGGGATCGCGGCTGCGGACGCGTTCGACCATCGGCAGCATGCGCTTGTGCTGGATATTGGTGCAGAGCGCCCAGATGTCGTAGCTCTGGGTGGTCCGGAACTTGGCGTCGCTGGCGCGGGTCACGGTCAGCCGGGCGGAGCCAGACCGGTCCTCGCTGTCGAGCGCGACCAGGCGGCTCAGCGGGATGTCGAGGCCTTCGGCGAGACGCATCAAATTCGCGAAGGTGGGGGAAACCTGGTCGTTCTCGATCTTGGAGATCGCCGAGATCGAGATCCCGGTGGCCTCGGAGACCTCGGCCAGCGTCATCCCGAGCTCCTTGCGGATACGCCGGACGCGCGGGCCCAGCGTCCCGTTCGCGCGCCCCGCCCGGGGCCGTGCGCCATCCTCCTCCATCCCTGTTGATTAGGCGCTGCGGCCCGGATTGTCCACGATTCCGTCAGCCCGGAATGATCGGCAGCAGGAGGTGGGACGGCCGGTCCGGGCCCACATGGATCGTCACGTCGCCGCCATAGACCCGCGCCGGCCGGTCGCCCGCGTCGTCATGCTTGAACGGGCCCACCCCGGTAAAGACGGCCCCCAGCGTGCCCAGCCCGGCCGCCTTCCCGCCCGGCCATTCGTAGTCCCGCCCGCGCACCGACAGGCCGACGCGGTAGCCCCTGGGCACGACGATGCAGCTCGGCCAGATCTCGATGTCGAGCGCGTAGACCTCGCTTGGGGTCAGCTTCTGGACCTCGTCATGGGTGTGGTAGGGCCGGTAGGGCAGGGAGAGGCTCTCGTCGAGCTTGCGGTGCGAGGCGCGCAGCCAGCCCTGCGCGACCGGCGTGTTGGGATCGAGCGCGCCCTGGAAGGTCACCTCCCTGAAGTCGGGCGCGAACACGCGCACCACGAGGAACAGATCCGCGTCCTCGGTGCTCGACGACACGAAGAGCCTGGCCGCCATCGGCCCGGTGATCTCGGTGTCTTCCGCCATCGGCGCGGTCAGGAAGGTCGCGCCCTCGCCCAGCCCGGCATAGGTCACCGTGCCGTCCGCCGCCGGGGGGGCCTCGTTCAGCGAATGATCGCCGGCGTGGAGATGGAACCTGGTCCATCTCGTGCGCGGGATCGGCCACGCGTCCTCGTGGCGCTCGACGAATCTCTCGCCCGGATGGCGGATTTGGAGCTGGACCTTCGGCTGGTCCTTCCAGCCGGTGTCCTCGCCCTTCAGGAAATGCCCGAAAAACTTCTTCTGAAGCGCCACCCCGTAATCGGTGTAGAACTCGGTCCAGTGTTCGATCCCGTGTATTTCGAGCCACTTTTGGTCCGAGGCCGAGCGCACGAAACCCTCGAAATTGCCGCGCGGGTGGAGGCCCTGCCCGCCCCAGTTGCCGGAGGAGAAGAGCGGGACCTCGACCTTCGACCAGTTCGGCATGCGGGATTGCCAGTACGCCGCGCTGTCGAGCGGGTTGTCCTGGCAATCCCGCCAGAAATCCGCCCGGCTGGAGCCGAGCTCCTCCTGGCTCAGCGTCGGCGGGCCCGCGACCCAGTCGCCGTTCATGCGGCTGCGGAACCCGTTCTCGCCGACGCCGTGCTGGACGGTCTTGACCTGGGAGGGGTACCAGGTCCGGCCGAAGGCGCACAGGATGCCCCCGTGATAGGCGAGGTCGCGGTAGAAATCGGCCGCGCCCTCCCAGATGCAGATCGCAGCCAGATGCGGCGGTTTGAGCGCGGCGACCTGCCACTGGTTCATCGCGTAGTACGAGATGCCGTTCGCGCCGACCTTGCCGTTCGACCACGGCCTTGTGCCGGCCCATTCGATGCAGTCGTGGAAATCGCGCGCCTCGCGCGCCGACCAGATGTCGAGAAAACCGGGCGAGCGGCCGGCGCCGCGCGAATCGACACGGACCACGGCGTAGCCGTCGGGAACCCATTTCTCCGGGTCGACCACCTCCCAGTTCTGGTAGAGATTGGAGGACCCGGCGACGACATCCGGATGGTTCCGGGCCATCCGGCGCCACTGATCGGTATACAGGTCCTCGAAATGCAGGAGCTTCCCGTAGGGGCCGTAGGAGATGATGACGGGGTAGTTCCCGTCCTCGATCGGGCGGTAGACGTCGCAGCGGAGCACGATCCCGTCATCCATCTCGATCGGCGCATCCCATTCGACGGTCATCCCGTCCCTGATCTCGGTCCTGTGGTCGCTCATGAAGGTCTCCAGCAAATGACACCGCCGCGGATTTGATCGCCGACGGTTTTCTGATACGACAAATATACGCGAATACGATAATCGGACCACAAGGGGGGGAGCGCGATGACGGAACGCAGGGTGGAGATTCTCGACCGCTCCGAGATGGTCGAGAAGATGACCGGGCTGCTTCACCTGAAGCCCGGCGAGACGGCGATCGTTACCGTCGACATGCATCGCGGCCATCTCGACCCGGAGGTCGCGACCATGCCGGCGAAGGCGGAAGACAGCGCCCGGGTGATCGCCAACGCGAAGCAGGTCCTCGACCTCGCGCGCGGGCACGGCGTCCCGGTGATCCACGTCATCCTGGTCTATCGCAGGATTCCGGGTGTGGGCAGCGAGGGCATGACGGCGCCGTTCTGGGCCGCGATGTCGGAGATCACCGACGAGGAGAACCGCCTCACGCTCGGCCGCAAGTCGACCGTGAACGACCACAACATCGAGGGCAGCCCGGGCACCCGGATCATCCCGGCGCTCTACGCCGCGACCGACTACGTGATCGACAACAAGAAGCGCCTCGACTGCTTCATGGGCACCGACCTCGACATGCTGCTGGAGAACCTCGGGGCGCGGAATGTCTGCCTGATGGGCATCAACACCAACACCTGCGTGCTGAACACGGCGTTTACCGCGCACAACAGGAACTACGCCACGGTCGTGCTGTCGGACTGCGTCGCCAGCATGTATGGCGACGACCTCCACGAGTTCGGTCTCCAGAACGTCATGCGATGCCTGGGCTGGGTGCTCGACAACGAGCAGTTCGCGGCCAAGCTCGAAGAAGGCCGCCGGCTCAACGCCTAGGCGTCGGCGGGGAAGTCGGGCTGTTTCGTCGGATGGGCGTCGGCGAACGCATCGAGCGCCATGCAGGTCTCGAAGATCCGCATCGCCGTCGGGTAGGGCTCCATCGGACAGCCGAACATGCGCGAGCCCACGACCTGCGGCACCAGGCAGAGATCGGCGAGGCCGGGCCGGTCGCCGTGGCAGAACCGCCCGGTGCCGGGGCCGGCCGCCAGATGCGCCTCCATCGCCTCCAGACCGGGCCCCATCCACCGGCGGATCCAGGCCCCGAGCCGCTGGTCCGACAGGTCGAGATCCTCGGTCAGGTATTTCCGGATGCGCGGGACGATCAGAGGATGGGTGTCCGAGCTCGCGATCTGGGCGATGCCGCGCACCCGGGCGCGGCCGCCGGGGTCGGCCGGGAGCAGCGCCGGTTCGGGTTTTTCCGCCGATCCGGCTACCAGCGGGCCGAGAGCCGGGCGCCCACCCGGTGCTCCGCCCGGTTTACGCCGGCCGGCTCCGACCGGCGGGCCTCCGCCGACAGGGCGAGCGCGCCGGGGCCGCCGGACCCTTCGCCCGCCAGACGCCAGCCCAGGCTGTACTCCCTTGCCCTGTCGGAGAGCGCGAAGCCGATTTCCGGGACCGACGCGAAGCACCCGTTCCAGGTTGCGAAGCCGTAACCCAGCTTCACCTCCAGCCGGCGGTTCCGAAGGTCGCCGGCCGGGGAGTCCGGGTGCGCGCCGAGCCCGGTCAGCGTGGTGCGTTGCAGCAGCGCATCGGCGCTGCCCGACGCAGGGTTGCCCACCGTCTGGGTCGCCGTCAGCTTCACGCCGCGCGCCGAGGACGGCGCCGGGTCCCAGGAAAGCGCGCCGGAGAAGCTGCGTTCGCGGATTCCCTCCGTCTCGTGGCTGAGCAGGCCGCGGCCGCCGAACTCGAGGCGCAGGCCGTGCTTCGGCAGGGTCCAGGCGATGCCGCCGCCCAATTCGACGCCAAAGCCCGTCTCCGCGTCGCCGCCGTCGTGGCGCATGCCGATCTCGGCCGACGGGGTCAACGTCGCGCCGGCGTCGAGCCGTATCGGCCGCTCGCCCTCCAGACCGAGGCGCAGCCGGGTCACCGTGCCGCGCGCGGCGGCCAGGCCGCCGCCTGCCCCGCGCGCCGCGTCCGACTCTGTCCGCACGGCCAGGGCGTCGCCCTTGCCGGACAGGGCAAGGCCGTCCGAGCCGCCATCCACCAGCACGCCGCGCAGCCCGGCGGCCGCCATGCGGAGATCGAGACCGGTGCGGACGGTGGCGGCGTCGTCGGCCGTCCCCGGCCTCTTCGGCGTCAGCGAGAGCTCGCCCGTGCCGTAGCCGGCGATACCCCAGGCGTCCACCCGCTCGGAGAGCGCCAGGCGTCCCCACGGGTAGAGGCCGGTGAGCGTCGCCTCGACCCGGCCCTCGGCGTCGCCGGCATACCCGCCCTCGGCGACGCTGTGCGAGACGATCAGCCCCGCGGTCCAGCGCTCGCGCATCCAGTCGGCGCCCGCCATCGCGCTCGCGACTTCGCCGTCGAGCCTGAGCTCGCCCTCGCGGCCGTCGAACCGGGTAACCGCTCCGCTTCCCCACAGGGAGAGATGGCCGCCCCGTGCGGCCTCGGCGGTGGCCGCGAAGGCGGTGCCGCTCAGCGCGTCATCGGGCGTCACCGCGCCGGACATCGGGGAATGCGCGCCGGGACCGCCACCGACCTTCCTCCCGGCGAGCGTCACCTCGACCCCCGGCCGGCGCGCCGCGCGCATCCGGCCTTGCACCGCATCCAGCACCTGGTCGGCCACCGTGCGGCCGAACCGGGCGATCCACGCTTTCGGGATGGGACCGCTGTTCTTGATGACGCCGAGCGCGGAGGCGGTGTCGATGCGCGCGCCCTCGGCGTTCTCCAGAAACAGCCGCATGGTCTCGAAACCCTCGTCGTGGTCGTCGGCGAGCACTTCCACCTCGACCGTCTTCCCGGTCTCGCCGGGCTCGAAGGTCAGCATTCCCTCGGTTGCCACATAGTCCTCCCCCGCGACCGCCCTGGGCGTGTTGTGCGGGTCCTCTCCGGTCCGGTATTCCACCGTCACCGGGGCTTCGCTGTGGGGCGACAGGGTGACCCGGAAGGCGAGCGTCGCGCCCGCCGCCTCGCGCGCCGAGGCGCCGTGGACCCGGAGACCCGCCTCGGCCAGCGGCAGCCCGGCGTCGATCACCGGCACCGTCACCTCGAGCGGCTCTTCGGCCAGGTACCAGGCCCGATAGTCGCCGAGCGGAGGCGTCGACTGGAAGCCCGCATCGGTCCCGGCCAGGCGTATCTTCAGCGTGCGCGAGGCATCGGCGACGCCATCGCCCGGCGGCGTCACGCTGCGCGTCGAGACCCGCACCCCGGGCTCTCCCGCCGCGCCGCGATCGAAGTCGAACTGCCGGTAGCCGGGCCCGTTCACCGCGTAGGAAAACCATGGCTTTATGCGCGGCTGGGCGCTGTCGCCGACGTCGACCCCGGCCACCGCCACCTCCTCGAATCCGCCGTCGCGGATCACCCGGATCTCATAGGACTCGCCCTCGCGCGCCGCGCCGGACACTTCGAGCCGCATGGCGTGCAGCCCGCCGCGCACCCGGTGCTCGGCGAAGCGCTGCGCCGGGACGGTGTGCGGTGCCACGGCGTGGCCCTCGCCGTCCCGGATCGTGCCGCCCCTGAAGTCGAGGGAGACGAATTCAAGCCCGTCCGGGTCGTTGTCGCCCTTCTGCACCGTCCAGGCGAACCTCAGCCGCCGCGTCCCCGAGCCGCCGGCATAGCGCGCCCGGCGCTCGCGGTCGAAGACGTCGAGCACCAGCTCGGGCGCGCCGGTGACCGTCACCTCGGTGTCGAGGGTGAGCGTGAAGGTCAGCCTCGCACCCCTGCCGTGCACCGCGCCGTCGGGCAGGGCGAGGAAATCGTCCTTGGTGTAGTAGGGGCCGTGGTCGGCGCTCGCCGCCGGGGGCACCGGGGCGATCTCGATCCGGGTTACCGCCGGGCCGTCGTCGTCGCGGATGGTCACCGGCACCGTGCAGACATCGTCCGCGCACGCGGTGCCGTCGGCATTGCGCGGCCGGATTCTCTGCGGCGCAAAATCAGAATCGCGCCCGAGCCGCAACTCGACGGTCTCGTCGGGTTCCGTCACGTCGTCGTCGACGATCGTTAGCGAGACATCTTTGCGCGCCTCCCAAACGCCGCCCGTGGCGGTGAAGTCGTCGGGGCCGAAGACGACATCGGTCTCCAGTTCTTCGTAGTCGTCGCCAACAGTCGCCGTGCTCGATGTGCGGTCCGAAAAGACCAGAATCGGGAACGTGTCGCCGGGCGGGGGCACGCCGGGCGCGGTGCGCGCGACGACCGCGATGGTTGCCTCGCCGACCCCCTCGGCGAAGCGGTAGGCGGCCCGCTCCGCCCGCACCGTGACTGCCGGGTCCGCCACGACCATCCGGACCGTTGCCGAGCCGGGTATGCCCACTGCGTAGCCATCCCCTGCCTCGATGGTTGCGGTCAGATCGCCGGACTGCGTTGCGTCGCCGTCAAACAACGACCGGACTATCTTGACGTCCCTGCCCGCCTCGCTTGCTGGAATGGTGAAGCTCGTCCGGGAAACGCTACTCACGAAATTTTGGTCCTGCGTCAGGGTCACGCTGACGGATATGTCCCCTTCGGCGGTTCCGTTGCGTGTGACGGTAAAGACGACATCGTCGATTCCCATACCGTAAGTGCTGCTTCCCGCCGCGATGGTAAGCGTCGGTTCGTCGCTTTGGGCCATGAACACCGGCACCATGCAGACATCGTCCGTGCAGGGGGTGCCGTCGGCGTTGCGCGGCCGGACCCGCTCCGGCGTCGACGCCGCGCGCTTGAACATCACTTCCAGGCCCTCGGCGGTTTCGGCCGTCGAGATGGAGACCGTCCTGCTCGCCTCCCACTTTCCGTCCGTGGAAACGAAGTTGCGTGGCTTGAATTCGACCGTTTGCGACACGCCCCTGGCTACGCGGCGCGCTGCCGTCTCGTCGGATGCGGCTTTCGCGGACACCGCGAGGGAGAACGCCCTGCCGGGCCGGGGCAGGTCGCCCTCGGTGCGGGCGATGAAGGTCACGCGCACTGTCTCGTCGTCCCCGTCGACGCTGTAGGCGGCCTGCTCCGGCCGGACCGTGATCGCCGGATCCGTCACCACCATGCGCGTCCGCGCGGAGTTCGGGCGCCCCACGGTGTAGCCGGACGCATCGACCAGCGTCGCTCGCAACGCGCCCGATTCCGTCGCCGGGCCGTTGAACTGCGGCGCGCGGATGCGAAGCTCTTCTTCCCGCTCGCCCGCCGGGAAGCGCACCGTCGCGTTGAGCCGATCGGTCGGCAAATAGAGATCGGCCTGGGCGAGCGAAACCCGCACGGAGATCGCCACGTCCGCCGGACCCGCGCGGCGAAGCGTGAAGACGACATCGTCGATGCCGAAGCCGTAGGAGCCGCGCTCCGCGGCGATGGTCACCTTCGGCTGGTCGAGCCCGGGGAACGCGCGGACCTGCGCGCTGCCACCCAGGAACACCGCCGCGGCGGCCAGGGCCTGGACGGCCCGCCGCAGTATGGCAACGAGGGGCCTGCGTGCGGGGCGGCGGCTGTCATGCGTCTCCCGTGGCGTTGTCCCGGGAGCATCAGGAAGGGAAGGGCGGTCGGTCATCGATGCGCTCCTCTGGAAATGAAGACGCCGCGCGCGGAGGGCCGGGCGCGGCGTCGGGCCGGGGGTCGGGAGCCCGGTCGCGGAACGCGCCGCCGGACCCGGGCGGCGGGCCTGCGGCGGCGGTTCGTGAGACCATTCCCGACTCCCCTTCAACCTGCTTTGGGGGACCCGCCGGACGCGGGCGGGCGCACGAGTCAGGTGGGAAGCGCTTGCGCGGCCACCAGAAGAATTTTCCAATCGCGCCTATTGGAAATTGTCGAAGCCGACGGGGGGCCGGTGGCCGATCGTGCTATGTTGCGATGCGAACCACAGGGAGAGGGCAACACCCATGTGCGACGACAGAACGATCCGTGACGCCGAGGAGCATTTGCGCAAATCGGCAAGCCTGAGCCGGCGCGGGTTCGGCGCGCTGTCGGCCGGGACGGGGCTGGCGATGCTGCTGCCGCGGGCCGCCAACGCGCTGGAGGTGACGGCCGCGAATGTCGAGGTGCCGACACCGGACGGCACGGCGGATTGCCACTTCGTGCACCCCGCGAGCGGCGCCCATCCGGGCGTGCTGATCTGGCCCGACGCGCTCGGCCTCCGCCCCGCCTTCGAACGGATGGGACGGCGGCTGGCGGAGTCCGGCTACGCCGTGCTGGTGGTCAACCCCTTCTACCGGGCCGAGCGGGCGCCGATCCTGCCGGAGGGCGCCTCGTTCCGGGACGAGGCGACGCGCAACAAGGTGTTTCCCCTGATGCGCTCGCTGACCCCCGAGAGGACGGTGACGGACGCGAAGGCTTTCGTCGGATTCCTCGACGGCCGGAAGGCGGTGGCCAAAGACCGCAAGATGGGGACGACGGGGTACTGCATGGGCGGCTCGATGACCATGCGGACCGCGGCGGCGTTTCCCGACCGGATCGGCGCCGGCGCATCGTTCCACGGCGGCAGGCTGGTGACCGACCGCCCCAACAGCCCCCATCTGCTGGTGCCCAAGATCCGCGCGCAATACCTGTTCGCGATCGCGGAGAACGACGACAAGAAGGAGCCGAAGGCCAAGACCGTTCTGCGCGAGGCGTTCGCCGCCGCGAAGCTGGCGGCGGAGATCGAGGTCTATGCGGGGACGCTGCACGGCTGGTGCCCGCCCGACTCCGCCGTCTACCACCAAGCCCAGGCGGAGCGCGCCTGGAGCCGGCTGCTGGCCCTGTTCGAGACCGCGCTGGCGTGACGCGTCAGCCCGGTCGCGGCATGCGGTAGCCGACCCCGCGCTCGGTGAAGATGTAGGCGGGGTCGGAGGCGTCGTCGCCGAGCTTGGCGCGGAGCTTCTTCACGAAGGCGCGCACCGGCTCGGTGTCGGCGGCGTCCCGCGCATTCCACGCCTGGCGGAGCAGCGATTCCGAGGTCACGACCCGTCCCGCATTGACCGACAGGATGCGCAGCACCTCCCACTCCGTGGCGGTGAGCGGCACCGCGCGCCCGGCCAGGCTCGCCCGGCGCTCGTCGTAGTGGATGGCGAGATCCCCGAGCACGAACGGTTCCGCCCCCGCCGTGCGCCGCAGCGCCGCCGCGACCCGCGCGGTCAGCTCGGTCGACGAGAACGGCTTGACGATGTAGTCGGCTGCGCCGCTCTCCAGCGCCCGCGCGACCGTCTCGTCCCGGCCGTAGCCGGAGATGAAGATGACCGGCAGGTCGGCAAGCTCGGGGACCTGCTCCATCAGCGCGATTCCGTCGGTGCCGGGCAGCATCAGGTCGAGCAGGACCAGCCGGGGCCGCCGCGTGCGGATGAGGCGGGCAAGCTCTCCCGGATCGCCGGTCACCAGCGGCGCATAGCCCGCCTCGGACAGCGTGTCCCGGACCTGGCGCAGCGTGTGCGGGTCGTCGTCCACCGCGAGAATGCGTGTCCGCTCGCCCCCGCCTTGCGACGCGCGCGCGCCGCCCGGGGCCTCGCCGGGCGTGGCCCCGGCGTTGTCGTCGGCCACCGGGATGGTGAAGGTGAACCGCGCGCCCTGGCCCGCGCCGCCGCTCTCGGCCCGGATGCGGCCGCCATGGGCTTCCACCAGCCCCTTGCAGATCGCAAGCCCCAGCCCGGTGCCGCCGGCACCGCCGTTCCCCTCGCCGTCGGCGAGACGCGCGCGCTTGCGGAACAGCTGCGGCATGCGCTCTGCCGGGATGCCCTGGCCCCGGTCGGAGACCGAGACCGCGACATGCGCGCCGTGGCGCGCCGCCTCGATCCGGATGGGGGACGACTCCGGCGCGTGCCGCGCGGCGTTGTCGAACAGGTTGTTCAGCACCTGGACGATACGCTCGCGGTCGGCCATCACCCGGGGCAGGTCCGGCGGCAGGTCGATCAGGAGCGCGTGCCGGCCGCCGCCGCTCAGGAAGGTGTTGCGCGCCTGATCGACCAGGCTGGAGACGTCCGCCGGCTCGGGCACGACGGCGAGCGTCCCCGCCTCGATGCTGCCCGCGTCCAGCAGGTCGGCGATCAGGCCGCGCATTCGGTCGGCCTGCCCGTCGATGATGCGGAAGAACTGGAGCATCTCCGCCGGAGCCGGAACCGGCCGGGCGCCGAGCACGGTGGCGGCGGAACCCTTGATCGAGGCGAGCGGCGCGCGCAGCTCGTGGCTCACCATGTCCACGAACGCCGCGCGCAGCCGGTCGAGCTCCTCGAACGGCGCCAGGTCCTGCACCGTGACGACGACCGAGGCGACCGCGCCGTCCTCGCCGTGGATCGGCGTGACGTTGACCAGCGTCTTGACGCTGCGCCCGTCGGGCACCGAAAGCGTCATCTCCTCGGCGCGCATCGCGGTGGCGCTGCCGAGCTGTTGCGCCAGCGGGACCTCTTCGAGGGACAGCTCGCGCCCGTCGGCGTAACGGCAGGTTATGACCTCCAGCACCCGTTCGACGGGGCGGTCGGGGCTGCCCAGCTCCTCGACGATACGCCGTGCCTCGCGGTTGAACGAGACCGGCCGCCCGGTCCGGGCATCGAACACCACGACGCCGACCGGCGAGGTGTCGATCAGGGCCTCGAGATTGGCCCGGGCGCGGCGCTCGTCGCGGTGGGTGCGCGCATTGGCGATCGTCGCCGCCGCCTGCGAGGCGAACAGCGCCAGCAACTCCTCGTCCTCGCCGGTGAACTCCCCGCCGCCCTCCTTGCCGGCGAGGAAGAAATTGCCGACGTGATGCTCCCGGTGGTTCATCGGCACGCCCTGCAGCGCGCTCAGCGGCATCAGGTCGGGGGAGAAGCCGAGCGAGGGCAGGTAGTCCCGCAGGTCTTCCAGACGCAGCCGCCCGGGGTTGTCGCGCAGGCGCTCGAACAGCCGGGGCCCGTCGGGCCAGCTGGCGAGCTGGTCGTGCTCCTCCCGGGTGAAGCCCGAGGCGACGAAGTCCTGGACCGCGCCGGCGTCGTCGACGGTGGCGATGATGCCGTAGCGCGCGGCGGTAAGCGCACGCGCGCTGTCGACCACCTCCTGCAGCACGGTGGCCACGTCGAGGCTCGCATTGATGCGCAGGATCGCCGCGCTGAGCCGCGAAATGCGCTCCCTGAGCGCTTCGTTCTCCCGCGTCGCCGAGCCGTCGGTCAAGGGGCGCTTCTCCGCGAATCGGGCGCGGGGCCGGCCTCGCGCGGGCCGATCATAGCGTTGCGGGGAGAAAAGTCACCCGATGGACACGAGATCGGCCCGATTAAGCACAGTAAAAACACGGGAATTCGAATATGTTTGAACTAGGATTGCGGACCTGTCCCGCGTGCATATCGGCGAAACATCGAGGCCCCCGGATCGGGGGTTCCGGTCCTCCCACCGACGAGGGAACGAGCTGGATGCGGCGAGGCGGACCGCGACGGGGAGGCTCCATGAGGAACACAGGCGAAGCCAATACCGGGTGGCGGGGGTATCTCCGCCGGAGGGCGACGGGCTGGATCGTACCGGCCGCGGGCGCGGTCGTTCTGGGCGGCTTGCTTCACGCGCCGCCGGCCAGGGCGGTCGAGTTCGGGGACGGCGAGTTCAGGGGGAGCCTCGACACCACGATCTCGCACGGCATGACCTTCCGGGTCGAGGACCGCGACGGCGAGCTGGCCGCCGACACCAACGGCAATGACGGCGATCTCAACTACGACCGCGGCATCGTCAGCAACACCTCCAAGTTCACCACCGACCTCGATATCGGCTTCGGCGATTTCGGCGCCTTCGTCCGCACCACCGGGTTCATCGACTTCGAGAACCAGGACGGCGACCGCGCGCGCACCGCGCTGAGCGACGCGGCGAAGGAGCGGGTGGGCAGCAACATCGACCTGCTCGACGCCTACGTCACCGGCGGGTTCGACGTGAGCGGCATGGCCGTCGACATGCGCTTCGGCTGGCATGTGCTGAACTGGGGGGAGAGCACCTTCATCCCCAACGGCATCAACGCCATCAACCCGTTCGACGTGAGCAAGCTCAGGCTGCCGGGCTCGGAGCTGCGCGAGGCGCTGCTCCCGGCCGGCCTGGCCTCGGCATCGGTCGCGCCGACCGAGACGCTGACCCTGGAGGGTTTCTACCAGTTCGACTGGGAGGAGACCCATATCGACCCGGTCGGCAGCTATTTTTCCAGCACCGACTACGCCGGGCCGGGGGCGCGGAAGGCGGTAATTTCCAACGTGATGGAAAGGCTGCTGCCGGGCGAACCCGAGCGGTGGGATCGGGGATTTGAATTCGGCTCGCTGACGCCGGCGATAAACGCCGACCTGGCCGCATACAGCGTGCCCAATCCGCGGGGCGGGGCTCCGATCCCCCTGCCGCAGCGTCCCCAGGTCGCGTTCGACGCCGATTTCGCCAGCGTGCTGCGCGGCCGGGACCGCACGCCCGACGCCGAGGGCCAGTGGGGGGCGGCGCTGCGCTACCTCGCCGAGGATTTGAACCACACCGAGTTCGGCTTCTACTTCATCAACTATCACAGCCGGCTGCCCACGGTCGGCGCACAGACCGCGAGTCTGGACGCCCTCCGGGCCGGGATCGCGGCGGCAGGCGCGGTGGGAGCGCCGACATCGGCGCCTGGCGGGGCGCTGAGCTCGGTTGTCGCCCGGCAGGTCACGCCACAGGTGACCGAGGCGGTGACCCAAAGCGTCGGCCAGGCCGTGCAAGCCGGGCTGATCGATCCCGCTGAAGCGCCGGCGCGCATCCAGGCGGAAGTGCGACGGCAGGTAGCCGAGCTGGTGGGCCGTGAGGTGGGCCAGACGGTTCCGGGAATTGCCGGCGCGCTGGCCATCGACCGCTACGGCGAGGGCGGCAACTACTTCCTCGAATATCCCGAGGACATCCAGCTCTTCGGGGTGAGCTTCAACACCGTGGTCGGCAATTCGGGCTGGGCGCTCCAGGGCGAGTACTCGATGCGTCCCAACGCGCCGCTGCAACGGGCCGAGCGGACGGTGCTGGAGGACGGCCTCAGGCCGATCATTGAGGCCCTGGGTCTGGCCGCCGCAGCCCCGCAAAACCTCCCCGCCTATCTCGCCAGCTACAGACCGACGAATGTCCAGGGCTATATCGAGCGCGAGGTGAGCCAGGTGCAGGCCACCGCCACGAGGGTGTTCGGACCCATGCTGGGGGCGGACAGTGTCGTGTTCATCACCGAAGCCGCGCTGATGCACGTCCACGACATGCCCGACAAGGACACCAATCCGCTGGAGAGCCCCGCTGGCGGCGTTCTTGCGGAGGGCAAGGCCGACGCCGACGCGACCTCATGGGGCTACCGCTTCGCGGCGCGGCTCGACTACAGCAACGTGATCGACGCGGTAAACCTGCACCCCTATGTGCAGTTCCTGCACGACGTGAGCGGCAACAGCCCGGCGCCCAGCGGCCCGTTCGTCGAGGGCCGGACCGCGATCACGATCGGCTTGCGGGCGGACTATCTCAGCAGCTGGCAGGCCGATCTCAGCTACACCCGCCTCGCCGGCGAGGGCAACGAGCTGGCCGACCGCGACTTCGTCTCCCTTTCCGTCAAATACTCGTTCTGAGGTTCCGGACCCATGAACGCCAAACATCTCACCACAGCGACCGTGCCCCGGCTGGGCGCCGCCCTCCTGCTCGGGTTGGCGGTCGCCCTGCCGGCATCGGCCGAGATCGCCGCCGACCAGATCGCCCGGCTGGGCGCCGACCTCACCCCGCTCGGCGGGCAGCGCGCCGGCAACGCCGACGGCAGCATCCCGCAATGGACCGGCGGCATCGTCAAGCCGCCTGCCGGCTACTCCGTCGGCGAGCATCACCGCGACCCCTATGCCGGCGACAAGCCGCGCTTCGTCATCGACGCCGGCGGCCTGGACAAGCATCGCGACCGGCTCTCGGTCGGCCACCAGCGCATGCTGGAGACCTATTCGAGCTTCAGGATGCAGGTCTATCCGACCCGGCGCAGCGCGTCGGTGCCGCGGCGGATCTACGACGCCACCCGGAAGGCCGCCGCCACCGCCAAGCTGGTGGATGGCGGCAACGGCGTGGCCGGCGCGGTCATCGGCATCCCCTTCCCGGTCCCGCGCAACGGGCTGGAGGTGATCTGGAACCACCTGCTGCGCTATCGCGGCGAGTCGGTGGCCTGCGTCATCGGCCAGGCCGCGGTGACCCGCGGCGGCGCCTACACGCTGGTCAAGCAGAGCCTGGAGATCGAGCTGCGCTACTCGCTCCCCGGCATGACGCTGGACCGGCTCGGCAACACGATGATCCTGTTCAAGCAGAAGACGCTGGCGCCGGCCCGGCTCGCGGGCGACATCGTGCTGGTGCACGAGACCATGAACCAGTTCCGCGAGCCGCGCAAAGCCTGGACCTACAACCCGGGTCAGCGCCGGGTGCGGCGCGCGCCCAACATCGCCTACGACAACCCGGGAACGTCGTCCGACGGGCTGCGCACGGCGGACCAGCTCGACATGTTCAACGGCGCCGTCGACCGCTACGACTGGAAGCTCGTCGGCAAGCGCGAGATGTACGTGCCCTACAACTCGTACCGGCTGCACGGCGACGACCTCGCCTTCACCGACATCCTCAGGCCGCTGCATGTCAATCCGGACCTGCTGCGCTACGAGCTGCACCGGGTGTGGGTGGTCGAGGCGACGCTCAAGGAGGGCGCGAGCCACACTTACAAGCGGCGCACGTTCTATGTCGACGAGGATTCCTGGCAGATCCTGGTCGCCGACATCTACGACAACCGGGACCAGCTCTGGCGGGTTTCCGAGGCCCATCTGGTCAACTACTACGAGAAGCCGCTGGTGTGGCCGACGCTCGAAGTGCACAGCGATCTCCAGGCCGGGCGCTACCTCGCCTTCGGCCTCGACAACGAGTTCCCGATGTGTACCTGGGACACCAGCCTGAAATCCCGCGACTTCACCCCGGCGGCGCTGCGCCGCGAGGGACGGCGGTGACCGCAGGCGGCCCGCCGAGGCCTTCGGCTTCCGGGAGATTTCGGGGCTGACGCCACGGAGAACACCGCCGGACCGGGGGCGCGGGCATTCCCGGCGCGCCTTGCTTCCGGCGCTTGCCTTGCTGCCCGGGCTCCTCGGTCCGGCCGGCGGCGGCGCCGAGGAAGCGGTCGTGGCGCCGCTCGCCATCCAATCCCTGCTGCTCGACGGCGCCGCCGCGGGTTCGCGGCTGGTCGTGGTGGGCGAGCGCGGCCACGTCCTGGTGTCGACCGACGACGGCGCGAGCTGGAGGCAGGCCAGGGTCCCGACCCGCGCCCTGCTCACCGCGATCCACATGCACGACGAGCGCACCGGCTGGGCGGTGGGGCACGACGCGGCGATCCTGCGCACCGGCGACGGCGGCGAAACCTGGACTCTGGTATACCAGGCGCCGGAGAAGGAGCTCCCCCTGCTCGACGTCTGGTTCCGCGACGGGAAGACCGGATTCGCGGTCGGCGCCTATGGCTACTTTCTCGCCACCGGGGACGGCGGCGACACATGGACCGAGCGCACGATCGGCAAGGACGACTTCCACCTCAACGCGCTGGTGCCGGCGTCCGCGCGCCGGCTCTACATCGCGGCGGAGGCCGGGGTGGTGTACCGCTCCGACGATTCCGGCGAGACCTGGCGGGCGCTGCCGTCCCCCTATTCCGGCTCGTGGTTCGCCGGGCTTGCGTTCGGCGAGGACGAGTTGCTGCTCGCCGGGCTCAGGGGCCACCTGTTCCGCTCGCGAGACGGCGGCGAGAGCTGGACGCGGGTGCCGACCGGGACCAACGCGACCCTGACCGGAGCCGCCCGACTGCCCTCGGGCCGGGTGGTGATCACCGGTCTCGAAGGCGGCGTGCTGTCGAGCCGCGACGACGGGCGGAGCGTATCGTCGCGCAGCCTGCCCTCGCGCGACGGAGTCTCCACCGCGCTCCCGCTGGCGGATGGCGGGGTGCTGCTGGTCGGAGAGTTCGGCGTCCGGCGCCTGGCCGATTGATGCCGCGGATCGTGCCGTGACCGGCGTGCTGGAAAACCTGCTGTTCCGCCGGCGCCGCACGATACTGGCGGCGTTCGCGCTCCTCACCCTGGCGATGGGCTGGCAGGCGGCGGGGCTCAGGGTCGATGCCGGCTTCACCAAGCTGGTGCCGGTGAAGCACGAATACATGGAGACCTTCCTCCAGTATCGCGACGAGTTCGGCGGCGCGGATCGCGTGCTGATCGCGGTGATGGCGCGCGATGGCGACATGTTCACGCCCGGGTTCCTGGCCGCGCTGCGCAAGGCGACCGACGCGACGTTCTTTCTGCCGGGCGTGGACCGGTCCCAAGTGTATTCGATCCTCACGCCCAATGTCCGCTTCATCGAGGTGGTCGAGGACGGCATCGTGGCTGGCAACGTGCTGCCCGTCGACTTCGCGCCGACCGAGGCCGGCTTCGCCCGGCTGCGCGAGAACGTCATCAAGGCCGGGCTGGTCGGGCGGCTGGTGGCGAACGACTTCTCGGGCGCGATCGTCGCCGCCAAGCTGCAGGAGTTCCACCCCGGCACCGGCGAACGGCTCGACTACATCGAAGTCGCGCACCAGCTGGAGCGCATCCGCCGCGAGGCCGGCTCCGGCGCGGACGTCGACCTGCACATCATCGGGTTCGCCAAGGCGGTGGGAGACGTGGCGGACGGCGCGGTCCGCGTCATCATGTTCTTCGCCATCGCCTTCCTGGTCACCGCCCTGCTGGTCTACGCCTATACCCGCTCGGTCCGGCTGACCGTGCCACCTCTGGCCTGCTCCCTGATCGCGGTCGTATGGCAGCTCGGCGGGCTCGCCGCGTTCGGCTTCGGCGTCGATCCGATGTCCATCCTGGTCCCCTTCCTGGTGTTCGCCATCGGGGTCAGCCACGGGGTACAGATGGTGAGCGCGGTCCGCGCCGAAGCGGCCGGCGGCGCCAGCGGCATCGACGCGGCGCGGGCGAGCTTCCGCGCGCTGCTGCTGCCCGGCGCGGTGGCGCTGGCATCCGACTCGGTGGGGTTCGTCGCCATCTCGCTGATCGAGGTCCAGGTCATCAAGGAGATCGCGATCACGGCAAGCCTCGGGGTCGCCGCCATCATTCTCACCAACCTGGCGCTGCTGCCGGTGCTGCTCTCCTATTTCGAGGCGGACGATGCGGAGCGGCGCCGGGCGCTGGAACGCGACGATCTGCTGCGGCCGCTGTGGTCGCGGGTTGCCCGGCTCGCGCATCGGCGGCCCGCCGCGGCGGTGATCGGGGTGGCTGCGCTGCTGCTCGCGGCCGGCGCGACATACGCGCCCGAGGTGCGGGTGGGCGACGAGCACCGTGGGGTGCCGGAGCTCAGGGCCGAGTCAGTGTACAACCGCGACTCCGCGCTGATCACCGACCGCTTCGAGATCGGCGTGGACGTGCTTACGGTGATTTCGGAGACCGTCAAGGAAGGCTGCATCGACTACGAGGTGATGCGCACCCTCGACGATTTCGAATGGCATATGCGGAACGTCGACGGCGTCCAGTCGGTGCGCGGTCTCGCCGGCGTCGCGCGCGTCCTCAACGCGAGCTGGAACGAAGGCAGCCTCAAATGGCGGACCCTGCCGCGCAACCGATACATGCTGGTGCAGTCGGTCTCCCCGGTCCCCACCGCCAGCGGCCTGCTCAACCTCGATTGCAGCGTGATGCCGGTGTCGGTCTACACCGCCGACCACAAGGCCGAGACCATCGCGCGCGTGGTCGAGGCGGTGAAGGCATTCGATCGCGCGAACCGGAATACGCGCGTAACCTTCCGGCTCGCCTCCGGCAATGTCGGGGTGATGGCGGCGACCAACGAAGAGGTCGAGGCGGCCCAGTTCCCGATCCTCGCCTATGTCTACGCCGCGGTCATCGTGCTTTGCCTGGTCTCGTTCCGCTCGGTGGCGGCGACGCTTTGTATCGTCGTGCCGCTCGGCGTGGTCTCCCTGCTCGCCTACGCGCTCATGGCGCTGCTGGAAATCGGGCTCAAGGTCTCGACCCTGCCCGTGGTGGCGCTCGGCGTCGGGATCGGGGTGGATTACGGCATCTACATCTACGGGCGGCTGCGCATCCACCTGGCGCAGGGGCTCGACTTCGCCGAAGCGTATGAACGAACCCTCGCCACCACCGGGGCCGGCGTGACGCTCACCGGCCTCACCCTGGCGGCGGGGGTAGCGACCTGGATCGTGGCGCCGCTCAAGTTCCAGGCCGACATGGGCACGGTGCTGACCTTCATGTTCCTGGTCAACATGGTGGGCGCCGTGGTGCTACTGCCGGCGCTCGGCGCCTGGCTCGTCGGGTCGCGCCGCCCCGCCGCCCCGCCGGACCCGGACGGGGTCAGTCCTCGCCCTCCAGCCGCTTGAGCCAGATCGACACCAGGGCCGGCCTGCCGTCGCGCACCTGCTGCAGGCCGCGGGAGAGCGCGCCCTCCAGGGCGGCCGGGTCGCGCACGGTCTCGCCATGGGCGCCCGCCGCCTCGGCCTCCTTGGCGAAGTCGATCGGCGGATCGAAATAACCGCCCTGGAATCCGTCCCGGGCGGCGAAGCTGTCGGCGCCGTAATTGTTCGCGATGCGCTCGGTCCCGGTGGTGTAGCTGCGGTTGGTGTAGACGATCTGGAGGAACGGCGCGTCGTGATGGGAAGCCGCCCACAGCGCCGGGGCCGGGGTGCCGAACATGTAGAAGCCGTCGCCGCTGACGGCGATGACGTCCCGCTCGGGCGCGGCGAGCTTGGCGCCCAGCGCCGCGCCGGTCGCCCAGCCGCCGCTCGACCCCGGGTTGGCGAAATAGGAGCCCGGCTCGCTGCGGTCGAAATAGGTCCGCGTCCGGTTGGGCGGAAGCGTCTCGTCGAACACGATGCAGTTGTCGTCGAACAGCTGCCCGATGCGATAGCTCGCCCACAGCCGGTCTATCGGAATGTCGGCCGATCGTTCCTTCGCGGCGCTCTCCGCCTCGTCGATCCAGCTGCGCGAGGCGGACGCGAGCCGTTCCTTGCGCGCCGCGATCCGGTTTCGGTCCTCATCGTTCAACAAATCTCGCGCCGCCGCGGCGATCGCGAGGATGGTCGCCAGGCCGTCGGTGGCGAGCCTGAGGTCGGCGGTGAACTCGAAGGTCGGGATGCTGACCGCGATCGGATCGCGCCCGACCGAGACGACGAAGGCGTCCGGTCCCGGCGCGTTCCGCCCCGGCACCCAAGGCACCACCGCCTCCAGCGCCAGGACCATGTCGGCCTCCTCCAGCGTCGCCTGGGTCTGGAAGCAGGGATGGCGGAAGGGGAAGCTCATATAGCTGCGCTGGACCGAGTCGGTGACCGCGAGGCCGAGCAGCTCGCACAGCTCGACCAAAGCCGGGACGGTCGCGGGATCGCGGCCCGACGCGGACACCACGACGACCGGATGGCGGGCGGCGATCAGCCTGCGGGCGATCTCCTCGGCGTCGGCGTCGGCGGGCGCGCTGGGGCGCGGGATGCCGAGCCGGTCGGCGCTCGGGAAGCTCGCGCCGTCGACCGGCATGAGCGTCAGCTCCTTGGGAAAGCTGAGATAGACAGGGCCGCAGGGCTCGCTCCGCGTGACCTGGACCGCCCGGCTCGCGATCAGCCCCGGGTTGTCCTGCCAGGTCAGGCGGTGGTCCCACTTGACGTAGTTGCGCACGATCCCGTTCTGGTCGAAGGTCTCCTGCATCCACAGATGCCCGCCCTCGTCGCGGCCGCCTTTCATGGTCCCGGCATAGGCCGTCGGCGGGAACCCGGCGGTGATGACCACCGGAAGCCCGCTGCGGGCGGCGGTGTGCACCGCGCCGCCATAGTGCATCGTGCCGCAATCGACATGGGCCGCGGTGACGGCCGGCCGGCCGCTGACCGCCGCGAAGCCGAGCGCGGCGTTGAGGCTCGCGTGCTCGTGCGGCACGGTGATCAGCCGAATCGGGTTGTTGGCGCCCCGGGCGCGCGCCTTCGCGGTGGCCTCCTGGAAGAAGCCGATCTCCGACCCCGAGGTGAAGAACAGGTGGTCGATCCCGCCGGCGGCCAAGCCGGCGACCAGCGCATCGCCCACGTCGTCCGCCTGTACCTCGGTCCAGCCTGCCGTCCGTCCATCGCCCATAGCCCGCCTCCCGTTCGGCTTCAGATCCGCTCGGCACATCATGCATCACGCGCGGCGCCGGGCAAAACCGCGCCAGGGCGGGACGGGTCCACAGGGAACGGTTACGCCCCCGTGTCCCGGTTTGGAAGCTCCATGTCTTGCCATGACGCGGTGGCGACGGGAGGCGAGAGCACAGGAATTTCGCTAGCAGGACGCCGGAGCCTGTCGGATTTCGGTCGATCCGCCGCGGTTCAATCGCGAACGGACAGGTACTATTATGCCGACTCGGATAGACATTGTATGTCTTGAATCTTGGGGACCAATATGAAATCCCTTTCCGTTCTGCTGCTTGCGGCGTTGGCGCTGACCGCCTGCAGCCGCACCCTTCCCCCGCCGGAAGAAGACCGGATTCAACTCGAACGGAACACCGAGTTCGACGGCAGCGAGCTGCGCTTCTTCATATCGCTTGACGACGGGACCGAGGCCTCGGTCAGCACTTCGGACGACCTCATCGAGGTGCTCCCCGGGCAGACGCCCATGCCCGGCCACCAGGCGCAGGCCTTCACGTTCCTCAAGCTAGACGGGGACGACACGTCTCTCTCCCACGCCCTGTTGAGCTGGGACCCGGACGATCCGTCCGACTACCTCGTGTTCGGCTGGTGGGCGCAGTTCTACGACCAGCACCCGCCGAGGCTGTCGCTGGCGGAAGCGGATCGGTACGCGATCGTCGATGGGCCGGAGCTCGACCACGGCGTCCCGCCGGAGTTGCCGGTCGACGGGACGGCCGAGTATGCCGGTCAAGCTGGAGGGCTGTACGTCTACGAGTTCGGGAGCGGCTGGGGCGAGAACCAGGGCGGTTTCGTTATCGACGAATACCAGGGGATGCTGACCCTAACCGCGGACTTCACGGACCGCAGCTTGAAGGGCTGCATCGGCTGCGTCGGCGATCTCGCCACGCAGCGCGCGCATTTCGGCGTTATCCTCGGCGACGAGTTGATCGACGCGCAGGGTCTGGCCAAGGACTACGAGATCCATCTCGCCACAGCGATCATGCTGGAAGACGGCAATTTCGAGCGCGACAGGGTGACGGTGGGACATCCGGAACGGACCGTCACGCTTTCCGAGGGGTACTGGGGCGGCACCCTGTCGGCCCGCCAGGACGCGGACGGAAATCCGCGGCTGGTGGCGGGCTTCAACGGCGTCTATTTCGAGGAGGCCGACGGCAGCGAGGGCGAGTTCTTCGGGTCGTTCCTCGGCCTGAGCGCGCCCTTCAGGGAAACTGGGGTGTCCGGCCCGCTGCCCGGGGGCGGCGGCTGAGCGCGCGAAGCGCAACCCCCCTGGCGCGCGGCGGCGCGCTGCTGTGGGAGGCCTGGCGCGACGGCAGGCAGATCGACGCGCTGCCGGCCGAGTGCAGGCCGGGGACGATCGACGAGGCCTATGCGGTGCAGGACGGGCTCGCGGCGAGCGCGGGGCTCGCCGTCGCCGGCTACAAGATCGGCGCGACCAACGCGGACGTGCAGGCGCGGTTCGGCGTGGACGCCCCCTTCTCGGGCCGCATCTTCGCCGAGTTCGTGGGCGGGAGCCCGCTATACGTGCCGCCGGGCCGGGTCAATTTTTTCACCATCGAGCCCGAGTTCGACTTCGTCATGGGCCGCGCCCTCGTCCCGCGCGCCGCGCCCCATACGCGCGAGGAGGTGCGGCAAGCGGTGGCGAGCGTCCATCCGGCGATCGAGGTGCCGGATTCGCGCTACGCCGACTGGCTCTCGATGACCGCGGCGGACCTGATCGCCGACAACGCGATCGCCGGCCTGCTCTGCCTCGGACCGGCGGCGCCGGGCGGACTCGCCCGCGACCTCGCCGCCCAGCCCGTCACCGTCGGCGTCAACGGCGCGCGGGTCGCGGAAGGCGCGGGCCGCAACGTCCTCGGCGATCCGTGGAACGTCCTGGTCTGGCTCGCCAACCATTTGAGCGCCCGGGGCGTGACCCTCGAAGCGGGCCAAATCGTCACGACCGGCAGCGCGACCGACATCGTCCGCTGCCGGCCGGGCGACACCGTCACCGCCGATTTCGGCCCGCTGGGCAGGGTGGAGGTCCGCTTCGGGGATTGACCCCCGCGTCAGATCGGCGTCGCCTCGCCGCCCTCGACGATGACCTGTTCCACCTCGCCCGCGCCGCCGCGCCGGTGGCTCGCCGCCTCCTGGTACTCCGGCGACCGATGGCAGGCGACCGCTTGCTCGACGGACGGGAACTCGACGACCACGAAGCGCTCGAAATGCTCCGGCCCCTCCATGATCCGGTAGTCCCCGCCGCGGGCCAGCACCTTGCCGCCGTACTTCTCCAGGATCGCCGGGACCAGGTCGGTGTATTTCTTGTACTGAACCGGGTCGTGGATCTTCGAGCGCGCTACCCAGTAGGCTGGCATGTCAGGTCTCCGTCATCGAATGGGCGGTCCGGCTGGTATCCGGGGCGCGTCCCGCATACGCTGTCCGGCACGCCACGCTGCGGGAGAAACGGCATGCCGCTGTCGCACCTTGAACACTTCCTCGTGCAGACCGAGGATATCGAACGGACCAGGGACTGGTATTGCGACGTGCTGGGCATGGTGGCCGGGCCGACGCCGGACTTCAAGTTTCCCGTCGTCTGGCTCTATATCGGCGACCGGGACGTGGTCCATGTGACCGAGGGCGGCAAGGACGTGTCCGAGAACCGGATGGCCTATCTCGGCCAGCAGTCCGACTCCACCTCCGGCACCGGGGTGGTCGACCATATCGCGTTCCGCGCGACCGGGCTGAGAAAGACGATGTCTCGCCTGGCCGAGCTCGGGGTCGGGTTCTCGCAGCGCCAGGTGGCCGACCAGGGGCTCTACCAGCTGTTCCTGTTCGACCCGAACGGCATCAAGATCGAGCTAAATTTCGACGCCGGGGAGGCGGTCGGGCTCCGGCCCGAGGTCATGGCCTCCGATCTCGAGCCGGCGAACGCGTAGCCTGCCCCGTCGACCGGCGGGCCGGACATCGCGCAGGGGAGGACGCCATGGCGGCACCGCGACGGGAGATTCGCCTCGACGACACGATGGAGCCGATCAGCCACTACACCGATGCGGTGCTGTGCGGCGACTTCCTCTACATGTCCGGGGCGGGTCCGTTCGCGAGCGACGGGTCGCTGATCGGCGAAGGCGACGTGGTCAGGCAATGCGAAGCCACCTGCGCCAATATCGACCGCATGCTGTCGGCGGCCGACATGTCGCCGCGGGACGTGGTCTACTTTAAGGTGTTGATGGAAGAGGTACATGACGGACCCAGGATCAATCCGGTCCGCATCGACTTTCACGGCGACGCCTATCCCGGCAGCACCCGGGTCGGGGTCGGGCATTTCGCGCTTCCCGGCATGCTTCTGGAAATCGAGTGCGTCGCCTACAAGCCGCGGAGCGGCGGGCCGCCAAAGGAAGAAATCCGCTGCGAAGATCTGTTCGAGCCGCCCAGCCACTATGTCGACGTGGTGAAATGCGGCGACTACGCCTTCATCTCCGGAACCGGGCCGATAGCCAGGGACGGCCGCGCGGTATCTTTCGGCGACCCCGGGAAACAGGCCTTCAAGACGCTCGAGAACATGGAGGTGATGCTCGACGCCGCCGGCATGGGTTTCGGCGACGTGTGCAAGGTCGTCTGCTATCTGGAAAACGTCTGGGACCGGCCGAAGATCAACGTCGCGCGCAAGCGCTTCTTCGGCGACAGCCGGCCCTGCAGCACCCTGTTCGGAATCCGGCGGCTGGCGATTCCGGGGATGAACCACGAGATCGAGGCGATCGCCTACAAGCCGGGCGACGGCGCCGCGCCGCGGAAGGAGATTCGCGTCCCCGGCATCCACGAGCCGATCAGCCACTACACCGACGCGGTGCAGGCCGGCGATTTCCTCTTCGTCTCGGGCCAGGGTCCGTTCGACGCCGGCTTCGAACTGGCCGGCGATACCATGACGTCCCAGGCCACGCAGATGCACGACAACATCGAGCGCATCATGGCCGAGGCCGGGTTCGGTTTCGAAGACGTCGCCAAGGTTACGGCCTACCTGGACGATTGCGACGAACGCCAGGAGCTGAACGCGGTTCGCGAGACATATTTCGGGCGCCACAGGCCGGCGAGCACACTGTTCGGCGCCAATCGCCTCGCGGTGCACGGCATGAAGGTCGAAGTCGACGCGATCTGCTACCGGCCCGGCGCCGGCGGCGCGCGCCCCTGACGGCCGGGGAGGACGCCGCATGGAGTTTTCCCGAACCCATATCGAGGGCGGCATCGTCGTCACCATGGAGCCGGGCGCGGCGCCGGCGGCGGCGGACATCGTGGTCGAGGACGGGCGCATCGCCGCCATCGGCGCAGTCGGCCGGGTGGCCGACGCCGAGACCATCGATGCGGCGGGCCGTATCGTCCTTCCCGGGCTGATCGACAGCCACGTCCACACCTGGCAGACCGGGCTCCGCGGAATCGCCACGGACTGGACGGTGCCGCAATACATGCGCGCGATGCATCGCGGGCTGGCAACCCGTTTCAGGCCGGACGACATCCGGATCGCCAACCTCATGGGCGCGCTGGCGAAGCTCGACGCGGGCGTGACCACCCTGGTTGACTGGTGCCACAACAACCCGACTCCCGAGCACACGGATGCGGCGATCGACGGGCTGGAGGCCTCCGGCGCCCGGGCGGTCTTCCTGCACGGCTCGCCCAAGCCCGACCCCGGGCCGGGCCGGAAACATTTCAGCGAAGTTCCCATGCCGCGCGCCGAGATCGAACGCCTGCGCGCGGGCCGCTTCGCCTCCGACGACCGGCTGGTCACGCTCGGGCTCGCGGTGCTGGGCCCGCAATACGGGGTTCGCGAGGTCTGCTTCGCCGACTACGCGCTGGCACGCGAGCTCGACCTCATCGTCAGCGCGCATACCGGCGGTGGGCCGCCGCTCTCTCCGGGCACGTTCGAGGCGCTGATCGAGGCCGGGCTGATCGACACCCGGTCGAACATCGTCCATGCCAACAACTTCGCGCCCGAGCTGACCCGCGCGCTGGTCGGGGCCGGGGCGAACTTCACCGTGACCGCCGAGGTCGAGATGCAGATGGGCTTCGGCGATCCGCTGACCGGCGTGCTGCGCGATTTCGGCGCGTCGATCACCATCGGCGCCGACGTCGAGCCGGCGGCGGCGGGCGATATGTTCACCGCCATGCGCACGACGCTCAATGTCCAGCGCAATATGGACAACAAGGCGCTGCTCGCGCGCGGCGAGCCACTCCCCGATACGGCAAGCATCACCTGCCGCCAGGCCCTCGAATGGGTCACGGTCAACGGCGCCGCCATGACACGGATGTCCGACGGGATCGGCACGCTGGCGCCCGGCAAGCAGGCCGATATCGTGCTGCTCCGCGCGACCGACGCCAATTTGTTTCCGGTCCATGACCCGATCGGCGCGGCGGTCCGCCAGGCCGGTCCCGGCAATGTCGAAACGGTCCTGGTCGCCGGCCGCGTCGTCAAGCGCGACGGCCGCCTCGTCTTCCCCGGGCTGTCGGAAAAGCGCGATGCGCTGATGCGCTCCGCGACGCGCATCCTGGACGAGATCGGGCTCGTCCCGGGCGCGCCGCCGCCGGGGGGCGAACGCGACGCCTGAACGCGCGCGTGGAGGGCGGGGACGGGTGCCGCAGCCGTCCTGCATTTTTGCGTAGCCGCGACCGGGCGTCGTGATAGTTTCCGGCCTTCATGATATTCGCCCATATCTCCGATATTCACCTCCGGCCCGAGGGCGATCTCGCCCACGACGTGGCCGACACGGCGGGCGGCCTGACGGGAGCGGTCGAACGTCTCGCCGCCCTCGACCCGCCGGCGAACGCGGTGCTGATCACGGGCGACCTGGTCGACGACCCGGACGCCGATTCCTATGCCCAGCTGCGCTGCCTGCTGGACCCGCTGTCGGTGCCGGTCTACCTGGTCCCCGGCAACCGCGACGACCGCGCGACCCTGCGCGCGGCCTTTGCCGATGCCGGCTACCTGCCCGGGGACGGGGCGTTCCTGCACTACGCGGTCGAGCACCTGGCGGTGCGCCTGCTCGCCCTCGACACGGTGAAACCGGGCGCCAAGACCGGCGAGATGTGCGCCGAACGCCTGGCCTGGCTGGAGGACTGCCTGGACGAGGCCCCGGGGCGCCCCACCGTGATCCTCATGCACCACCCGCCCTTCAAGACCGGCGTCCCCTTCATGGACGGCCAGGACTTCGCAGGCGCCGATGCGTTCGCCGAAATCGTCGGCGCCTACCGGAACGTGGAGCGGGTGCTGTGCGGGCACCTGCACCGCCCCATCCAGCGCCGCTTCGCGGGCACGCTCGCCTGCGTTGCGCCGTCGACCGCCTTCCACATGCCTCTCGACCTCCGCCCCGGCGCCGAGCTCGGCCTCGTGCTCGAGCCGCCCGCGGGGTTCCTTCACGTCTGGAGTGCCGGTACCGGCATGGTCACCCACACCCTGCCGCTGGTCGCGCATCCGGGGCCCTTCCCCTTCCGCCGCCGCCCGGCGCCGGCCGCCGCGCCGGGCGAGACCTGACATTCGATCCCGTCGAAAAGGTGGTTTCCTTCGCGGGGGCGGATGGATAGTGTCGCTCGCGGCGTTGAATGGAACAGGCTGACATCGGGGGAATCGCGTGTTCACCAGCAATCCCTTTGCCGCGCTCTCGGCGACCGTATCGCCCGGCGTCATGCAGACCTATGTCGTCGTCATGATCCTGCTGGTCGTGGGCGGAACGCTGTTCGACATCTGGCACAAGAAGAGCGCCACCTATTTCTTCGACAGCTGGCGGAAGTCGAGGGACAAGGGGGCGCGCCGCGTCGGCGGCGGGCAGATGGCGGGGCTGGCGGTCCAGACCGCCCTGTCGGAGGGCCTGACATCGTCCGAATTCGGATCCGGACGCCGCCGGGTCGCCCATCTGCTGACGATGTACGGTTTCCTCGCCTACGCGATCGCCACCTTCATCATGGTGTTCTGGTACCCGACGCCCGCCGCGCAGACACCCGCCATCCTGCCTTTGCTGTGGGTCGTGGGCGCCTTGCTGGTCTGCGCCGGCGGGTACTGGTTCTGGTTCTTCATCCGGGTCGACGTGTCGGCCGAGGGCCATACGCCGTTCCGGGTCATGCGCGCGGATTTGTTCATCCTCTCGCTTCTCGCAAGCACGACGCTGGGGCTGGTGTGGGCCGGCCTGCAGGCGGCGGGAAGCTCGTGGACGATGGTGTTCCTGGGCCTCTACTTGATCGCCACGACGGTGCTGTTCGGCTCCGTCCCGTGGTCCAAGTTCTCGCACATGTTCTTCAAGCCCGCGGCGGCGTTCGAGAAACGGGTGTCCGAGGCGTCCGGGACGAGAAGCAACCTGCCGCCCCCCGCGGACAAGCCCGAAACCTTCGGCAGCGCGCGCGAACGGCCCAGCCACTATTGATCGGCTCATCGCCGGTCTTCGGTAGAGGAGATAACCGAGCCCCATGCCGACATTCGTCTACATGACCCGATGCGACGGCTGCGGATACTGCGTCGATATCTGCCCGTCCGACATCATGCACATCGACAGCACCTACCGGCGGGCCTACAACATCGAGCCCAACATGTGCTGGGAGTGCTACTCCTGCGTGAAGGCCTGCCCGCAGCAGGCCATCGACTGCCGCGGCTATGCCGACTTCGCCCCCCTGGGTCACAGCGTCCGGGTGCTGCGGGAGGAGGAGAAGGGCACGATTTCCTGGAAGATCAAGTTCCGCGACGGCAACGAAAAGGATTTCGTGTCCCCCATCCGGACCACGCGCTGGGGATCGATCAAGGCGCCCGCCGATTACGAGGCGCCCTCCGCGGAAGCGATGAAATCCCAGGAGCTCGCGCACGAACCCGACGCGCTCAACATCGAGGCGCTGCCCGCGCTGACGCCGGACAAGTTCAAGCAGGGAGTCGTCTAGTGGCTTTGTTCTCGCGCCGGAAAACGGTTTTCGTGGATGCCGACATCCTGGTCGTCGGCGGCGGCATGGCCGGCTGCGGGGCGACCTACGAAGCCGGGTACTGGGGGCGCGACCTGAAGGTGGTCTGCGTCGAGAAGGCGAATATCGAGCGCAGCGGCGCGGTGGCCCAGGGCCTGTACGCGATCAACTGCTACATGGGCATGCAGTGGGACGAGAACCAGCCCGAGGACCATGTCCGGTACTGCCGCAACGACCTGATGGGGCTGGTGCGGGAGGATCTCGGCTACGACATCGCGCGGCATGTCGATTCCACGGTGCACAAGTTCGAGGAATGGGGCCTTCCGATCATGAAGGACCCCGAGACCGGGCGTTATCTGCGCGAAGGCAAGTGGCAGATCATGATCCACGGCGAGAGCTACAAGCCGATCGTCGCCGAAGCCGCCCGCAAGGCCGCCACCGAAGTCTACAACCGGATCATGGTGACCCACCTGCTGACCGACGCGAAGAATCCCAACCGGGTCGCCGGCGCGGTCGGTTTCAACGTCCGCAACGGTGACTTCCACGTCTTCCGCGCCAAGGCCGTCATCGTGGCCGCCGGCGGCGCGTCGCACATCTTCAAGCCGCGCGCGGTGGGCGAGGGCATGGGACGCACCTGGTATGCCCCCTGGAGCAGCGCGTCGGCCTACGCGCTGCCCATCCTGGTCGGCGCCAAGATGACCCAGATGGAGAACCGCATCGTCCTGACCCGCTTCAAGGACGGCTACGGCCCGGTCGGCGCCTATTTCCTCCACCTCAAGACCTACACCCAGAACGCCTATGGCGAGGAATACGAGTCCAGGTGGTACGACCACACCAGGCAGCTGGTGGGCGACTATGTCGACCGGCATCCGGTGCCGACCTGTCTGCGCAACCACGCCTTGCTCGAAGAGGTCAAGGCCGGCCGCGGCCCGATCCGCATGGTGACCACGGAGGCCTTCCAGGATCCGCACAAGGAGACGGTGGGCTGGGAGAATTTCCTCGGCATGACGATCGGACAGGCGGTCGTCTGGGCGTCCCAGAACATCGATCCCAAGCACACCAACCCGGAGCTGACCACGTCGGAGCCCTACGTCATGGGCTCGCATGCCACCTGCTCGGGCGCCTGGTCGAGCGGGCCGGAGGACTACGCGCCGGACGAGTACCAGTGGGGCTACAACCGGATGATGACGGTCGACGGCCTGTTCGGCGCCGGCGACACGATCGGCGGCACCGCCCACAAGTTCTCGTCGGGTTCGTTCACCGAAGGGAGGATCGCCGGCAAGGCGGCGGTCAACTACGTCAACGACCTCAAGACCGACCGGCCCCAGGTCAGCGAGAAGGAGTATGAGGACCTCAAGAGGACGGTGTTCCAGCCCTTGGAGACCTACCGGGTCGGGCGCAACGAGATCGTCGCGGGAACCGTCTCGCCGAGCTACCTGCTGCCGATCCACGGTCTCCAGCGTCTCGAAAAGATCATGGACGAGTATGTCGGCGGCATCGGCGCGCACTACACCACCAACGAGCCCATGCTCACCCGCGGTCTGGAGCTGCTGGGTATGCTGAAGGAGGACCTCGACAGCCTCGGGGCCGAAGACCTGCACCAGCTCCAGCGTGCGTGGGAGCTGCAACACCGGGTGCTGGCCTCGGAGGCGGTGACCCACCACACCATGTTCAGGACGGAAACGCGGTGGCCGGGCTACTACTACCGGGCCGACCATCCGGCGCTGGACGACGACGACTGGCACTGCTTCACCCTGTCCCGCTACGACCGGGAGTCAGGCGAATGGGCCATGGAGAAGGCCCCCGTCTACCACATCGTCGACTGACCCCGATTTCCCGCCACGGTCACCCCCCGTGTCGACGCTGATCGCCCCGCACGGCAACGCCGCCCTCAAACCCCTGCTGCTGCCCCCAGGCGAGCGGGACGAGGCGCTGAAGCGGGCGCGCGGCCTGAAGAAGCTGCCTCTGTCGAGCCGCGAGGTCTCGGACCTCTTCATGTTCGCCATGGGCGCGTATTCGCCGCTTGCGGGCTTCATGGGCGCGGCCGACTGGCGCGGGGCGTGCGTCGACATGCGGCTGGAGGACGGGCTGTTCTGGCCGCTTCCCATCACGCTCTCCTGCGCGGCGGATTTCGCCGTCTCGGTGGGCGAGGAAGTGGCGTTGACGGAGGCGGGTGGGGAAATCCTTGGCGTGCTCACGGTGGCCGAGACCTACGCCATCGACAAGGACCTCGAGTGCCGAGAGGTCTACCGCACCAACGATGAGGCCCACCCGGGCGTCGCCAAGGTCATGGCGCAGGGCCCGGTCAACCTGGCGGGCCCGGTGTCGGTCTTCTCGGAGGGCCACTTTCCCGAGACCTACCGGGGGCTCTATCTGCGCCCCGCCGAAACCCGCGCGCTGTTCGCCGAAAAGGGCTGGTCGACGGTCGCCGCCTTCCAGACCCGCAACCCGATGCACCGCAGCCACGAGTTTCTCGCCAAGGTCGCCATCGAGGTTTGCGACGGGATCCTGATCCACCAGGTCCTGGGCGCCCTCAAGCAGGGCGACATCCCCGCCGATATCCGGGTCCGCTCCATCGACTGGCTGGTCGCCAACCACTTCGCGGAAGGGCGGGTGATCCAGGCCGGCTACCCGATCGAGATGCGCTACGCCGGCCCCCGGGAGGCGCTGCTGCATGCCCTGTTCCGGCAGAATTTCGGCTGCTCGCATCTGGTGGTGGGGCGCGATCATGCCGGGCTCGGCGGCTATTACGGGCCTTACGACGCCCACCGGATATTCGACGAGATCGGCGAGGACAGCCTCGCCATCCGGCCGCTGAAGATCGACGACACGTTCCATTGCTTCGACTGCCGGGGCATGGCGACGGGGAACATGTGCTTCGCCGCCGATAGCGGCGACGACCCGCCGGGCGAAGACGAGCGCTACCGCATGGTCGCGGCGGTGGCGACGGGCGACTCGGCGGGTCGGCCCTGCCCCAACGGCGACGACGGGAAACTCCGCATCTCGGGCACCAGGCTGCGCGAGATGTTCGCCAACCGCGAGACGATTCCGCCCGAATACAGCCGGGATGGCGTGGTCGCCATCCTCCAGGCCTTCTACGACGGCGCCGCGTGACCGGCCGGGCTGGCTACGGCCATTCCAGAGCCGTCGCGGCAAGGGAAGGGACCAAGCAGAGATGAGCGAAGCCCGCAAGGTATTGCTGGTGGGAAGCATCGGCCTGCCCGACCCGGAAACCGTTTTCCGGACGCTGTCGGCCAGCGTCGGCGACCTGGCGCCGTGCCTGCCGGATGGCGAATGCGGTCCCCGGGCCAACTGGATCAGCTGGCAACAGCCGCTGATCGCGCGGAACGACGGGTTCGAACTTGCCGAAACGACAGAAATCCAACTCGGCGGCTCGATGCGGACAATAGAAAAGTACCGGCTCAAGGAGGATGTCGACCCGGGCGCCGTCGATTTCGGGCCGCTCGGATATGCGGACGCGGCGATAGAGTCCTATGGACTGTTCAAGACGCTGAGGAGCGCCGGCGAGGTGGCGGCGGGTGCGCGGTTTCAGGTGTCGCTTCCGACGCCGGTGGCGGTGGTGTTCCAGAACTTCGTGGCCCGGTCGCAGGCGCTCGTGGAGCCGGCTTACGAACGGGCCATGCTGCGGGAGGTCGAGCGGATCGTCGACACCATTCCGCTCGAAGACCTCGCCCTGCAATGGGACGTCGCGCACGAAGTGCTGGCGGCGGACGGTGCCTGGGCGCTCTATTTCGACGACCCGGTCGGCGGCGCGCTGGAACGGCTCGCCCGCCTGTCGGCGAGGGTTCCCGAACCCTGCCTGCTCGGGTTTCACCTGTGCTACGGCGATCCCGGCCACAAGCATGTCAAGGAACCCCGCGACCTCGCCGTCTGCGTCGCGTTCGCCAACGGCCTCTGCGCGCGGGTGCCGCGGCGGGTCGACTGGGTCCACATGCCGGTCCCGAAGGACCGCAACGACGAAGCCTATTTCGCCCCCCTCGGAGGCATCGACCTCACACCCGATACGAACCTCTATCTCGGTCTGGTGCACATGACCGACGGCGTGGCGGGTGCCAGGCTTCGGCTCGCCCAGGCGAAGAAGTATGTGGCCGATTTCGGTATCGCGACGGAGTGCGGCTTCGGCCGTCGGCCGCCCGAGACGATCCGCCCCCTCCTCGACCTGCACGGGGAGATCGCCCGGCTTTGAAAGGCGAACGAGGCGGAAGACGCTTCGGCGGATCGGAAGCCCGGCGATCCGGTTGAAATACGCGACAACCAGGCACCGAAGGGAGGGTAAGACGTGGCGCAACCCCGGTTCGAATCCGAAGCCGCCTGGCGGCACGTGCAGTATCGCGAAGTGTCCAGGTTCACCGAGACCTACGGATTCGCCGGGGCGGCCGGCAACGTGAACCTCGAGGGCGTGCACTACACGCCCAGGGGCCGCGAGTCGAAGACGCTGATGCTCTTCATGCATCCGTCCTCCACCCTCCAGCTCCTGCCGGTGACCCGGGCCTTGCCGACATACGGCGTCCACGTTCTGTGCGCGGGGAGCCGTTATCCGAAGAACGATTCGGCGTTGATCTTCGAAAAGATCCTGCTCGACATCGGCGCCTGGATCCGCACGGCGAAGGAGGAATGGGGCTACGAGAGGATCGTGCTCGGCGGCTGGTCGGGCGGCGGCGCGCTCTCGCTGTTCTACCAGGCGCAGGCGGAGAACCCGACCGTCACCGACACGCCGGCCGGCGACCCGGTGGACGTGGCGGGCGCGCAGCTGATCCCGGCCGACGCGATCACCTTCCAGGCGGCGCATCTGTCCCGCGCCAGGACCCTGACCGAATGGATCGATGCCTCGGTGCGCGACGAGCTCGACCCGGACGACCGGGACCCCGCGCTCGACATCTACAACCCGGAGAACGGCCCGCCTTTCAGCGCCGGGTTCGTCGAGCGCTATCGCGCGGCCCAGATCGCGCGCAACCGCCGGATCACCGCCCGGGTGCGCCAGACGCTGGAGGATCTGGGGAAGCGGGACGGCAAGGAGGTGGAGCGCGGCTTCGTCGTCCATCGCACGATGGCCGATCCGCGCTTCCTCGACCCGGCCATCGACCCGAACGACCGGAAGCCCAACTGGTGCTATCTCGGCGACCCGGAGACCGTGAACAGCGGACCGGTGGGTGTGGGCCGCTTCTCGACGCTGCGGTCATGGCTCAGCCAGTGGAGCTATGACGAGAGCCGCGCCGACGGACCGGCGAACGCCGCCGGGATGACGGCCCCGCTGCTCGCCATCGAGAACAGCGCCGACGACGCCGTGCCGCAGCCGCATACCCGGGCGATCTTCGAAGCGGCCGCCACCGCCGACAAGGAGCACCGCGTGATCAAGGGCGCAACGCACTACTACCTGAACCAGCCGGAGCAGATGGCCGAGGCGATCGACCTCACGATCGGCTGGCTGCGGGATCGGAACCTGCTCGAAGGGTGAGCGAACGTGCCGCGGCCCGGCGGCGGGGATCGACCAATGCACGTTGCGATCATCGGCGGAGGCATCGGCGGGCTGACGACGGCGCTGACGCTGCATCAGCTGGGCATCTCCTGCACCGTCTATGAGGCGGCGCGCGAGCTTCGGCCGTCCGGTACCGGCATCAACCTGCAGCCCTACTGCGTGCGCGAGCTGTTCCGGCTCGGGCTGGAGGACCGGCTGCGCGAGGCCGGCATTCCCGCCCGCGGGCTCGCCTACTACACCAGGCGCGGCCAGTACGTGCTGACGGAGAAGCTCGGCTCGGAAGCCGGGTTCGACTGGCCGCAGTTCCACATGCACCGCGGCGCCTTCCACCTGATGCTGGCCGACGAGGTCCGGCGCCGACTCGGCCGCGAGGCGCTCAGGCTCGGACATCGCTGCGTCGGAATCGAGCGGCGCGACGGCCGCGTGACCGCGCGCCTGCATGACCGCGCCACGGCCCGGTCGGTCGACGCGGTCGACGCCGATATCCTGATCGGCGCCGACGGCGTCAACTCCACCGTGCGGGCGCATTTCTATCCCGACGAGAAGCCGCCGCACTGGAACCGCGTCATCATGTGGCGCGGGGTGAGCGAAGGCGTGAAGATGCTGGACGGCCACACCATGGTGGTCACCGGCACCTGGCGCCAGAAATTCGTCGCCTACCAGATCCGCAAGCCCCGGGCGCAACGCAGGCCCGGCGAAGACGGGTTGATGCTCAACTGGCTGTGCGAGCTGGTCGCGCCGGAGGACATGGAATTCCGGCCGGAAGACTGGGACCGGGCGGGCAGCGCGGAAGACTTCGCGCCGGCGTTCGAGAGCTGGGTGTTCGACTGGATCGACGTGCCCGACGTGGTCTCGCGCACCGTCGGCATCTGGGAGTACCCGCAGGTCGACCGCGATCCGCTGCCGCGATGGACCTTCGGCACCGTCGCCCTGCTGGGCGACGCGGCGCATCCGCTCACCCCCGTCGGGTCGAACGGCGCCTCGCTTGCCGTCGTCGACGCGCGGGTGCTGGGACGGGAGCTGGCGGCCAATCCCGCGGACGCGCAGGCGGCGTTGAAGGCATACGAGGCCGAACGCCGGCCCGCGATGGAGACGGTGCTCTCGGGCAATCGGGCGGGTGGGCCGGAACATTTCATGGCCCTGGTCGAGGACCGCGCGCCCGAGGGGTTCGGCGACATCCGCGACGTCCTCGGCGAGGACGAGCTCAACATCGCCCGGAACTACCGGGAAATGACCGGGTTGAGCACCGATCTGGTGAACAGCGTCCGCTCGCTCATCCCGCCCGAGCGGTTCGTCAACTAGGCGAAGCTCCGCAACCGCCGCCAGATCGTCTCGGACGGGACACCCGGAGTCGGGAAGCGATATGGATATTCGTCTCCCGGTCGGACATCGAACATGCCGAGCCCGTCGACGCATCGCAATGTGTCACCTATTTCCTTCATGAGCGAGCGTTGCCAGCGTGGATTACGGACCGGGGGGCGGGCCGGATGACGGGATGCGACAGAGCGGAGATGTCGCGCTGGAGACGGGCGTTGGCGCTCCTTGGCGGCGCGCCGGTCGCTGCCGCCATCGCCAGCGCGGCGATGGCGGCGCCGGTGGCCGTCGATCTCGAACTCGTCATCGCAACCGATGTCTCGCGAAGCATCAACCAGGGGGAGGCCCTGTTGCAGCGCCGGGGTATCGCCGAGGCGTTTCGCAATCCGGCGGTCATCCGCGCGATCCAATCCGGCTTCCTCCGCAAGATCGGCGTCGCGTATATCGATTATTCGAGCCGCGCCTTCAACAGGATCGTCATCGACTGGACGGTGGTGCAGGGCCGCGAGAGCGCCGAGTCCTTTGCCTCCCGCCTGCTCGCGGCGCCGCTGACATTCGGGCGGCGAACCTCGATCAGCGATGCCATCGAACAGGCGCGGGAGATGATCGAATCGAACGGGATCGAGGGAACGCGCCGCGTGATCGACGTCTCGGGCGACGGGCCGAACAATTTCGGAAATTTCGTCGACGCGGTCCGCGACGCCACCATCTCCCGGCGGATTACCATCAACGGGCTGCCGATCCTCAACCGGGCCGACGCCTTCGACAGCCGGTTCTACCTGCCGGATCTGGACAAGTATTACCGGGGCTGCGTGATCGGCGGACCCGGCGCGTTCCTCGTGGTCGCCGGCAGTTTCGAGGACTTCGCGCGCGCCATACGGCGCAAGCTGATCCTGGAGATCGCGGGAACCGCACCGCAATTCGATCACGCGTTCTCGGGCTATCTCGTCCCCGTGTCGTCGCCCCAGCGGCTGCGCCCGTCGCCGAGCGGATACGTCTATCCCAGAGGCTGCGACATAGGCGAGCGCATGTGGAACTACTGGTTCAATCCGTGAGAGCGACGGCCGGAACCTGCCCCTCGTCCTGAAGGCCGGCTAGAATGCGCCACGATGGCCGATCCGAACCTTGAGACCGACACGCTCGAAACGATCATCGCCGGGCTGCGCGCGGGCCGGCTGAGTTCCGCCGCCATCGCCGACTGGGCAATCGCCAACCATGAAGCGCGCGGCGACGCGCTCCACGCATACAAGACCTTCGACCCCGATCGCGTGCGCGGCGAGGCCGGGCTCGCCGATGCGGCGCGCGCCACCCACAACGATCTCGGCCCGCTGCAAGGGATCCCGGTCTCGATCAAGGACCTGTTCGGGGTCGCCGGCTATCCGACCTTCGCCGGCTGCCTGCGCGAACTGCCGGACGAATGGCGCGGCGAAGGGCCGGTCGTCCGCTCGCTCCGCCGTCAGCTGGCGGTGGTCAGCGGGAAGACCCACACGGTGCAGTTCGCCTATGGCGGGCTCGGCGCCAACCCCCACTGGGGCGCGCCGCGCAACCCGTGGGACGCGTCCGTGCATCGCTCGCCCGGGGGCTCGAGCTCGGGCGCGGGCGTCAGCCTTGGCGAGGGATCGGCGCTGCTCGCGATCGGCTCCGACACGGCGGGTTCGGTGCGTATCCCGGCCTCGATGACCGGCAACGCGGGGATCCGTCCGACGGCGGGGCGCTGGTCGACCGCGGGCATCGTGCCGTTGAGCCCGCCGCTCGACACGGCGGGCGGGCTCGCGCGGCCGGGCGCCGCCACTGCGGGCGGGTTTGCCGCCCCCCGCCCCGGGGGGGGGGGGGGCCGCCGGCGGGCATCGTGCCGTGGCGCCCGCCGCTCGACACGGCGGGCGTGCTCGCGCGCTCGGTCGCCGACATGACGATCGGTTTCGCCGCCATCGACCCGGGTGTGGAGGAAGACGCCGTCGCCTGGACGCGGCGGGTCGCCACCGCCGATCTGGCCGACTTCCATGTCGGGCTGTGCGACTGGTATTTCGAGGATTGCGATCCCGGCATCGCCGAAGGCGTCAAATCCGCGCTCGACGAGCTCGCCCGGTCCGGCCTGCGCGTGTCGCCGGCGACCATGCCGCAATTCGAGCCCGCCACCGGGATATTCCGGGATGGCGGGCTGCATGTCGGCTACTTCGCGAGGTTCATCACCGGCGAGATGTCGGCGTATCGCGCCGATCTGGACCCGGCGGTGGCGATCCGGATCGAGAACATGGAGGCATTGTCCGCCTCGGAGCACCTCCAGCGCGTGCACCGGCTGGGCGAGCTGACGCGCGAGGCGCATGCCTCCTTCGACGGGATGCACGCGCTGGTCGGGCCGACCCTGCCGCTCACCCCGCCCGACATGGCCGATCTCGGAAACGCCGAGGAGCAGCTCAGGCGCAACATGCGGCTGGTGCGAAACACCAACACCGCGAGCCTGCTCGGCATGTGCGCGGTCACCCTGCCGGTGGCGCTCGACGGCGCCGGAATGCCGGTCGGGCTGCACGTCGTCGCGCGCGGCGGCGACGAGGAAACCGCGCTCGCCCTCGCGCTTGCCTGCGAGCGCGCGCTGGGCCGGGCATGCCATCGCATCGGGCTTCCCCCGGGGCGACAACGCGCGGCTTGATCGGGGCGGGTCAAGCTATACTTGAAAGGTCTGGCGACCGCGGCGGGCGATCCAGGCTCGAACGCGGGCGCCGCCTGGGCAACGGAAGGGTTGCACAATGTCCTTGTTCGCCTCTTTCACGATGACCGGCATAAACGTCCTGACGACGTTGTTCGTGCTGGCCCTGGGCATCGTCTTCCTGGTCGTCGCGGTGATGTTCGTCATCGACGTCTCGCAGACGGCGGACGCGGTACGGCGCAACTATCCGGTCATCGGCCGGTTTCGCCGTCTCTTCACCACCCTCGGCGAATATTTCCGGCAGTATTTCTTCGCCATGGATCGCGAAGAAATGCCCTTTAACAGGGCGGAGCGCGACTGGGTCTACAAGTCCTCGCGCGGCGTCGACAACACGGTCGCGTTCGGCTCGACGAAATCGCTCCTGCCGGCGGGCACGGTCATCTTCGTCAACTGCCCGTTCCCGAAGATCGACGAGGACAGCGAACCGGCGCCGGCGCTGACCATCGGCCCGTTCGCCCGGCAGCCCTATGTGGCCCAGTCGATCGTCAACGTTTCGGGCATGAGCTTCGGCGCGATCTCGCAACCCGCGGTCCGCGCCCTGTCGAAGGGCGCCGCGCTCGCCGGCTGCTGGCTCAATACCGGCGAGGGCGGGTTGGCGCCCTACCACCTCGAAGGCGGCTGCGACGTCGTGTTCCAGATCGGCACCGCGAAATACGGGGTGCGCGACGGCGAGGGCAATTTGAGCGACGACAGGCTGCGCGAGGTGGCGGCCCATGAACAGATCCGGATGTTCGAACTCAAGCTCAGCCAGGGCGCCAAGCCGGGCAAGGGCGGCATCCTGCCGGCCGCCAAGGTCACCGAGGAGATCGCCGGGATCCGCGGCATCCCGCCGTACCGGGACTCGATCTCGCCGAACCGCCACCTCGACATCGATTCCGTGCCCGACCTGCTGGACGCGATCCGCCGCATTCGCGACGTCACCGGAAAGCCGGTCGGCTTCAAGACCGTGGTCGGCGCGTATGGCTGGATCGAGAGCATGTGCCGGGAGGTTCACGCGCGCGGCGTGGAATCGGCACCGGATTTCATCACCGTGGATTCCGGCGACGGCGGCACCGGGGCGGCGCCCATGCCGCTGATGGACAATGTCGGCATGCCGATCAAGGAAGCGCTGCCGGTCGTGGTCGACACCCTGATGCGCCACGGGTTGCGGGAACGGGTCAGGGTGATCGCCTCGGGCAAGCTGATCACGCCGGCGGAAGTGGCATGGGCGTACTGCGTGGGCGCGGATTTCGTGGTGTCGGCGCGCGGCTTCATGTTCGCGCTTGGCTGCATCCAGTCGCTCAAGTGCAACCGCAACACATGCCCCACCGGGATCACCACCCACGACCGCCGATTACAGCGCGGGCTCGATCCGGAGGTCAAGGCCGTGCGGGTCAAGAACTTCGTCGACAAGCTGCGCTACGGCACCGGCATCATCAGCCACTCCTGCGGGGTCGCACATCCGCGCGCGCTCAAGCGCTATCACTGCCGGGTCGCGCTGGGGGACGGCAAGTCGATCCCCCTCGACGAGCGCTACCCGGTTCCCGATCTGCTTCCCGAATATGCGTCCCGCGACGTTGCATAGGCCAATCCGCCAGCCTTCGAGGAGCCTCCCATGAGCACCGAACCAACCGCCGCCGAGACCGGCGGCAGACGGATGCGGGCGTCGGACTTGCTGGTCAAGGCATTGGAAAACGAGGGGGTGGAGTACGTCTTCGGCGTGCCCGGCGAGGAGAACCTCGATTTCCTCGACTCGCTGCGCACCTCCCGGATCGAGCTGGTGTTGACCCGCCACGAGCAGGGGGCGGGCTTCATGGCGGCCACTTACGGCCGGCTGACCGGCAAGGCCGGCGTGTGCCTGGCGACGCTGGGTCCGGGCGCGACCAATCTGGTCACCGCGGCGGCCTACGCCCAGCTGGGCGCCATGCCGATGATGATGATCACCGGCCAGAAGCCGATCCGGACCAGCAAGCAGGGTCGCTTCCAGATCGTTGACGTGGTGGCGATGATGCGGCCGCTCACCAAATACGCCAGGCAGATCGTCGACGGGAGCACCATCCCCAGCGTCGTCCGGGAGGCGTTCCGGCTGGCCGAACAGGAGCGGCCGGGCGCGGTGCATATCGAACTGCCCGAGGACATCGCCGCCGAACCGGTCGACGACCAGCCCCTGTTCCCGCCGACATCGGCGCGACGGCCGCACTGCGACCCGCTGGCCGTCGACCGCGCCGTCGAGATGATCCGCGCGGCCCGGTTCCCGCTGCTGCTGGTCGGCGCCGGCGCCAACCGCAAGCGCATCATCGCCGCGCTCGAAGATTTCGTCGCCAAGACGGGAATTCCTCATTTCGACACCCAGATGGGCAAGGGCGTGATCGGCCGGTTCCAGGACCTCCATATCGGCACCGCGGCGCTGTCGGCGGGCGACTACGTGCACTGCGCCATCGACCGCGCGGATCTGGTGATCAATGCCGGCCATGACGTGGTGGAGAAGCCGCCCTTCTTCATGGAGCACGGCGGCAAGAAGGTCATCCACGTCAATTTCAGCCCCAGCGAGGTCGACGAGGTCTATTTCCCGCAGCTCGAGCTGGTGGGCGACATCGCGTCCAGCTTCCGGCGCCTCACCGAACGGCTGGAACCGCAGCCCGGGCACGATTTCACCTATTTCAAGCGGGTGCGCGAAGAGGTGACGGCGCATATCGCCGAGCGCGCCGACGACCCGTCGTTTCCGCTGCTGCCCCAGCGCGTCGTCGCCGACGTGCGCTCCGTCATGCCGCCGGACGGCATCGTCGCGCTGGACAACGGGACCTACAAGATCTGGTTCGCGCGCAACTACCCGACCCGGCAATCGAACACGGTGCTGCTCGACAACGCGCTGGCGACCATGGGAGCCGGCCTCCCCTCGGCGATGATGACGGCGATGCTGTACCCCGGCCGCCGGGTGATGGCGATCTGCGGCGATGGCGGCTTCATGATGAACAGCCAGGAGCTGGAAACCGCCGTCCGCCTCGGCCTCGACCTGGTGGTGCTGATTCTGCGCGACGACAGCTACGGCATGATCCGCTGGAAACAGGCCGATGCGGGGCTGCCCGATTGGGGGCTCGGCTTCGGCAACCCGGACTTCGTTTCCTACGCCGCGAGCTATGGCGCGGCGGGGCACCGCGTCGGCGCGGCGGACGGGTTCGCGCCGTTGCTCGAGAGCTGTTTCCGGGACGGCGGCGTGCACGTCGTCGAAGCGCCGATCGACTACCGCGAAAACCAGCGCGTGCTCATCGACGAATTGGCGGAGCGCGTCTGTCTGCTGTGACCGCCGACAGCAGTCCGGGAATGTCGCTCGGCACATCGGCGACGGCGACACCCGCGGCCTCCAGCGCCGTTCGCTTGGAGCGGTAGTCGCCCTTTCCGCCGGCGATTATTGCGCCGGCATGGCCCATTTTCTTCCCCGGCGGCGAGGTGCGGCCGGCCACGAAGGCGACCACCGGCTTGGCCATGCCGGCGGCGTATTCGGCGGCCTCCTCTTCGGCGCTGCCGCCGATCTCGCCGCAGATCACCACCGCCTCGGTGCGCGGGTCGGCGTCGAGGATTTCGAGCGCTTCGCGCGTCGTCGTGCCGACGATCGGATCGCCGCCGACGCCGTAGACCGCCGACTGGCCGTAGCCGTGCTGGGTCAGCACGAGGCTGACCAGGGTTCCCAGGCTGCCGGAGCGGGAAATCACCCCGACGCCCCCGGGCCGGAACACCCTCCGATTGAACGCCGGCAGGATGCCCGCGAAGGTTTCCCCGGGGGTGACCAGCCCGGCGGTGTTGGGCCCCACGATCCGCGTGCCGTTGGCCCGCGCCGCCGCCAGCATCTCCATCACGTCATGGGCCGGGATATGCTCGGTCAGGCAGACCACGAGTCGCGCGCCGGCCTCGCAGGCATCGAACGCGGCCTGTCTCGCCATCGCCGGGGGAATGAACATCAGCGCCGCGTCGAACGGCGCTTCCCGGGCCGCCTCGACGGCCGAAGCGAAGACCGGCAGGCCGAGATGCACCGTTCCGGCTTTTCGGGGATTGACCCCGCCGACCGCCGCCGCGCCGTAGTCGATCATCGCCCGGGTCCAGAAGCTGCCCTGCTTTCCGGTCACGCCCTGGACCAGGATGCGGTGTTCCCGGCGCAGGATCATGACGCCGCCGCGCCGACCGCCGCCCGCACCGCATCGTCCATCAAATCGTAGGGCCGGTGGCCCAGCTCGCGTTCGACCAGCGCCACCGCCTCTTCCTCCCCGGTGCCGTGGATGGAGAAGAAGACCGGGATATCGGGATCGAGCTTCCGCCACGCCCGGACGACGCCTTCCGCCATCACGTCGGTTCGCGCGAAGGCGCCGCAGAAATTGATCAGCAGGGACCGGATGCCGGGATTCCCGAGCAGGATGGTGAGCGCGGTCTCGGCCTTGGTATAGGCCTCGCCGCCGATCTCCAGGAAATTGGCCGGCCGGCCCCCGTAATGGGCGATCGCGTCCATGGTCGCCATGGTGAGCCCTGCGCCGTTGGCCAGCACGCCGACGCTGCCGTCGAGCTCGATATACTTCAGGCCCGCTTCATGGGCTTCGGCCTCCAGCGCCGTCATGCGTTCGGGCGCGCCGGCTTCGGCCACCGGCGCCTGCCGGCCGGCCGATGAATCGTCCATCGTGTACTTGCAGTCGAGACAGAGCAGCCGGCCGTCATCGGTCAGCGCCAGCGGATTGATTTCCAGCAATTCCGCATCGAGCGCCCGATAGGCCGCGTACAGCTTGGCCAGAAACCAAGCGACCGCATCCGATTGTCCGAGCAGGTCCATGCCGGACAGGGCAGCGGAAGCCTGCCCGGCGGTCAGTCCCCGGGCGATATCGACCTCGATCCGGCGCATGGCCCCGGGCTCGGCGGCGGCGATTTCCTCGACCTCCATGCCGCCTTTCGTCGAGAACAGCACGACCGGCCCGCGGCTCTCCGGATCCGTCAGCACCGCGGCGTAGAGCTCGGCGGCAATCGCGATCCGCCGCTCGACGAGCAGGCGTTCGACCCGATATCCGTCGATGGCCATGCCGAGAATGTTCGACGCCGCGGCGCGGGCCTCCCGGGGCGAGTCCGCGGGACGGATACCGCCGGCCTTGCCGCGCTTGCCGGTCGGCGCCTGGGCCTTGACGATGCAGGGTCCGCCGAGCGCGTTCGCGGCGTCGGCCGCGCCATCGGGCGAATCGACCGTCCTTCCGTCGGGTACCGGCATTCCCCGCGCCTTGAGCAGCGCCTTGCCGGCATGTTCCTCGAAATTCATGGCGTGCCGCGATCGCGCCCGCGCGTGCCCGGGCGGGCGTGTCTAGCGCCCATATTTCGCCCAGTGGTCGGCGAACATCTCCGCCTCGCTCGGCCGATCCTCGGGGATCGTGGTCACCAGATGGGTGACGTTGATGAAATGGGACCAGTTGAGATTGTCCGAGATCGTGTTGCCGGCCCATGTGCCGCCGCCCATCGACAGGGTGAACGGCATGGCGTTGTCGAAGCTGCCGCCGTTGCCGAAGGTGTGGGCTTGGTTGACCAGCACCCGGACGACATCGGTCGACGCCGCGAGCTCGCGCGCCCGGTCCGGGTCCGCGGTGTGGATGCCGACCGAGTGGCCGAGGCCGGTGACCCGCAGGATCGCCGTCGCGATCCGCCTGGCGTCGGCGAAATCCCCGGCGCGGTAGACCGTGAGCACCAGCGAGAGCTTCTCGTCGGCGAAGGAGTGTTTGCCGCCGACCTCCGCCTCCTCGACCATGAAGAATTTGGCGCGTTCGGCCGCTTCCGGCAGTCCGAAGGCGCGCGCGGCGACATCGGCGTCCTTGGCGATGACGCGGCGGTTCAGCATCCCGCCCCGCCACAGCACAGCCTCGATTTCCGCCTTCTCGGACGGGGTGCAGCGGTAGCCGCCGGCCTCGACCAGCGCCGCCATGGCGGCTTCGTAGACATCGTCGAGAACGATGACGGCGTTCTCCGACGAGCAGGAAGTCGCGTTGTCGAAGATCTTGGACGCGCAGATCTTTTGCGCCGCGTCGGCGAGATCGGCGGTCGAATCGATGATGACCGGCACGTTGCCGGGGCCGACGCCGATGGTCACCGTGCCGGATTTCATCGCGCGGCGGACGTTGTTCTGGCTGCCGGTGACGACGACTAGATCGCTCCGGTTCATCAGCGCCTGGGTCATCGCCTTGTCGACCGGCGGCGGCAGGATCTGCACCAGGTCTTGCGGATGGCCGGCCTTGGCGAGCTCCGCGCGCATCAGGCGCACGGTCTCCAGCGTGGTCTTCTGGCCCGCGGGCGAGGGCGCGATGATGACCGCGTTGCCGCCCTTCAGCGCCATCATGGCCTTGTTGACCGGGGTCGCCGCCGGGTTGGTCGACGGGCAGACGGCGCCGACGACACCGACCGGCTTGCCGTACTTCACCAGGCCGCGCCCGGGCAGATCCTCGATCACGCCGACCGTGCGGACCCGCATCAGGTCGCGCAGGGTGCCGAACGTCTTGCGGGTGTTCTTGACGACCTTGCTCTCCACGTCGCCGAGCCCGGTGTCCTCGACCGCCAGCTCGGCCAGCGCCCGGGCGTTCTCCGGCTTGTAGAGCGACCAGGCGAGCGCGGTGACGGCCTCGTCGACCCGCGCCTGGTCGTGGTTCTCGTAAGCATCCATCGCCGCCCGGGCCCGGTCGATCAGGCCGGCGACGATGGTTTCCGGATCCGAATCCGGCATCGCCCCCTCGTCCGTTGGCGGCCGGGCCATCGTTGCCACAAGCTCGTCAGTCACCGCGCTCTCCGTATATTGGCCGGGCGCCGCCGCCATCCGCCTTCTCGCGACGGACGGCGGCGGGTTGCCGGGGAATACGCCTATTTCAGCCCCTTGAGCAGGCCGGTCAAGAAGGTCTGGCGCTCGGCCCACATCTTTTTCACCGCGGCGCGGTCCATGATGCGGATGGGCGAGCCGCCGATACGCATCTGCTTGGCGACGCGCCCGTTCGCGAACATGGCGGGCGCGATCTTGGCCAGCTTGTCGATGACCGCCTGCGGCGTGCCCTTGCGGACCATGATGCCGCGGAAGTTCACCGACGAATCGTCGACATCGTAGCCCTGCTCCTTGAAGGTCGGGACGTCGGGCAGGAACTGCTTGTCCCGCTGGAGATCGGCGATGCCGAGGATCTTCAGATTGGCGCGGCTGCGGAACGCGTCCGACAGGTTGTTGACCCCCGCCATCACCTGGCCGCCCAGCACCGACTTGAGCGCCGGCGCGCCGCCCTTGTGCGGGACATAGCTCAGCTTCACGCCGAGGGCGTTCTGGATCTGCAGGAAGGCGATGTGGTGGCCGACGAACAGGCCGGCGCCCGAGACCGTCACCTTGCCCGGGTTGTCCTTCGCCCAGGCCGCCAGGTCCTTCACCGAATTGAACTTGCTGTCCTTGTTGACGACCAGCACCGCCGGATCGGCGCCCCAGTTGGCGATCGGCTCGAGGTTGTCGATGTTGTACTTGACCTTGAACTTGATCGACTGGGCGATGAAGTGCGGGACGTTATAGGCCGCGAGCTGGTAGCCGTCGGTCGACGCCTTGGAAGCGAAGTGGTTCCAGCCCGTCCGGCCGCCGGCGCCCGGCCGGTTGATGATGACGATCGGCTGGGCCAGCAGGTCCTTGTTGGCCGCCACCATGGTGACGATGCGGGCCTGGAAGTCGGTCGCGCCGCCCGGGCTGTAGGCGATCATCAGGCTGATCGGCTTGTTCGGATAGTCGTCGGCGGCGACCGCAAGCCCCGCCGGCAGCGCGACGGCAAGCGCCGCCGCCGCGATGGTGGTCATCTTCATTTCGGGTTTCCTCCAGTTTCCTTCTTGGCGCGAACGCCGGTTGGGAGCCGGGCCGACGGCACGGCTAGAACAGGGCCCCGTCTGGGGTATGCACCTTGAGACCCTGGGCGAAGACGGCATAGATGACGGCGATGAACCCGGCCGTGACGGCGAGCCTGACTGCCCAGCTCCGCACGCTCCGGTGCGGGCTCGGATCGTACAGGCTGTACAGCACCAACATGGCGAGGAAGGCGGCGGAGTAGAAACCCAGCCACTCCGCCAGCCCGAAGACATAGAACAGCATCACGGCGAGGCCGGGCGCGATATTGCGGAACGTCCGCCCGCCGATCCCGGCTACTGTGCGGTCCACGCCGCGCAGCGCGCGGACCACGACGATCAGGGCCAGCACGACCATGACCCCGGAAAAGAGCTGCGGGAACAGATAGGGCTGCGGGTCCTCGACGTCGAAGCTGACGAAGGCGATCCAGCACGCCGCCACGAGCACGATCGCCGCCGCGACCGCCTGCTGGAGCCGGCCGGCAGTGGCGGTTTCCGGTACGGGCTCGCCGGTCATGCGGCTGCCTCCCCGGTGTCAGTCCTGGCGCGGATCTCGGTGTAGAGGCTGAAGCCCAGCGACAGCGCGACCAGCCCGATCAGGAGCAGGTTGAGCCAGCCGGTCAGGAAATAGGCTGCGATGCCGTCCTGGGCCTCGCCCAGGATCCGACCCTGGACGTAGTTGTATTCGGCGATCGGACCCAGGATGATGCCGAGCACCAGCGGCGCCGGGCTGAAGCCGTACTGGGCGAGGAAATACATGCCCACGCCGAGCGCGAGCATGATCGCGACGTCGGCCATCGAGTGCTGCACGCTGTAGCTGCCGAACACCGCGAGGACCAGGATGGCGCTGGCGAGGATCGGCGGCTTCACCCGGATCACCATGGCGCTCACGCCGGCGATCGCGAGGCCGAAGACGAGCATCAGGATCTGGCCGATCAGCATGGAGTTGATGAAGGCGTAGGCGACCGCGGCGTGTTGCTGGAACAGATCCGGTCCGGGGAAGATGCCGTGGATCAGCAGCCCGCCGAGCAGGACCGCCGCGGTCGGGCTGCCCGGCACCGAGAGCGTGAGCAGCGGCACCAGCGACGGACCGACCATGGCGTTGTTGGCGCTTTCGGCCGCGACCACGCCTTCGCTCTCCCCGGTGCCGTATTTCTCCCGCACTTTGGAGAAGCGCCGCGACTGGTCGTAGGCGACGAGACCGGCGATCTGCCCGCCGGCACCGGGGATCAGGCCGATGACCGTGCCGACGATGCCGCCGATCGCCAGCGCCTTCAGCTTCGACACCGTCTCCAGCGCGGAACGCCAGACATTGGCGCGCCGGACTTCGAAAACGCTGCGGCGCGGGTCGCTACGCCCGCCCTCCAGCATCTCGATCACCTGGGGGATCGCGAACAGGCCGATCAGGGCCGCGATGATGTTGATGCCGCCCTCGAGCTCCTCGGTGAAGATGAAGCGCTCCACGCCCTGGATCGTGTCGGCGCCGATCATCGCGATCCACAGGCCGATACAGCCGGCGAGCAGACCCTTGACGACGGATTTGGAATCCAGCGTGGCGATGATGGTGACCCCCAGAATGGCGACCCAGAACAAATGCGACGGGCCGAATTTGAGCGCCCAGGCGGCCAGCACGGGGGTCAGGAAGATCAGCACCAGAATGCCGATGACGCCGCCGATCGCCGAAGAGATGAAGCAGATCTGCAGGGCGCGCGCGCCCGCGCCCATGCGCGCCATCATGTTGCCGTCGAGCGCGGTCGCGATGTTGGCCGGCGCGCCCGGGATGTTGAGCAGGATGGCGCTGACCGCGCCGCCGGCGACGGTCGAGGTATAGGCGGCGCCCAGCAGCATCAGCCCCTGGGCCGGGTCCATGTGGAAGGTGAAGGGGATCAGCAGGGCGACCGCCATGGTGGGCGACAGGCCGGGCGTTGCGCCCAGCAGCAGCCCGCCGACCGTGCCGGCGCACAGGATCAGCATGGAGGACCATGTGAAGACCGCGCCGAAATGGTCGAGAAATTCCAAACCCGCTTCCTGTCCCGTTCGGGTTCGGCGCGCCGCATGCCGGGCGTCTTTCGGGCCCGGCTCTGCCGGCTGTCCGGGAACGCGCCTTTCGAAGCCTGTCGCAGTCCGCGTCTTCGGGAACGCTATGCGATGAAAACACATCTGTAAATGTTTTCATCATGGTCGCCGGCGGTTCGCTCTTCGGCCGGCGACACTTCCCTTGAAGTATTCGAGTCTTGCGAGCTAGATATTCGACTTGAATTGCTAATGTCGTCACCCTGACCATGGCACGATCAAGAAAACGCGAGCGCCTGCCGGGAATCGTCGACGTGGCGAGCCGCGCCAGGGTCTCGCCGGCTACCGTTTCGCGATATTTCAACAATCCCGAAGTGGTCCGACGCCCGACCCGGGAACGCATCCGCAAGGCGGTCGACGAGTTGGGCTATGTCCGCAACCGGGCGGTGGGCAGCATGGTCAGCGGCACCACGGGATGCGTCGGCCTGGTCGTCCCGACCATCGACAACGCGATCTTCTCGGAGATGCTCCAGACCTTTTCGTCGGCGCTCGCGATCCACGGGCGGACCATGCTGATCGCCGCCCATGGCTATGACCTCGCGCGCGAGACCGTGCTGGTCCGCTCGCTCTCCGAACAGCGGGTCGACGCGCTGGCTCTGATCGGGCTCGAGCATCGGCGGGAGACGCTGATGCAGATCGAGCGGCAGGGCATCCCCGCCGCCCTGCTGTGGAACTACCGGCCGGGCCGGGACTGGCCGTGTATCGGCTTCGACAACGAGCTGGCCGGCCGCATGGCGGCCGAGCATCTGCTGGCGCTCGGCCATCGCGACATCCTGTTTGCGACCGGCGAGGAGCGGTCCAACGACCGGGCGGCCGGCCGGCGCAAGGGGGCGATGGACGCGATGCGCGACGCCGGGCTGGCGGTTCCGGAGCGGCGGCGCTTCGTCTGTCCCTACGACATCCAGATGTCGAAAGAGATGATTGCCCGCGATCTGCGGGACGGCGGCCGTCCGTCCGCCATCCTCGCCGGAAACGACGTGATCGCCCAGGGCGCCATCTTTGCCGCCGCCTCCCTCGGCATCCGGGTGCCGGACGACATCTCGGTCATCGGGATCGGCGATTTCCGCGGCTCGTCCGCGTTCGAGCCGGGCCTCACCACGGTGCGCATTCCGGCCCGCCGGATCGGACAGCTGGCCGCCGACGTCCTGATCGAGATGATCGACTGGCCGGAGGCGGACTTCCATCACGAGCATTGCTGCCCTCTGGAACTGATCGTGCGCGGCACCTGCAAGGCCGTCGAGCCGGCGGTCTGAAGGGTCCGAAGCCCAGTCTGCTTCCTGCGCCGTTCCGCTATTGACGGATGCAAACGTTTACATAGACTGAGAGCGCGTTTGGAATCGGAAACAGCCTAGCGGTGCCTTCGGTTCCACCGCGCAGTCAGGCTGGTGCTCGACCATGAACGGCGACGTTGTCCGCTGCCTTGCCGATCCGAGCGCGCAAGCGCCAGGTGCGAACCCTGTCGGTTTCGCCGGAGCGAGCAGGGCGGAGACCTTCCCCGCGGGCTATTCCCTGTCGACGGTCAACGGGGCGGGGGCGCACGCGTCGGCTCCCACGAGACTCACCGCCCACCCCTTACCCCGTCCTGGAGTCTGAGATGCCGGACACTGCGCGCAGCACGGCGAACACGCTTGAGCCGTATTTCATGCCGTTCACGGCGAACCGTCAGTTCAAGTCGGCGCCGCGGATGATCGTGTCGGCGGCGGGGATGCACTACACGACCGATGACGGGCGGCGTCTGCTCGACGGCTCGGCGGGGATGTGGTGCGTCAACGCGGGGCACGGGCGCGAGCGGATCGTCCGCGCGATCCGGGAGCAGGCGGCGGCGATGGACTATGCGCCGGCCTTCCAGTGCGGCCATCCGGGGGCGTTCGAGCTGGCCGGCCGTCTGGCGGCGCTGATGCCGGGGTCTCTGGACCACGCGTTCTTCTGCAACTCGGGTTCGGAGGCGGTGGACACGGCGCTGAAGATCGCGCTGGCCTATCACCGCCAGAACGGCGAGGCGACGCGGACCCGTCTGGTCGGCCGCGAGCGGGGCTATCACGGGGTGGGCTTCGGCGGCACGGCGGTTGGCGGGATGGCGAACAACCGCAAGCAGTTCGGCAATCTGCTGGCGGGGGTGGACCATCTGCGCCACACCCACGACCTTGGTGAGATGGCGTTCTCGCGCGGCCACCCGGCCTGGGGGGCGCATCTGGCGGACGATCTGGAGCGGCTCTGCGGGCTGCACGACGCCTCGACGATCGCGGCGGTGATCGTCGAGCCGGTGGCGGGCTCGACCGGGGTTCTGGTCCCGCCGGAGGGGTATCTGGCGCGCATCCGCGAGCTCTGCGACCGGCACGGGATATTGCTGATCTTCGACGAGGTGATCACCGGTTTCGGGCGGGTTGGGGCGGCGTTCGCGGCCGAGCGCTTCGGGGTCGAGCCCGACATGATCACCATGGCGAAGGGGCTGACCAACGCGACGGTACCGATGTCGGCGGTGGGCGTGAGCAAGGGGGTCTACGACACCCTGATGGCGGGCCCGGCGGGTGTGGAGCTGTTCCACGGCTACACCTATTCGGGGCATCCGCTGGCCTGCGCGGCGGGTCTGGCGACGCTGGAGGTCTATGCCGAGGAGGGGTTGTTCGAGCGCGCGCGCGCCTTGGCGCCGGTGTGGGAGGACGCGCTGCACGGGCTCCGCGGGCGGCGCAACGTGATCGACATCCGCAATATCGGGCTGATGGGGGCGGTGGAGATGGCGCCGCGCCCGGGGGAGGCGGGGGCGCGCGGCTTCGCGGTCTATCTGGAGTGCTTCGACAGCGGGCTGATCGCGCGCCAGACCGGCGACACGATCGCGCTGTCGCCGCCGCTGATCATCACCGAGGACCAGATCGGAGAGCTCGCCGACATCCTCGGGGCCGCCATCGACGCGGTGGACTGAGGGGGGATGACGGTAGACCGGTTTCCGGCCGAAGGAGGAACGATTGGTGCCGGCCGCGGGACGGCATCGAGACGCGTCATGACCAATTCACCAGACACTGGGAGGAACGCTAGACATGACACGGACTAATCTCATGGCGGTTTTCGCGGCGGGGCTTGCGATGGTGTTCGCCTCGTCGGCATCGGCCCTCGACAAGATCACGGTGGCCTATTTCCTCGAATGGCCGACCGCCAACCAGGTCGCCCAGCTCGAGAAGACCTATGACGAGGCGCTCGGCGTCGAGGTGGAATGGCGCGCCTTCGGCAACGGCAACGAGATGAGCCAGGCGATGGCCTCGGGCGACGTGCACATCGCCTATTCGCAGGGGCTGGTTCCCTGGGTGGTCGCGGTCTCCAGCGGCCTGCCGCTCAAGCTGGTCGGCGTGGCGGTGAGCTATGCCGAGGCGGACAACTGCGTCGTCCACCGCGATACCGGGATCACCAAGGCCAACGCGGCGAAGCTTGCGGGCATGAAGATCGCCACGCCGATCGGCAACGTGACCCACTACAAGCTGCTGCGCACGCTCGATCATCTCGGCGTCGACGCGTCGAAGGTCAACATGGTTCAGATGAACGGCGCGGACGCCGCGGTCGCGCTGGCGCGCGGCGACGTCGCCGCGGCCTGCGCCTTCGGAGGGCCGCTCCAGCGCATGAAGGAGTACGGCTCGGAGCTGATGACCGCCAAGGAGCAGGAAGCCATCGGCATCCGCGTCTTCGACGTCGTTTCGGTAACCGAGAAATTCGCCAAGGAGCAGCCAGACCTCCTGAAGAAATTCATGAGCGTCACCGACCAGGCGAACGCGGCCTATGGCAAGGAGCCCAAGCGTTACGTGAAGACCATCTCCAAGGCCGCCGGGATGGACCTCGCCGCGACGGAGAACATGCTCGGCATGTTCTCCTTCCCAACGGCGGCGGACCAGAAGTCCAAGGCCTGGCTGGGCGGCACGGTGCAGCAGTTCACCAAGGAGGTGGCTGACTTCTTCGTCAAGCAGGGCCAGCTCGACAAGGCGCTGGACAGCTACGACTTCGCGATCGACGGCAGCTTCCTGTAAGCCGGAAGCGGCTGCCAACGAGCTTTCCCTCCCTGCTTCGGCGTCCCCGGAGAACGGGGGAAGCGGGGAGGGCGACCCGTCCCGGACCGTTCGGCCTTGACGCGCGGCGCGGCGCGGCATGAAGTGTTCGCGGGTCAGGCCGGGCGCGGCTGCTCGAGCCTGACTCCTCCGGGACCCGACCAGAGAAGGGGCGATGGAAGGGCTCGTCATCGAAAACGTCTCCATGGTGTTCACCCTGGCGAATGGCGGCCAGGTCCACGCCCTCGAAGACGTCTCGCTGCATCTCAAGCCGGGGGAGTTGATGGCCGTGCTCGGCCCCTCGGGCTGCGGCAAGACCACGCTGCTCAACATTGTCGGCGGGTTTCTCACGCCCACCGCGGGGCAGGCGCTGCTCAACGGCCATCGGATCGAGGGTCCGCACAAGGAACGCGGCATGGTGTTCCAGCAGGGCGCCCTGTTCGAATGGATGACGGTCGCCCAGAACGTGAGCTTCGGCCCGCGCATGTGCGGCGTGCCTCGTTCCGAAATCGACGGCACGGTCCGGCACTTGCTCGAAGTGACGGCGTTGCAGGACTTCGCGGAGAAGCCGGTCTACCAGCTTTCCGGCGGCATGCAGCAGCGTGTGGCGCTGGCGCGCTGCCTGGCCAACGAACCCGACGTCATCCTGATGGACGAACCTCTGGGCGCGCTGGACGCGCTGACCCGCGAGAAGATGCAGGGGCTGGTGCTCAAGCTGTGGAAGGAGACCGGCAAGACCATCGTCCTGATCACGCATTCGGTCGAGGAAGCCTTGTTCCTGGGCGAACGCCTCGTGGTCATGGCGCCGCGCCCCGGTCGCATCCACAAGGAATATACGCTGCCCTTCGCCGATCAGGGCGTCGAGGGAGATGCGCGCAAGATCAAGGCCCAGCCCGACTTCATTTCCGCCCGCGAAGAGATCCTTTCGATGATCTGGGAAATGGAGGAGGAGATCATGGGCGGCGCGGATACGCACTGAAGGAAAGATCATGGCGAACCGCAAGCAACCCGGCGGGCTGGCGATCTGGCTCGGCGTCGCGGACAGCAGCTTCACGCGGCAGAAGACGGTCAAGTTCGGCGACGCCTCGGCGGTGAACTCGGGCCGGCTCTGGTCGATCGTGACCGTGGTCGCGTTGATCGTTGCCTGGTCGATCACCACCGTCGGCGGCGTGATCGATCCCATCTTCTGGCCGCCGCTGGAGGGCGGTCTCTATCCGTGGGACAACCCCAACCGGGCCAAGCCGGGTGTCATAGACCGGTTCATGGGCCTGCTCAGCGAGGGCTATCGCAACATCTCGCTCTGGGAGCATGTCGGGACCTCGGTCAAGCGCGTGCTCCTCGGCGTGTTCTTCGGCGCGCTGGCGGGTATCCCGCTCGGCTTCGCCATGGGTCTGAATTCGGCGGCGCGCGGGCTCTTCGATCCGATCGTCGAATTCGTCCGCCCGATCCCGCCGCTTGCCCTGATCCCGCTGGTGATCCTGTGGCTGGGGATCGACGAGGTGGCCAAGGTCTTCCTGCTGTTCCTGGCCGCGCTGTTCATCATGCTGATCGCCGCCCGCGCCGGGGTCAGCTCGGTACAGATCTCCAAGGTCCACGCGGCCTATTCCCTGGGGGCGTCCAAGACCCAGGTGCTGCGCCACGTGATCCTGCCCAACGCGTTGCCGGAGATATTCACCGGGCTCAGGACCTCCATGGGGGTGTGCTGGGGCACGCTGGTCGCCGCCGAGCTGGTGGCCGCGGACCAGGGGGTCGGCTCGATGATGATGATCGCCAAGAACTTTCTCCAGACCGACGTCGTGGTGATCGGCATCATCATCATCGGCGCGATCGGCTTCGCCATAGAGATGCTCATGCGGGCGCTCGAGGCCTGGCTGATCCCCTGGAAGGGGAAGGGTTGATGCCGCGGAATCCGCCGGGCCACGGGAAAGAAACTGACAGGGACGTATCGCCATGCGAATGACGACTGAGGAAGCCTTCGTGAAGGTCTTGCAGAGGCGCGGGGTCGAACACGCATTCGGAATCATCGGCTCCGCCTTCATGCCGATATCGGACCTGTTCCCCAAGGCCGGAATCACCTTCTGGGACGCCGCGCATGAGAGCAATGCGGGCTTCATGTGCGACGGCTACACCCGGGCCACCGGCAAGATCGCCATGTGCATCGGCCAGAACGGCCCGGGGATCACCAATCTCGTGACCCCGGTCAAGACGGCCTACTGGAACCACACCCCCATGCTGCTGGTCACCCCCCAGGCGGCCAACCGGACCATGGGCCAGGGCGGGTTCCAGGAGGTGCCGCAGATGGCGCTGTTCGAGGAGATGGTGTGCTACCAGGAAGAGGTGCTCGACCCGTCGCGGATGGCGGAGGTGCTCAACCGGGTGATCGAGAACGCGGTGCGCCGCTCGGCGCCGGCGCAGATCAACGTCCCGCGCGATTTCTGGACCCGGGAAATCGACATCGAGCTGCCGCCGCCGGTGCATATCGAGCCCCCGGCGGGGGGCGAGGAGTCGATCGCCGAGGCGGCGCGGCTGCTCTCGGATGCGCGCTTCCCGGTGATCCTGTCGGGTGGCGGCGCGGTGATCGGCAACGCGATCGACGCCTGCCGGGCGCTCGCCGAGCGCCTCGACGCGCCGGTCTGCTCCGGCTACCAGCACAACGACAGCTTCCCCGGCTCGCACCCCCTCGCGGTCGGCCCCCTCGGCTATAACGGCTCGAAGGCCGCGATGGAGCTCATCGCGCAGGCGGACGTCGTGCTCGCGCTGGGCACAAGGCTCAACCCGTTCTCGACCCTGCCGGGCTACGGAATCGACTACTGGCCGAAAGAGGCGGCGGTCATCCAGGTGGACATAAACCCGGACCGCATCGGCCTCACCAAGACGGTCACGGTCGGGATCTGCGGCGATGCGCGGAAGGTGGCGCGCCGGCTCCTCGAACGCCTGTCCCACGGCGCCGGCGATGCCGGCCGCGAGGAGCGCCGGGCAACCATCCACGGCACCCGTTCGGCGTGGCTCCAGGCGCTGTCGAGCATGGACCACGAAGAGGACGATCCGGGAACCAGCTGGAATCTGGATGCCCGGCAGCGCGAGCCGGACCGCATGTCGGCGCGGATGGCGTGGCGGGCGATCCAGGTCGGCCTGCCGAAGGACGCCATCATCTCGACCGACATCGGCAACAACTGCGCGATCGGCAACGCCTATCCGACATTCGAGCAGGGTCGCAAGTACCTCTCGCCGGGACTGTTCGGACCGTGCGGCTACGGCTTTCCCGCCATCATCGGCGCCAAGATCGGCTGCCCCGACGTGCCGGTCGTCGGCTTCGCTGGAGACGGCGCGTTCGGCATCTCGATGAACGAGATGACGTCCTGCGGCCGCGATGAGTGGCCGGCGATCACCATGGTGATCTTCCGCAACTACCAGTGGGGCGCGGAGAAGCGGAACACGACGCTCTGGTACGACAACAACTTCGTCGGCACCGAGCTGCATCCCAGGCTGAGCTTCGCCGGGGTCGCGGAGGCGTGCGGGGTGAAGGGGGTGACGGCGCGCACGATGGAGGAGCTGACGACCGAACTCCGGGAGGCCTGCGCGGCGCAGGATCGGGGAGTCACCACGTTCATCGAGGTCATTTTGAACCAGGAGCTCGGCGAACCGTTCCGCCGGGACGCGATGAAAAAGCCCAACGTCGTGGCGGGCATCAGCATCGACGACATGCGGGCGCAGTAGTGGGACGGGGCCGCACCTCCCGCTTCGCCGCGATCGCGACCGCCGATGCCGGCGGGGGCCGTCGATGGACATCGTCGCGCGGCTGATCGAGCGCGCGAAAGCGCTTCGACGGTCCGTCGTGCTCCCGGAGGGCGATGACCCGAGGATCGTCCGTGCCGCGAGACGGCTGCACGACGACGGCATCGCCCGCCCGATATTGATCGGCGAACCCGCGGCGCTGCGGGAAACGGCTGCGGCTGCGGGCGTCTCGCTCGACCGGCTGGAGACCGTATCGCCTTCGGCGAGCGGCGCGGTCGACCTCTACGCGTCGCTCTATGTCGAGGGCCGGCCGAAAACGAGCGAGCGGGTGGCGCGGCGGCTGCTGACCAGGCCGCTGTTCTACGCCGCGATGGCGGTGACGGCGGGCCACGCCGATGCGCTGGTGGCCGGGGCGACCCATCCCACGGCGCGCGTGATCGAAGCGGGGCTGATGTCGGTGGGTCTCGCGGAGGGCATCGCGACGCCGTCCAGCTTCTTCCTGATGGCGCCGCGCGGAGGCGGCGGCCCGCTCGTCTTCGCCGACTGCGCGGTCAACGTCGATCCGGACGCCGAAGCGCTCGCGGATATCGCGATCGCCTCGGCGCGCAGCGCCGAGCGCCTGCTCGGGGTGGCCCCGCTTGTGGCGATGCTGTCGTTCTCGACCCATGGCAGCGCAAGACACGAAAGAGTGGAGAAGGTCCGGCGGGCGGTGGCGTTGGTGCGCGCGCGCGCACCGGAGATCGCGGTCGACGGCGAGCTCCAGGCGGACGCCGCGATCGTGCCGAGGATCGCCGCGCTGAAGACCAGGGGACCGAGCGACGTCGCGGGACGGGCCAATGTCCTGGTATTCCCCGACCTCGACGCCGGCAACATAGGGTACAAGCTGAGCGAGCAGCTCGGCGGCGCGCGGGCGGTCGGGCCTTTCCTGCAGGGGTTCGCGCGACCGGTATGCGACCTCTCGCGCGGCGCGACGGTCGACGACATGGTGGCCGCGGCGGCGATTGCCGCGGCGATGTCGTGAACCGGGAGCCGGGCAGGCGCGTCGTTCAGCCGCGCTCTTCGATCGGGACGTATTCCCTCGGCTCGGGACCGGTATAGAGGAGGCGGGGGCGGATCAGGATGTTGTTGTCCAGCTGCTCCATCGCCTGCACCGTCCAGCCCGGGATGCGGCCGATGGCGAAGATCGGCACGAACAGATCCTCGGGGATGCCATGCAGGTAGTAGACGACGCCGGCGTAGAAATCGACGTTCACGTTGACGCCATGACGGGCATAGGGGCGCATCGCCTCGACCAGGGCTTCCAGGATCGCGTGCCAGTGGGGCTCGCCCATCTCCTCCGACAGGCGCCTGACCCCGTCCCGCATGTGCCGCGCCCGCGGGTCTTCCGCGCGGTAGACCCGGTGGCCGAAGCCCATGATCGGCTCGCGCGCCCGGCGTTTCGCCTTGACGTAGTCCGCCGTCTTGGACGGATCGCCGATCTCTCTGGCCATGCGCATCACGTTCTCCGCCGCGCCGCCATGCGCCGGACCGGACAGCGCGGCCACCGCGGCGGTGACCCCGGCATGCAAATTCGCCTCGGTGCTCGCCACCACCCGCGCCGTGAAAGACGATGCATTCGAGCCGTGCTCGGCATGCAGCACCATGTCGGTGTCCATCAGCGCGCTGGCGTCCGCGCTCGGCGTCTCCCCCTTGAGCATGAACAGAAAATTCGCGGCGTGGCCGAGCTCGGGGCTCGCCGGCACCGGGTCCCGACCGTGCCGGATGTGGTGGTGCGCGGTCACGATCATCGGCACCTGCGAGGTGAGCCGGATGCCCTTGCGGCGGGTCGCATCGAGCGAATTGTCTTCCGTCTCGGGGTCGTGCGCGGCAAGGGCCGACACCGCGGTCCGCAGCACGTCCATGGGATGCGCGTCCTTCACCGCGCGGATCACGTCGTGGACCGGGCCGGGCAGGGCGCGCGCCTGCTTCAGCGCGGCATCGAATTTCGCCAGCTCGGATCGCCCGGGCAGCTCGCCGTAGAGCAGAAGGTAGGCGGTTTCCTCGAAGGTCGAATGCGCGGCAAGATCGTGAATCGAGTAGCCGCGATAGCGGAGCTCGCCGGCCCGACCGTCGATGAACGTGGTCGGCGATCGCTCGAAGCACAAATCCTTCAGGCCGCGATGGACCTCGGGCTGGTTGGCCTCTTCCACGGCCCGCTCCTCCGGTACCGGTTTCGGGTCAAGACTGTAGCTTGCGCGGCGGGCCATGCAATCGCATTCGTCGGAGGCATCCGGCCGGCCCGGGAGCGTGACGCCACGACAAGCGGGAGATGCGCATGACGGACAAGCTGCCGGGTGCGGCGCGGGTGGTCATCGTCGGCGGCGGCGTGATCGGCTGCAGCGTCGCCTATCACCTGACCCTGGCCGGGTGGACCGATGTCGTCCTGCTGGAGCGGAAGTCGCTCACCAGCGGGACGACCTGGCACGCCGCGGGGCTGATCGGCCAGTTGCGCGCGACGCTCAACATGACGCGTCTCGCCCAGTACACCGCCGAGGTGCTCCGTTCGCTGGAGGACGAGACCGGGCAGGCCACGGGCTACAAGCAGAACGGCGCCTTGCTGGTCGCGGCCAACGAAGAGCGCTTCACCGAGCTCAAGCGCAACGCCTCGATGGGCCGCTGTTTCGGTCTCGACGTGCAGGTCCTGTCGCCGCGCGAAGCCCTGGACGTGTGGCCGCTGTTGAACGCGGACGACTTGGTCGGCGGGGTCTTCATCCCGGCCGAGGGGCAGACCAACCCCGTCGACACCACGCTCGCCTATGCCAAGGGCGCCCGGATGCGCGGCGCACGGGTTTTCGAGAACACCAGGGTCACGGGCATTCGCCGGAACGCTGGGCGCGTCGCCGGGGTGACGACGGAAGACGGCGATATCGACGCGGAGTTCGTGGTCAATTGCGGCGGCATGTGGGGCCGCGAGATCGGCCGCATGGCGGGAGTCAACGTGCCGCTCCATGCCGCCGAGCATTTCTACATCATGACCGAGGCGATCGACGGGCTGAGCCCCGACACCCCGTCGCTGCGCGAGCAGGACGCGGGCGTCTATGTCAAGGAGGACGCCGGCAAGCTGCTGGTGGGCGCCTTCGAGAAGGAGGCCAAGCCGTGGGGCATGGACGGCATCCCCGAGGATTTCGAGTTCGACCAGCTGCCCGACGACTGGGACCACTTCGAGCCTATCCTGGAGAGCGCGCTCCACCGCATCCCGATCCTCGCCGAGACCGGCGTGCGGACCTTTTTCTGCGGGCCGGAGAGCTTTACGCCGGATGACCGGTATTTGCTCGGCGAAGCGCCCGAGCTGCGGAACTTCTATGTCGCCTGCGGGTTCAACTCGGTCGGCATCGGCTCGTCGGGCGGCGCGGGCAGGATGCTGGCCGAATGGATCGTCAACGGCCACCCGGGCATGGATTTGTGGGAGGTCGACCTCAGGCGCATGCAGCCGTTCCAGGGGAACCCGAGATACCTTCGGGACCGCGTCATCGAAGGCCTCGGCCTGCTCTACGACATGCACTGGCCGTTCCGGCAATTCGTGACCGGGCGCGGGATCCGGAAATCGCCGCTGCACGACCGGCTCGCGGCGCGCCGGGCCTGCTTCGGGGAGGCGGCCGGGTGGGAACGCCCCAACTGGTACGCGCCGGAGGGCGTCGAACCGGCCTACGAGTATTCCTGGGGGCGGCAGAACTGGTTCGAATATTCGGCCGAAGAGCACAGGACGGTTCGCGAGCGGGTCGGGCTGATCGACCAGAGCAGCTTCGGCAAGATCCTGGTCTCGGGCGCCGATGCGGAATCGGTGCTCAACATCGTCTGCGCCAACGACATCGCGGTTCCTCCCGGCCGCGTGGTCTACACGCAGTGGCTCAACGACCGTGGCGGCATCGAGGCCGACGTGACGGTGACGCGCCTCGCGGAAGACCGCTTCCTCGTCGTCACCGGGGTGGAAAGCCAGGTTCGGGACGTCGACTGGCTCAGGCGCCATGTCCCGGACACCTCCCGGGCCACGGTGACCGACGTGACCTCCGCCTACGCCGTCCTCGGCGTCATGGGACCGCGGGCGCGGGACCTGCTGTCCCGGGTGACCGGCGCGGATCTCGGGAACGACGCCTTTCCCTTCGCCTCGTCCCGGGAGATCGACATTGCCTATGCGACGGCGCGCGCGACCCGCATCACCTATGTCGGCGAGCTCGGCTGGGAGCTCTACGTGCCGGCCGAATTCGCCGCCGGCGTCTGTGACGAACTCATGGCCCATGGCGGGGATTTCGGGTTGCGGCCGGTCGGATTCCACGCCGTGAACTCGCTCCGGATGGAAAAGGGCTATCGGCACTGGGGGCACGACATCAGCGACGAGGACACGCCGCAGGAAGCCGGCCTCGGCTTCGCCGTGGCGCTTGGCAAGAACGCGGGGTTCATCGGGCGCGACGCCGTGCTGCGCCAGAAGGAAGAGGGGGTGACGAAGCGCCTGGTCCAGTTCGCCCTGGAGGATCCGGAGCCGCTGCTCTACCACTACGAGCCGATCCACCGCGACGGCAAGATCGTGGGCTACCTCACCTCGGGCATGTTCGGCCACACCGTGGGCGCCGCCATCGGCATGGGCTATGTCGGCCGGGAGGCGGGCGTGACGCGGGAATGGATCGAGGCGGGACGCTACGAGATCGAGGTCGCCGGCAAGGCCTGGCCCGCGCGAGCCTCGCTGCGCCCATTCTACGACCCCGGGAGAGAGCGCGTCCTGGCGTAACGGGATGGGCAGCGTAGAGCAGTTTGCCGGGTGCGTGGCGCGCTCGATCGACGGCTGCTTTGGGTGGAAGCGTTCCGCCCGCCGCCGCCACCGTCACGGTCGGGCTTGGCCCATCGCCGTCCGGTTTAGAATTTCGGTGCGGGCTCCGCCCCGATGGGCGAAGAGATACCCCGTCTCAAGGGAAGGAATTTCGGAACCGGGACCCTAGCCTTCGCCGCCGCCGAAGCCGCCGCCCATGTCGCCGCCTCCGAAACCGCCGGCCCCGTCGCCGCCGAACCCGTCATGGCTGCCGCCCATGCCATGCTCCATCGGCGCGTCAGCGCTGGCCGCGGACCCCAGGAAAAAGCCGCTCATCAGGGTCATGTCGGCGGCGCGCGTCATGCGGCGCTCGCGCAGGATCCGTTCGGCGCGTTCAACCTCTGCCGGATCGTCGGACAGTTTCGCCGCCTCCGCCGCCGCCAGCTCATGCAGCAGCTGCCGGTACTTCTGCCACAGCCGATGAATGCGCCAGACAGTCCAGACAATGACCGCCGCAATGGCCAGCCCGAGCACCGCCTGACCGGCGTCGAGCCGCACGAGCAGGAACCAGGCCAGAGCGATCAGCACCGCTCCATCGATCAAACGGCGCAGCATGCTTTCCTCCCGCCGTTGGCTGTGCCGTGCAGCATATCCCGGACGGCCTCCGATACGAAGCCGATCGTGAGGGGCTTGTATCGACGACGTCGCGAGCGGCACGGCGGGCGATGTCCGCCGTGCCGCCTCACCCTAGATCTTGTCGGGATCGAGCTTGCTGAACACCTCGTCCCACAGCGCCTGCGCGAACTTGTCGGGATCGTCGCCGGTCTTTGCGTGGATCTTCTCCCACTTGGCGACATTGGCGAGATGCGCCTCGACGATCGCGTCCGCCGATTTCACCCCGTCCTTCTTCGCCAGCGCGGGAACGATCTCGAGTTCCTTCTTCTTGTAGGCCTCGAAGGCAGGACCCATCAAGCCGTCTTCGGCGGTGATCGTGACGCCGCGCTTCTTCGCCTCCGCGCGCACCTGCACGTCCTCGGTCATGTAGCCCCGGATCGTGATGTTGGCGATCAGCCCGGGCGCGTGCTTGATCATCGCCGTCCGCTCGGCCTTCGACAGCGCCTTCCACGCGTCGCGGTTGACCACCATGCCCGACGGCGTCGGCTGGATGGCGAGCTGCGCGTCGAGCACGTGCTTGGTGAGGTCCCAGAGGCCGAAGGATTGCAGCCAGCTGATCGGCCCGGCGATGCAGTCGAGATTGCCGCGCTGGATCGCCTGCACCGCCTTGGCCGGGCTGCCGCCGACCGGAACGGCGCCGAGCGACTTCAGGAAGCGGCCGAGCGCGCCGACGACGCGTACCCGCCGGCCCTTCATGTCGGACGCCTTGGTGATCGGCGCGCGGCACAGGAGGTTGAACCGGGTCGACGCGTAGTTGGCCAGGAACAGCGCGTTGTTCCTGGAGAAATCGCCCTTACACGCCGGGCAATCGAGGTGGTAGGTCTCGGCCACGGCGCCGGCCATGACGACCGGCGAGACCGACGCGTTGATCAGGTCGTAGACCACGTTGGCGGCGCGCAGCTCCTTGCGGGTGAACGCCGGAATCACCGGCCCGCCGGCATCGGCGATGCGGTCGCGGATGCCGGCCAGGGTAGCGCGCCCGCCGAACAGCTGCCCGCCCGCCAGCAGCTTCCATTTCAGCGAGCCGCCGGTCTCCGCGGTGACCGCCTTGAGATAGGGTCCCACGCCCTGGGTCAGCACCACGTTCTTCGGGCTGTTCCACGATCCGTACACGTATTCGGCCGCCGATGCGGGCTGCGCCGCAAAGGCCAGCGCGGCGGCGAAGGGCGTCGCAAGCAGCAATCGTCTGGACATCTCTCGTCCCCCTGTCGGTTGTCGTCGTCCCGGCGTCCCGGTGTCCGCGTTAGACTGTATCGGCCGGGAGGCAGGGCGTCCAAGTCCAATCTCGCGTCGCCGGGGCCAAGCCTTGACCCAAGGTCTCGATTGCCGACAGTGTGACGAGCCCCGGAACGGGGGGAGGGCAGCATGGCGTCGTTCAAACCCGAGCGTCCTCTCAAGAGGCTCGGCGAGGGTCTCGCCGTCGCGGGCGGCGTGGCGCTGGTGCTGATGATGCTGCACATCGTCGCCGACGTGGCCACCAAATTCCTGTTCAACGACCCGATCGACGGCACCACCGAGATCGTCGCCGCCTATTACATGGTCGGGGTGGTGTTCCTGCCGCTGGCCTATGTGACCTTCGCCGAGGGGCATTTGATCGTCGAGCTGTTCACCGGGCGGATGAGCGGCCGCCCGCTCGCCGCGCTGGTCGGCTGCGCCGGGCTGGTGACGCTCGCCTACCTCCTGTTCTTCGTCTATTACACCGGGGTCGAGGCGCTGCGCCGGACCCGCGAGGGCGAGGCATGGGAGACCTCGGTGGACCTGGTTGCGGTGTGGCCGAGCCGCTGGTTCCTGACCATCGGCCTCGGCGCCATGGCGCTCTATGTCGCACTCGCGCTGGTCCGCCATTTCGGCCGCGGTTCCGGCGGGCCGGATTCGGCCACGCTGGAGGTCCGCGCCCGCGACGCCGGTGAGCGGGGGCGCCTGACGTGACCCATCTCGAAATCGGCTTTGCCGGAATCGGCGCGGTGCTGGCGCTGATCGCGATCCGGGTGCCGATCGGCGTCGCGCTGGGCGGCGTGTCGATCGTCGGCATCATCCTGATCCGCGGCCCCGGCGTGGCCGCAGGCGTGGTCAAGAACACCCCCTTCGAGTTCGCCGCCAACTGGTCGATCTCGGCCATCCCGATGTTCCTTCTGATGGGCGCGGTGGCGCATCATTCGGGGATCAGCGCGTCGCTGTTCAACGCCGCGCGGCTCTGGCTCGGCAACTTGCCGGGCGGGCTCGCGGTCGCCAGCAACTTCGCCTGCGCCGGGTTCTCGGCGGCCTCGGGGTCGAGCCTGGCGACCGCCGCCGCGATGGGCCGCATCACCATCCCCGAGATGATCGGCCACGGCTACGACCGGGGGCTGTCGACCGGCGTGGTGGTGGCGGCGGGGACGCTGGGCTCGCTGATCCCGCCCTCCATCCTGATGGTGCTCTACGGCATCTTCGCCGAGACCTCGATCGCGCAGCTGCTGATCGCGGGCGTGCTGCCCGGGATCCTGACCGCCGTGGTCTACGCCGCGATGATCGTCACGCGCTGCGCGCTCGACCCCGGCCTCGCCCCGCCGGTGCGGGAAAGGATACCGCTCGGCCGCAAGATCGCGGCGCTCGGCGACGTGTGGCCGATCCTGGTGCTGATCCTCGGCATCGTCGGCGGAATCTATACCGGGCTGGTGACGCCGACCGAGGCGGGCGCGTTCGGCGCGTTCCTGTCCTTCGTCATCGCCGCGTCGCAGGGGCGCATGAGCTGGGCGCTGTTCCGCACCAGCGTCATGGAAGCGCTCGTCGGAACGGCGAAGATCTTCTTCATCGCCATCGGCGCCGTGCTGCTCACCCGGTTCCTCGCGCTCAGCGGGGTCCCGTTCTTCATCGGCGAGATGATCGGCGACTGGGCGCTCGATCCGCTGCTGCTGGTGCTGGCGACCTCGCTGATCTACGTCGTCCTCGGCATGTTCCTGGAACCGCTCGGGCTGATGCTGCTGACGCTCCCGCTGCTGCTGCCGATGTTCGAGGCGCTCAACCTCGACCTCGTCTGGCTCGGCGTTCTGGTGATCAAGTATCTCGAGATCGGGCTGATGACCCCGCCGGTCGGGTTCAACGTCTATATCGTCAAGAGCGTGGTCGGCGACGAGGTCCCGCTCGGCACGATCTTCCGCGGCGTGGTCTGGTTTCTCGCCTGCGAGGTCGTCGTCGTCGCCCTGCTGGTCGCCTTCCCGGAGATCTCGTTGTTCCTCCCCGGGCTGATGCGGTGATCGGGAAACCCGATCGTCCTCGCCGTTCACTCGATGACGAAGAGCGAAACCCGGACCGAAGACTTCTGCCGCGCCCCCGCGCCCACGAACAGCATCCGGTTGACCCACGCGTATCTGGCATCGCCGGTTTCGAGCCGCGCCTGGGTGCGCATGTAGTAGCTCCCGGGCGGGACGTCCTCGCCGGCGGCGAGGCGCTCGATCATTTCGGCCGGCCCGTGGCGGAAGCCGTAATTCACCACCTCGATCAGGGCCCCGTCGTCGGTCTCCATGGCATAGCGGGTGTCGAGCTCGGCGGTCCCGTCGGCGAAGATCGTCTGCCAGTCCGCTCCGAGGTTCAGGATGCGGCCGGAAATTTCCGGTCCCGTGACCCGCCCGCCGACGATCGGAATGATCCGCCGCCGCCCGGCGCGCCCGTCCCCCATCTCGCGGATCGGTCCGAGCTCGGCGGCGATGTCGCAGAAATGGCGGAGTTTGGGAGCGGGCGGCATGTCCTCGCCTTTCCGTAAGAGTCTATCGGGGCCGCGCAAGCCGGATCGCGGCCGGGTCCGCGTCGTCGTACAGGCGCTCGACGAGGCCGGCGCGCCGGGCCGCGACGGTTCGAACGTTGAGGCTTCCCTTGGGCGTGATCTCCCCGGCGCCGACCGAGGGCGGCTCGGCGAGGACCAGCGCGCGGGCGATGCGCATCGACGATCCCGTCGCCTCCGCCGCGCGCTTGTCCAGCACGGCCCGGAGTTGGGCGGCGTAGGCCTCGTCCAGCACCGCCCCGCCGGTGTCCGTCGACGCGTGCCCGGCGCGGCGTCCGGGCGCCGGAAACACCAGCAATCCGATCTCCGCCCGCCCCTCGCCCACCACGACGATGTCCTGGGCCAGGCCGGAAAGCGCCGCCAACGTCTCCACGCGCAATACGCTCGCCCGGACCCATGTGCCGGTGGTCAGCTTGAAGTCCTCGGTGAGTCTGCCGTCGAAGAACAGTCCGCGCGCGTCGTCGGCGGGATCGACGAGGCGCACCGCGTCCCCGGTGAGGAAGAACCCCTCCTCGTCGAAGCTCGCGGCGCTGCGCCCGGGATCCTCGAAATAGCCGTCGATCACGTTGGGGCCGGCGACCCTGAGCTCGTAGCGCCCGCCGCCGAGGGGGATCAGCTTCGCCGTCAACCCGGGCACCGGCACGCCCACCATCCCCGATGCGCCGCCCCTCTGGTGGTACAGCACCGCGCAGGGCGCGGTCTCGGTCATGCCCCAGCCGGAGATCATCAGGGGCGCCTCGCCGCGCTCGGCCAGCGCCATCTCCTCGATCGCGGCCCAGACATCGGCGGGCAACGACGCCCCGGCGTAGAAGAACATGTCGAGATCGCGGAAATAGCCCCGGCGCAGCCCGGGATCGGCCCGCATCGCCTGGACGGTGAGCGCATGCGCGATCGGCAGGTCGATCGACAACGTCCCCGGATGCATGCGCAGGTTCTCCAGCGTGCGCTCGAACAGCCTGCCGGCCGGCTTGCCGTCGTCGAGATAGAGGCTGCCGCCATTCGCCAGCATCATGTTGAAGTCCGAGTTGCCGGCGAAGACGTGGTTCCAGGGCGGCCAGCTCAGGATCTTGTGCGGCTTCCGGCCGAGCAAAGGGAGGCAGGCGAGGTACTGCGCCTGGTTTACGGTCAGCATGAGCTGGGTCTGGGGCACGCCCTTGGGGTCGGAGGTGGAGCCCGAGGTGAACAGGATCTTGGCGAGCGTGTCGGGCCCCACTTTGGCGAAAGCCGCATCGAAATCCGCGGCGGCGTCGCCCTTCAGGATGTCGGCGAACGCGGCGATCCCGTTGCCCGCGGTCCGGGTCGCGACCTTGTGCATGCCCTCGAAGATGTCGAGCGCGAGCGCCGGCCCGTAGGCCTCCGCATCGGCGGCATAGACCATCGCGGGGCGTACCTTGCCGGCGCAGTAGCGCAGCCTGGGCCGGGCCTCGGGCAAGAGGGAGTATTGCTCGGCCAGCGGCACCAGGGGTGCGCCGATGGCCTGGGCCGCCAGCGTCAGGATGGCGTGATCCACGGAGGGGCCGGACAGCACCACGACCGGGCTGCCGTATCCGATCCCCCGCGCCAGCAGGCCTTGCGCGGCGGACCGGACCGACTGCGCCATCTCTGAATAGGTGACTTCGCGCCAGCCATCGCCGCTCCTCTCGGCGACGAAGACGCGATCCGGCGCGTCCGCCGCCCAGCGGTTCAACCAGTCGAGCGTGGTTCGCGCGACCGGGCCGAGCTCGAGGCCCGAGCGCAGGAGGATCGTCCCGTCGGGGCGCTCCTCGCGGATCACCCGGTGGGGTACGCAGCCCGTCGTTCCGTTCAAGTGCGGCTCCTTCCGGCCCGATTTTACGCCGCGACGATCGGGTCCGACAGGGAGAGGCCTCGCCTGGCCGCGTTGACGTCCGGTCGCTTGCAGTCGAAAAACCCCATCTTCAGGCACGGAGAAGCGGGGTGGACAGGATGGTGCACACACGGTTCCACGGACCGGGGCCCGATGCGGCTTTCGAGGCCGGGCTGGCCGAGGGCGCGTTCAGGATCCAGCGCTGCGCAAGCTGCGGCGTCCACGTCCACTACCCGCGCGCGCTCTGTCCGGACTGCGGCTCGGCGGAGCTCGACACCGTCCGGGCCTCGGGAGAGGGGACCGTCCACGCGACCTCCGTCGTGCGTGTCCGGCCCGGGCACGGCGAGGACTACAACATCGCGCTGGTCGATCTCGCGGAGGGACCCCGCATGATGACGCGGGTCGTCGACATCGCCCCGGACGCGGTGCGGATCGGCGACGCCGTGACCGCCTTCGTCGGCGAGATCGAGGGCGACAGGGTGGTCCTGTTTCGGCCCGCCACGGCCCCCGCGAGCGGAGACGTCCGATGAGCGGCGACCTGCGCGGGGCGGCGGCGATCGTCGGCATCGGGCTCACCGAGTTCGGCGAGCTGCCCGGCCGATCCCGGATGGAGATCATGGCCGAAGCCGTCCACCACGCCCTCGCCGACGCCGGTATCGCCAAGGAGCGCGTCGACGGGGTGTTCGGCGCCGACTTCACCGACTCGCTGATCGGGCTTTCGATGGCGGAATATCTGGGGCTGAGCCCGACGGTCCTGGACGGCACCAATATCGGCGGCTCGTCCTACGTCAACTTTCTGCAATCGGCGGCGCTCGCCCTGGACGCGGGGCTCTGCGAGGTCGCGCTGATCGCCTATGGCAGCAACGCCCGCAGCGCCGGGCGCGGCGGCGGGGGGCCGGGCCCGGTCCCCTACGAGACCGTCTACCGGCCGCGCCAGCCGATCAACGCCTATGCGCTGGCCGCCTCGCGCCACATGCACGAGTACGGCACGACCCGCGAACAGCTCGCCGAGGTCGCGGTGGCCGCGAGGCGCTGGGCGGGCTTGAACCCGGCCGCCTTCATGCGCGATCCGCTGACCGTCGACGAGGTGCTGGGCGCGCGCATGGTCGTCGATCCGTTCACCGTGCGGGATTGCTGCCTGGTGACCGATGCCGGCGCGGCCATGGTCATGGTCAGGGCGGACCGCGCGGCGGACTTCCCGCTTCCCCCGGCCTGGCTTCTCGGCATCGCAACCTCGGCGAGCCACAGCCAGATCGCCTGCATGCCCGACCTCACGGTGACCGCGGCGGCCCGGTCGGCGCCCCGCGCGCTCGCGATGGCGGGCATCGGGCTCGCCGATGTGGACGTGGTCGAGCTCTACGACGCCTTCACGATCAACACCATCCTGTTCCTCGAGGATCTCGGGTTCTGCGCCAAGGGCGAAGGCGGCGCCTTCGTCGAGGAGGGGCGGATCGCGCCGGGCGGCGCGTTGCCGGTCAACACCAATGGTGGCGGGCTGAGCTGCGTCCATCCCGGCATGTACGGCATGTTCCTCGTCATCGAAGCCGTCGCGCAATTGCGCGGCCAGGCCGGCGCCCGGCAGGTGGAGGGCGCCGAGATCGCGCTCTGCAACGGCAATGGCGGGCTGCTGTCGAGCCAGGTGACCGCCGTGCTCGGCTCCACCTCGACGCTGTGACGGCGGGGTCGGCGCCGGGCCGGGGCATTCTGTGGACCCCTCCCGGGGGAGCCGATACACTCGGTTTCGCGAGCATTGCCGCAGATGAGCGAGGAAGCCATGAAATCCCGTATGACTTCGGCGGTGAGCCGCCGCACGCTGCTGGCCGGGGTGGGCGCGAGCGCACTGGCCGCTTCCGTCCCGCTGCGCCATGGGCTGGCGGCCAGCAAGATCAAGGTGGGTATCCTGCTCCCCCGGTCGGGCCCGCAGGCGCAGATCGGCATCGACTGCCAGCGCGGCGCGGATGTCGCACCGGAAGTGCTCGGCGCGATGGGCTACCCGGAGATGGAGTACATACTGGGCGATACCGAAACCAAGGTCGATGTCGCCCGCGCGCAGGCCGAGAAGCTGATCGACGCCGGCGCGCATGTCATCGTCGGCGCCTTCGATTCCGGCCAGACCATGGCCGCCGCGCAGGTGTGCGAGCAGAAGAACATTCCGCTCGTGGTCAACATCGCGGCCGTCACCAAGCTGACCGAGCTGGGCTACAAGTGGGTTTTCCGCAATTTCCCGACCGGCCCGATGATCGTGGGCGACGCGTTCAAGAACCAGAAGACGCTGTTCGCCGAGAGCGGCGCGACACCCAAGAGCGTGGCGCTGCTGCACGTCAACGACACCTTCGGCACCAGCCTGTCCGGCGCGCTGATGGCGCTGACGCCGAAGTTCAAGATGCCCTACAAGATCGTCGAGAAGATCCCCTACGATCCCTACGGGCGCGATTTCTCGGCCGAGGTGCGCAAGGTTAAGGCCGCCAAGCCGGAGGCGCTCTGGGCGGTCAGCCGGCTCAACGACGCCATCGCCATCACCAAGGAGCTGGTGCGCCAGCGGGTCGACCTGATGGGCATCCTGTCGACCGGTCCCGGCTGGTACGAGGACCCCTATCTGCAGGCGACCGGGAAGTACGGCGACGACGTCATCAGCCTGGTGCCGTGGGTCGACTACAAGAAGGAGATGGCGCGCAGGATGCGCGACGCCTACCGGAAGAAGTTCCCCGGGCGCAGCATAACCTCGAACCAGGGCTACACCTTCGATGCCGTGCTGATCGTCGCCGACGCCTTCAAGCGTGCCGGATCGACCAAGAACACCGACCTGCAGGCGGCGCTGCGGACCACCGACATCACCAACAACACGACCATCGGCGAGGGCATCCGGTTCAACGAAAAGGGCCAGGTGCCCCACGTGCCGTGTGGCGCGGTGCAGAACCGCGACGGCAAGCAGCTGGTCGTGCTGCCCAAATTCGCGGCGGTCGCCGAGCCGATCTGGCCGATGCGGCCCTGGCGCGAACGCTAGCCCGCAGCCGTCGTCGCAGGCGCCGGGTGGCCGCCCGCACCCGGCCGCCCGCACCCGGGTACTGACGGGGAGTCAGGCTTGGATCCCTGGACATTGGCCAATGCCGTGGTCAGCGGCCTGTTGATCGGGCTGGTCTACGGGCTGAGCGCCCTCGGCCTGTCGGTCATCTTCGGCGTCATCCGCATCGTCAACTTCGCCCATGGCGAGATCATGGTCGTCGGCATGTTCTTCGCGCTGCTGATGTTCCGCTGGCTCGGGCTCGATCCGCTGCTTTCGGTCCCGCTGGCGGCTGCGGCGATGTTCGGCTTCGGCTACGTGCTGCAGTTGATCGTCGTAAGCCGGGTGTCCCATCTGCCGGAACACATGCAGTTCCTGCTGCTGGCCGCCATCGCCATCATGATAGTCAGCGCGCTGCTGCTGGTATTCGGACCGGACGCCCAGGGCGTGCACGTCGGCTACGCGTGGGATTCCGTCGCGTTCGGCGAGCTGATCGTCGACTATCCGAAGATGTTCGCGGCCGTTGCCGCGATCGTCGTCGCCGCCCTGCTGCTCGCCTTCTTCAAGTACACGACGACCGGAAAGGCGATCCGCGCCTGCGCCGACAACCGCATGGGAGCGCAGGTCGTCGGCCTCAATGTGGGCCAGCTCTACGCCCTGACCTTCGGAATCGGCGCGGCCTGTCTCGGCGCGGCCGGCGCGATCATCCTGCTGCTCTTCGAGGTGCACCCCTATCTCGCGCCGGGTTACACCCTGCTCGCCTTCGTCATCGTCATCGTCGGCGGCCTGGGGAGCCTGTTCGGCGCCCTGGTCGGCGGCATCCTGATCGGCGTTTCCGAGGCGCTGGCGGCGGTGCTGTTCCAGCCTTCGATGAAGAGCGCCTTCAGCTTTGCCCTGCTGATCCTGGTCCTCTTGCTGCGGCCACAGGGCCTACTGGGCAAGGCGGTTCGATGAAGGCGATCGACCTCTTCCTGAGCCCGCTGTCTGCGGCCGGCCGCTGGCTGGGCGCGGTGCTTCTGGTCGTTCTGCTGCTGCTGCCCTATTGGGGAAGCTCCTACGTCATGACCGTCGCGACGACGGTCTTCTATCTGGCGCTCGTCGGACAGTCCTGGAACCTGATGCTCGGCTTTGCCGGGCTGTTGTCGATCGGTCACGCGTTGTTCGTCGGCGTCGGGGCCTACGCCTCCGCCTATTTGTTCTCCGCGATCGGGCTGCCACCGGCGATCGGCGTCGTGCCGGCCGTGGCGCTTGCGGTGCTGATCGGATTGCTGATCGGATATCTCGGTTTCCGCTTCGCCATCGGGGGCGTCTATTTCGCCCTGCTCACCATCGCGTTCGCAGAATTCGTGCGCATCGTGGTCGACCACGTGCCGTGGCTCGGGGCCACCGAGGGGTTCTTCCTGAAAGTATCGGCAGCGGATAGACACGGCATCGACCTGGCGAACCTGCGGGGGGCGCCGGAGATGTATTACTACCTGATCATGGCACTCGCCCTGGGCGCCCTGGTGCTGTGCCGCTATTTGCTGCGGAGCCGGCTGGGCTACTACTGGCAGGCGATCCGCGACGATCCGGAAGCCGCCGAGGCGCTGGGCATCAACCTGCTGCGCTACAGGATGTATGCCGTGGCGATCTCGTCCGGCATGGCCGGTGTCGCCGGCGTCTTCTACGCCTTCTACCAGAACAGCCTGTTCCCGGAGATCGTCTTCAACATCGAGCGCTCGATCGAAGCCACGCTCGGTTCCATCGTCGGCGGCGTCGGCACGCTGTTCGGCCCGATCTTCGGCACCTTCATCCTGACGCCGCTGGGGGAGTTCGTCACCGAGGGGATCGACCTGCTCAAGCACTGGCGCGTGATCGATCCCGAGACCAAGCTCGACGGGCTGAAGCTGCTGGTCTGGAGCTTCATCGTGGTCCTGATCGTCCTGTTCAAGCCCACCGGCCTGTGGCCGTGGGTTTGCCATCGGCTGCGCCTGACCCGCCCCGGGGCGGAGGGCTGACGGGGATGGTACCGCTGCTCCGCGTCGAGGGCGTGAGCAAGAGCTTCCGCGGGCTGCTGGCATTGAATGACGTGTCGTTCGACGTGGTGGAGCGCGGGATCGCCGCGCTGATCGGTCCCAACGGCGCCGGCAAGACGACGCTGTTCAACGTCATCGCAGGCGTGTTCCGGCCGGACCGCGGCGCCGTCCGCCTGGGCGGCGCCGACATAACCGGCCGGCGTCCCGACCAGATCTGCCATGCCGGTATCGGGCGCACCTTCCAGCTCGTCAAGCCGTTCGCCCAGATGACGGTGCTGGAGAACGTGACCGTGGCGGCCTTGCACGGTGCCCGGAGCGTGGCGGAGGCGAAAGCCGCGGCGCGGGGCTTTCTCGAACTGCTCGAACTCGACACCAGGGCCGGCCAGCACGCCGCCAACCTCACCTTGCCCGACCGCAAGCGCCTGGAAGTGGCCCGGGCGCTGGCGACCGGGCCGCGCCTGTTGCTGCTCGACGAGGTGATGGCCGGGCTTCGGCCGTCCGAGACCGACCGGATGGTCGCGACCCTGCGCCGGCTGCGCGATGAGACGGGGCTCACGATCCTGCTGATCGAGCATGTCATGCGGGCCGTCATGGCGCTGTCCGAGCGCATCACTGTCCTGCATCACGGCGAAAAGATCAGCGAAGGCGCGCCGGAGCGGATTGTCCGCGATCCGGCGGTGCTCGAATGCTATCTCGGGGATCAGGAGCCGTGATCCTGAGCGTCAGCGCCCTCAACCTGTTCTACGGCGACGCCCAGGCGCTCGACGACGTATCGCTTGAGGTCGACGCCGGCGATATCGTCGCAGTGGTGGGGTCGAACGGCGCCGGCAAGAGCTCCCTGATCCGGACGATCGCAGGCATCGAAAGGCCTCGCTCCGGCAGGATCGTCTACAAGGGCGTCGACATCGCCGGCTGGCCGAGCCACAGGGTGTGCAACCTCGGTATCGGCCAGGTCGCCGAGGGCCGCCAGATCTTCGCCGGGCTGACGGTGCGCGAGAATCTCGAGGTCGGCGCCTATCTCGAAAGGGGAAGGCGGGACAGCGCGGAAACCATGGAACGGGTCTTCTCCCTGTTTCCGATTTTGCGGGAACGCGCCGAACAGTCGGCGGGTACGCTGTCCGGCGGCGAGCAGCAGATGCTGGCGATCGGCCGCTGCCTGCTCGGCCGGCCGGAACTGATCATGTTCGACGAACCGTCGCTCGGCCTCGCGCCCGCGATCGTCCAGGAGGTGTTTCGCATCGTCGAACGGCTCAATGCCGAGGGTACGCCGATCATCCTGGTCGAACAGAATGTCGCCGTGTCGCTCAGGATGGCGTCGCGCGCCTACGTGCTGGAGAACGGCCGCATCGTGCTGAGCGGGCGGGGCGAGGAGCTGCTGCGGGACGATCGCGTCCGCGAGGCTTATCTCGGCCTGTGACGCGCCTGCCCGCTTGACGGATGCCGGGCGGAATTTCGCACGGGACAGGCAACCGGCGGTAAGATCGCGGCCATGAACTCCGACAGCCCGCCTTTCGGCTATGTCGACGGAGATCCGCGCTACCCGACCGTCGTGGATGCGCTGGACGCCGCCGCCGAGCTGCGGCCGGACCGCGTCGCGCTGATCTGCGGGGATCGGCGGCTTACTTTCGCCGAGTATCGCCGCGCCGCCGCGGGCATGGCACGGCACTTCTCCGGGCACTACCCGCCGGGTGCCCGAATCGCGCTGGTCATGGGCAATGGCATCGAAACCGCCGTCACGATGATGGGCGCCTACGCCGCGCGCCTGCAGATCGCGCCGCTCAACCCGGCCTATACCGATCCCGAGCTCGCCCGGCTGATCGCCGATGTCGCGCCGGCGGCGGTCGCCTGCTCCCCGGAACTCGCCGACCGGACGGCCGCGCTGGACGGCGGCGGGACGGGGCCGGATATCCTCGCCGTCGGCGCGACGGATCTCGACGTCTGGCGCTGGGCGGCGGATGACGGCCTGGCGCTGCCCGCCGAACGGCCGCGACCCGAAGACCGCTGCGTCATGTTCTTCACCGGCGGGACAACCGGGCTGCCCAAGGGCGCCGAGCACGTGCACAGCTCGTACGACTCGTTCTGCCGCCAGACCCACGCCCTCTGGCGCTTCGATTTCGACCGGGAGACCGTCCTCAACGTCGCCCCGATGTTCCACATCTGGGGGCATCATTTCTCCATCGTCTTCCCGCTCTTCATCCGGGCGACCACGGTGATCGTGCCGCGATACCGGCCGGACCTGGTGATCGGCGAGCTAGTGCGCCACCGGGTCAGCGTGTTCGCCGGCGGGCCGGCGGCGATCTTTCTCGGCCTGCTCGGGTCGGAGGCGATGGCCGATGCCGATCTCGGCGCGCTCCGATACAGCCTCGCCGGCGGCTCGCCCTGCCCGGCCGACCTGCTGGAGCGCTGGAAGGCGCGCACCGGCAACGAGATACTGGAAGGCTTGGGCATGTCGGAGGGCGCGCCGCTCGGCCTCAACCCGACCCACGGGCCGAGGAAACGCCTGTCCGTCGGACCCCGCCCGCCCGATACCGACGTCGAGATCGTCGACCTGGAGAGCGGGACCCGCGTCCTGCCGACCGGGGAGCGCGGCGAAATCCGGGTGCGCGGCCCCCAGTTCACCATCGGCTATCGCGGCCGGCCGGAGGAAACCGCCGAGGCGATCCGCGACGGGTGGCTCTATACCGGCGACATCGGCTATCTGGACGAGGACGGGTATCTGTTCCTCGTCGACCGCAAGAAGGAGCTGATCCTGGTCGGCGGCTACAATGTCTACCCGCGCGAGGTCGACGAGGCGATGACCGACCATCCGGCGGTCGCCGAAGCCGCCGCGGTCGGCGTGCCCGACGACTTTCTCGGCGAGGCGGTGTGCGTCTTCGTCGCCCTGCGACCCGGCGCATCGGCGAGCGTCGTTGACCTCCAGCGCCATGCCGAGGAGAACCTGGCCAGGTACAAGCGGCCGAAATCCATCCACATCCTCGATGCGCTGCCCAAGAAGGGGCCCGGAAAGATCGACAAGCTGGTGCTGAAGGAAATGGCGGGCCGAGAGCTCTAGCCGGCCAACAGCTCCGAAGCGCAGGCGTCCAGAAACCGCATGAAATCGCCGCACTTTCGGCTTGGGGACGCAACGCAATGGCCCCAGGGCGAGTCGTAGGGACGAAGCTCGGCGTTCGGCATATGCCGGGCCTCGACGGCGTTGTCTTCGGGCCGGAAGTAGAGATCCGTCGTGCAGGGGACGAGGATCGCACGGGCGCGAATCGCGCCGAGCGCGCGCTCGAAGTTTCCCCGGTAAAGCGCATTGGCGCTGATGTCGCCGTGCTGCCAGGTCCGGATCTTGGCCAGCAGGTCGTTCGCGTCCCAGCCGAGGTGGTCCTGCTCCCAGTCGAGCAGCAACGCCTCCCAGGTCTCGAATCCGAGCTCGCGGTGGAGCCGTTCGCGATAGAAGGCCTGCGAATACGCCCACCCCGCATAGACCCGGCCGAAGGCCCTCAAGCCCGCCTCGGGCGGCGCGGCGTAGTCGCCGTCCGCGAACGCCTTGTCGGCCAGGAGCGCCGCCTTGGGTCCTTCGAGGAACACGCTGTTATGCGCGGACGTGCGCGCCGAGGCGCAGAACGGCAGGATGGCGCGGACCATGTCGGGAAACTGCGCGCCCCACTGATACGCCTGGCACCCGGCCATGGACCAGCCGAGCGCGAGGGCCACGCGGGTCACGCCGAGCGTCTCGGTGAGCAGCCGGTGCTGGCAGGCCACGTTGTCGTACAGGGTGACGGCGGGGAAGCGAGGTCCGTCGAAGGGCGGCGCTGCGTTGCTCGGCGACGAGGAGAGGCCGTTGCCGAACATGTCGATCGAGACGATGAAGTAGCGCGAGGCGTCGAGCGCCGGCACCCGCCGCAAGTAGCCCTCGTTGCGGACATGCGTGCCGGTATAGAAGGTGGGCATGACGATCGCGTTGTCGCCGCGCGCGTTGAGCCTGCCGTAGGTCTTGTAGGCGAGCCGCGCATCGGGCAGCGTGACGCCCGACTGCAACGTCACCGCGCCGAGCTCGAAGACCTCGTAGTCCCGGGACATCTCGCGCGACCCTCAGTAGAGCCGCAGATATTCCTGCACCTCCCAGTCGGTCACCGCCTGGTGGTAGCGCTCCCACTCGTCGAACTTGTACTCCGACCAGGACTTGAGAAGCGCCGGGCCGAGCACTTCGGCGGCCAGCGGGTCCTGGTTGAGCTCCTCGGTCGCCTCCAGCAGGTTCCGCGGCAGGCGCCGCCCGCCATGGGCGATGATTTCGTCGTCCGTGAGCAAATAGAGGTCCTTGTTCAGCGGCGGCCCGGGGTCGGTCCCCTGGGTCACGCCGTCGACCGCGGCAGCGGTGGTCATCGCCAGCGCCAGATACGGATTCATGCACAGATCCGACGCCCGGTTCTCGATGCAGAACCGGTTCTGCGGCAGGCGCAGCATGGCCGAGCGGTTGTTGTTGCCGTAGGTCATGTGGGTCGGGGCCCAGGTGTATACGCCGCCCTCGAAGCCGGGGACGCGGGCCACGAGCCCGTTATAGGAGTTGACCGTCGAGGCGGTGATCGCGGTCAGCGCCGCGCCGTGGCGCAACAGCCCGCCGACCGCATGGTAGGCGGCGGGCGCCCAGCCGCCGCCGGCGTCCTCGAGGATGTTCACCTCCGGATCGGCGACCCGCCGCATCGAGTAGTTGATATGCGCGCCCGACCGCCAGTCGCCGGTGCTGGGCTTGGGCATGTAGGTGACGAACAGGCCCTGCTGCTTGGCGACCTCCTTCAACAGCACGCGCAGGAACACCAGCCGGTCGGCCATTCCCACGAGATCGGTGTATCCGAAATCGAGCTCGATCTGCGAGTAGCTGCCTTCGCAGACCACATCCTTCAGCCCCCAGCCGAGCTCCTCGAGGATGTCGATGACCGCGCCGAGGAAGCCCATGGAATCGATGGTGTACTCGATGTCGTAGCCGAACGCCTGGCGCCGCGGCCGCACGCCCTCGCCCGGTAGCGGGTCGTCGTCGAACGCCTTGACCGGCTGGCCGTCGCGCCAGCGCATGACGATGAATTCCGGCTCGATGCCCGCGAACCCCATGAACCCGCTGGCCGCGGTGTCGCGCACCGCGCGCTTGAGCGTCTGGCGGGGGCAGAGGTTGTAGGGCGCGTCCTCCCACCACAGATCGGCGAACATCCACGCGCAGCTGCGATCCCAGGGGCAGACGATCAGCGAGTCGAGATCGGGGATCGGGATCTGGTCGGGGTCGGCCGCGCCGAGCTCGGGCACGAACGAGACCGAGTGCACGGCGAATTGCGGACCCTTACCCATGCAAAGCTCCTCGAACTCGACGATCGGCACCGGCTTGGTCTTGGGCAGGCCGTGCATGTCGATCCAGCAGGAGAAGACGTAGCGGACGCCCGCTTCGGCGAGCTTCGCGTGCTCTTCGCGGACCCGCTCCCGGTCGGGGAGCGCCTCGGCCATGGTCGACGGAGTTTCGTTCATCGAGTGGTTCCCCTCTCTCGATCACGTTCGATCCGAGTTATAAAATCGTCAAGATTAGGCGTCAAAATTGAATTATAAGAAATATAACTTGACTTTAATTTTGGAATCCGCAGACCATACGCCATGAATAGCGAAAATGACAATAGCGGGCATGCCTTGCACGCGGTGGCCGGCCAGGGCGACGACCCCGCCGACCCGGTCTCGCCGTTGTCCTCTCCGTTCGACGACCTCAACCAGAAGATCATCCGCCTGCTCCGGGAAGACGGGCGGGCGGCCTACGACATCATCGGACAGCAGCTCGGCGTATCGGGTGGAACGGTCCGCAACCGGGTCGCCCGGATGCGCGAGGCGGGCATGCTGCGCATCGTGGCCGTGGTGGACCCTGTCGCCGTCGACTACGAGACGGACGCCATGCTCGGCATCAAGACCGCGCCCGGCGTCACCCCGGCCGCGGTCGCGCAGCGGCTCGATCCCCACCCTTCGGTGGTCTACGTCATGTGGGTGAGCGGCCGGTTCGACCTGCTCGTCGAAATCGTGTGCGACGAGGAGGCCCAGCTGGCGGTCTTCCTCCACGAGCACATACACGGACAGCCCGACATCGCGCATGTCGAGGTCATGAACCGCATCGGCATGTTCAAGAACCAGTTCCTGCTCAAGCACCACGTGCCCTGATCCGCCCGGCGCTCTCGGGAGACCGCGATGAGCCTATCTCTACAATCGATCCTGGGGACGGAAGCACTCGCGGCTTTCGAGGCCCCGGGACCGGTGGCGCGGGGGCTGCCCGCCGCGGTCTATACGAGCGAGGCGTTCTTCGCGCTGGAGAACCAGCGCCTGTTCGCCGAATCCTGGGTGTTCGCGGGCTTCGCGCACGACCTCGCCCGGCCCGGCGACGTGGTCCCCGTCACCGTCGCCGGCAAGCCGGTGCTCCTCCTGCGCGATACCGGGAACCGGATTCGCGCGTTTCACAATGTGTGTCGGCACCGCTGCCTCAAGCTAGTCGAGGAGACCGGCAATCTGGGATCGCGGATCGTCTGCCCCTACCACTCCTGGACCTACGGCCTCGACGGCGCGCTCCAGCTCGCGCCCTATTTCGGGGGGCGCGAATTGCGCGCCGCCCCCGCCGGGTTCGACCGTGAGGAGCACGGGCTGGTCCCCGCGAGATCGGCGACCTGGCACGACTGGGTCTTCGTCAACCTGAGCGGTACCGCACCGCCGTTCGAGGATTTCGTCGCCCCGCTGGTCAAGCGGCTCGACGGGGTCGACCTCACCGGGCTCCGCCATCTGGTCACCATCGACCTGGGAGAGATCGCCGCGAACTGGAAGCTGCTGATCGAGAACTTCATCGAGCCCTACCATGTCCAGTTCGTGCATCCGACGACCACCGAGCAGCCGCTCGCCGACCACTACACGGTGAACGATCCGGGCTGCCTCGGATGCGCCGTGGACGTCTCCCGCGCAGCGAAACGGGAAGACACGCTGTCGGCGGACTCACGCTATCTCACCCTGTTCCCGAACTTCGTGTTCGGACTCTACCTCCCCGACCAGGTCGGCGTGCATCTCGATATCCCGCTGGCGCCGGACCGCACGCTCCAGCGCCGCGGGATCTACAGTCTCGGCCCCGACCCGGCAGCGCCCGACCTCGCGGAGCGCCTCGCAAGGCTCTGGCGCGACGTGCATCTCGAGGATCGGGACATCTGCGAACGGCTCCAGGCGGGACGGGCTTCCGATGCCGCGGGGGGCGGGGTGCTCTCTCCGGTGTGACCGAACTAGAATGCTCATTCAGTGCTAACGAGCTCGATCAGGATCGTTGTCTCTCCCGGTTAGATTATTAATATAGCGTACTTTTTTGGATCCTGCAAGTCCATTCCAAAGAGGCGCAATTTCTCCCTTATGTGTTTCTTATGTGGGCATTTGATTGCGTTCAGGGAACTGCACCAGGTTTGATGAAGTTGGATTCGTCTGGAAACCATCGGAATTCTCTGATCTATTATTCCCGTTTGACGACCTTGTGTCGACCGGTTCAGGGACCGTTGCGGGGAGGCCTGCGATGAACGGGGACGGGCACCGCCAGCGGGCGGTGATGGCGAGCGATGCTGAGTGGGAGCGGGCCGGGCAGCTGGCGCGGCAGCACGGCATGGACCGGTCGCGCTACCTGATGCATCGCGCGCTGATGCCGGACGCGATACCGGCCGAGGTGCTGCGGCGCGCGGTGCGCGAGCTGCTGGTGCTGTCGCTGCTGGAGGAGAGACGGCTGCGCGAGGCGGGTGCGGGCCGGGAATGGGAAGACGCCTGCGACGCGGTGGACGGGTGGATCGACCGCGAGCGCACGCTGGGCGGCGTGACCGATCCCGGCGCGGCGAACCGGTGGAAGGCGCTGGGCGGGGACCTGGAGGGAGAGGACCCCGGGGGGCGGGCTGAGGGGTGATCGAGGATCCGAAGCGCCCGCGCAGTCTGAGCCTGAACGCGGCGGAGCGGAAGACGGTCCGCGACGCGGCGGCGGCGGCGGGCAAGCCGATCTCGGAATACGTGCTCGATCTGGTCGCGGCGGACGACCCCGGCCGGCATCCGGTGGTGCTGACGCCCGGCGAGCAGGTGGAGCTTCGGGACGGGCTGCGCGAGGTGCGGGGGTATCTGCGGACGGTGAAGGCGGCGCTCGGGGAGGGCGGGCCCGGTCTCGCCGGAGCGCTCCGGCCGCCGGTGCGGGAGCGGGGCGGATGAGGCGGCCGAGACGGATTCGCAAACGGAAGGGCAGCGACCACCTCTCGATCTCGGCGAGGAACGCCGAATGGGAGGAGGTGCGCGCCAGGGCGGACCGCGCCGGCCTGCCGATCGCACGCTACGTGAAGGGGCTGGTGGAACGGGA
>MPNO01000084.1 GCA_002239065.1 Defluviicoccus sp. bin129 | reverse complement strand
CGCTTTCGATACCCTGACCGCCACCCGCCGCATGGAAGACGCGGGTATGAAGCGCGAGCAGGCGGAAGCCGTCGCCGAGGCCGTCCGTACGGCCGCGGAGTCCGGCCGCGAGGAGCTGGCGACCAAGGCCGACATGGCAACCGTCGGATCGGAACTTGCCGCGCTGAGGACCGAGTTGAAGTCGGACACAGCCGCGCTGAGGGCGGAGATCAAGTCCGATATCGCCGCGCTGAGCGCGGAGGTCAAGTCCGATGTCGCCGCGCTGAGCGCGGAGTTCAAGTCGGATCTCGGTGCGCACAGGACAGAGTCCGGATCGGACCTCCAGTCTGGCCTCGCCGCCCTCAAGGCGGACCTCCTGGACCGGATGCAGTCCGGCGAACGGCGCATGTATACCGCCGTTTTCGGGGTCGGCGGGCTGCTGTTCGCCGCGCTCAAGCTGGTTCCCTGACGCCGGCGGGCGGCGTTCGCGGACCTGTCGACCGACGCCCGGACCGACGCCCGTGTGAAACGGCGAGTGCATGCCAGGGTTGCAGGGCCGCCCGGCGACAGCTAGGCTCGAACGCCTCTCGAATAGGGAGACGGGCCGCGATGGCCGCCGCTTTCGATACCCTGACCGCCACCCGCCGCATGGAAGACGCGGGTATGAAGCGCGAGCAGGCGGAAGCCGTCGCCGAGGCCGTCCGTACGGCCGCGGAGTCCGGCCGCGAGGAGCTGGCGACCAAGACGGATCTGGCGGGCGTCAAGGCCGAGCTCAAAGCGGACATGGCGGCGCTCAAGGCGGACCTCCTGGACCGGATGCAGTCCGGCGAACGGCGCATGTATGCCGCCGTTTTCGGCGTCGGCGGGTTGCTGTTCGCCGCGCTCAAGCTGGTTCCCTGACGCCTGCGCGACCCGCCCCGCCCGGCGCATGCAAACGCGGGTCGCGTCTGTTACTCTCGCGCGCATCTCCAATCCGAAAGGCCGGTCGCGCGATGAAGGTGCTCTGGTTCCACCTCATGCCCTACACGGAGCTCCCCGAGGACTTCAAGGAGCGCCACCCGGGCGTCTGGGTCGAGATCGACCCGGCGCTGTTCGATCCCGAACGCGCGCACGTGATGTACAACGACTTCATGGACGAGCTCGAATTCGCCGCCGATCGGGGGTTCGACGGGATCTGCGTCAATGAGCACCACTCCAACGGCTACGGGCTGATGCCGTCGCCCAACCTGATCGCCTCCAGCCTGGCGCGGCGCACCAGCGACGCGGCGATCTGCGTGATGGGGAGCTCGGTGGCGCTCTACGACCCGCCGATCCGGGTCGCCGAGGAGTTCGCGATGATCGACTGCATATCGGGCGGGCGGCTGATCGCCGGCTTCCCGGTCGGCACGCCGATGGACACCTGCTACGCCTACAGCCGGAACCCCGGCCTGCTGCGGCCGCGCTACTACGAGGCGATCGACCTGATCACCCGCGCCTGGCGGGAGGATAAGCCGTTCCCCTATAACGGCCGCTTCAACCAGCTGCGCTACGTCAACCCGTGGCCGCGGCCGATCCAGAAGCCGCGCCCGCCGGTCTGGGTTCCGGGCTCGGGCTCGGTCGAGACCTGGCGGATGTGCTACGAGAACGATTTCGTCTACGCCTACCTGTCCTACTGGGGCTACAAGGCGGGGCTCGGCGTGATGAAGGGTTTCTGGGAGGAGATGAAGGCGATGGGGGCCGAGCCCAACCCCTACCACGCGGGCTTCCTCCAGGCGGTCGGCGTCGCCGAGAGCCGCGCCGAGGCGGTCGACCTCTATGCCGAGCCGGCGAGCTATTTCTACGACCGCTGCCTCCACCTCGATCCCAAATTCGCCCGCCCGCCGGGCTACGTGTCGGAGGCGACGGTGCGCTCGCGCATCACCTCGCAGGTCTCCCGGGCGGCCGACCAGGCGATCTCCGCGCGGCCGTTCCATTCCGCCGACGACAACGTCCTCGAACAGGGCCACGTCATCGTCGGCAGCCCCGACGAGGTCGCCGACCAGCTCCGCGAGGTGGCGATCAACCTCAATGTCGGCCACCTGATGCTGCTGCTCCATTTCGGCAACATGTCGAAGGACCTGACCCGCCATAACACCCAGCTCTTCGCCGAGAGGGTGCTGCCGCAGATCGCCGACCTGTTCGACGACGAATGGGAAGACAAGTGGTGGCCCAGCCCGATGCCAAGCCAGAGCCGCGCGGTGCCGGAGCCGGTCGCCGTATGACCGCTCACGCCGAACGCTCCGCCGCGGTTCCCGGCGGAGAGCTGCGGGTATGGGAGAAGGGCGCGGGTCCCGCGATCTGCTTCTTCGCCGGCGTCGTCGGGCTGCCCCGCTGGCTGCCGGTGCTCGACCGCCTGGCCGAGGCGCATCGCGTCGCCGCCCCGTCGCTCCCCGGCGCGCCCGGCGGGCATTCGGCGGATCTGCTCGACGACCATGTCGACTGGCTGCTCGCCGCGCGCGACGCCCACCGCGCGGCGGAGACCGACGGCGGCGCGCTGATCGGCGCGTCGACCGGCGGCGCCCTGGCCGCCGACGTGGCGGCGGTGTGGCCCCGGGCGGTGGGCAAGCTGGTGCTGATCGCTCCCTTCGGCATGTTCGACGAGGCCGAGCCCATCGCCGACATATTCGCCCAGCGCCCGCGCGACCGCTCGCCGCTGCTCACCAACCGGCCGGAGGAGCTCGACGCCTATACCGCCTGCGGCAGCGACGACGCGGACCAGGCGCTCGAATGGGACATCGCGATGCAGCGCGCCAACAACGCGGCGGCGCGGCTGCTGTGGCCGCTCGGCGACACCAGGCTGGCGACGCGGCTCGGGCGGATTGCCTGCCCGACGCTGCTGCTCCGGGGCGCCGACGACCGGGTGATGCCGCGCTCCTATGCCGCGCGCATGGCGGACGCGATCTCCGGCCCCGCCACGATCCGAGAAATCGCCGGCGCCGGCCACATGGCCGAGTTCGACCGCCCCGACGAGGTGGCCGAGGCCATCGCCGCGTTTCTCGCCGGGGGCTGAACCCGGTCTCCCGGAGGTTGCGCGAACCCGGAAGGCTCGGTACATATTAACCGGTGTTAATAACCGGTTTGAATTCCCGATGCGTGAAATCACCGCAACCGAAGCGAAGGCGCGGCTGGCGGAACTGCTCCGCGCCGTCGAACTCGGCGAGACGGTCGCCATCACCCGTCACGGCGAGACGGTCGCCCATGTGGTCCCCGCGGGCGCGGGCGAGAATGCCGGGCGCAGCCAGGCGGTGGCGCGGTTCCGCCGCCGCCGCGGCCTGTGGCGGCCCGCGTCGATGTCGATCGAGGACATTCTTCGCGCGCGCCATGACGGCCATCGCCTGTGAGTCCGCTGGTCCTCGATGCCTCTGTCGCGCTCGCCTGGCTGCTGGGCGAGGAGGGTCGGTCGGGGGCGGAGCAGGCCCTGGCGCGCCTGCGGGACGGCGACGCCATGGTTCCCCTGCTGTGGCATCTGGAGGTACGCAACGGTCTGCTGGTCGCGATGCGGCGCGGGCGGATCGGCGCGGGCGGGCCGCAGGAGCGTCTTGGCGCGCTCGGCGACCTGCCGATCCGGACCGACATGCATCCCGACCTCGAAACCGCCTTCGCTCTGGCCGAGAGGCATGCGCTGTCGTTCGACGACGCGGTCTACCTGGAGCTGGCCGGACGCCACGCGGCGCCGCTCGCAACGCTCGACAACGCGCTTGCCCGGGCCGCCGAAGCCGAGGGCCTGACCCTGGTCTGCGCTCCGGGCGGCGGCTGAAGCAGGAGCCCGCCCGGGTCAGCGCTTTCCGCCGAATCCCGCGCTCAAATCCTCGCGAACGACGACGCCGCCCATGCCTTCATGGGCCGGACCGAAGAACGCACCGGTGACTCTGCCGGCATCGCCGCCGGTCTGGATGAAGCTGTTGCCGCGCACTTCGATTTCGTAACCCAGGCGACCGTCGCGCCATGTCGTCCCGCTTCCCGTCGGCCCCGGCGCGGCGGCTGCGGGCCAGTGCTCGAGTTCGGAGAACTCCAGCGCGCCGGACAGCGTGCCGAGATCCACGGCGAGATCCGCCGCGCCGGCGACGGTCTCCGCCCGCGGCGTGAGTCCCAGCAGACGGCCGGACCAGCGGACAGTGCCGGAAAGCGCCGCGTTGTCTTCCAGGCTCGAATCGGGCGCCGCACCGCCCGCCCAGGGCTGCGCCAGGCCGTTTCTCAGCGCGGCGCCGAATGCGACCTCGGCGTCCGCGACGTCGATCGCGCCGCGGATGTGCATCGCGGTGTCGGACCAGTGCCCGAGCTCCGCTGCGATTCGGTCCGGCGATATCCCCGGCGGCAGGCGGTCATACGCCGCGAGAAGCGCCTCGCGGTCGAGGGGGTGGAGAATGTGCGCGGTCAACGCTTCGCTGCCGCCCGAAACCATCAGCGTGGCCGGGAACCGGTCGGGGTCGACGTGGCCCCGGCCGAGCAGGTGGATCAGCTCGTGCGCGATGACGCCCAGCCGCTCCAGCCCTTCGGTTTGCGCGGGATCGATCCAGACCCGGCCGGCGACGATGTCGATCCGCAAGGGAATTTCGGGGTCGCCCGTGGTCACGACCGCGTAGCGCGGTTCCGCGAGCCCGATGTCCTCCCCGGCCGTCGGCGTCGCTCCGGAAGACCACTCCGCCTGCGGCGCGAACGTGACCAGGATCTCGCCGTCCGGAGCCTCCGTTGTCTCGGCGGGGACGAATGCGCCGCCGAACCGGAGCTGCCAGTCTTCCGGCAGGGCCGCGTTGATCGCCTGAACCACGCGGACCGTCTCGTCGAGCAGCTCCGGGGACGTGCCTTCGGCGACGCGAACCGTCGGCGGCTCCGCCGCGAAGCGAAAGACGAGACCGCCGGGCACGAGCTCGTCTTCCGTGCCCGCCTCCTCGCCCGGGTCCAGATACGAGGCGGCGTCCGCCCGGAGATAGGCGGTCACCTCGGCGGCGCCGATGCCGTCGGCGATCGATCCGTGCGAAACCCGCGCTTGTCCGTGACGGGCGACCTGCGGCAGCCCGCCGGCAGGCGCGGCGACGTCCGCCCCCACATGCATACGACCGTCGAGGGTGACGATGGGAGCTTGTTGTGCCAGCCGGGCCGCTTGCAGCGGGACCGCCGGAGCGTCCCCGGCCGGCGCGCGGGTCTCTTCGGCGCAGGCGGTCAGCATCGCCGCACATCCCAGGACCAAACCCCTGCGCAAGCGTTTCATGGCATCCCTCCCTCGACCCGCGCCGCGCCCGCGGCCGCCACCCCATCGTATCGCCCGGACACTCCCCGCCTATAGAGCCGGAAGGCCGGGTTCGGAAATGCCGTTTGCCGGAAAATTCATGCTGCGACGGCATCGACAGCGCGCGCGATCCGGCAGGCGCCCGCGCCGCCGCCACGGTCTGGCGCCGCCTTCACCCCCACCGGCACCGATGCCGCCGCGAGCGTGGCTGGAGGCGAGGTGCGGATTCGGTAGCTTGGGGACCGGGGCCGTAACCGCGGCCCCCGGGGAGAGGAGGGATAGATGGCCCCGGCGCCCGGCAAGGACGGCCGATCCGCCCTCGGCGAAGATCCGCCAAATGACGCCGCCCGCTCCGCGCAGGACCCGCAGCCGCCGGCCCTGCCTATTTCGCGTGCGACGGGCGCCAGCGGAAGGCGCGGTGCTCCAGCCTCGCGAACACGCCGTGTTCGAGCATCAGCATCAGGATCACGAACAGGATCACCCAGGCCAGCACCTGCTCCATGCTGAACTGCTCGAACCAGAAGAAGAACATGTAGCCGATGCCGAACTTGATGCCGAAGGTCTCGGCCAGCGCGACGATCTTCCACGTCATGCCGAAGGAGAAGCGGAAGGCGGAGAAGATGTAGGGCATGAGCTGCGGCAGGTAGACCTTGCGGATCAGCGACCTGCGGTCGGCCTTGAAGGACTTCGCCATGTCGATCAGCGACTTGTCCATCGCCTTGGCGCCCTCGAAGATGTTCACCGCCACGAACGGCGTCACCACGCCGATCACCGCGACCAGGCTGCCGACCTCGTTGAAGCCGAACCAGAGCACGGCGAGGAACACCATCAGGATGGTCGGCATGGTGAGCGCGAGCGGGATCAGCGCGAGCAGCGAATGCTCGAAGACCTTGCGCAGCCCCATGGTGAGGCCGATGCCGATGCCGGCCAGCATGGCGGCGGCGAAGGTGACGAAGATCCGCGCCAGCGAGATGCCGATGTGGAAGAACGCGGTGTGACCCTCGGGGCCGAGCGTCGCCAAATTGGTGAGGATCGTGGCGCCGATCAGCAGCGGACCCGGCAGCACCGTCTCGTCGCCCATCAGCAGCGCGGTGATCCACCAGATGACGATCAGCACGACGATCGAGCCCGCGCGCAGCCCGACCGCCTTCCAGGTTGCGCTCATCCTAGCCCTCCGCGATCGCGTCGGCGTCGAGCACGCTGAAGAACTCCCGCACCAGATCCTTCTCCATGTCGAAGATCTGCGGGTCCTCGGGCTTGCGCGGGCGCGGCACGTCGACGTCCACGCGCTTGAAGATACGCGCCGGCTTGGTGCTCATCATGTAGATGTGGTCGGACAGGAACACCGCCTCGCCGAGATCGTGGGTGACGAACAGGATCGTCGTCCCGGCGCGCTGCAGGATGTCCATCAGGTCGAAGCGCATCTTGCGCGCGGTGATCTCGTCGAGATGGCTGAACGGCTCGTCCATCAGCAGGATGTCGGGCTCGATGGCGAGCGCGCGGGCGATCGCCACCCGCTGCTGCATCCCGCCCGACAGGTTGAGCGGATAGTTCTTCTCCTGCCCGGCCAGCCCGACCATTTCCAGGTATTTGGAGACCCGGTCGCCCCAGACGTTGCGCGGGATCTGCTGCGCCTCCAGGGCGAATTGGAGATTGCCCTCGACGGTGAGCCAGTTGAGCAGCCGCGCGCTCTGGAAGACATAGCCGATGCGCGGCTCGCCGCCTTCCCCGGTCCGGGGATGGACCGTGACCGACCCGCCGTCGCTGGGATCGTGGGTCTCGATGCCGGAGATGATGTTGAGCAGCGTCGACTTGCCGCAGCCCGAGGGGCCGACGATGCTGGCGAAGCTGCCCTCGTGCACCTTGAGACTGATCGTGTCGAGGACCACGAACTTCTCTTCGCCGCCGGGGACGTTGAAGCGCTTGGTCAGTTTGTCGACGGAGACCACCGTCGCCCGGTCGGGCGCGGACTCCTCCGGGATCACGATTTCTTGGTCAGGTTGCAAATTTGTGCCTCCAGACGAATGTGCGCTTTTCCCACAGGCGGAAGATCAGGAGGTCGATCAGGGTCATGATGATCATGAAGCTGATGCCCCAGGCGAGCATCATGTCGACCCGCGTATCCTCGAACCAGAAGACCAGGCGCTGTCCCACGCCGCTTGACACGCCGAACGCCTCGCCGACCAGGACGATCTTCCACGACAGCGACAGCGCGATCCTGAGCGCCGAGAACAGATAGGGCATGAGCTGCGGGATGATCACCTTGCGGATCACCAGCGGCCGGTTCGCGCGGTAGACATGGGCCATGTCGATCAGGCTCTTTTCGACCGCCTTGGTGCCTTCCCAGACATTCATCGACACGAAGGGGAAGACGATCAGCAGGACCGTCAGCAGCGGCGCGATCTCCGACAGGCCGAACCAGAGCACCGCGAGGAACGCCCAGCAGATCGCCGGGAAGGTCAGCAGCACCATGATCCAGCTGTCGAGGAACGCCTCGAGGTCGCGCCTCAGCCCCATCAGCAGGCCGATCGCCGTGCCGATCAGCATCGACAGCACCAGCCCGTAGAGGATCCGCGAGACCGTCTGCCAGACCACCAAATAGGTCTCGGCTTGGCCGTAGACCTCGATCACCCGGTCGAGCAGCACCAGGGGCCCCGGCAGGAAGACCGGCAGGAACAGGAGCGAGACCAGCTGCCACAGGACGATGGCGGCGACGACCGTCAGCAGCCCGGGCAGGAAGCCGGGCCTGAACAGCTGCCAATCCCTCATGGCGCGTCTCCCGGAACGGGGCGCGATGCGCCGGGCCGCTCGGGCCGGCGTCGGCGGGTTGCGATCATGGGCGTCTCGTTGCCGTAAGGACCCCGCAATATGGCACAGCGCGACCGGCGGGTGTATCCCCGCCGGCGCGATCGCGAAAATGTGGTCACGTGGTAGTCTTGAATCCGGCCCCGAAGCGGCCCATAGTCGGCGGGACCCGACCGGGAGCGAGCCCATGGAACTGTCCCTGCGCGAGGCCAAGGCGCGGCTCTCCGAACTCGTCAAGGCCGCGCGCGACGGCGAGCGCGTGATCATCACCAGGCACGGCCGCCCGGCCGCCGAGCTGGTGCGCTGCGACCGGCGCGGCGGCATCGACTTCGACAAGCTGGAGCAAACCCGCCGGCGCCTCGGGTTGGTGGACGCGCCGCCGGAGGAGGTCGCGGCGATGGAGGCTGCGTTCCACGACCCGGCGTTCAGCCGCCGGGTGCTCGGGCTCGAGGATGAAGAGGACGGGTGATCGGTTGGATGTCCTCCTCGACACGACCTATCTCTACCGGCTGATGGAGGCGCTGGGGACGCTGCCCGAACGGGATCGGGAGTTTCTCGCCGAACGGGAGGCCCGGCTCCATGTGAGCGCGGTGTCGATCTGGGAGATGCGGCTCAAATACAACGCCCGCCACCCGTCGGGCGCGCGCAAGAGCCCGTTCGACCCCAATGACGTGCTCGCCGCCCTCGAAGGCCAGGAGGTGACCTTCCTGCCGCTCACCATGGCGCATGCCGCGGAGGCGCTGGAGACGCCGCTCGACCACCGCGACCCGTTCGACGAATTGCTGCTCGTCCAGGCCCAGGTCGAGGGCCTCCGCCTGCTCACCGCCGACCGCCGCCTCGCCGCCCACCCGCTCGCGGTGACCGCGTAGGGGGAGGTTGCACCGGAGCAGCCCATCTATTGCGCTGCTCTTGCAGCCTGCTTGATGGTATATATATTGTAGATACAGATGGAGCTTTATCCATGGGCGCGAACCTGCATGTACGCAAATGGGGCAGCAGCCTTGCGGTGCGGATACCCAAGGCCATCGCCGAGGAATGGGGCGTCTGCGACGGCTCTGCCGTCGAAATGGATGCCGAGGGCGAACGGGTCGTGTTGCGGAAGCGGAAATACGACCTGGACGACCTCCTGGCCCGGATCACGCCGGACAACCTTCACCCTGAGCAGGACACCGGCGAGGTCCAGGGCAACGAGGAATGGTAGCGGCCCGCTACGTCCCGGACGCCGGACATATCGTGTGGCTCGCGTTCTCGCCCCAGGCGGGGCATGAACAGGCGGGTCGCCGTCCGGCACTCGTGCTCAGCCCACGCGACTACAACGGGAGAACCCGCCTCGCGCTGCTTTGCCCTATTACCTCTCGGATCAAGGGTTATCCGTTCGAAGTGCCGCTGCCATCTTCCGGCGCCGTCACCGGGGTTGTCCTCGCCGACCAGGTCAAAAGCCTCGATTGGCGGGCGCGCGGCGCCCGGTTCGAAGTGGAGGCCCCGCCGGAAGTCGTAACCGAGGTTCGGGAGAAGCTGACGGTCCTGCTGAAATAGTCGGTGCGAGGGGCGTAGCGGGCAGAGACGGCAATCACTGCTTGACAATTGAATATTACAACTTGTAATTGTTATGTGCGGCGTGCTCTACGGAATGCCGGGGTACCGAAATGGCTCGACCGGGCGGAGGCAGACCCGACAGCGGAGCGATCCATGCGGAGGTCCTCGCCGCCGCCCGCCGCATCTGCTCCCCGCCGGGCTGGACCTTCAGGCCGCTCGACGTGGTCCGCGACCTGCCGCATCTGAAGGAAGGCTCGGTCCGCACCCATGTCGTGAGCCGGTGCTGCGTGAACGCGCCGGCCAACCATCCCCACCGCTGGCCGTATTTCCGCCGCGTGGGCCGGGGTCTCTACGAGATTATGCCGGCGTTTCGCCCTGCCGAGCCCGACGAACCGCGCTCTCTCCAGGAAACCGCCGATGGGGATTGGCGGCACGCGCCGGCGCCCGATGCCCGGGCCGCGATCCATGCCGTGATTTCGGAGAGCGAGGGGTGGTACGTGGCGGAATGCCTCGAAGTCGCCGTCGTCACCCAGGGCCGGTCGCTGGACGAGACCCTGGCGAATCTGCGGAGCGCGCTCACCCTGCACCTCGATGACGAGGAGTTGGCGCGCGCCGGGCTGCAGCCCGCGCCGCGGCTCGTGGTGAACTACGAGACCTCCGCCCTCCCGGCCTGATGCCCCGCCTCAAGCGGCTGACATCGAGAGAGGTGCTGCGGATCCTGCGAGGCTTCGGGTTCGAAGTCGTTTCCACCCGGGGCAGCCATGCCAGGCTCGTCCGCGCAACCGCGTCAGGCGAACGGCAGGTCCTTACCGTGCCGGTCCACGCGAAGCTCCCGACCGGTACGCTGCGCGCGATCTACCGTCAGGCGTCTCGTTTCGTCGCGACCGCGGAGCTGGGGCGAGAATTCTATTGCGACTGACCCCCGCCTCAGCGCGTCGGCGCGCGGCTGAACGCGTTGTTGGCGGCGACCAGCGCCGCGAGGCTCCGCATCAGCCGGGCGCGCTCGGGCTCGCTCAGCGGCGCCACCAGGCGTTCCTGGGCGCGCATCATGGCGGCCTCCATCCGCCCGGTGAGCGCCGCGCCCTCCGGCGTGAGATAGGCGAGCCGGACGCGCCGGTCCTCCGCCCCCCGGCGGCGTTCGATCAGCCCGCGCTCGGCGAGGCGCTTGAGGACGTCGGCGACGTTGGTGCGGTCGATCCCGGCGTCGCGGGCGAGCGTGATCTGGTCGCGCCCGGGCGCGATCGCCAGCGCCGTCAGCACCGCGTACTGCACCGGCGTCACGTCGAAGCCGCGGCACTCCTCGAGGAACAGCGCGACATGGATCTGGTGCAGCCGGCGGATCAGGAAGCCCGGCCGGTCCCACAGCCGCGCCTCGATATCCGAGGCCGGCGCCGCGCCGTCGTCGCGGGCTCCGCTCATCCCGCCGGGCCGCCCAGCAGCAGCCCGTTATTGCCGCCGAGGATGCCGTCCCCCGCCGCGCCGAGGGCGCGGATGCCGTCGACGAAGGCCCTGACGGCTTCGGGCTTGCGGATCTCCTGCGGGTAGTCGCTGGCGAACACGATGCGCTCGGCCGGAAGCTCGACCAGCGAGGTCGCGACCGAGCGCGGATCGCCGCAGAACCCGGCGGTGTCGAACACCATGCGCTCGGCGAGGTAGTCGTCGAACGCGCGCTCCGGGTTGCGGCCGTGCCGGTCGTTGCCGGCGGTGCCCCAGAATTCGCGGTCCTGGTAGCTCCTGATGCGCCCCAGCACCGAGGCGATGCCGCCGCCGAGATGGGCCATCTGGATCGTGAGGTCGGGGTGGCGGTCGAACACCCCGCCATTGACCAGGCGGATCGTCGCCTGGACCAGCGAGAACTCGCGCCCCACCGCCCGGGCGAGGTCGTAGGCGTCGAACTGCCGCGCATGGGTGAGGCGGAGCGCCGGGTGGACGAAGACGTAGAGCCCGCGCCGCGCCGCCTCGGCCCAGAACGGGTCGAGCTCGGGCGCATCGAGGCCGATCCCGTCGAACTCCGAGGTGATGACGACGCCCGCGAAGCCGAGCTCGTCGGCGCAGCGCGCGAGCTCGCGCATCGCCTCGGCCCCGCCCAGCGGGTGGGCGTGCGCGGTGCCGGCGAAGCGGCCCGGATAGGCGCGCTCCGCCGCCTTGGCCGCGTCGTTGCACAGCCTCGACTTCTCGATCCCGGCGCACATCCCCTCGGCGCAGGAGAGCACCGCCGTCCCGATGCCCGCCGCGTCCATCATCGCGACATGGGCGTCGAGATCGACCAGCAGGGTGTGGAAGCTGTAGGACGGCACGCCGTCGGCGTCGTAGCGGGTGAACGGCTGCTCGCCGGCGCCCTCGGGCAGCAGCTCGCGGGGCAGGAAGTGGTGCTGGAAGTCGACGATCATTGCACCGCCGCCTCCAGCCCGACGATGCGGGCCGGGTTGACGACCGAGACCTGGCGGATCTCCTCCTCGTCCAGCCCGAACGCCTCCATGTAGCCGCGGATCAGGCGGATGCACTCGACCGAGTTGGGGAACAGCGGCTCGCCCGCATCCGACGACAGCGTGCAATGGGCCGGCCCGACCGCGCGGATCGCCTGGTACATCCGCGCCGGGTCGACGCCCAGCAGCGGCGACAGCTCGTCATAGGTGAAGTTGAGCGTGATGCCGGCGCCCGCGAGGCGCTTCATCTGGTCGATATCGAGGTCGACGAAGGGGCTGAACGGGTGGTCGATCACCGCCTTCCCGAAGCCGAGCGCGGCGACCAGCTCGGCCAGGCGGTCGATCTCGGCATGGGTCGCGTGGCCGAAGAACAGCGCGACGCCGCGCTCGGCGCAGAGCCGGACGATATCCGCCACCTCGTCCTTGAGGCCGCCGTCGTCGCCCAGCAGATAGTGCCCCTTCTCCAGCGCCTCGTCCCAGGGCAGCGGGTCCGAATGGGCCGCCGGGTCGGCGTCCGGGTTCCACCAGATCTCGCGCCCGCCCACCTTGGCGTAGGTGTTGGCGTGGTTGAACACGGGAAGCCAGAGCGCGATTGCGCCCGACTCGATCTGCTCCTCGCACCAGCGCCGCGTCGGCGCCGAGCCGTCGAACCCCATCAGCGCGCCCGCCCAGCACTCGACCGGCCGGACCCCCTCGGCGTCCGCCCATTCGGCGAGCGCCGCGCGGATGCGCCCGACCGCGTCGGCCGGGCGGGCGAAGTCGGTGATGGTCTTGAACAGGATCCCCCGCATGCCCGATTGCGAGGCGAACCTGGCGAGCGCCAGCGCGTCCTGCTGGCCGCCATGCGCGTGGCAGTGGATGTCGATCGCGTCCGTCACGTTGGGCGCCTCGGGCGGGTAGAAGACGCCCGGCGCATAGCCCCGCCTGGCCGGGTAGGAGGTGACGCAGCGCTCCTCGGTCGGGGTCGCGGGTGTGGTTCTCGCCATCGCCTGTCCTCGCCAGTCTTTGCCGGGGCCAGACTACATCACCTGCCGGGCGTTGGGCAGGCGGGGCGGGCGGGCGTTTTGCCCTTGGTCGTGTCCCGCTATTCAGTTTTTGGCGGCAAATTTGAATAGCGTCAGGCAGTATTTCGTTCCGCTTAACAGCGAGCCCTTCGGACGATCCCACGGCAGTTTCGTCGTCGCCGCGTGACGGCATCTTATTTAACTTTTGCTCTGAAAGCTTAATAGTGCTAAGCCTAGTTACGTTTCGTTTAATAGGGGCTTCATTCCATGAACCGGGGTGAGACCGGCCGATACGAAGCGACCGTCGTGGGCGGCGAGACGGTGCGGGCCTTCGTTCCCGCGGCCCTGCCCCCGACGCCCCCGCTCGACCTGACCGTCTTGCAGTCCCGCATGGAGAGGGCGCTGCTTGCCCTGGGCCGTTTGGACAGCCTCTCCACATTGCTGCCCGGTATCCATCTCTTTCTGTACACCTATGTTCGCAAGGAAGCGGTTCTTTCTTCGCAGATCGAGGGCACCCAGTCCTCGCTGTCCGATCTCCTGCTGTTCGAGCTGGAAGAGGCGCCCGGCGTTCCACTCGACGATGTCGTGGAGGTCTCGAATTACGTCGGCGCCCTGGAGCACGGGTTGCGCCGGTTGCGCGAGGATTTCCCCCTGTGTAACCGACTCATCCGGGAAATACACAAAGTGCTGCTGAGCAGGGGCCGAGGCGAAAACAAGATGCCCGGTGAGTTCCGCCGTTCGCAGAACTGGATCGGCGGTCGCCGCCCGGGAACCGCGCGTTTCGTGCCGCCGCCGGTTTCCGCCGTCGCCGACTGCATGTCCGATCTGGAGCGTTTTCTAAATGCAGACGAGACCGGATTGCCCCTGCTGCTGCGCGCCGGGCTCGCCCATGTCCAGTTCGAGACCATTCACCCCTTCCTGGACGGCAATGGCCGCGTCGGGCGCCTCCTGATCGCGATATTGCTGCATCACGGCGGGGTCTTGCGCGAGCCGCTCCTCTATCTCAGCCTCTACTTCAAGCAGCATCGCGACGACTACTACGCGCTCCTCAACGAAGTCCGGCAAGGCGGGGACTGGGAAGCGTGGCTGGCGTTCTTTCTCGACGGCGTGGCGCAGACCGCCGAGGGCGCGGTCGACACGGCCCGGCGATCGATGACGCTGTTCCGGGAGGACCGGGACCGAATATTACGGAACGGCCGAAGGACGGGGTCCGCGCTTCGCGTGCACCAGGCGTTGCAGGAACGTCCGATCGCATCGCTCCCGCGATTGGCCGCCCGCGCAAAGCTTTCGTTCCCGGCGGCGTCGGCGGGCATGGAGGTCCTCGAAAGCGCAGGCATCGCGCGCGAGTTGACGGGAAAGAAGCGCAACCGCCTGTTCGGCTATCACCGCTATGTCGCCATCCTCGGCGAGGGGACCGAGCCATTGTGAACGCTCGGGTGCCCAACGCTCCGGCCCCTCAGCACCCCAGCACCCGCAAATGCCCCTCCGCGCCGTAGTCGAGCAGGCGGCGGTCGCGGGTCACCAGCGTGCAGCCGGTGGCCCGCGCCGTGGCGGCGAGGATGCGGGCCACCGGATCGGCGGGCGGGGCGCCGGGCAGGGCGCAGGAGGCGATCAGCACGGCGGGCGGCATCTCGGCCAGCGTCACCCCGGGCAGCGCGCAGAAGCGCTCGAACCAGGCGCCGGGCGCGATCGACAGCGCGATCCGGCCCTGCTCCTCCAGCATGGCGAGCTCCCACGCCGTCACCGGGGACACCATCACCCCCGCGCCAGGCCCGTCGAGCTCCCGCAACGCGCGCGCGGCTCGCTCGCGGATCGGATCGCCGTTGGCGATCCGCAGCGTGGCGAAGGTGTCGAGCAGGAACGAACGCATCGCGGATTACCGCTCCGCATCCCGTTCCGTGTCGGTGGGAGCCGTCAAATCCGTGCCGGGCCTGGTCGTCACCGTACCCTCGAGCGCCCCGAAGATGCGGGAGAGGGGGCCCGCGCCGGCGCTCGATCCCCCTTCGGGCGGGCAGTCGACAGCGGTTACCGCCGGCCGGGCAGCCTGCGCGGACCTGCGGAAAACGAGCTTGCGCCGCTCCATGTCCACGCCCGCTGATATGTACCCTGCCTGGATCCATGCACGCGTGACAACACTGTTGTTCGGGTTGTTGGACCACCAGGATCGGTGGCGGAACGCCGATGCCGGCAGCTTCGCCCCGATGATGGTTTCGACATGCCCGAACGATATCGGGATTTCGGCCTGTCCGGAGGCGCTGAGATGGGCAGTCAGGGGCGCGTATTTCGACATCGGCACTTCCTTTCAAGAGGTGCCGATATAAAGCAATAGTAACTATATGTCACCCCCTCACCGCAGCACCTTTTCCAGCACCGCGCCGAGCAGGCCGAGGGCGACCGAGGCCATCATGCCGTAGGTGATCAGCATCACCGGGCGGAAGGTCTCCTTGGTGACGAATTGCTCCAGCCGGTCGTGGATCGCCCTGGTGCGCTCGTCGAGCCGGGCGAGCAGCACCCGGTCCTCGCCGTTGAACGGCCGGACGGATTCGGTGTAGCGCGCGTCGGTCGGGTCCATGGCTCACCCCCGGCGCCGGCGCCGGTCGGCGAGCCCGCCGGCCCGGGCCGCCTCGAGGAAGCGCGCGAGCGCCGCCATCGCCGTCGCGGGCGGCGGCGCGGGAAACGGCACCCGGGGGGGCGGCGGGGACGCGACCATCGGCGGCGTGGCGCCGCGGGGCCGCGGCATCGCCGCGCCGCCCGCCGGCAGCCGGGGCGGCGCCGGCATCGGCGTGCGCCCGTTCGGCGGCTGCGCTCCGGCGAGCAGGAATCGTGACAGCATTGCGAGCGCGATGGCCCGGGAATCGGGGCGCCCGCCCGTCACGGCCTCCGCCGACCCGGCCCGGGGGGCGGGCATCCGGCGGCGTCCGGATTTCGTCCGGTCTTCCAGCATCTCGGTTCTCCCGTTCGGGTTCAGGCGGTTTCGTCGAGCCGTTCGGCGAGCGCGTCGACCCGGGCGGCGAGGCCCTTGACCGCCGACATGGTGGCGCCGATGGCGTCCATCGCGTCGATGGTCCGCCCGTCGCCCGCGAAGGCGGCCGCGAAGTCCTCGGCATAGGGGCCGATATGCGGCGTCGGGTCGCCGCGATAGCGCCAGCGCTCGACATCGAGGCCGCGCAGCCTGGCGAGGCTGTCGGCATGGTCGGCCGGCCGGTTGCCGGTCTTCACCGCGCGGCTCGACGGGAAGAACAGCGTGGCCGCGCCGAGCGCCTGGCCGAGCCCCTGGCGGAGCTGGTTCCACTGCCCGAGCTGGGCGTTGTAGCGGTTGAGCCCGGCCTGCTGCGCCAGCGCGTTGGCGCCGAGCACGTCGGGCGGCGCGGCGCGGGCGAAGCGGGGCAGGCCGACCGGCGCGACCTGCTGGCCGCCGAGCAGGGCGGCGAGCTCGTTGAACTGCTGCTGGCGCAGCGCCGCGCGCTCGGCGAAACCCTGCTGGCGGGCAGTCGACCGGCGGTTGAAGACGCGGTCCGCCTCGGCCCCGCCTTGCGCCACCGCCGCCCAGGCCGCGTCCTGGCGGGCGCGGTTGCCGGCATCGACGAGGCGGCCGTACTCGTCGCCGCCGGCGCTG
>MPNO01000083.1 GCA_002239065.1 Defluviicoccus sp. bin129 | reverse complement strand
GACCCCGGCCATGCCGGGCTCTATGGCGGGGCCGCGCCGCCCGCGCCGCACAAGCCGATGCGCCTGGTGCGGCTGGAGATGGCGGGGTGGGCCGAGACCGACGACGCGACGAAGGCCGCCTTCGAGGAGGTCGTGGCGAGCCTGGCCGCTGCGGGGGTCGAGATCTTCGCCAGGGGCGACGATCCGGCGATCGACGACTACGAGGCGCGGCTCGCCGACATGCCCGGGCTGTGGCGCGACCTCTACCGCTTCGAGATGCGCTGGCCGATGCTGCAATATCTCGCGCTGTACCCCGACGACGTGCCGCCGCGGCTCAAGCGCGGGCTGGAGGAGGGGGCGGGGCTCACCCAGGAGACCTATCGCGCGGCGCTGGTCCGGCGCGCCCATGTGAAGGCCCTGCATGGCGAGCTCGCCAGCCGGGCCGACGGTTTCGTGACGCTCGCCTCGCCCGGCCCCGGCCCGATCGGGATGGACCAGGGCAGCGCGGTGTTCAACGAGCCGTCATCGGTGCTCGGCGCGCCGGCGCTGTCGCTCCCCCTGATGGCGACAGGCGGTGCGCCGGTCGGGCTCCAGCTCATGGGCCGGATCGGCGGCGACGAGGCGCTTGCCGCAAGCGGGCTATGGGTCGCCGAGCACATCCTCGGCCGGCCGGCCTAGGGCGCGGTTCCCGCGCCCCGGTCGAAATGACGAGGGGGGCCAGCCGGCTCAGGTGATGGTGGGCGCGATCTCGGCGCGCCATTCCTCGACCGGGCGGAACGACTCTTCCGCGCCGAACCGCGCCTCGGTGGTGGCGTGGATCCCCTCGTCGGAGAGCGAGAAGTCGAGCACCTCGCGCTGCGGCTGCTGGACGTACCATGGCGTGTCCATGAACACTTCGAGCCGGTTGCCCTCGGGGTCGCGGAAATAGATCGACCACGCGTTGCCGTGATCGGTCGGATCGAACCCCTCGACCCCCTCCGCCAGCAGCGCGTCGTGATAGACCCTGAGATCGGCCAGCGAGGACACCTTGAACGAGATCTGGTTGATCACGTTGTAGGACTCGGCCGGCCGGCCGGTGATGAACACGATCTGGTGGTGGTGCCCGGCGTTGCGGCTGAGGAACGCCATCCGGGCCTTCCCGAACGCGCCGCCGTCGGTGATCCTGAAGCCGAGCACCCGGCCGTAGAAATCGGTCATCCTGTCGATGTCGGTGACGTAGACGCCGATATGGCCCATCTCGAATCTCGGGGCATCCGTCATCCCGGTTTCCTCCCTGTCGCGCCGTCCGTCCACCGGCCTGTCTTAACCGAGTGCGGCACAAAAGACAAAGGCGTCGGCCCGCTGCCCGACCCTAGCCGCGCTTGAACAGCCCCTCGACGCCCGCGCGGTGGCGCTGCTTCTTCTCGATGTCGGCGCGCACGCGGCGGATCTCGGCCTCCATCTCCGCGATGTATTCCTCGAGCTCCTCGATCGACAGCGAGTCGAGATCGCGCAGCTTGGCCGGCCCCTTCTTCGGGTTCAGGTCTTCTTCTTCCACGCCGCCGGCCTCCCGATATCCGCCTTGCCAGTGTGTCGCCGAGGGTCTAGACAGGCAAGCCGTTCCAACCAGCCCCCAGATTCCTGCGATGACAGAGGCCGTTCCCGCCTCGATGAAGGCGATCGAGATCACCGAGCCGGGCGGGCCCGGGATGCTGCGCCCGTGCACCCGTCCGGTGCCGGAGCCCGGCGCGGGCGAGGTGCTGGTCCGGGTCGCCGCCGCCGGGGTCAACTTCCCCGACGTGGCCCAGCGCCGCGGCAACTACCCGCCGCCGCCCGGGGCGAGCGACCTGCCGGGGCTCGAGCTCGCCGGCGTGGTGGTGGCGCGGGGGCCGGGCGTCGCCGCGCCGGCGCTGGGCGAGGCGGTCTGCGCGCTGGTCTCGGGCGGCGGCTATGCCGAGTACTGCTCGGTGCCGGTGCCGCAATGCCTGCCGGTCCCGGATGGGCTCGACATGGTCGAGGCGGCGGCCCTGCCCGAAACCTTCTTCACCGTCTGGACCAACCTGTTCGACGGCGGGCGGCTGCGGGCGGGCGAGACGGTGCTGGTCCATGGCGGCTCGGGCGGCATCGGCTCGACCGCCATCCAGATCGCGCACGCCTTCGGGGCGCGCGTGTTCGCCACCGCGCGGACGGCGGAGAAATGCGCCTTCTGCGAACAGATCGGCGCCGAGCGCGCGATCGCCTACCGGGACGAGGACTTCGTCGCCGTGGTCCGCGAGCTGACGGAGAAGCGCGGGGTCGATCTGATCCTCGACATGGTGGGCGGCGCGTATCTCGCGCGCAACCTCCGCGCGCTCGCGGTCGAGGGCCGGCTGGTGCAGATCGCGGTGATGGAGGGCGCCGAGGCGGCGATCCCGCTCGGCCTCGTGATGGTCAAGCGGCTGACGCTCACCGGCTCGACGCTGCGACCCCGCACGGTGGCCCAGAAGGGCGCCATCGCCGAGGCGCTGCGGGAGCGGGTCTGGCCGCTGCTCGCCGACGGCCGGCTGCGTCCGGTCGTGCATGCGACCTTCGGTCTCGACGAGGCCGCGGAGGCGCACGCGCTGATGGAATCGAGCGCCCATATCGGTAAGATCGTGCTCACCAATTGAACCCGCCCCGGGCATGCCCGGCGCGATGAAAGAAAGCGCATGAACACACCACCCCTGATGCCCAAGGCCACCGCGGTGTGGCTGATCGAGAACACCGCCCTCACCTTCGAGCAGATCGCCGCGTTCTGCGGCCTGCACGAGCTCGAGGTGCAGAGCATCGCCGACGAGGAGGTCGCGATCGGCATCATCGGCTTCGACCCGGTGGCCAACGGCCAGCTCACCCGCGAGGAGATCGAGCGCTGCAACGCCGATCCGGCCGCCAGGCTGGAGATGGCGGTGCAGGACATCCCGCGCCCCGCGCCGCGCACCAAGGGCCCGCGCTACACCCCGGTCGCGCGCCGCCAGGACAAGCCGGACGCGATCGCCTGGCTGGTGCGCCACTGCCCGGCGCTGACCGACGGCCAGATCTCCAAGCTGATCGGCACCACCAAGCCGACCATCGTGGCGATCCGCGAGCGGACCCACTGGAACATGGCCAATATCAAGCCGCGCGAGCCGGTCGGGCTCGAGCTGTGCTCGCGCGTCGATCTCGACGCGGCGCTGGAGAAGGCGGGCTACGTCCCCGAGCCGCCGCTGGAAGACAGCGACGCCTTCCCGGTCGAGCAGCTCGCGCGCACCGAGCCGGACCCGCCCGACCGCGATCCTCAGCTCGGATAGCCGGCGTCGCCGAGCGAGGCGGCGATCTCGTCGAGCGCCGCCGGGTCCTCGATGGTCGCCGGCATGTTCCACGCCTCGCCGTCGGCGATCTTGCGCATCGTGCCGCGCAGGATCTTGCCCGACCGGGTCTTGGGCAGGCGGCCGACCACCGAGGCCGACTTGAAGGCGGCGACCGGGCCGATCCGGCCGCGCACCATGCCGACCACCTCGCCGACGATGTCGCCCGAATCCCGCTCCACCCCGTCCTTGAGCACCAGGAAGCCGAACGGGATCTGGCCCTTGAGGGCGTCGGCGACGCCGATCACCGCGCATTCCGCCACGTCGGGGTGCTCGGCGAGCACCTCCTCCATCGCGCCGGTCGACAGCCGGTGCCCGGCGACGTTGATGATGTCGTCGGTCCGCGCCATCACGAACACGTAGCCGTCCTCGTCGATATACCCGGCATCGGCGGTCGCGTAGTGGCCGGGGAACTCGGTGAGATAGGCCTCGCTGAAGCGCGCATCGGCGTTCCACAGCGTCGGCGCGCAGCCGGGCGGCATCGGCAGCCGGGCGACCAGCGCCCCCCTCCCCGCGCCCCCGGCCCCCCGGCGCCCCGCGCCCGGCGGGGCGGGGGGGGGGGAGCCGTGCTTGACCGGCGCGCGGCCCAGCCCGACGCAGTTGGCGGCGATCGGCCAGCCGGTCTCGGTCTGCCACCAGTGGTCGATCACCGGCACGCCGAGATGGGTCTCGGCCCATTTGACGGTATCGGGATCGGCCCGCTCGCCGGCGAGGAACAGGGTCTCGAAGCCGGACAGGTCGTATTTCGCCCGGAGCGCGCAGCCCGGGTCTTCCTTCTTGATCGCGCGGAAGGCGGTCGGCGCGGTGAACAGCGCCTTGACGCCGTGCTCGGCGATCACCCGCCAGTAGACCCCGGCATCGGGCGTGCCGATCGGCTTTTCCTCGGACCGGGTGCTGGTCGGGGCGCTGGGGCGGGGGGCGCACCGCCTCGCCGCGCGCCGGGCGCAGCCCCCCCCCGCCAGTAGACCCCGGCATCGGGCGTGCCGATCGGCTTGCCCTCGAACAGGATGCTGGTCGAGCCGTTGAGCAGCGGCGCGTAGACGATATAGGAGTGGCCCACCACCCAGCCCACGTCGGAGGCGGCCCAGAACGCCTCGCCCGGCGCGATGTCGTAGATGTTGGGCATCGACCATTTGAGCGCCACCGCGTGGCCGCCATTGTCGCGCACGATCCCCTTGGGCTGGCCGGTGGTGCCGGAGGTATAGAGGATGTAGAGCGGATCGGTGGCGGCGACCGGCACGCAGTCGGCCGGGGCCGCGGCGGCGACCGCGTCGTCCCAGTCGACATCGCGCCCCGGGATCAGCGCCGCCGGGCCCGCCTCGCGCTGCAGGATCATGCAGAAATCGGGCTTGTGCCGGGCGAGCTCGATCGCCCGGTCGAGCAGCGGCTTGTAGGCGACGATGCGCCCGGGCTCGATCCCGCAGGAGCCGGCGACGATCGCCTTGGGCGTGGAATCGTCGATCCTGACGGCGAGCTCGTTGGCCGCGAAGCCGCCGAACACCACCGAGTGGACCGCGCCGATCCGCGCGCAGGCGAGCATGGCGATCGCCGCCTCGGGGACCATCGGCATGTAGATCACCACCCGGTCGCCGTGGCCGACGCCCCTTGCGGCGAGCGCGCCGGCGAACCGCGCCACCCGGTCGCGCAGCCCGGCATAGGTGAAACGCTGCTGCGTATCCGTCACCGGGCTGTCGTAGATCAGCGCCACCCGCTCGCCGTTGCCGGCATCGACATGGCGGTCGAGCGCGTTGTGGCAGGTGTTCAGCACGCCGCCGGCGAACCAGCGCGAGGCCGGCATCGCGCGGTCGTCGAGCACCCGGTCCCAGGGGCGTTGCCAGTCGATGCCCTCGGCGGCCTCGGCCCAGAAGCCCGCCGGGTCGTCCAGGGATTGGCGGTAGACTCGGTCGTAGCGCTCGCTCACGGCACCTCCTCCTCGACCGCGCGACGGCGGCGCAACCGGTCTCCGGGGGGTCTACCCGGTCGGCACCGCCAGCTTGGCGAGTTCGTCCTTGATCCTGAGTTTGCGTTTCTTGAGATCGGCGATCGTCGCGGCGTCCGGCATGGGCCGCGCGTTTTCCTGGGACAGCGCCTCCTCGAGCTCGGCATGGCGAGCCTTCAAGGAGGCGGCCTGCTCTTCGACATTCATCGACTATCCTCCTTTTCGCGTCCGCGGACTGGAATCAGGATACCCCGACCAGCGGGGGATGCAATCGACTCGCCCGCGAGGCGGGGAAAATCAGGCGACCAGCCGGGCGCGCGCCGCCGCCGCGACGGAGGCGGCGGGGAGGCCGGCGAAGGCGGGGCCCAGGATCGCCGCCGTCTCGGCGGCGTCGGCCGCGTCGGGCGCGATCCCGGCGGCGGCGAAAAAGGCGCCGCAATTGTCGAGCGCATCGGCCAGGCGGTCCGCCTCGCCGCGGCCCGCGTCGGCCTCGCGGACCAGCGAGCCCGCCAGCATCAGCTGCTCGACATGTTCGAGATCGACCTCGATCTTGGCGATCCGCCGGCGCAGCGGCTCGCTGAGTTCGAGCGGCGCGGCGCCGAGCCCGCCCTTCAGCCGCTGGCGGACCGCGCGCACCCCGCGCACCACGTCGCGGTGCCACTCGGCCACGGTTTCGCAGACCCGCGCGATCTCCCCGCCGTCCAGCGCGCCGCGCCCGCTCGCGCCCAGCCAGCAGCAATAGAGCAGCACGTTCACGTCGATCTCGTAGCGCTCCTGGAGAACCAGGCAGGCCGCCGGCACGCCGTCGCTGCCATAGACCCGGAGCGAGAAGTCCCAGAACGGGTGATCGGGAAAGTCGGCCGCCACTTTGTCCCTCCCAACGGGCATCTGCATCCAGCCAGTGATAACGGTTCGGCCCGGCTTCTGCTATCCTGCATCCGGAATGTCCGGACTGTTGTCGGTGCCATGGGAGACCAGGACATCCTGCGGCGGCGCCTCGCCGATCTCGAGACCGAACATCGCGACCTCGACGATGTGATCGCCCGCGTTACGGATGCCGTGACCTACGACCAGCTGCAGGTGCAGCGCCTGAAGAAGCGCAAGCTCCGGCTCAAGGACGAGATCGCGCGCATCCGGGCGCTTCTCGTGCCCGACATCATCGCCTGAACCGCCGCCTTTCCGTCGTCATTTCGACCGACCCCGGACCTGATCCGCGGCGGCCCCCTCGTCATTTCGACCGGAGCCGTGCGTCAGCACGGCGGAGTGGAAAAACCTCGTCCCCATGGGCAGGGAGGTTTCTCCACTGCGCGCCTCCGGCGCTCCGGTCGAAATGACGAGGGGAAAACTGGCAGGGAGGTTTCTCCACTCCGCGCTGCGCGCTCCGGTCGAAATGACGGGGAGGGGGCGGGCGCGAGCGCCAGTATTCTCCGTTCCGCGCCTGACGGCTCTCCCTCTCGTCATTTCGACCGGAGCCGTGCGCAGCACGGCGCCCCCCGCTCGTCATTTCGACCGGAGCCGTGCGCAGCACGGTGGAGTGGAGAAACCTCGTCCCCATGGGGCAGGGAGGTTTCTCCACTGCGCGCTGCGCGCTCCGGTCGAAATGACGAGGGGAGAACTGGCAGGGAGGTTTCTCCACTGCGCGCTCCGCGCTCCGGTCGAAATGACGGGGGGTTGCCCGTGGGGCTGGGAGGTTTCTCCACTTCGCGCTCCGGTCGAAGCGACGAGGGGCGACGGAGCCGGCCGGTCGGGTTACGAATTTCCCGAGCCGGACCCTATAATCCCGCGCTGCCCCGACACGGAGGCCGGGATCTTGACCGCAGAGAGCGAACAGGAGCGCACGCCCCGGGTCGGCGTGATCATGGGCAGCCGCTCGGACTGGCCGACCATGCGCCATGCGGCCGAAATCCTGGAAGAGCTCGGGGTCGCGGTCGAGACCCGCGTGGTCTCCGCCCACCGCACTCCGGACCGGCTCTACGCCTATGCCAGCGAGGCGCGCGGCCGCGGCATCGGGGTGATCGTCGCGGGCGCCGGCGGGGCGGCCCATCTGCCCGGCATGGTGGCGGCGATGACCGCGCTCCCGGTGCTCGGCGTGCCGGTCCGCTCGGACGCGCTGTCGGGTCTCGACAGCCTGCTCTCGATCGTCCAGATGCCGGGCGGGGTGCCGGTGGGCACGCTGGCGATCGGCGAGGCGGGGGCGCTCAACGCCGGCCTGCTGGCCGCCTCGGTGCTGGCGCTCTCCGATCCGGCGCTCGCGGAACGGCTCGACGACTGGCGCCGGCGGCGCACCGCCGGGGTGCCGGTCGACCCGGCGGGCTGAGATGGACGCCGCGCGCCCGGGCCTGGCGCCGGGTTCGACGATCGGCATCCTGGGCGGCGGGCAGCTCGGCCGGATGATCGCGCTCGCCGCCGCCGGGCTCGGCTATCGCTGCCACGTCTATTGCCCCGAGCGCGACCCGCCGGCCGCCGAAATCGCGGCGCGGGCGACATGCGCGGGCTATGACGACGCACACGCGCTCGACGCCTTCGCCGCGTCGGTCGACGTGGCGACGCTCGAATTCGAGAGCGTTCCCGCCGCCGCGGTCGAGCGGATCGCGCGCACCGCCCCGGTCCGCCCCGGCGCGCGGGCGCTCGAGCTCGCCCAGGACCGGGTTCGGGAAAAGACCTTTCTCAACGCCATCGGCGTGGCGACGACGCGCTTCGCCGCCATCGACGCGGCCGGCGATCTCGACCGGGCGATGGCCGAGATCGGCGCGCCGGCGATCCTCAAGACCGCGCGGCTCGGCTATGACGGCAAGGGCCAGCGGACGGTCGGGGCGGCATCGCAGGCGGAAGCGGCGTGGCGGGCGCTCGGCGGCGGCCCTGCGATCCTCGAGGCGCAGGTCGATTTCGAGCGCGAGATCTCGGTGGTGCTGGCGCGCGGCCTCGACGGCGCCACCGCCCTATTCGACACGGTGGAGAACCGCCACGAGAACGGCATCCTCAGGACCGCCCGCGTGCCGGCGCCGGTGCCGGGCGAGGTCGACGCGGCGGCGCGCGACGCGGCCCTCGGCATCGCCCGGGCGCTCGACTATGTCGGCGTGCTCGCGGTCGAGTTCTTCGTCGCCCGCGACGGCGCCGTGCTCGCCAACGAGTTCGCCCCCAGGGTGCACAATTCGGGCCACTGGACCCTCGATGCCTGCGCCGCCAGCCAGTTCGAGCAGGCGGTGCGCGCGGTCTGCGGCCTGCCGCTCGCCGATCCCGCGCGCCATCTCGACGCCGAGACCACCAACCTCCTGGGCGCCGAGATCGAGGACTGGCCGCGCCTCCTCGCCGAGCCGGACGCGCGCCTCCACCTCTACGGCAAAGGCGAGGCCCGGGCGGGGCGCAAGATGGGCCACGTCACCCGGCTGTCTCCGCGCGGGGGCTAGCGCCGATTCGACCGGCCTGATGATTCACGTGAAACAAAGGTCAGAATTGTTGACCTATTTTTCGCGGGAGACTTGTCGCGAAACGGCAAGATCCTGCGTCCCCGGGGGACCGGTCGCCGCCCTGCCGTCCTCGTACTCGAAAGCGCGGCTACGGCACGGGGCGGCGCCCGCGGGAGAAGACCGACGGGCGGCGCAGCAGCCCGGAGAGGCTGTCCGACAGCCGGTCCGCCCGGGCCCGGAGCTTGCGGATCAGCAGCACGTCGGCGAGCCGGCGCCGCAGGAACGCGCGTGTCACCGCGCCGTCTTCGGACCGGTCTTCCAGCCACACCAGCGCGGTCGCCGCGAGAATGCCGGCCAAGAGCGCGCGCTTGGTATAAAAGCTGAAATCGTGCGACCGGTCGCCGGAAGCGCGCCAGATGCGGTCGACCGTCCGGCAGTGGCACGCGAAGCCGAGCCCGGCGTTGCGCGGCAGCGCCGCGAACGCGACGCCCCGCGCGACTGCCTCGCGGTATGGAAGGAGCGCATCGAGGCGGGCCAGCACCGCGATCTCGACCCGCTCGTGGAGCCGCGACCGGGAGGCCTCGCCCACCGCCTCCGCCATGCGTTCGTCCGCCCAGTCGTTGAACGCCCGGAACAGGGCGCGCGGGCCGCCGCGCAGGATGCGTTCGGCGTCGATGGCGTCGATGCCGCGCTCGGCCGCGCCGGCGCGGATCGCGGCCCCGGTCCAGCCCTCGGTCGCGACATGGCGGATTGCGGCGAGGGCCAGCCGGGCCCGCGCGGGGGCGGCTCGGGCCCCTGGCCCGGCCCTGGGCCGCGACGTGGGGGTTGGGGGCGGGGCCCAGCCGGTCCCGGGGCTCGCGGTTCGCGACGCCGCCGCCGGTCACCCCGCCGCCTTCGCCCGTTCGCGGGCCGCCTCGGCGAAATGGTGCATCTCGTCGGAGAAGCACAGCATGCCGAGATCGTCCATCCGCATGGTGTAGAGGATGCCGTCGAGATGGTCGATCTCGTGCTGGACGACGCGCGCATGGAAGCCGCGCGCCTCGCGCTCGACCGCCCGCCCGTCGGGCGAGGTCCCGCGATAGCGGATGCGGGCGTGGCGCGGCACCGCGCCGGTGAGGCCGGGGATCGACAGGCAGCCCTCCCAGCCGAGCTCGATGTCGTCGCCGACGGGCTCGAATTCCGGGTTGACCAGGGCGGTCAGCGGCGCCTCCGCCTCGGGCGCCGCGCCCTCCTCCGCCCGTTCGGCGGGCGCCCGGAACACGATGACCCGCCGGCCGATATGGACCTGCGGCGCGGCGAGCCCGACGCCGCGGGCGTCCTCCATGGTCTCGACCATGTCGGCGACCAGGCGGCGGATCTCGCGCGAAGTCGGATCGGCGACCGGCTCGGCCCTCTCCAGCAGCACGGGGTGCCCCATGCGGGCGATCTTCAACAGCGTCATGCGCCTAATATCGTTCTCTCGCGGGACCGGGTAAACCGTTATCCAAAACCGCCGGCCCGGCGGTAGCGTCTCGGCTTGAAATGTCTGCGACCCGCCGCCGCGGATCGATCGGGACGAAGCAACTTCCGATATCGTAGGCGTGCGAAGAATTCATTTGACACGTTCCAACCGGGCGTAAAGATGCCGTCTCGTGGACGAATGCCGCGGGGGTCACGACATGCGGCGCATGCGAGGGCGAGCCGACAGGCTGGCAAAGACCGCAGGTCCCCGGCCGTGCCGAAAGGCCCCGGTAGCGAGCGTCGCCCGGCCGATGTTGTCGTCTGCGCGGTGACAGCGATCCGCAGGCAGCCGAACGAGGTGAAGGCCGGCGCCCGGGCTCGTTCCGCAGCCCCGGCCTCCGAGCGACGGTCGACGATCGCCCGGACCGCTGCGGTTGGAAGGTGGAGAGATTGCGATGGCTAAAGCCAAGGGCCTGATGGCCGACACCCAATCGCTATCCAATCGCCCGCCCATGGGTGCGGAGGTAGCGATCCACCTTGAATTCCAGGAAATGGGCGACGGTCGGTTCTATGTCACGAGTCCGGATCTGGAGGGATTCCACTACATCGTCGATGCGGAAGACAATTCGGTTGACGAGATTGGCTCGGTCTTGAAGGTGCTGATCGGCGAATACCTGGATACGGAAATCGCCGCCCTCCGTCCCGCATTTACCCCAAAGGACCATTTGATTGGCCGACTCGGACTGCCGGCTCGCAGGGCCAGCCAGCCCACGATGATGGTCGCGACCATGGCATGAACGATGATCTGGTTCCGGTAGAAGCGCCCCGGGCAAGAGCATTGCTCAGACGCTACGGGCACGAGCCAATGGAGGGATCGGGCCATCCAGCCGGAGAATTCTGGATTTCCGAACGCGGTCGTGCAGCTTTCATTCCCTATTTCCGGAAGCATGACTCCCGGACGTTCTTGCTGAGAGCCGTGGTCGAGACGATCCTGCGCGAGATGTAGGGACCCCGCGGGTGTCGCCCGCGATGGCCGCCGGCGTCTCCGACACCCTGAGGGACACGGAGAGGATCGTCGGCTTGATCGACGCGCGGGCTCCAAAACCGCCGGCCCGGCCCCGGCGGATCGGTTGACGCGGCCCCACGGGCGGGTTACAAGCGCCTCCCCCGGCCAACCAGGCGACGGACAGCACCGATGGCGAACATCAAGTCGGCCAAGAAGCGGACGCGCCGCAACGCGCGGCGCACGGCGGTCAACAACGCCCGGCGCGGCCGTCTCCGCACCTACATGAAGAAGGTCGAGGCGGCGCTCGCGGAGAACCAGAAGACCGCCGCCGTGGAGGCCCTGAAGGCCGCGCAGCCCGAGCTGATGCGCGGCGTGACCCGGGGCGTGCTGCACCGCAACACCGCCGCGCGCACCATCGCGCGGCTCAACGCCCGCATCAAGGCGCTCGCCTAGCCCGCCGGCGGCGCCCGGTCGGGAGCGTCGAACCCGGCCCGGCGCGAACGGGCCCTACCGCCAGTCGTCGATCGCGTGGATGCCGGCCCGGCCGTAGCCCTCGCCGGCCGGGCGGAGCATGGCGACGGCGTTCATGAAGCTCCGATAGCCGCGCTCGCGCAGCGCGCGATAGGCCTCGCGGCGCCCGGTATTGATGCCGGCGGCGATGGTGTTCGCCCCGCGCCGCGCCGCGCGCGCCTCGCAGGCGGCCAGCAGATCGGCGAAATCCGCCGCCGCGTCCGGGCCCGGCCGGACCGCCGCCGCCTTGACGAACAGCAGGGACGAGCTGCCCTCGCTGCCGGCGCCGTGATGGCAGATCGCGTAGCCCGCGAGCCCGTCCCCGCCGGGCCGGTCGAGCACCACCGTCTCGCCGAGCCCGTGGCGCAGCACCGCGGCGATCTCGCGGCCGTGGTCGAGCCCGGGATACACCGTGTCCGCCACCGCGCGGCAGGCGTCGCTCCCCGTCGGATCGTCGAGCAGCCGGGCGCGGGCGGGCATCGCCGCCGGGGACACCGCGCGCCGCAGCACCGCGATCGGGCGCTGGAGCTCGAAGCCGAGGGATTCGTAGAGCCTGACATGGCGCACCGAATGCGGGTGGGTCAGCAGCCCGACGAAGTCGTGGCCGCGCGCGTCGAGCAGCTCCAGCAGCGCCGCCGCCAGAAGGCGCCCGATCCCCCCGCTCCAGCGATCGGGGTGGACGGTGAGCGGGCCGAGCAGCCCGACGCTGCCCCAGTTCGACACCAGCCCGGAGCCGACGACCCGGTCTTCGCTCTCGGCGACCAGCACGCCCGACGGGTCGGCGAGGAAGCGCGGGCGTACCAGCGCCCCGTCGCCGCGGAACGACAGCGGCTCGGCGAGGCCGAAGAAGGTGCCGAAGGCGAGCCGGCAGACATGCTCGGCCGCCGCGATGCCGGAATCGGCGAGCGGCCCGATCGCGACCGTCATCCGGCCGCCCGGACCGCGACCTCCATCGCGCCGATGCCCTCGATCTCGCAGCGCATCGCATCGCCCGGCTCGACCGGGCCGACGCCCTCGGGCGTCCCGGTCATGATCACGTCGCCGGGGTAGAGCGTGTAGTGGCGCGAGGCGTAGGCGATCAGCCGGCGGCAGTCGAAGATCTGGTTCGCGGTCGTCGAGTCCTGGCGCAGCTCGCCATTGACCCAGAGCCTGAGCGGCAGCGCGTCGGGGTCGGCGATCTCGTCGGCGGTGACCAGCCAGGGGCCGAGCACGCTGTAGGTGTCGATCGCCTTGCGCAGGCTGCGCTCCTCGCGCCCGCGGACCGTCATGTCGAGCCCGATCGCGTAGCCCGCGACGCAGTCGAGCGCGTCGGCCTCGGCCGCGTCCCTGACCTCCCGGCCGATGATCATCGCGAGCTCGATCTCGTGGTCGTTGCGCCGGTCGGTGTAGAGCAGCGCCACCCCTTCCGACGGCCCCACCGGGACCGGGTTCTTGAGGAACAGCCCGTACTCGTCGATCGCGCTGGTCGCGGCGCCGAAGGTGATCCCCGGGTCGGCGTTCGCCTCGTCGATATGGGCGCGGTAGTTGGCCGGCGCGCCGATCACCTTGGTCGGGTTGGCGACCGGGCTCAAGAGCGACACGCTGCGGTGCAGCTGGACGAAGCCCCATTTGCGGCGCGTCTCCACCTCGGCGCGGACCGCATCGAGCGCGGCGATCAGCCGGTCGCCCGGCGGCAGCGGCCAGCGCCATTCGCCGGCGGCGGCGATCGCCTCGGTCACGTCGATCAGCTGCTCGCCGACGACGAGGCCGAGCTTCTGGTCGTTGTAGCGGCAGAGCTTCACGGCATTGCCTCAACCGGTGACGCGGAATTCCTCGCGCGCGCCGGGCGCCCATGCGAGGCCGTGGCCCGGCGCATCGCCCGGCGTCATCGCCCCATTCTCGTCCATCTCCGGGGGGCTGTCGAACAGCGGCTCCAGCAGCGGAAAATCCTCCAGCCAGCGCATGTTCGGAGCCGCGCAGGCGAGGTGGACGAACAGCGCCGGCAGGAAATGCGGCGCCACGGCCACGTCGTGGTACTCGGCGATGCGCGCCGCCCGCAGGCACTCGCTGATCCCGCCCATCATCGCCAGGTCGGGCTGGAGCACCGCGCAGGCGCGGGACGCGAAATAGGGCTTTGTCTCGACGATGCCCTGCAAGTGCTCGCCGGTGGCGATCGGCACGGGCGAGCGCGCGGCGAGCGCGGCGTAGCCCTCCAGCGCGTCCGCCGGCAGCGGCTCCTCCAGCCAGAGCGCGCCCACCCCGGCGCATTCGTTGGCGAGCCAGAGCGCGCGCGCGAGGTCGCAGCGCTCGTTGGCGTCGACCATCAGCTCGACCCCGTCCGGCAGGGCGTCGGCGACCGCGCGCATCCGCGCCACGTCGGCGCGGTTGCCGGCGAGGCGGAGCTTTACCGCCGTGCAGCCGCGCGCGGCATAGGCGAGCGCCTGGGCGATCGCGGAATCGGGCTCCTGGTCGGGGCGGAACCCGCCGGAGCCGTAGACCGGAACCGTCCGGGGGGTACCGCCGAGGGCGCGATAGAGCGGCACGCCCGATGCGCGGGCATGCAGATCCCAGGCGGCGACGTCGATGGCGGCGATCGCGACATAGCCGATGCCGCGCCCGAGCCGGTTGAGCGAGCCGGCGAGGCGGCGCCACAGCGCTTCCGGCGGCGCGCAGTCCTCGCCCGCGACCAGGCGCGCCAGCAGGTCGTCCGCCGCCGCCTTGACCGCCGCGCCGCCGCCGCCCAGCACGTAGCTGAAGCCGAGCCCGGTCCCGCCGGCGCCGTCCTCGAGCGAGACCGCGATCACGTCGACCTCCGCGATCCCCGACCCGCCGGTGGGCCCGGAGAGCGGGTAGCGCCAGAGCTCGGCCTCGGCCCGCGCATAGCGCCGCGTCACCGTCTCAGCCCTCCGCCCGCAGGATGGCGAGCCGCACCGGATCGCCGTCCTCGACGCCGAGCGCCTCGCGCAGGCCGATCTCGGCGACGATCTCGATCTGCGCCGGCGGGTAGCCGTCGACCTCGGGGTAGACGATGGCCGCCTCGATCCGGCCCTCCACCAGCACCCGGTAGCAGCGCGCGTCGCAATCATGCGGGCCGTCGCCCGGGTTCTCCATGCGGATTCCGGGCGTGCGCCGGAGCCGCACCCAGACCGGCATCGCGTCGGGGTCGTCGACCACGATGTTGAAGGTGCCGGGAAAGGGATCGATGCCGAGGCGTTCGACGAACTGCGCGCGCGCCCAGGGAAGCCGGGTGAAATGCCGGCCCTGGCCGATGCCGCTGGCCAGCCGGCCGCCGATCTCCCCGCCCGTTCCGGATCGCCCCGTCATCGCGGCGGTAATGACAGCCGACCGCCTCGGGGTCCAGCGAAATTCGCGCCCGTCACCGCGCGTCGCCGAGCGCGACGGCGGCGAGGCCGGCGACGATCAAGGCGAGGCCGGCGAGGTTGGTGACGGTGAGCGCCTCGCCGAGGATCGCCGCCCCGCCCAGCATCCCCGCCACCGGCGTCGCGAGAAACAGCAGAGATGCGGTGATCGCCGGCAGCGAGCGGGCGATGGCGACGGCGCCCAGGATGGTGAGCGCGGTCGCCAGCGGGCCGGCATAGAGCAGCAGCCAGAACAGGGTCTCGGACCAGCGCACGGTCTCCCCCGCCTCGACGACCAGCGCCAGCGGCGCCGCCACCAGCGTCGCGGCGAGCAGCTGCCAGGGGGCGAGCTGGAACGGGCTGAGCCGCCAGACGTGGCGCCGCATGTGGAGGATCGGGATCGCCCACACCACCGAGGACGCGACCAGCAGGAGGTTGCCGTAGACCACGTCGCCGTCCGACCAGTCGAAGCCGATCGGGTTGAACATCGTGCCGAGCCCGCCGAGGCCGAGCGCGAGCCCCGCCGCCTTGAGCCGGGTCAGGCGCTCGCCGAACAGCAGGATCGCCGCCGGCGTCACCCAGAGCGGGGTGATGAAGGAGAGCAGCGACGCCCTCCCGGCCTCGGCGAATTCGAGCCCCATCACCGTCATCGCCGGGTAGATCCCCATCATCAGCACCCCGATGGAGGCCACCGCCGGCAGGTCGTGGCGTCCCGGCAGGCGCAGCCGGCCGAGCACGGCGAGCGCCGCGAACAGGCAGAGCGCGGTCGAGCCCATGCGGACGCAGCTCAGCCAGACCGGCGGGATCGAGCCCAGCGCGATCTTGAGCACCGGCCAGTTGACCCCCCAGACCGGCAGGCAGAACGCCAGCAGCGCGTACGCGGCGCCGGTGCCGAGCGGCGGGTGGCGGAGGTTGGCCGGCGCGCTCAAGCCGGGTCCGGGCGGCGCGCGGTCACCGGGGCGTGCCGTCGCGCCGCGTGAAGCGCCTTGCCGGGGCGCCGACCGTCTTCTCGAGGATCAGATCGTCCTCGGTGTAGAACACCCGGTCGGCGGTCGCCCTGGTGCCGATCTCGAGGAATTCCACGTCGCTTTCGGTGCGGTTCTCCAGCCGGTGCCCGTCCCCGCCGCCGGCCGGAAATCCCGCCACCTGGCCGGGCCCGAGATTCTGCTCGCCCGAATCGCAGACCAGCGTCGGCTCGCCGGAGACCACGAAGACGAACTCGTCCTCGCCGGTATGCCAGTGGCGCAGCGCGGAGATCGCCCCCGGCGCGAGCCGGGTCAGGTTGACCCCGATCTGGGTCAGCCCCAGCGCATCGCCCAGCGCCTTGCGGAACTTGCCGGCAAGCGCCGTGTCCCACGGCGCGGGGTAGGGCTGGCGCTCCTCGCCGGGAACCGTCGCCGGGTCGAGAGCGGGGGCGCGAAGCTCGTCTGCCATGTCGGTTCTCCTGCGTCGGGGTGGGTCGCCGGGTCCTAGAGGGTATCAGTTTCGCGTGCAAGCGGGTCCCGGCGACGCGGGCATCCCGTCATTTCGACGGACCCCGGACTTGATCCGGGGCGGAGCCGTGCGCAGCACGGCGGCCCTGCTCGTCATTTCGACCGGAGCCGTTCGGAGAACGGCGGCCCCGCCCGTCATTTCGACCGGAGCCGTGCGTCAGCACGGCGGAGTGGAGAAACCTCGTCCCCACGGGCAGGAAGGTTTCTCCACTCCGCGCTGCGCGCTCCGGTCGAAATGACGAGGTGGGGCGGGCGTG
>MPNO01000082.1 GCA_002239065.1 Defluviicoccus sp. bin129 | reverse complement strand
CGATCGCGGCTTCGGGCCGGGCGTCGTTCTCCGCCTCGTGCAGCGCCCCCTCGAGGTGCAGACCGAACGCCGCCGCGCCCCGGCCGAAGAGCCGCCAGCCCGCGCCGGCGGTGAAGCCGTGCCTGGCCACCGCGCCCGCCAGCGCGCGCCGCGTCCCGCCGAGTTCGAGCTCGAAGGCGAGCCCCGAGGAGACCCGCTCCGCGAGCCGCCAACCCAGCCGGAGCTCGCGCTCGGCGCCGGCGAGCCCGAACCCGAGCTCGGGCGTGGCCGTGTAGCGCTCGTCCAGCACGCCGAACCCGTAGCCCACGCGCGCATCGAGGCGCCGGGCCGAGAGCCCGCCGCCGTCATCCGCGCCAAGCCCCGCGAGGGTGGTCCGCTCGAGCAGCGCGTCCGCGCCGCCCCAGGCCTGCCCGCCCATCGTCTGGGTGACGCTGACGGAGAGCCCCCGCCCGGTCTCGGGCGCGGGGTCGAAGGCGAGCGTGCCCGAAACGCCCCGCTCGCGCATGCTCCCGTCCTCGTGGGTCAGCAGGCCGCGCGCGCGAAGCTCCGCCGAGAGCCCCCTCGACGGGTCGGAGAGCGCCAGCCCCGCCCCGATATCCGCCCCGAAGCCGGTCTCCGCATCGCCCCCGTCGTGGCGCACCCCGAGCTCGAGGCTCGGCGTGAACACCGCCGACCCGCTCAGGGAGAACGGGCGCGACCCCTCGAGCGCAAGGCGCACGCGCGACACGTCGGCCCGCGCCGCCTCGAGGCGTCCCGTGTCTCCCGAGACCGCATCGGTGCCCGTGCGAACGGCATACGCGTCCGACTTCGCCGTCAGCGTCGCCTCGTCCGCGCCGCCGTCGAGCAGCACCGAGCGCACCCCGAGCGCGCCCATCGCGAGGTCCAGGTCCGGGCGCAGCGGCGCCTGCCCCTCGGGGGTGAGCGTGAGCGTGCCGGCCCCGTAGCCCGCCATGCCCCATACCGAGAGCCGGTCGCCGAGCGCAAAGCGCGCATAGGGGAAGAGCGCGGTCAGCGTCGATTCCACCGTGCCCCTGCCCGAGCCGCCGCTGTAGCCGCCCGCGCCCCGGCTGTGCGAGAGCATCAGCCCCGCAAGCAGCCTGTCGCGCGAGAAATCCGCCCCCAGCATCGCGCTCGACACCTCGCCGTCGAGCGTCACCTCGCCGTCGCGCCCGTCGAAGCGCGTCACCGCGCCCCGGCCCCAGAACGAGCCGGACCCGGTCTCCGCCGTGCCCCCGGTCAGCGAGAAGGACGAGCCCGCGAGCAGCTCGCGCGCGCCGATCCCGCGCTGCCGGAAGCCCCGGGCGTCGTCTTGGTCCTCGGCCTCGCCCCGGAGCCAGCCGGTCAGCGTCCCGAGGCTGCGCTCCGCCTCCTTCTCCCGCCCGTCCGGCGCGGCTTCCCCGCCGCCGAGCGCGTGGCCCGCGACCGTGCCCGCAAACCCCGCCCCGCGCCACGCATCGAACCGCGACTGGACCGCCTCGATGGCCTGCTCGGCCACCGTGCGCCCGAACCGCGCGAGCCACGCCGCCGGCATCGGGTCGGTGTTCGAGATCGTCCCCGTCGCCGCGGCGTCCGCGAGCGCCGCGCCCCAGGGGCGCGACAGCGTGAGCGTCATGGTCTCAGCGCCCTCGTCGTGGTTGTCGGGCAATACCTCGATCGCGACCGTCTTCTCGGTCTGCCCCGGCGCGAAGCGCACCGCGCCGCGGCGCCCCACATAGTCCGAGCCCGCGCGCGCCGTGCCGTCGGAGGTCGCGTAGCGCACCGACACCGTCGTCTGCGAGGGCTCGGCGAGCCGCAGCGTGAAGCGGAGCGGCGTCCCCGAGGCCTCGTTGACCTGGGCGTCCGCAACCGACACGCCGGGCGCCGCCGGGGTCGTCTGCGTCTCCCCGGTGCGCCGCGTCAGCCGTATCTCGATCTCCTCTCCGGCGGTCCACTGCGAACGGATTCTCCTCACCACCCCGGTCCGGACCCCGGCGAACTCCGTCACCGCCTGGTCCTCCACCGTGTACCCGCCGATCTGCAGGCTCAGCTCTTCCGGGTCGGCGATCCTGCCTCCCGATCCGTCCTGCGCGATGCGCAGCTCGCGCCTCGGCTTGTGGTAGTCGATGAACCAGATGCGGAACGTCTTCCCGTCCTCGGTCCACGCCGGCTCGTCGAACGCCTCGGCATAGCCGCCGTACCAGCCATAGCCGACATCGGCCCAGCGCATCGTCGTCGACCACAGCGTCTCCACCGCCTCCTGCTGCCCGGGCGGCGCGGTGTCGTCGTCGAACACGTCCACCCCGGCGGACGCCGTCGCGCCGTCCACGGTGTAGCCCGCGCCCGCGACCACCGAGGCGGTGACGCGCGCATCGGCCTCGTGCGCGGCATCGTTCAGCGTGGCCACCGCCAGCTGCGTATGCGACGCCCCCGCGGCGAAAATCGCCGAAGAGGGAGGCGTCCCGTCGAGCACGCTCCCGGCCTCGCCCACCGACACCGACACCTCGAGCGCCGCCGCCGTCGAGCCCGTGCGCGTCAGCGTGAACGAGGCCGCCGTCCCCTCCGTCACCGGCGTCGATTCCGGCGCGATCGAGACCGCCGCCAGCACCGCCGCCGTGCCGTTCGTCACCTCCGCGTCGGCAAAGCCCGCCACCCGGTTGCCGCTCGCATCCCGCAATCCCGGGTCGGGCTCGTCCGGCGCCGTGTAGGACACCGTCACCGTCTCCCCGGCCGTCACCGCCGAGGCCAGCGTCAGCGTCACGGTGTCCCCCGCGAGCGCCACCGCTTCGACCGCGCGGTTACCGGTTCCCACGCTTACCTCGAACGCCGCCGCCGCCGGCGGCGAGGCCTCGTCGAGCGCCTCGCCGAAGCCGAGCGCGAGCGCCGCGCCGTCCACCGCCACGCTCGACAGCACCGGCGCCGCCTCGTCCGCATCGGCGAGCCGCACCACCAGCACCGCATCGACCGGGTTCGCCCCGTCGGTGACCCGCACCGTGACCTGGTACTCGCCGTCGGCGTCCGCGTCGTCCGGCGCCTCGAAATCCTTCGCCGTCCCGAACGTCAGCACGCCTTCCGCCGTCACCTCGAACGCGGCCGCATCCGCACCGCCGGCCTCGCCCTCCGGGATCGACCAGGCGAGGTTCCCGACCGGCGTGTCCTCGTCCGTCGCCGCAAGGCTCGCCACCGCGGTCGCGTTCTCCGCGACCTCGATGGTCGTGGCCGTCGTCACCGCCGGCGCCGCGTCGTCGTCCTCCACCGCCACCTCGGCGGAGCCCGAGGACCCGTCCACCGTGTAGCCCGCGTCCGCCGTCAGCGCCGCCGTCACCGTGCTCGCGCTCTCGACGGCCTCGTCGTCTTCGGTCGCCACGCTCAGCGTCGCGCTCGCGGAGCCCGCGGCGAACGCCACCTCCGTGGGCGGCGTCCCGCTCGCCATGGCGCCGGTCTCCGAGACCGACACCCGCACCGTCAGCGCCGCCGCCGCGTCGCCGCTGCGCTCGAGCGTGAACGAGGCGGGCGGGCCCTCCCTCACCGGCGTCGACGCAGCCGCGATCGACACCGCCGGCAGCGCCGGCGCGGCCGTGCCGCTGTCCACAATCCGATCGGTGAGGTTCGCCACCAAATTGCCGAAGCGGTCGCGCAGCCGGTTGCCGGCGCCCGCGGGCCGCGCGTAGGACACCGTCACCGCCGCCCCGGCGCTCACCGGCGAGGCCAGCGTCAGCGTCACCGTGCCGGCATCGACCTGCACCGAGCTCACCGCGGCCGCATCGCCGTCCGCCGTCACCGTGAACGCGCTCGCGCCCAGGCCGGAGGCGGCCGCCAGAGTCTCGCTGAAGGCGAGCGCCAGCGACGTGCCGGCGACCGTCGCCGCGGTCAGCGTCGGCGCCGCCGCGTCCCGGCTGAGATACAGCGTGCGCCCGGCATGCCCGCTCCAATCGAGGCCGCCTGTCCGCCGCCATCTGTAGGTGTCCCAGCGGGAGGGCCCCGACGCGTCGCTGAAGCGCAGCTGCTTCCCGTCCTCGCACGCGTGCAGGGTCAGGGTCCGCTTCTCGTCGGCGCTCAGGCGGCTCTCCAGGCTGAACAGCAGCGGCCCGCTGCTGCCGCCCCGCTGCGTCACGTGGTCGACGAGGTAGTCGTTCGAGCCGAGGGTGAAGTCGCGGTCGTCGAGCGTCCCCCGCACCCCGTTGCCGAAGCCGTAATACTCCTTGCCGGGCCATTTCGCGAGGCCCAGCTGCCCGGTCCACACCAGCACTGCCCCGCCGGTCAGCGCCGGCGCCGGGCAGGCCGATATTTGCGGCCCCGGCACCGTCGCCTCCGCCGCCCGCGCCAGGGGCTGTCCGCCGATGCACACCGCGCCCGGCTCGGCACAGTCGCGCACCGGAACGCGCATTGTCACCTCTCCGCCCCCGTCGGGCGCCACGGTCACCGCCCACGGCGAGTCCGCAGCCTTCGTCTCGGCCGTCGCCCCGGTCACCGTGCCGCCCTCGACCTCCAGCACCGAGGCCGCGTCGCGCTGCGCCGAAAGCCCCGACGGCGCGCCGCTGAAGCGCACCCGGACCTCGAACCCGTTCTGGCCGTCATGGTTCTCCGGGAGGCCGGGGAAGCTCACTTCCGGTCCCGTGCCCCGCCCGGCGATCCGAACCACCACCGCGCCGTTATGCGCGAGCGTCGCGTCCGTTCCCGTCTCGACGCTGCGGATCGTCCCGCCGTTGAGCGCGAGGCTGTCCCCCGTCACCGCCATCGCGCTGTGCGCGCCGTCGCCCGCGGCCAGCGTGTAGCGGAAGACGAGCTCCGCCGTCCCGCTGCCGCTGGCGTATTCCGCGCTGCGCGGGTTCGCCGGCGAGGCCCCGAGCTGCACGCCGATGCCCGGCGTCCCGCCGGCGGTGTCCACCGCGACCGCCTCGCTGAACGTCACCGTCACCTCGACGTCGTCGCCCTCGGACCATGTCCCCGTGCCGCCGATCGCCGGCGCGCCCTCCACCACCGGGGGCGGTGCGACCTCGACCTGCTGCGAGCTCGCCGGCGGCCCGGTCAGCCGCACGAAGAGCTCTTCGCCCGCCTCCAAGGCCGCATGGGCCCCGGTGGTCCAGGTCACGGTTTTCTCGTTGACGTCAATCGTGGCCGCCGGAAGCGCGAAGGATAGTGTGCCCAGATGCAGGGTGAAGCCTGCCTTGTGGAACACCGCAGCCGCACCGTCCTGATCGAAGCTCAATCGCACATGGGATTGCGGAAACGGGATGGTCGGCCCGGGAACGACGGTCAAGGCGCCAATGGGATAGTTCGTCCCGCCGTAGCTCACTTGCGTGTTCGAAAGGCTTCCGTATCCGGCTCCGGAGATGTCGAAGCCCATTGCGGCGGGGCCTCCGACGGTCAGGGTCGCGCACCAGATTTCGTTGGCGTACGACTCGCAGGGCAGGGTCGGGGTGGCCCAAAACGCGCCCGCGTGTCCGAGCAGCGCGGCGGGGTTGGGCGAGGCAAGGCCCATGATCACCCCGCGGTTCTGGGCGAGGCTGTCGGGGGTGACCCTCATGGCGTGGTGCGTCCCGTCGCCGGGCTGCATCTGGTACATGAAGGTGAGCGTGGTCGACCCGCTGCCCCTGATGTATTGCGCCCTGCGGGCGTTGGCCGGCACGCCGCCCAGCTCGATGCCGATGGAGGGCGGGTTCCTCCCGGGGCCTCTGGACACGTACACCGGCTTGTCGAAGTTGAGGATCACGACGACGACTTCTCCTCGCGACCAGCCGTCGTCGCCTCTCCCGCCGAACCCTGTGATGAAGGGTGCCCCTTGGACGACCGGCGGGGCGATGGTCGTCGCCTGCGCGCTCTTCAGCCGCACGAGCACCCGGTCTCCCACCGACCAGGTGAGGCCCGCGGCGTCGAAGGAGAAACCTGTCCCTGCCCCGGGGCTCTGGATGCCGAAGTTCCTCTTGTCCGCCCCGGTTCCGACTTCCAGCACGTAGTCGTCGTCGCCGAAGAAGCCGCCGCGGGGTCCCCCGTTGTTGGGAATCGAGGCCCTGAACCGCAGGCGGTTGTCTTTGATTTGATAGACGACTTCGCTCACCCGGGCGGTCACGCCCCGGTGGACGAACGTCGTCTGCGAGAGCGAGCCGTGGGGGGCGATGCCGGCAATGCTGCCGGCAATGCCAAAGTCGCCATAGCCGACGACGCCGCTGCTCTTGGGCTTCTTCGCGACCGTCATCACGGCGCACCACAGCTCGCCGGCCTCTGGCGCGCCGCAGCCCGAGGCGTTGCGGGACACCGTCACCTGGTAGGTCCTCGTGTGTCCGCTGGCCGCCGTCACCCGCATCTTGAAGACTCTGGGCCCGGTGCCGCTCGCGAGGTCGACCTGGAAGCCGGTGGTGCCCGGGTCCGCGTCGGCCAGCGCCGCGCCTTCTGCGTCGAGCCAGGCGATCGTTGCATCGGGATGGCTCGCAGGCGTCACCGTGATGCGCGACGTCGCGGGCTGGACCCGCGCGACGTAGCGCGTTTGCGCCCGGGTGAAGGCCGGGCTGAGCGTCCCCTCGCTCAAGGCGAGCGCGCTCAGCGCGGCATCGCTCGACAGGGTCGAGATCAGGGGCCCGCGGGTGATCTCCAGCGTGTAGGTTCGTTTGATCGCGCCGCCGCTGCCCGAGACCTCGATCTCGAAGACGTTTCGGCCACGCGCCAGGTCGATCTCGAAGCTGCCCGGGCTGGAGGTGTCCGCGTCGGCGAGGGGCGGCCTCACCACAACCGGGGCGATTTGTTGAAGCTGGTGCTCTTCCGGAGGCGCCTCGGGGTTCACGACGATGTAGCGCCCGACCTCGATCGCGTCCTCCGGGTCGAAATACGCGACGCGCGCCCGTGGGTCGGTCGTCGTCGGCGTCAGGGTGACGCGCGATATCGCGCTCCGCACGCCGGCGATGTAGTGCGTTTGCGCCGGAGAGAACGCCGGCTTGAGCGTCCCTTCGCTCAGCGCGAGCCCGCTCAGGGTCACATCGGTGACGGGGGTGGTTTGCGCCCGCGCCGGTGCCGGCGACAGCACTCCGGCGCCGAGGGCGGCCATGACGCCGGCGAGCAGGGCCAGAAACGCCGTGCCGCGCGCGCTTCGCTCCGGGGCGCGCCCCGGGGGGGACTCCGCGCCGAATTCGGACCGCCCCCGCCCGCGCGCGAGACACCGCGAAGCGGCGCCGTCCCATCCCGTCAACCGACCGGCAACCGGGTTGCGACCGTCACTCGAGCCGTCCATAACCGTCCCTCCTTCGCCTCAACCCGGGGCCCGACAACTGTCGTCGTCGGGAGCAAAGCGGCGCGGGCGTGTCGGGAGGGCGCGGCAGCCTGTCGATGGTCCCCGAACCTCCGCATCACGCGTCGGAGGCGCCGGAACCGGAACGCGAGGCAGTGCTCCCGCAACCGTTTCTCCCCTACAGCCCACCGTATTCAACCTGTGGGCGCAAAGGAGAAACCTAGAAACTGCAACTTACAGTTGTCAAGGATTGGCTTTTGCCGCGGCGAAATGTCGCGCGCCCAAAGCCATCGCCTGCACCGTGATCGGCGAAGGGCAGCGGGCGTCAACGGTCCACATTTCGGGTACGAGGCGGCCGCCGGGGTCACCGGCCGATCGCGTCGCGTGCGACCGCGAATCCCGCTTCCGGCCTGGGGCCTGCTTCCAGCGGTCTGGCTGCGGTCGCCGCGGCGGGCTACTTACCCACGGCTACCGACGAGCCGGAGCTCCCGCGCCGCGCGCGGGGGCACGGCCGGTCTCAGCCGTAGGGCGGCCGGTCGAGCCCGGAGGGCGACAGGGTGAAGATCTCGCAGCCGTCGGCGGTGACGCCGAGCGAATGCTCGAACTGGGCCGACAGCGAGCGGTCCTTGGTCACGGCGGTCCAGCCGTCGGCCAGGATCTTGGTCTCGAAGCGCCCGGCATTCACCATCGGCTCGATGGTGAAGAACATGCCCTCGGCCAGCGTCATGCCCTCGCCGGGGCGGCCGTAATGGAGCACGCTCGGCGGGCAGTGGAAGATCCGCCCGAGCCCGTGGCCGCAGAAATCGCGCACCACCGAGAACCTCGCGGCCTCGACATGGCTCTGGATGGCGTGGCCGATATCGCCCAGCGTCGCGCCGGGGCGCACCGCGGCGATGCCGCGCATCATCGATTCCCAGGTCACGTCGATCAGCCGGCGCGCCTTCACCCCGGCGCGGCCGACCGTGAACATGCGGCTGGTGTCGCCGTGCCAGCCGTCGAGGATCACCGTGATGTCGATGTTCACGATGTCGCCGTCCTGGAGCATCTTGTCGCCCGGGATGCCGTGGCAGACGACATGGTTGACCGAGGTGCAGATCGATTTCGGGAAGCCGCGGTAGTTGAGCGGCGCCGGCACCGCGTCGCGCTCGACGATGAAGGCGTGGCACAGATCGTCCAGCGCGCCGGTCGTCGCCCCGGGAACGACATGCGGCGCGATGAAGTCGAGCACCTCGGCGGCGAGCCGTCCCGCGCGGCGCATCGCGGCGAATTCCCCGGCGCCGTGAATCGGCACATGCGGCACCGTCTCGCGCTTCGCTTCCGGGCTTCGCCAGCGGTCGATCATGAGCCCGTTTATACGGCCCGCGCAAGCGGCCGGTCCAGTTCTATCGCCCGGGCGCCACTGGTCCGGCCCCGGGCCGATGCGTAAAATGCCGGCCGCTTGCGCCGTCCGGGAGTCGCCATGGCCGAACAGGGTATCGTCACCGCCTGCGTCGTGGTCATCGGCAACGAGATCCTGTCCGGCCGCACCCAGGACAGGAACGTCAACTATCTCGCCAGGGGGCTGGAGGCGCTCGGGATCAGGCTGCGCGAGGTGCGCATGATCCCCGACGACCGCGAGACCATCGTGGGCACGGTCAACGCCTGCCGCGCCGCCTTCGACTACGTGATCACCACCGGCGGCATCGGCCCGACGCATGACGACATCACGTCGGAATGCGTGGCCGAGGCGTTCGGCGTCGGCCTGTACCGCGACCCCGAGGTGGTCGAGCTGATCCGCTCGTATCTGCGGAGCGGCGAGATGAACGAGGCCAGGATGCGCATGGCGACCTTCCCCGAGGGGGCCGAGCTGATCGCCAACCCGGTCAGCGCCGCGCCGGGCTACCGCATCGACAACGTCTTCGTCCTCGCCGGGGTGCCGCAGATCATGCAGGCGATGTTCGACGGGATGGAGCACCATCTGTCCGGCGGCGCGCGGATGCGGGCGCGCGCGGTCCACGTCCATCTGCCCGAGGGCGCGATCGCCGAGGCGCTCGGCCGCGTGCAGGAGCGCCATCCCGCTATCGACATCGGCAGCTACCCCGCCATGCGCGGGCGCCGCTTCGGCGTCAGCGTGGTGCTGCGCGGCACCGACGGGGCGGCGCTCGACCGGGCGCTCGCCGAAATCAGGGAGGCGCTGGTCGCGCTCGGCGGCGAGCCGACCGACGAATCCCCCGACAACCCGCCCGAACCGGAGGATTGATGAGCTGGGAAGCGCCGGTGCTCGGGCTGATGCTGGGGGTGGGGGTGCTGCTCGGCTTCCAGGGTTTCGCGGCGATGACCAACCGGGCGCTGACCGACCGCCTGCGCAAGAAGGGCATGTGGAAGCTCAACGCGGGCATCACCCTGGCCGTGGTCTCGATGATCGCGATCCTGCACGTCTCGGGCGGGTGAGGCGGGGCCCGTCATTTCGACGGACCCCGGACTAGATCCGGGGCGGAGCCGTGCGTCAGCACGGCGGTCACCCCTTCGTCATTTCGACCGGAGCCGTGCGTCAGCACGGCGGCCCCTCCCTCGTCATTTCGACCGGAGCCGTGCGTCAGCACGGCGGAGTGGAGAAACCTCCCTGCCACGGGCACGAGGTTTCTCCACTTCGCGCTTCGCGCTCCGGTCGAAATGACGAGGGTGGGCGGACGGGCCGGGAGGTTTCTCCACTCCGCGCCTCCGGCGCTCCGGTCGAAATGACGAAGGGGTGGCGTTGCCCGTGGGGCAGGGAGGTTTCTCCACTTCGCGCTTCGCGCTCCGGTCGAAATGACGAGTGGGGGAGGGAGGTTTCTCCACTCCGCGCCTTCGGCGCTCCGGTCGAAATGACGAGGGTGGGCGGACGGGCAGGGAGGTTTCTCCACTCCGCGCTTCGCGCTCCGGTCGAAATGACGAGTGGGGGAGGGCGGGCCGGGAGGTTTCTCCACTCCGCGCTTCGCGCTCCGGTCGAAATGACGAGTGGGGGAGGGCGGGCCGGGAGGTTTCTCCACTGCGCGCTTCGCGCTCCGGTCGAAATGACGGGTCGGGCGGGCCCACCGGACATCCCGCCTACCCGCCGGCCTCCTGCGCATAGGCCGGGTCGTGGTAGCGCCGCTGGGCGGCGCGCATGTAGTCGAGGATCGCCGGGTCGCCGTCGATCCGGGGCACCGGCTCGTCGTCCCAGTGCCCGAAGCGGTCGGCGCCGCGCACCAGGGTCGCGGCGCGCCGGCCGATCACAGAGCGCACCGCGGTCGGGATGTAGAACAGCGCGAGCCCGATGCGCGGATCGTCGGTCCGGTTGGGCAGCGAGCCGTGCGCGGTGCGCTCGTGGTGGATCGAGAACTCGCCCTCGCGCAGCACGAGATCGACGGCCTTCGACTCGTCGAGCCCCTCGATGGTCTGGCCGCGGCCCAGCAGATTGTCCTCGTCCGGGGTCTCGCGGTGCCAGTGGACGGGGCCGCGATGCGAGCCCGGCATCACCCGCACGCAGCCGTTGTCGCGGTTGCTGTCGGTGAGCGCGATCCACACCGCCGCCAGCTCGTGCGGGTCGAGGCCGAAATAGGCCGAATCCTGGTGCCACGAGACGAAGCGCCCGGTATGCGGCGGCTTGATCCAGAACTTGGAGGCGAAGAGCAGGATGTCGGGGCCGATCAAATCCTCGACCGGGTCCAGGATCTCGGGCCGCGCGGCGAGCGCGTGCGACCACGGGAAGCACAGATGACCCTTCATGTGGATGTCGCCGGCGGAGAACCCGCGCGCCGCCTCGAAGGCCTCCAGCGAGGCGCGCATGGCGGCGGTCTCCGCGCCGCCCAGCGCGCGCAGCGGCGCGAGATAGCCGTGCTCGCGGTAGAACGCGACCTGCCCGGGCGCGAGATGTCGTGCGGCGCTTGTCATGACGGCCGATCTTCGCAGGGCCGGGCCCCGGTTTCAAACCCGGAATGCGGTCAGCCCGCCCCGCCCGGCGCGCCGTACCCCGCCATGATGCCGTCGGCGATCCCCTCGTAGTCGTCCCACGGCGTGTGGCGGAAATTGTAGTCGCGCACGATGAAGCGCTGGCCGACATAGAACTTCTCGTACTGGTCGTGGCGCATCGCGAACTCGGAGCCCAGCATGTCCCAGGCAAGGTGGAACAGCTTCATGCGCTCGATCGCGGACTCCTCGGCGGTCGACCAGTAGTCCTCGAAGACGCGCCCGAGCGCCGGGTCGCCGATCACGTCGATGCTGGCCGGCATCTGGAACACCCCGCCGCCCATCAGCGTGCGGATGCGGTCGCAGATCGGCCCGTAATGCTCGACGGCGTAGTTGATCGCCGCGTACATGTAGCGCTCGTTGACGTGGACATGGCCGTCGCCGGTCTCGCCGAAGGCCTGGAGCTGGCCGTCGACGATGCCGCCATAAGCCGCCTCCATCGAGGCCAGCTCGCCGAGGGTCTCGCGCACCGCCGGGATGTCGCGCGCCCCGTTGGAGCGGGCGATCTTCGACGCGAGCCCGACCAGCAGCCGCAGCTTGGCGGCGAAGCGCACGTTCGACTGGTGGTTCGACATGTAATGCGCCGGGGTCTCGACATAGATGTCGCGCGAGAGGCCCGGGTTGTCGTGCACGAAGACGCGCTCCCAGGGGACGTGCACGTCCTCGAAGACGATCATCGAGTCCGATTCGTCGAAGCGGTGGGCGAGCGGGTTGTGGAACTCGATCCCCTGGGCGGCGCCGAACGGCCTGCGCGCCCAGAGCGAGACGCCCGGGGCTGCGACCGGCACCGCGCAGGTCACCGACTCCTTCACCTGGCTCGGCGCGAGCGGGATGATGTTGCCGATCCAGAGCTCGTCGGCGAACACCGCGCCGGTGGCCAGCATCTTCATCCCGTTGAGCACCACGCCCGCGCTGTCCTCCGCGGTCACCCGCAGCGTCGGCGGGTTGCGGTCGGCGCTCTGGTAGAGCTCGGGCTTGCGCGCGCCCTGCGGCGGCAGGATGGCGTAGGCGAGGTAGAGGTCGCGCGACCGCGCGTGGTGGTAATAGGCCGCGATCCGCTCCGAGAAGCCGCCGCCGTCGCGGTCGAACACCGAAGACCCGATGGCGAGGCCGGTGATCGAGGACGCCACGTGGTCCGGCGAGCGCCCCAGCAGCCCGTGCGAGAAGGCGGCGATGGCGCGATGCGAAGCGGTGCGGATTTCCAGATCGCGGCGGCTGCGGGGTTTGAGGAAATAGGCCGGGAAGCGCTCGCCGCGATCCTCGACCCAGAGCACGTCGCGCATGTCCTCGGCGCGCTTGAGGTCGTACATCGCGGCGTACATCCGCGCCGCGTTGGCGAAGGACGGGTGGTCGGTCACGTCGCCCACCCGCTCCCGGCCGACATAGACCGCCCGCCCGTCGCGGATGCCCGCGAGATAGTCCTCACCCGAGCGCAGCATGGGCGTCGTCCCGTCGAATGGCCAGCGGGCGATGCTCGCACCCGCCCGGCAGCGGCGCAACCGCGGCGACGGGGCGGGGAACGGTCACCCCGTCAGTTCGACAGGGCGCAGAGAGCCGAAATGTCTCGTTCCCGCCACCCCTCGTCATTTCGACGGACCCCGGACTTGATCCGGGGCGTAGCCGTGCGCGGCACGGCGTCCCCAATTCGTCATTTCGACCGGAGCCGTGCGCAGCACGGCGGCCCTCTCGTCATTTCGACCGGAGCCGTGCGTCAGCACGGCGGAGTGGAGAAACCTCGTCCCCATAGGGCAGGGAGGTTTCTCCACTTCGCGCCTTCGGCGCTCCGGTCGAAATGACGGGGGGAGGTTGTCCATGGGGCAGGGAGGTTTCTCCACTTCGCGCCTTCGGCGCTCCGGTCGAAATGACGGGGGGAGGTTGTCCGTGGGGCTGGGAGGTTTCTCCACTGCGCGCCTGGCGGCGCTCCGGTCGAAATGACGGGGAAGACAGTCTCCGCTAGGCCGGCATCCGGGCCCGGCGTATCATCCGCCGGGCGCGTGGGTCCGTGGTGGAATTGGCAGACACAGCGGACTTAAAATCCGCTTCCCGGACAGGGAGTGCCGGTTCGAGTCCGGCCGGGCCCACCAACCGCCTCAGTCGATCACCGCGGTGAAGTCGCACTGTACCAGCACGCCCTCGCGGCCCGAGACGTCGGGCTGGGAATGGCGCGCCGGCCGGGCCTCGGGGTCGGGGAACATCTCGGTCCACAGCGCGTTGAGCGCGGTGCGGTCGGACGCGTCCTTGAGATAGAAATTGACCTTCAGGATGTCGTCCACGGTGCCGCCTGCGGCCTCCACGGTCTCGCGCATGAAGCGGAACACCAGCGCCGCCTGCTCGGCGAGGCCGGGCGGGTAGGCGCCGGTTTCCGGGTCGCGGCCCAGGATCACCCCCGACATCACCAGATTGCCGATCCGCGACGCGTTGGGGATCGGGTTGGCATGCCGGAAGCCGTCGATCTCGATGCTCTTGCGTCGTGCCATGTCGCTTCACCTGTTCTCGTAGTATCTGGCGAAATCGGGCAGCATCTCGAAGCGCTCGATGTCGGGGTCGAGATGCACCCAGGGGAGCGCGCTCCGGGTCCAGATATTGGCCTGGACCGGCACCCAGGCGGGGTCGTCCAGCGTGCCGCCGAAGATCACCCGGACATGCGGCCTGGCCGGGCCGCCGGCATAGACCGAGGTGCCGCAATCGCCGCAGAACCGCACGTCGATCTGGTTGCCGCTGTCGGCCGTGCGGCGGCGCATCCTGGGTTCCCCCCGGTCGACCGCCAGCCCCGCGGCCGGGACCTGGAGCGAGGTGCCGAAGGCGGCCCCGGTGCGCTTGCGGCATTCCGTGCAGTGGCAGGCGTAGCAGACGAAGGGCTCCTCGGAGCAGGTGTAGCGGATCGCCCCGCAGGCGCAGCCGCCCGAAAACGGAACCGGCATCGGACATCCTCCCGGTTGTCGCGCAATCGCCCCGATCATAGCCCGCGGCCGCGGCGGCAAGCGTCGCAAATTTGCAACAGCAGGGTCGTCCGGCACGGGTCCGTAATCAAGGCGCAAGCGGCCGAGCGTCCCGGTTCCGAAGTTCGCGCGCTTCCGCATCTCGCCCCATCTCGTCATTTCGACGGACCCCCCCCCTCGTCATTTCGACCGGAGCCGTGCGTCAGCACGGCGGAGTGGAGAAACCTCGTCCCCATTGGCTGGGAGGTTTCTCCACTCCGCGCCTCCGGCGCTCCGGTCGAAATGACGAGGTGGCTGGGGCGGAGGACGACGACAACATGGGGGAGCAGCACGGCGGGCGCCCCCCCCCCCGGCGTTGCGCCCGGAGGCGTGCGCAGCACGGCGGAGTGGAGAAACCTTGTCCCCACGGGCAGGGAGGTTTCTCCCCTTCGCGCCTTCGGCGCTCCGGTCGAAATGACGAGGGGCAGCGCCGCGCTAGCGCCGCGGACCCTCGTCCAGGATGTCGGCGGCGATGCTGTCGGCGACCCGGGCGGCGGCCTCGTGGATCGAATCGCGCGCGAGATGGGCGTATCGCGCCGTCGTCTCCAGCTGGCTGTGGCCGAGCAGCCGGGCGATCATCGGCAGGCTTTCGCCGAGCGCGAGCGCGCGCGAGGCGAAGGAGTGGCGCAGATCGTGCAGCCTCACGTCGTCGAGCCCGGCGCGCGCCCGGAGCGTGTACCAGGCGTCGTCGATGCTGCGCATGTGGGTGCCCGCCCGGTGGCCGGGAAAGACCCAGGGATTGCCGGGCTTGCGCGGCAGGACGGCCAGCAGGCCGCGGGCGGCGGGCGACAGCGCCACCGCGCGCGGGCCGGTCTTGGCGTCGGCGAGCGCGAGCTCCCCGGATTCGAGATCGACATGTTCCCAGCGGTAGTATAGGCCGTGTACCCCATCTGCGATGAAGCGGACAGGATAGAATTATATGACAATAAAACAATGAGATAGCTTGTCGAGCGAACCAGGGTGCGTGACGGAGCATGTTGATAATCATGAAAGTCATCACCAAGGCAACACCGAGCCGCTGCTGACCTTGGAACGGTTCTGGTCAGCCGGCTTACCGGTTTCGGTGGTGCAACCAGTCGATCGTTCGCAGACGGTCGGGCGGCAGGGGATTTGAAGATCGAACAGGAACTCCTCCAGCGGAGAGTGCTCCTCGACCATCGTGGTCATCGCGTGGCGCAGCCCCATATGCAGACGAAGCCCAGTGCCCCGATCAAGTGCGCAAGGTGCGCGGACGGGGGGTGTACGTTTCATTCAAGTCCCGCAGTCGGCTTGAGGGCCGATCGGGGAAGAGCCTTGTAGGCTGGGGGTAATGAGCAATGCGAGACAGGCCCTTGAGGCTCACCCTGCGGGTGACGAACCCGGCGCCGCGCGGGAGTTCGCCGGAGAGGCCGTGAGGGTGGACGCCTTCGGCAGCACGGTCCATGCCGAATGGAACCGGGGGCGGCGACGCCGCCGGGTCATCTGGCACTCTTCGCCGGGCAGCTGAGAGTCAGCGGCCGTTTCGACGCGCTGGCGGCGGGCTGCCCGCCGCACAACGCAAGCCCGAACGCGCTGTCGAAGGGGGACATCCTGGGGACGAAGATGCCGTCGATCCTGCCGGACGGTGGCGCCAGGCGCACGTCACGGCGCTACGCGGCGACGGGGTCGATGCAGCGCTGTTGGGCATGACCGAGGTGGCGAGCGAGGACTGCGCTTGTCGCGCCCTGGAACGGACCGCGGCCGAAGAGGGCGCGTCGTGGCTTGACGGCCATTTCGACGACGCGGTGCGGCCCTTGCTGAGCGAGCCGTGGGTTCTGGATTGCGACGCCACGATCAAGCCGCCACTCAACGGCCACGAAGCGGGGGCGGTGGTGAGCTACAGCCCGAAGAAGCCGGAACGTCCCTCGCACGCCTGCCTCGCGTTTCCGATGGCGGGCACGCGCCTTGTCCCGGATGTCGATGTTGCGCCGGGCGACGGTCACCACTCGAAGCGCGCGGCGCTGTCCCTGTGGGCCTGCTTGAGCGCCTTGGCCGAGAGCGCTGGCCGCGTCCGGTTCGAGGTTCGAGGCGACAAGGACCGGGGGACCGAGGCGGACATGGCGTCGTGCGAGGCGGCGTGTCTCGGCTATCCGTTCAAGCTGCGCCTGACGAAGGGCGCGCGCCAGCTTGCCGAGCGGCTGGCGGACCGGGACGGATGGGAGGACGCGGGCCAGGGCTGGTGAGGTATCGACGCCGGGCTTCGCCCGCCCGGCTGGAGCGCGGGACACGTCGCGTTGTGGTGCTGCGCCGTCTCTTGCCCGGGACGGTGGCGCTGACGCGCAGCGAGGATGGCCAGGGCGACCTGTTCCGGGCCGACGCGGGCCTTGACGGCAGGACGCCGCTGCGGCCAGTTCGGGAGTCGATCCGTTTCACCTGCCGTCTACAGGAACAAACGCCATGACAAGACCCACGCACACGAAGGAAGCCATCCGCGCGGCGATGGACCATCTGATCGATCGCGCGACCCATTTCGATGTCGATGCCCTGGAGACCATCTACCACAGGGACTTTCATACGACGCTGGTCATGCCCGACGGCAGCGTGGCCACCTATGACAAGGAGGAGTTCATCGCCCATTTCCGCAAGCAGGCGGAAGAAGGCAGGACACAGCTCAGTCCGTGGGCGGACTGGCATGACTTCCATGTTCTGGGCGACAGTGCGGTTTGCGTCCTGACCCGAAAGCACAGCGGCATGAGCGGCGAGGAGATGAAGCTGCTGTGCAACATCGAGTGGCGGTTCGAGGACGGGCGCTGGCAGGTGCTTCGCGAGCAGAT
>MPNO01000011.1 GCA_002239065.1 Defluviicoccus sp. bin129 | reverse complement strand
TCGGGAAGCAGGGGGGCGGGCGGGGCGAGGGCGGCGGCTTCCGCGCCGCCGCCGACCTTGAGCGTGCCGAGCGGCCGCGGCGGGGGGGCGGGGGGGGGGGGGGGGCCGGTCACCGACGCGGGCCGCCCGCCCTGCGCGGCGGGGGGGGGGGGGGCCGGCGGCGCCCCCTGTTCCAGCGTCCGCAGGCGGAGTTCGAGGTCGGAGGCGAGCTTGTCCAGCCGTTCCGCATCGCGCCGCCGGTGGTTTTCGAGGGTCTCGATACGCTGTTCGAGGCCGCGCATCAGGCGCTCGAACTCGTTCAGGCGGATTTCCGCCTGGGCCGCCCCGTCCCGAGCCTTGGCGGCGGGGGCGGCGGGGGCGGCGGGAGGCGAGCGCCGCAGGGTCCGGAGCTCGCGCTCCAGCGTCTCGACCCGCTCGGTGAGATCGAGGATTTCGAAGGACTGCGCCGCCGCCGGAGCGGACGCCGCCACGAGGCCGAGCGCCAGCAGCGCCGTCACCGGGCCCGTCGACCCTGCCGGGCATCGCTTCATCGGTCCATGACCCCTCTCTCCGATCGGCTTTCCGGGCCGCGGAAGGAACCGAACGATGGAGCCGGTTTATGGCGATTCTTGGGCGCGGCCGCCGGTTCAGTTGGAAACCCGGAGCGACGATATGTCGACCTGCGTCACGCCGCGCCTGTTCTGCGCCCAGGCCTCTTCGGTGGAGGCCGGGTCCACCGGGCGTTCCTTGCCGTAGCTGACCGTGCGAATCCGGTCCGGCTCGACGCCGAGGGCGATCAGGAAGTTGCGCACGCTGATCGCCCGGCGTTCGCCGAGCGCCAGGTTGTATTCGCGGGTGCCCCGCTCGTCGGCGTGGCCGGCGACGGTGACCGTGATCGACACATGCCGCTTGAGCCATTCCGCCTGCCCGCGAAGGACGCCGCGCGCCTCTTCGGTCAGGTCGAAGCGGTCGAAGCCGAAATGCACGCGATCGCCGACATTGACGACGAAATCCTCCGGCGTTCCCGGCGGAACGGCCGGCTGCGTCGAAAGCTCCGTCGAGGCGATCCCCTCGCCCGCCGTCGTCCCCGATGCCGCCGCCGCGCCCGCATCGCCGGCGGCCGGGCCGGACGCCTCCCGGTCGGCGGTCGAGCCGCACCCCCACAACGTGGCCGCGGTCAAGAAGACCGCCAGTATCCCGAACCGCATGGAACCGTTCCCCAGAAGTCAGGCGCCCGTCGGCTTGCGACGCGGGCGCTGTCGGACCGCCGCAATATGACGCCCGGACGGTTGGAATTCAACAGACGCCTACGCCTGCACCCGATGTCCGGCCCGCGGCCGGTTGTTGCCACGGGTGCGGCATTTTGTCGCAGGTCAGCGCTTGAGCGGCGACCATGCCGGGTCCGAGGCATCGCGCGGCGTGTCGATCTCGCGTTCGTTGTGCCCGGTGAGGTCGATCGAAAAGAGCCGCGGCCCCGGCCTCTTCGCCCCCGGCCGGGCGCGCGGCTGGCGGAAATACATCAGCACCCGGCCGTTGGGCGCCCAGGTCGGCCCCTCGACCAGGAAATCGGTGACCAGGATGCGCTCGCCCGTGCCGTCGGGCCGCATCACGCCGATCGAGAACCGGCCGCGGTTGATCTTGGTGAAGGCGACCAGGTCGCCGCGCGGCGACCAGACGGGGGTCGCGTAGCGCCCGTCGCCGAAGCTCACGCGCCGCGCGTTCCCCCCTTCGATGTCCATCACGTAGATCTGCTGCTGCCCGCTGCGATCCGAGTTGAACACCAGGCGCTTGCCGTCGGGAGAGACCGAGGGCGAGGTGTCGATCGCCGGGTGGTTGGTCAGCCTGCGCACCCGCCGGGTGCGCAGGTCCATGGCGTAGATCTCGGAATTGCCGTTGCGCGCCATGCTCATGATCACGGTGGTGCCGTCGGGCGAGAAGCGCGGCGCGAAGGTCATGCCGGGGAAGTCGCCCAGCACTTCCTGCTGGCCGGTGTCGATGTTGTAGACGTAGACCCGGGGCCGGTTGTTGACGAAGGAGAGGAAGGTGATCTCCTGCTCGGTCGGCGAGAAGCGCGGCGTCAGCACGAGATGCTCGCCGCTGGTCAGATAGCGGTGGTTGGCGCCGTCCTGGTCCATGATCGCCAGCCGCTTGATGCGGCGCGCGGCGGGGCCCGACTCGTCGACATAGACGACGCGGGAATCGAAATAGCCGCTCTCGCCGGTGATCCGCTGGTAGATCTTGTCGGCGATCCGGTGCGCGACCACCCGCCAGTTGTCCGGCGTCGTGCGGTATCGCGTGCCGATCATCTGCTGCTGGGCGAACACGTCCCACAGCCTGAACTCGACGGCCAGCCGGCCGTCCTGCTCGACCCTGGCCAGGCCGTTGACCAGCGCCTGGGCGTTGATCAGCCGCCAGTCGCCGAAGCGCGGCTGGACGCCGATATCGGCGGGGGCCTGGATGAAGGCCCGCTTGTCGATCGGGCGGAACAGCCCGGACCGGGCCAGATCGTTGGCGATCACCTCGGCGACCTGCCTGCCATAGGCCGCGCTGCCCGGGTCCTCGCCCTGGAAGTCGGGAACCGCGATCGGCAACGGCTCCACCTTGCCGCGGGTGATGTCCACCCGGAGCTGGGCATTGGCGGGCATCGCCATCGCCAGCGCCGCGGCGCAAGCCAGCGCGGCGAAGCGGATCGGACGCCGCGGACCGAGATGGCGAAATGTCTTCATTGCAATAACTCCCTGGTGTCGAAGTTTAGGGAAATTTGCCGCCACGCCCGGTAGGATTCGAGCGGCAGGCGGAGCGGTCGGCAGTCCGGGTTCTGCAACGCCCGGACCGCGCTCTCCGCATAGGCCCGGAAGACCGGATCGGCGTTCAGTCTCCGGCCATCGACAATACGCGGGCGGCCGATCAGCGTCCCGTCGGGGTTGAGCTCGATTCTGATCGCGACCCGCAGCCTGTGGGCGTCCTTGATCCCGATCGGCGGATTCCAGCAGGGCCACACCTGCTCGCGGATGCGCTGGACCAGCCCCTCGATCAGGCGCCGCCGGTCGATCCCGCCCTGCCGGTCCCGCGCCGGGGCGGGCCTGGCCTGGCGGCGCGGCGCCTGGCTGGCGGTCTTGCGTTGCCGCTCCAGGTCGCGGAGCAGGGTGTCGAACGCATCCGGCGGCGGTCTGGGCTTGCGCCGGGGCGCCGGGACCGCCCTGGCGACCTGGCGCTCGGGCGGTTTGGGCTTGGCTTGCGGCGCCGGCGGCGCCTCGGCCGGCTTCGGGCCGGGCGGCGGCTTGGGTTTCGGCTCGGGTTTCGGCTCCGGTTCCGGGGGCGGCGGCGGTGGTTCGGGCTCCGGCGGCGGCGGTGGCTCGGGCTCGGGAGGCGGCGGCGGTGGCTCGGGCTCGGGAGGCGGCGGCGGTGGTTCGGGCTCGGGCGGCGGCGGCGGTGGCTCGGGCTCGGGAGGCGGCGGCGGCGGCTCGGGCTCGGGGGGCGGCGGCGGAGGCTCGGGCTCGGGAGGCGGCGGTTCCGGCTTGGGTGGCGCGGGTTCCGGCTCGACAGGCGGGGGCTCGGGCTCCGGCCCGGGCTCGACCGCCTCCGCTTCCGCCACCACTGCGACCGCGACCACCATCTCGGCGGGCGCCTCGCGGTCGAGGAACGAGGGCAGGCCGACCAGCGCGATGGCGATCGCCCCCGCATGGAGTCCGGCGGATAGCGAGATGCCCGCGCGCACCGCTCAACGCTCCGCCCGGTCCGACGGCCCGGCCTCGCCCTCGCGCGGCAGCTGGGTGATCAGGGCGACGCGCCGGAAGCCGGCCAGGTTGACCGACCCCATGATCTCCATCACCCGGCCGTAGGGGACCGCCTTGTCTCCGCGCACGAAAATGCGCGTGTCCTTCTTGTTCTCGGTGATCGCGGCGAGGCGCGGGATCAGCCGCGGCAATTCGATCTCGGTGTCCTGGATATAGACCGCGCCGTCGGCCCGCACGGTGATCACCAGGGGCTCGTCCTGACCCACCATGCGGGAGGCGGCGGTCTCGGGCAGGTCGACCGGAACGCCGACGGTGAGCAGCGGCGCGGTGATCATGAACACCACCAGGAGAACCAGCATCACGTCGACGAAGGGCGTGACGTTGATCTCGCTCATCGGGCGGTACCTGGCCATCCGCCGTCCCTGGCGGGTCGCCGAGCCGTTGCCGACGGGGATCGCCACGGTTCAGCCCCTCGCCTCGGCCTGGCGCGACAGGATGGCGGAGAACTCGCCGGAAAACGATTCGAGCCTGGCCGCGTAGCGCGAAATGTCGTTGTTGAGCTTGTTGTAGCCGATCACCGCCGGGATCGCGGCGATCAGGCCCAGCGCGGTGGCGAACAGCGCCTCGGCGATGCCGGGCGCGACCACGGCGAGCGAGGTGTTCTTGGTCAGCGCGATCGCCTGAAAGCTGTTCATGATGCCCCAGACGGTGCCGAACAGGCCGATGAACGGCGCCGTCGCGCCGACCGAGGCGAGGAAGGTCATGTAGCGTTCCAGATGGTGCAGCTCGCGGCCCAGCGCGATCTCCATCACCCGGTCGATGCGCCCGGTCAGCGTCAGCCGCGAATCCTCGACCGGCACGCCGCGCTCGGTCGAGCGCCGCCATTCGCGCATCGCGGCCACGAAGATCGCCGACATCGGGTCGTCGGGGCGCTGGCCGATGCGTTCGAACAGGTCGTCGAGCGACCCCCCGGACCAGAACCGCTCCTCGAAAGACCCGGCCTGGCGGTCGAGGCGGCGCATGCGCAGCACCTTCTCGAAGATCACCGCCCAGCACCAGAACGAGGCCGCGATCAACAGGACCATGACGATCTGGACGACGATGTCGGCCTGCAGGAACAGGCTCCAGATCGACAGGTCGCCGGCAATCGAGCCGGCAAGATCCGCGGATTCGAGAAACTGCATGGTCACACTCGCTGAATCGAAACGGGGGGGACGGCGCGGCCGGGCCCGGCGAGCGCCGAACGAAGCCGCGCCGGGAACCGCGCCGGGCGGCCGGTATCGCTCACGCAGGCCAGCCGCAGGTCGATGCGCGCCAGCACCTCGCCGCCGCGATGGACGGTCTGGCGGGCGCGCAGGCTGGCGCCGCCGATTTCGACCAGGCCGGAGCGGATCTCCAGCACGTCGTCGAGCCGGGCCGGGGCCAGGTATTCGATGGCGCATCGGCGCACCGCGAGCACCAGCCCGTCATCGCGCATCATGCCCGCGTGGTCGGCGCCGAGCAGGCGCATCATCTCGGTCCGCGCGCGCTCGGCCATGCGGAGGTAGCTCGCGTAGTAGACGATGCCCGCCGCGTCGGTGTCCTCGAAATAGACGCGCAGCCGGTAGACATGCTCCGCGCCCCGCAGAACGCCGCTCACCGGCCCCACCCCCGGCTCGACCCCCGGCTCAACCATCGCCCGGCGTCCCGCCGGCGCGCAACAGGTCGAGCTGGTCCGCGTCGCGCGGCGGCGGCGCCACGCCGAGATGGCGGAACGCCCGGTCGGCGAGCATGCGCCCGCGCGCGGTGCGCCGGACCAGCCCCTGCTGGATCAGGAAGGGTTCGATCACCTCCTCGATCGCGTCGCGCTGCTCGGACAGCGCCGCCGCCAGCGTGTCGACCCCGACCGGGCCGCCGGCGTAGTTGGTGGCGATGCAGTCGAGATAGCGCCGGTCCATCAGATCGAGGCCGAGGCGATCGACTTCCAGCCTGGCGAGCCCGCTATCGGCGAGCGACGCGTCGATCCCGTCCGCCCCGTCGACCGCGGCGAAATCGCGCAGCCGGCGCAGCAGCCGGCCGGCGATTCTGGGCGTGCCGCGCGACCGCCGGGCGACCTCCGTCGCGCCGTCGGCGGTGATCCCGATGTCGAGCAGCCGGGCGCCGCGCTGGACGATCACCTCGAGCTCGGCGTCGGTGTAGAAATCGAGCCTGAGCGGGATCCCGAAGCGGTCGCGCAGCGGGGTCGCGACCAGCCCGGCCCGGGTCGTCGCCCCGATCAGGGTGAAGCGCTGCAGGTCGATCCGCACCGAGCGCGCCGCCGGGCCGGCGCCGATGATCAGGTCGAGCTGGAAGTCCTCCATCGCCGGGTAGAGGACCTCCTCGACCGCCGGGTGGAGGCGGTGGATCTCGTCGATGAACAGGACGTCGCGGGTTTCCAGGTTGGTCAGCACGGCGGCGAGGTCGCCGGCGCGCGCCAGCACCGGGCCCGAGGTGGCGCGGAACCCGACGCCGAGCTCGCGGGCGACGATCTGGGCCAGCGTGGTCTTGCCGAGGCCGGGCGGGCCGTGCAGCAGGACGTGGTCGAGCGGCTCCTCGCGCGCCCGCGCCGCGTCGATGAAGACGGCGAGGTTGCGGCGCAGCCGCTCCTGGCCGATGAACGCGTCGAGCCGGCGCGGGCGCAGCGCGGCTTCACCGACATCGCCGTCCGCGTCGTGGGCCGCCGCGGTCTGCCGCTCCGCGGTCACGAGGCGAGCTCCCTGAGCCCGGCGCGGATCAGCGCCTCGACCGCGACCGAGGGCCCGAGCGCCCGCGCCGCCTCGGCCACCGCGCCATAGGCCTCGCCCCGGCGGTAGCCGAGATTGACCAGCGCGGAGACCGCATCGTCGACCGCGCCGGCCCGGCCGTCCCCGGCGCCGCCGGCCGCGCCCGGCGGCGCGTCGCGGGCGGGGATCGCCTTGTCGCCGAGCTCGGCCAGTATGCGCCCGGCGAGCCTCTTCCCGACACCCGGCGCCTGGGTCAGCATGTCCGCATCGCCGGCCAGCAGCGCATCGGCCAAGCGGCCCGCGCTGAGCGCCGACAGGATGGCGAGCGCGACCCGCGTGCCGACGCCCTGGACGGTGGTCAGCAGGCGAAACCAGTCGCGCTCGGCGAGCTCGGCGAAACCGTAGAGGTGGATGTGATCCTCGCGCACATGGGTCTCGACATGGAGACTCGCCGCCTCGCCCGCCGCGGGCAGGGCGTCGAGCGTGCGCGCCGAGCAATAGACCAGGTAACCCACCCCGGCCACGTCGATCACCGCCGAGTCCGCGGACGTCGAATCGATCCGCCCGGTGAGCCGGGCGATCACGGCCGCGCCCCGGTGGTGGATGCCGCGATGCGGGCGCCGGTCGCGCGGTGATGGGCATGGCATATCGCGACCGCGAGCGCGTCGCCGGCATCCGGCGACGAGACGCCGGGGATGGCGAGCAGGGCGCGCACCATGGCCGCGATCTGCCCCTTGTCGGCATGGCCGGCGCCGACGATCGATTTCTTGACCAGGTTGGCCGGGTACTCGGCGACCGGCAGCCCGGCCCCGGCGGGCGCCAGCAGGACCACCCCGCGGGCCTGGCCGAGGCGCAGCGCGGACGCGGGGTTGCGGTTGACGAAGGTCTCCTCCACCGCCGCCTCGTCGGGCCGGTAGGCGTCGATCACCCGGGCGAGCGCGAGGTGGAGCGCAGCGAGCCGGGCGGCCAGCGGACCCCCGGTCGGCGGGCGCACCGCGCCGTCCGCCACATGGGTCAGCCGGTTGCCGTCCACGTCGATCACCCCCCAGCCGGTCGCCCGCAGCCCGGGATCGAGGCCGAGGAGCCGGGTCTCGCGCCCGGTCAACTGGTCAGTCTCGCCATGATGTCGTCGGCGACGCTGAAATTGGCCGCCACCGACTGCACGTCGTCGCTTTCCTCGAGCGCCTCGAGCAGCCTGAACAGCTTTTCCGCGCCCGCCTCGTCGACCTCGACGGTGCTCGACGGCCGCCACGCCAGCTCCGCCGTCTCGGGCGCCCCGAAGCGGGTTTCCAGCGCCTCGCGGACCTCGTTGAAGTCCTCCGGCGCGCACAGCACCTCGTGGCCGTCCTCGGCCGACTCCACGTCGGCCGCGCCGGCCTCGAGCGCGGCTTCGAACATCGCCTCGCCGGACGCCGACCCGCCCGGGTAGCGCACCGCGCCGACCCGGTCGAACATGAAGGAAACGCTGTTGGTCTCGCCGAGATTGCCGCCATGCTTGGCGAAGGCGGCGCGGACCTCCGCCGCCGTCCGGTTGCGGTTCTCGGTCAGCGCCTCGGCGATGATCGCGACGCCGCCCGGGCCGTAACCCTCGTAGCGGATCTCGTCGTATTGCTCGCCGTCCTCGGCGCCGGAGCCGCGCCGGATGGCGCGCTCGATGGTCTCGCCGCCCATATTGGCGGCCTTGGCGGCGGCCACCGCCGAGCGCAGCCGGGGGTTCTGCTCGGGGTCGGGCAGGCCGGCGCGGGCGGCGACCGTGAGCTCGCGGATCAGCCGGGTGAACAGCTTCGAGCGCTTGGCGTCCTGGGCGCTCTTGCGATGCATGATGTTCTTGAATTTGGAGTGGCCGGCCATGCAATTCCTTTGCGCGGGCCCTGTGCGCGGAAAGGGTCCGCGTCGTGCCCGGTTCCGAATGTCGAGAACCCTATCGCAGCCGCCGACGGAGTGGAACGCACCACGAACGATCGCCCTTGTCGACGATCAATGTGGCGATTTTTTGGCTAAGCCCAAGCCATTGCTCGCGAAAGCGATGCGGGCGGCGCGCCGTCAGCGGTCCGGCAGCGCGCCGCTCAGCCGGCCGCCGATTCGCAGCGGCTCGATGCGCGCCGCCAATCCGGTCGAATCGTCGGTCTCGACAAAGGCGGCGCACAGCGTCGCCGGACCGTCGGCGGCCTCGAGCCTGGCGGTGGGCATCTTGCGCACGAAGCGTTCGACGGAGGTCGCCTTCTTCATCCCGATCACCGAGTCGTAGTCGCCGCACATGCCGATATCGGTCTGGTAGGCGGTGCCGCCGGGAAGGATCTGCGCATCGGCGGTCGGCACATGGGTATGGGTGCCGACCACGAACGACACCCGGCCGTCGAGAAAATGGGCGAAGGCCATCTTCTCGCTGGTCGCCTCGCCGTGAAAGTCGACCGCGATGGCCGACACGGTGCGCATCAGCCCGTCCTCGGCGAGCCGCCGCGCCGCGAAGGCGAACGGGTCGTCGAGCGGGTCCATGAACAGCCGGCCGATCGCGTGCAGCACCAGCACCTTGCGGCCGCGCCGGTCGGGGAACACGCCCCAGCCGCGGCCCGGGGTCGCCGCCGGGTAGTTGTCGGGCCGCAGCAGGCGTTTCTCGCGGTCGAAATGGGGGATGATCTCGCGCTGGTCGAATACGTGGTTGCCGGTGGTGATCACATCCGCGCCGGACTCGAAGAGCCGGTCGCAGATCTTCGGCGTGATGCCGAACCCGCCGGCCGCGTTCTCGCCGTTGACGATCACGAAGTCGAGGTCGAGGGTCTCGCGCAGCCGCGGCAATTCGTCGCCCACGACGCTCCGCCCCGACCGCCCCACCACGTCGCCGCAGATCAGCAGCCGCATCGCCAGCCCGTCATGTGTCCTCCGAACATTCGAATATCCGTTTCTCGCTCACCACCCAGTCGACCCGCCGGTCGTCCGCGCCTTCCGGCACGGACGGGCGGATCTGGACATCGTAGCCGATCCCGACCACCAGCACCGCGCCGCGGCACCTCAGCGCCGCGATGGTCCGGTCGTAATAGCCGCCGCCGTAGCCCAGCCGGCGGCCGGCGCGATCGACCGCGAGCAGCGGCGCCACAACGATGTCGGGCGCGACCGGTGGCGCGGTCCCGGGCGGCTCGCTCAGCCCGAACCGCGCCTCGACCAGCGCGTCGCCGGGCCGCCAGCGGCGAAACGCCAGCGGCCGGCCGGGGCCGATCACGGCGGGCAGCGCGCAGACCGCGCCGCGCCCCGCGAGGGCGTGGAGCAGCGGCAGCGGGTCGAGCTCGTCGCCGATCGGCCAGTAGGCGGACACCCCGGCGCCGGCGACCCGGTCGCCGAACCGGGCGAGGAAGCGGTCGCGCACCGCGCGGGCGGCAGGGCCCGGATCCGCCGCGGCGCGCCGCCGCGCCCCGGCCATCTCCGCGCGCAAACGCTTCTTGTCCCCGGCGAGGGTCACGCCGCCTCCGCCACCGTCGGATGGAACAGGCGGGCGACGCCGCGGCGGCCGTCCCGCCATGCATATCCTCTGTGGCCTGCTAACGCAGGTGGGCGCCATATACCGCGGCCACGACCGCGGCAGGGACAGCTCCCAAGAGGATTGTATTGGCCCCAGGGATAAATGGCATCGCGCACCGCGCAGCGCCGCCCGGGCGGAATTTAGGACTGGGAGATCGCCTCGGCAATGCTTTCGATGCGCGCGGCGGCATCCTCGATCCGCGCGGCGAGGGTATTTTTCTGGTCTCCGACCGCGCTCCGCGGCTCGCCGTCCTCGGGTATGGCGATCCCCGCCTCGGACAGGGCGCCATAGGCTTCGGCGAGCTCGTCGGCGATCATCAGGCCGGTCATGACCAGCAGCCTGGCGTCGCCGACCTGGCCGATCTGGGCGACCAGCGCCTCCACCCGGTCGTCGATATAGGCGCCGAGCCTGGACAGGCGCTCTTCCTCGCCTTCCTCGCAGGCCACCCGGTAGCTGCGCCCGTTGATGGTGAGGTCGACCTCGGGCATGCGGACCGATCCCGGGCGTCAGGACGGGATCAGGGCGCGCAGGCGGGAGATCGCGGCATCGAGCTGCTCGGAGACCGCCCGGGTCTCGCCCTCCAGCCTGGTGCAGCGCGCGCGGGACTCGCCGAGCTCGGTCTCCAGCCGGGGGTCGGCGCCGGAGCGCTCGCGCAGGGCGTTCTCCAGCCTGTCCAGGGCGCTTTCCAGCTTGTCCTGCGCTTCGTCGAGGCGTGGCATGTACACCCGTGAATTGGGTCCGGCAACGGCCCGGCACCTTACGCCGGAGATCGGAAGACCGTCAATCGCGCGGGCAATCGCGCGGGCAATCGGGCGGGCGGAAACCGTTGATCGGCCGGGGCCCGCCGTCCACTGTTGCGCGATGCCGGGACCCAAGCCGACCGTGGTCGTGCACGGCCTCGACCACGCGCTCGCCGCGGCCCGCGCGGCGGCCGCTCTCGGGACCGCCATCCGTCTCGGCAGCGGTCCCGCGGCCGCGGGCTATGCGGGGGCCGCCTGGTTCGCCGAAATCGTCCGCGCGGCCCGTCGCGCCCATCCGGACGTCCCCATCGACGCGGTTCTCGATTGCGGCGACTCGCCGGGCATGGTGCTGGCCGCGCTGCGCCGGTCGGTCGGAACCGTCCGCTTCGCCGGCTCTCCGGCGGTCCGCGGCAAGCTCGAGGCGCTCGCCCGGGCGGCCGGCGCGCGTATCGAGACCGAGGCCGCCGCTGCCCTCGACCTCGCCGGGGAAGCCGACCCGGAAGCCGCCTGCCGGCGCTGGCTCGCCGCCGCGGGAAAGCCGGATCCGCCGTGATCCCGCGCCGTGCGGCGATCGGCCGCACGGACCGCGCGGACCCGCCGCGAAGCCGGGAAAAGAGCTGGAATTTCATTGATTTACGAGATATGGAGGGGTCGCGCGCCGGCCCCCTCCCGTACCCGGCCGGGCGGTACGAATGTTGACGCAAAAGGTGGCGGCGGATAGATCGCCCGGTTCGTATGGAGACGCATCCGACCGGACATGAACCATCGCGCGCTCCCCGTCTCTTGCCTCCCGCGCGGAAAGCGGAACGGGCAAGGCCCGGGCTGCCGCAGCCGGTCCATGGCCGAACGGCGCTCACCGTGCTCCCGATCGCGCGGAGGTATCGACAGGCATGACCGAGAAAACGCTGCTCAACGCCGACGAAAGGACCCTGATCGTCGGGACCTACCGTCTCATCGTTCCGGTATGGGAGACCGTCGCCGACCTGTTCTACGGGCGGCTTTTCGAGGACCAGCCGCATTATCGCCAGCTGTTTCCCGAGGACATGGCCAAACAGAAGCGCAAGCTGATGACGATGTTCGCCTTCATCACCAAGTCGCTGGAATGGACGGAGGAGCGGTGGCGCGAGGACGTTCCGCCGCAGCATGACCTGTTCCTGGTCGTGCTCGCCCTCGGCCGCCGGCACCACGTTCTCTACAAGATCCCGGACGATTCGTACGGACCGGTGGGAAAGGCGCTGCTATGGGCGTTGGACCAGGGCCTCGGACAGGCCTTCACGCCGGACATCCGCGTGGCCTGGTCCAAGCTTTACGGCGCCCTTTCGACGAGCATGCAGATGGGCGGCAAGCTGTCGAGCATCAAGATGGATTTCGGCCGCATCCCCTGAGCGCGAGGGCGCGTTGAATGGCAACCCCGGCTCCCTTCCTGCGCGGCTCGTTCGAGACCTTTTCCCTGGCCGAGGTCTTCGGCGTGCTCGCGCTCAGCCGCCAGTATTACGACCTGCGCTTCTCCGACGACGACGGGGAGGTGGGGACCATCGCGATCAAGGCGGGCCAGGTGGTCGGGGCCGAGGACTTCCGCGACCGGTCGGTGGGCGCCGACGCCCTCGACGCGCTGATCGACGACCCGGGCACGGTCTTCGCGGTCGCCATACTCCCGCGCGACGCGCCCGAGAGGTCGGCCGAGACGCCGATCGGCGCGCTTGCCGAGCTGGTCCCGGAAGCCACTGACGCGGACCGGGACGCCGACCCCGCGCCACCGGCCGAAGCCGACGGCGGGATTTCGGCCGGCGCGGCAACCGATGCCGACCCCGACGGGTACGCGGAAGCGCTGGTCCCGGAGCCTGCCGACGCGCCGATCGCCGAGCTTGCCGAACCGGTGCCGGAAACCGCTGCCGCTGACCGGGCCGCCGAGCCGGCGCCACCGGCCGAAGCCGAAGCCGACGGGTCCGCCCGCGCGGCGACGGACGCCCACCCTGCCGCGAACGGGGCAGCGCAGGCCCCCGGGCCCGCCGAGGCGCCGATCGGCCGGCTTGCCCAACCGGTCCGGGAAATTGCCGACGCGGATCGGGACGCCGACCCCGCCGGCAACGCGGAAGCGCTGGCCCCGGAGCCCGTCGAGGCACCGGGTGCCGCGGCGGGGAGCGAACCGCCTCCGGCGGCGGCAGCGCCCGACAGCGGGCTCTCCGGCGCGGGCGAGGTGATCCTGCACGGCAATGTCAGCGACGCCAGCTTCGCGGAAATCCTCGAGGTCCTGCAGCTCAGCGATCAACCGGCGACGGTGGTGTTCATCGCCGGTGGCGCCCGGCTGGGCACGCTGACCCTGAAGTCGGGACAGGTGCTCGACGCGACGGCGGGCTCGCTGCGGGGCCTGGAGGCCTTCGAACGGCTCTACGCCGATCATGGCGAGACATTCGAGGTCCGGCGCGCCGCGCCCGGCATCCCGACCGAAGGCCTCGGCGCGGTCTCCCGGTTGCTGGCCGATATGCAGCAGGCCCCCGACAACGCGTCCTCCACGACGATGGCCGGACCGGAAGACCGGCGCTCGCTGTTCATGCGCGGCCGTCTGTCCGACTTCCCGCTGGAGCTCCTGGTCGGGTCGCTCCACCTCAGCCGGCAGTGGATCCAGCTCGAATTCCGCCGCGAGGATGCGCTCCTGCACCGGGTGCACCTCAAGGCGGGGAAGATCGTCGGCGCCGAGAGCGCTGCGGCGGACGGCGCCGCGGGCGCGCTGGCGGCGATCCGCGGGGATCCGGGCGACGAGTTCTTCGTCTATCGCTGCAAGGCGCCGCTGGATGGACCCGCCGTCGCCTCGCTGGCCGATCTGTTCCCGCCCGCCGACCGGCCCGGGGACCCGCTGCCGGAACCGGCCGCCCCAGCCCCCCCGGCCCCCCCGGACGGCGAACCCGTCCGGGTCGCCGCGGTGTCCGCCGCGGACTCCTCGGCCGAAATCCTGGCCGCGATGGAGGACATCCGCGCGCGCGCCAGCGCCGAAATCCAGGCCGCGCTCGCCGCCTCCGGCCGGGGTCCGCGCGACCGCGTCCTGCTGTGGTGGGTGCTCGGGCTGCAGGCCGCCAGCCTCGCCGTCGCGACCGGCGCGCTGGTGCTCTCCCTGGCATAGCCCGCCATATTCTTCGCCGCCGCAAGCGCGCTGGCACGCCCGCCGGGATTGGGTTACTTATTGGCGGCCTGAGGCTGCCTGGCCGCGCGGGGACATCGCAGGGGGATCGAGGATGAGGGTCACGCAAAGGGTCAAGAAGATCCTTGCCGGCTACGAGAGCGACAACCCGGGGACCAAGGCGAATCTCGCGCGGATCCTGATGCACGGCAAGCTCGGCGGGACCGGCAAGATGGTCATCCTGCCGGTCGACCAGGGCTTCGAACACGGCCCCGCCCGCAGCTTCGCCCCGAACCCTCCGGCCTACGACCCGCACTACCATTTCCAGCTCGCCGTGGATGCCGGGCTGAACGCCTACGCCGCGCCGCTCGGGATGATCGAGGCCGGCGCCGACAGCTTCGCCGGGGCGGTGCCGACGATCCTCAAGGTGAACAGCGCCAACAGCCTCGCCACGGGCAAGGACCAGGCCGTGCATGGCGGGGTGGGCGATGCGCTCAGGCTCGGCTGCTCGGCGATCGGGTTCACCATCTATCCCGGCTCGGACGACCAGTACGAGATGATGGAGGAGATCCGCGAGCTCGCCGAGGAGGCGAAATCGGTCGGCCTGGCCGTCGTCGTCTGGTCCTATCCGCGCGGCGGCGTGCTGTCGAAGGAAGGCGAGACGGCGATGGATATCTGCGCCTACGCCGCCCACATCGCCTGCCTGATGGGCGCCCATGTCGTCAAGGTGAAACCGCCGACCGACGCGCTCTTCCTCGACGCGGCCAAAGGGGTCTACGAGGCCCAGCGGATCGACACCGCGACGCTCGCCGCGCGCATCGCCCATGTCGTGCAGTCCTGCTTCAACGGGCGCCGGCTGGTGGTGTTCTCGGGCGGCGAGGCCAGGGACCTCGACGGCATCCATCGCGAGGTAAGGGCGATCCGCGAGGGCGGCGGCTCGGGCTCGATCATCGGCCGCAACACCTTCCAGCGGCCGCGCGCCGAGGCGCTCGCCATGCTCGACGGCATCGTCAGGATCTACCAGGGCAAGGCCAATCCGGACCTGCAGGCTGTATCTGATCACGCCGCCTGAACTCGGCCCCGGCGGCGCGCGCGGCTTCGCGGACCGGCTCGCCGCGGCGCTCGACGCCGGCGAGGCGGCCTGCGTCCAGCTCCGCCTCAAGCAGGCGGGCGACGACGACATCCGCCGCGCCGCCGAGATCCTGGCGCCGGTCGCGCAGTCCCGCGACGTGGCCTTCGTGATGAACGACCGCCCCGACCTCGCTCGCGAGACCGGCTGCGACGGCGTTCATGTCGGCGCCGACGACGCCCCCTATGCGGAGGCGCGCGGCATCGTCGGCGCCGAGGCGATCGTCGGCGTGACCTGCAAGGACTCCTACCATTTGGCGATGGAGGCGGCCGAGGCGGGCGCCGACTACGTCGCGTTCGGCGCCTTCTTCCCGACCGCGACCAAGCGGACCACGGCCCGGGCGCCGCTCGCGCTGCTGGAGGACTGGCAATCGGCCTTCACCGTTCCCTGCGTCGCGATCGGCGGCATCACGGCGGCGAATTGCCGCCCGGCGGTCTCCGCCGGGGCCGATTTCCTCGCCGTGTCGGCGGGCGTCTGGTCCCACCCCGACGGCCCGGCGGACGCCGTTCGCGCCTACGAGGCGGCGATCCGGGACGCGCTCGGCGACGCCTAGCCGGGCTCCGCCACCGGCGCCCAGAGCACGTCCTCGATGCGCTCCGCGCCGACCGCCAGCATGACCAGCCGGTCGACGCCGAGCGCGATCCCGGCGCAGTCGGGCAGCCCCGATTCGAGCGCGGCCAGAAAATCCTCGTCGACCGGGTAGGCGCTGCCCCGGAGCCGGAGCCGGAGCGCGCGGTCGGCCGCGAAGCGCGCGCGCTGTTCCGCCGGGTCGGTGAGCTCGCCGTAGCCGTTGGCGAGCTCGAGGCCGCAGGCGAACAGCTCGAAGCGTTCGGCGAAGCGGCGGTCGGGGCCGAGCCGGGCCAGCGCCGCCATCGAGGCCGGGTAGTCGTAGAGGATCGCCGGCGCGCCGATACCGAGGGACGGCTCCACCCTGGCGAGGAAGATGCGGAAGAAGACGTCCTCCCAGCTGTCCCCGGGCCCGGTCCAGACCCCGGCGGCGCGCGCGGCGGCGGGCAGCAAGGCGGGGGCGGGGGCCCAGCCCGGGGCGGCGCGCGCGGCGGCGGCCAGCAAGGCGGGGTCGGAGACATCGTCCAGCGTCGCCGCGAGGTCGATCCCGGCATGGCGGGCGAAGGCATCGCAGACGCTGATCCGGGTCCATCGGGCGCGCGGATCGGCGCTCTTCCCCGCCCGGGTCAGGCGCTCCGCCCCCGCGGCCTCCGCGGCGGCGGCCAGCAGCCCCTCGCAATCCGCCCAGAGCTCGCTGTGGGCCGCCCCCACCCGGTACCATTCGAGCATCGTGAACTCGGGATGGTGGGTCGGCGAGCGCTCCTCGTTGCGGTAGCAGCGGGCGATCTGGAAGATCTTCTCCTCGCCCGCCGCCAGCAGCTTCTTCATCGCGAATTCCGGCGATGTGTGGAGATAGACCGGAGACACCGGCCCGTCGCGGAAGGGCTCGGCCAGCGCGGTCTCGAAAGCCGCCAGATGGGGCTCCAGCCCGGGCGAGACCTGGAGGGCCGGGGTCTCCACCTCGACGAAGCCGCGGTCGGCGAAGAAGCGCCTGATCGCCGCCACGATCGCCGCCCGGGCGAGCAGGTTGGGCCGCCTCAGCGCATGGCGCTCGGGCCGCCACCAGGGCGGCTCAACCATGGCGTTTCGCGATTTCGGGCATGGCGCGATAATGCCGGATCGGGCGATGCGGGGTAAGGGTGGCGGACCGGACCATGCGCACGGGCGGCGCGCTCGCCGCGGCGGGGCTGATCGACCGGGCCGGGGTCGCGGCGGCCGATGCGGTCGCGCGGAATTACGCGGTGGCGATCACCCCGCATGTCGCCGGGCTGATCGAACGCGGCGCGGCGGACGACCCGATCGCGCGCCAGTATCTGCCCGACCCCGGCGAGCTCGCGCGGAGCCCGGGCGAGCGCGACGATCCGATCGGCGACGACGCCCATTCGCCGCTGCCCGGCGTGGTCCACCGCTACCCCGACCGCGTGCTCCTGATGCCGACGACCGCCTGCCCGGTCTATTGCCGGTTCTGCTTCCGCCGGGAACGCGTCGGGCACGGGGCGGCGGCGATGTCGGCGGAACAGCTCGACGCCGCGCTCGCCTATGTCGCCTCCCGCCCGGCGATCCGCGAGGTGATCCTGACCGGCGGCGACCCGATGATCCTGTCGCCGCGCAGGCTGGGCGGCATCCTCGGCCGCGCCGCGGCGATTGCGAACGTCGAGGTGCTGCGCGTCCACAGCCGCGTCCCGGTCGCCGATCCGGCGCGCATCGACCGGGCGCTGATCGCCGCGCTCGGCCAGGACGTACCGGTCTATGTCGCGATCCACTGCAACCATCCGCGCGAGATCGACCCGGCGGCGGCGCGCGCCATCGCCGCGCTGGCCGATGCCGGCGTGCCGCTGCTCGCCCAGACGGTGCTGCTCCGGGGGGTGAACGACGATGCCGACACGCTGGCGGCGCTGTTCCGCGCGCTGGTCCGCCACCGGGTGCGGCCCTACTACCTGCACCACCCCGACCTCGCCCCGGGCACGGCGCGGTTCCGGCTGTCGGTCGCCGAGGACCAGGCGCTGGTGCGGGCGCTGCGCGGGCGGATCTCGGGCCTGTGCCAGCCGACCTACGTGCTCGACATCCCGGGCGGCTACGGCAAGGTCCCGGTCGGCCCGTCCTTCCGCGACGCAGGCGGCGGGCTCAGCGACTGGCAGGGCGCGGCCCACCCCGACCCGCATGGCTGACCCTTTGCCTCGCCAACCGCGACTTGCTAGGGTCCGCGCTCTCCCGGCGGCCAGGCGAATCCCATGAAGGTCAACGCGAACACGATCCGGCCCGGCCACGTGATCGAGCACGACGGCAAGCAGTGGAGCGTGCTCAAGATCCAGATCCTGCAACCCGGCAAGGGCGGCGCCTTCGTCCAGGTCGAGATGCGCGACGTGATGACCGGCACCAAGAGCAACGAGCGGTTCCGCACCCAGGAATCGGTCGAAAAGCTGATGGTGGACGAGAAATCCTGCACCTATCTCTACCGCGCCGACGATTCGGTGACGCTGATGGATACCGAGACCTACGAGCAGTTCGACCTCCCGGTCGGGATGATCGGCGGCCCGGTGGCCTATCTGCAGGACGGCATGACGATCACGCTGGACCTGATCGAGGGGAAGCCGGTCGCCGCCCGGCTGCCGCAGCAGGTGACGATGGCGGTGACCGAGGCCGACCCGGTGGTCAAGGGCCAGACCGCCTCGTCCTCCTTCAAGCCGGCGATGCTGGAGAACGGCGCGCGGGTCATGGTGCCGCCGCATATCGAGGCCGGCACCCGGATCGTCGTCAATACCGAGGACGGCAGCTACATCGAGCGCGCCAAGGGCTGAGCGCCGGCGCGCCGGAAGGAACCCATGCCTTCGGCGACGATAAACGTGATGGAAGCCGCGGCGCGCAAGGCGGCGCGCGGGCTGATCCGCGATTTCGGCGAGGTCGAGAACCTCCAGGTCTCGCGCAAGGGGCCGGCGGACTACGTCACCGAGGCGGACCGCCGGGCGGAGCGCAGGCTGCGCGACGAGCTCGCCAAGGCGCGGCCCGGCTTCGGCTTCCTGATGGAGGAATCGGGCGCGACGGCGGGCGAGGACGCCACGCGGCGGTGGATCGTCGACCCGCTCGACGGGACCACCAACTTCCTGCACGGCATCCCGCATTTCGCCATCTCGATCGGGCTCGAGGAGGACGGCGAGATGGTCGCGGGCGTGATCTACGAGCCGCTGCGCGACGAGCTGTTCTGGGCCGAGAAGGGGGTCGGCTGCTATCTCAACCGGCGGCGGCTCCGGGTCTCGTCCCGCCGGCGGCTGGAAGACGCGGTGCTCGCCACCGGCATCCCGTTCAAGGGACGGGGCGGCAAGACCGCCTTCCTGTCGACCGTCGGGGCGGCGATCGACAGGGTCGCCGGCGTCCGGCGCCTCGGCTCGGCGGCGCTCGACCTCGCCTATGTCGCGGCGGGGCGCTATGACGGTTTCTGGGAGTTCGGCCTGTCGCCCTGGGACGTGGCGGCGGGGATCGTGCTGGTGCGCGAGGCGGGCGGGTTCGTGACCGACCTCAAGGGCGGCGCGGCGCGCCTCGGCGGCCCGTCCATCGTCGCCGCCAATGACCGGCTGCACGCCCCGGTGCGCCGCATGCTGCGCGAAAGTTTGAACGAATCCGATCTCGCCCTGGCGAGCTAGGGCGCCTAAACTCGCGTGCTTCGGCCGGCAGCCGCAGCCGGCGGAAGGACCATGCACGGGTTGCGGCCGGATGCCGAAGAACCGCGCGACATGACCAGCCCGAGAAACTACCTGACCAGGATGGTCCTGTTCCTGCTCGCCGTCATGGCGGTGGCGGGCGCGCTCTACGAGCCCCTGCTGCAGGCGTTCCGGGCCAACCCCGCCCTCAACGGGCTGATCGTCGGCGTGCTGGTGCTCGGCATCGCCTACAGCTTCCGCCAGGTGATGACGCTCCGGCGCGAGGTCAACTGGATCGTCAACGTCCGCACCGGGCGGCCCGGCATCTCGGTCCAGGCGGCGCCCCGCCTGCTCGCCCCGCTGGCGGCGATCCTCGGCGAGCAGACCCGCCGCTTCCGGCTGTCGGCGCTGGCCCTCCGATCCCTGCTCGACGGCATCGCGGCGCGGCTCGACGAGCAGCGCGACATCGCGCGCTACATGATCGGGCTGCTGATCTTCCTCGGCCTGCTCGGAACCTTCTGGGGGCTGCTCCAGACCATCCACGCGGTGGGCGGCGTGATCGCCGGTCTCAGCGTCAGCGGGGGCGACCTGAACGCGGTCTTCACCGACCTCAAGGCCGGGCTCCAGGCGCCGCTCACCGGCATGGGGACGGCGTTCTCGTCCTCGCTGTTCGGCCTCGCCGGCTCGCTGGTGCTGGGCTTTCTCGAGCTCCAGGCGAGCCAGGCGCAGAACCGCTTCTTCAACGACCTCGAGGACTGGCTGGCCGGCCAGACCCGCCTGTCGGGCGGCGGGGCGGGGATCGACCAGGACCAGGCGGTTCCGGCCTATGTCCAGGCCCTGCTGGAACAGACCGCCGACAGCCTGGAGAACCTGCAACGCACCATGGAGCGGGGCGAGGAGAGCCGGATCTCGTCGAACCAGTCGATCTCGCTGCTGGCCGAGAACCTGTCGGCGCTCACCGACCAGATGCGGGCCGAGCAGGCGCTGATGACCCAGATCGCCGAAGGACAGCTCGAGCTGCGGCCGATCCTGGCCCGGCTGGCCGAGGCCCGGCCGGGCGGCGGGTTCGACGACAACGTGCAGCAGCACGTCCGCAACATCGACGTCCACCTGGCGCGGCTCATCGAGCAGCTCTCGGCCGGACGCTCCGAGATGGTGCAGGAGCTCAGGAACGAAATCCGCGTGCTGTCGCGCACGATAGCGGCGACCGGGCGAAAAGAGACGGGCTAGGCCGGCAAGATGGCCGTCGGCAGGACCAGGCAGCACTCCGGGGCCGATATCTGGCCCGGCTTCGTCGACGCGCTGGCGGCGTTGCTGATCATCGTCATCTTCCTCCTGATGGTGTTCACCCTGGCGCAGTATTTCCTGAGCGAGATCCTGAGCGGGCGCGACCGGGCGCTCGACCGGCTCAACCGGGAGATCGCGCAGCTCACCGAGATGCTGTCCCTCGAAGAGGCGGAGAAGGCCGAGCTGGAGAGCACGCTGTCGCAGATCCAGCTCCAGCTCGGCACGCTGTCCGCCGAGCGCGACAGGCTGTCGAGCCAGCTCGCGGCGCTGCTCCCGGAGCGCGACCGGCTGAGCGACGAGGTCGCGGCGCTCACCGCCGAGCGCGACGCGCTCAAGGTCACCGCGGAGAAGTCCGCCGCCGCGCTGGAGGACGCCTACAAGACGATCGGCGCGGACCGCGAGAAGATCGAGCTCCAGCTGCGCAGCATCGTCAGCCTCGAGCGCGACATCGCCGCCCTGCGCGAGGTCCGCGACACGCTGGAGAAGAGGGTCGCCGAGCTCGACGACACGCTGCGCGCCCAGTCGCAGGAGGTCGCCGCGCTGAAGGGCTCGCTGGAAGAGAGGACGCGGGAGGCCGGCGCGCTGAAGGGCTCGCTGGAGGAGAGGACGCGGGAGGCCGGCGCGCTGCGCGACCGGTCCAAGGAGCTCGCCGCCGAGCTCGCCTCGGCCGAGGAACGGACCCGGCTCGCGCAGCGCGAGATCGACGCGCGCGACGTGCGCCTGCGCGACCTCGGCGCGCGCGTCACCCAGACCGAGGAGGCGCTTGGCGCCGAGCAGGCCGTCTCGCGCGAGGCGCAGGAGCAGGTGCGGCTTCTCAACCTCCAGATCGCGGCGCTGCGCCAGCAGCTCGCCCGCATCGAGGCGGCGCTGGAGGCCTCGGAGCTCGAGGCCGAGGCCAAGGGCATCCAGATCGTCAACCTCTCGCAGCGGCTCAACGCGGCGCTCGCCAGCAAGGTGCAGGAGCTCGCGAGCTTCCGCTCGGAGTTCTTCGGCCGGCTCAAGCAGGCGCTCGGCGACCGCCGCGACGTGCGCATCGTGGGCGACCGCTTCGTGTTCCAGTCCGAGGTGCTGTTCCCCTCCGGCCAGGCGACGCTGCAGCCCGGCGGGCGCGACCAGATCGACAAGCTGGCCAGGACGATCACGGAGATATCGGCGAAGATTCCGACCGAAATCAACTGGGTGCTCCGGGTCGACGGCCACACCGACCGGATCCCGATCTCGACCCCGGCCTACCCGTCGAACTGGGAGCTGTCCACCGGGCGCGCGGTGGCGGTGGTCAAATACCTGATCGACCAGGGCGTTCCGGCCGCCCGGCTCGCGGCCACCGGGTTCGGCGAGTTCCAGCCGATCGACCCGGGCAGCACCGTCGCCGCCTTCCGCCGCAACCGCCGCATCGAGTTCAAGCTCACCCAGCGCTGAGGCCCGCGCTTCCGGCCACGCCGTTGCCGGGCGGAGCCGAGACACGGTCGAGACGATGTCCCGAATTGTTCGCTCGACGACAGGAAAACGGCTTCGGTCTCTTATGGGTCGGCCGGCGGTGCCGCGACTTGAGTGCTGCGGGAGCGTCCTTCGTAAATCTTTTGCAGCCCCGTGCGGTGCGAGTCGAAGTCATACATGCAGTAGAGCAGCCATATGCGCGACCAGACCTCGTCACCATCCGGAAGGTAGCGGATTCTCAGACCTATATTTTGCGCTTCTCGATGGTTGATCGCCGATCCGTGCGATTTGTAGGTTTCCCGGCCAGCACGTTGGTCGACGACGGCTTTGACCTCTTCAGGCGTTCGGGATTCCATCATTCCGGATGAGAGAAGGCGATAGGCAATCTGTTTGCTGTGCTCGTAGGCGAACATGCCCAGTTTGTGTAGCGCGAAATTCTGCTGCGCCATTTGCGGTTCCATCAACACCGATGAAGGAATGCCCGCCAGGCTAGGCTCGATGGGCCCCAATTCCGAGGAAGGTCCCATTACAATTTCTCTTGCCGCCAAACTCAGTAAAGTGCCGTTGCTCTTTGCCGCGTTGGGAACAATCACTCGCAGATCGGGTGCCAGGTCTTGAATCAGGTGGATCAATCCTTCAGTCGCATCGGTGTCGCCGCCAGAAGTTTCGATGAATAGATCGCAAGCCTCACCATTGACGTCGCCAAACAGTTCGACGAAGTAATCGCGATCACGCTGGTTGATTTCCGCGCCGAGGAAACGGTTGGCGTAATACACCAGCAACCGACGCCCGGTCAGGGTCTCGATGTCGCGGATCAAGAGCTGTCGAAGGTAGCGATCCTTTTGGCCGACCCAGAAGATGGGCGATTGCGTCGGGACAGTCGACGACCGAGGAAACTGATCCATCTTCTTACTTGCGTTCGACGAACTCCTTTGGGTCGTCCGGTTCGCCGGATGCAATACGATGCATGGCATCGTAGTCCGGCTTGGGGTCGATCCGGGCAGGCACCACGTGAGAGTTTACCGGCACCTCGTTGCCGCCCTTCGGGCGCAGGACTTCGGAGATCTTCCTGACCGCATCGACTCCAGTGTTCGCCATTTCTCTCGCCGAGGCGCCCGGCCCGGCGTCCATGCTCGCGTTCTCTCCGAGTTCGGCGTTGCCTGGCCGGTGGACCGCCGGGTCTGCGACTCTTCTCCGTTCCCTGTTCATCCTCGGCACTCCCTGCGAGCTGCGAAAACGCTAGATTGTCGACTCCAGCGAGGCAATCCCAAGTTGAATATATGAATCGCCCTCAAGCCGAAAGGCATAATCCGGCGGGCGGTCGCCGGAGGACGACTCAATTCATCCGAGCGGGTTCGGTGCTTTCCGACATAAGTCCCTTTTTCGCCACATCGTATTCTCGCGCCGTGTGGAGCCCCAAAGGATCGTATCGAAGGGCGGATCCCGGCAGTTCGAGCGCCGCCTTTCGCCGCAACCGCCGCATCGAGTTCAAGCTCACCCAGCGCTGAGGCGGGCCTCCTCCGCCGGGTCGCCGAACTGGAGCGCGGCGAGCCGGGCGTAGAGCGCGCTGGTCCGGAGCAGTTCCCCGTGGGCGCCGATCGCGTCGATCCGCCCGCGGTCGAGCACGATGATCCGGTCGGCCGCCTGGACCGTGGCGAGCCGGTGCGCGATCACCAGCGTGGTGCGCGCGGCCATCAGCCGGTCGAGCGCGTCCTGGACCACGCGCTCGCTCTCGGAATCGAGCGCGCTGGTCGCCTCGTCGAGCAGCAGCAGCGCCGGGTCGCGCAGCAGCGCCCGCGCGATGGCTATGCGCTGGCGCTGCCCGCCCGACAGGCGCACCCCCTTCTCGCCGAGGAAGGTGTCGAAGCCCCGCGGCAGGGCGTCGAGGAACCCGGCAGCGGCGGCGGCCTCGGCGGCCTCGCGCACCTCCGCGTCGGTGGCGCCGGGCCGGCCGTAGCGGATGTTGTCCCAGGCATCGGCGGAGAACACGAAGGGCTCCTGCGCGACCAGGCCGATGCGCGCGCGGAGCGCCGCCGGGTCGGCGTCGCACAGGTCGACGCCGTCGAACCGCGCCCGCCCCGCCGCCGGGTCGTAGAACCTCAGCAGGAGCTCGAACACGGTCGACTTGCCGGCGCCCGACGGGCCCACCAGGGCGACCCGCTCGCCGGGCGCGATGTCGAAGCTCACCCCGTCGAGCGCGGCGGCGTCGGGGCGCGAGGGGTAGTGGAAACGGACCGCCTCGAAGGCGATCGCGCCGGCCGGCGGGTCGGGCAGCTTCGCGGGCACGGGCGGCGCGGCGATGTCGGACTCGATGCGCATCAGCTCGAGCAGGCGCTCGGTCGCGCCGGCGGCGCGCTGCAGATCGCCGATCACCTCGCTGACCGCGCCGACCGAGCCCGCGACCACCACGGCGTAGAACACGAAGGCCGAGAGCTCGCCCGGCGAAATCCGCCCGTCCATCACGTCGTGCCCGCCGATCCACAGGATCACGCCCACGGCGCTGAACACGGTGACGATGACGAAGGCGGTCAGCAGCCCGCGCGCCATGTTGCGCCGGAGCGCGATCGCCAGCGCATCGTTCACCCGCGCGCCGAAGCGGCGCGCGTCGACCGGCTCGTGGCCGAACGCCTGGACGGTGCGGATCGCGTTCAGCGTCTCCTCGCCATGCGCCGAGATGTCGGCGACCCGGTCCTGGCTCTCGCGCGACAGGCGCCGCACCCGGCGGCCGAACACCACGATGGGCAGCACCACGACGGGCACGATGAGGAACACCAGCGCGGCGAGCCGCGGGCTGGTGACGAACAGCAGCACCGTCCCGCCGAGCAGGAGCAGCACGTTCCTGAGCGCGACCGAGACCGTCGAGCCGACCACCACCTGGAGCAGCGTGGTATCGGTGGTCAGCCGCGACAGCACCTCGCCGACGCGCGCGGATTCGAAGAAGGACGGGCTGAGCGCGAGCATCCGGTCGAACACCGCGCGCCGCAGATCGGAGACCACGCGCTCGCCGATCCAGGCGACCAGGTAGAACCGCCCGAACGTGGCCAGCGCGAGCAGCGCGATGACCGCGAACAGCCCGGCCAGCGCCCGGTCGAGCAGCGCCCCGTCGCCGGCGCCGAAGCCCTGGTCGATCAGCCCGCGCAGCCCCTGGCCGAGCACCAGCACGGAGCCGGCGGCGACGGTCAGCGCCAGCGCGGCGCCGAATACCCGCGACCGGTAGGGCGCCAGCCAGGGCATCAGCGCGCGCAGGCTGCGGATGTCGCCGCGCGCGGGCTCGCCCGGCCTGTCGTCGTCACGCACGGCGGGGACCCCCGAGGCTTGTCAACCCCATCACCTTCCGATATACACCCGCGGCCCCGCCGGAGACGCGACGATGAAAAAGGACACCCACCCGGACTACCACGAAATCAACGTGGTGATGACCGACGGCACGACCTACACGACCCGGTCGACCTACGGCAAGGAAGGCGACACCGTCAAGCTCGACATCGACCCCAAGACCCACCCGGCCTGGACCGGCGGTCAGCAGCGCCTCGTCGACACCGGCGGGCAGGTCGCGAAGTTCAACAAGCGGTTCAAGGACCTCGGCATCGGCTGAGCCGCCGTCGACGCCCACTCTCGCAGGCGGCAAATCTACCCCGAAACGCGTCCCCGTTTCAGCCGGGACCGACAATCCGGGCGGCGAGGTGCCGCCCCGGTTCCTGCCGTCGCCCTCCGCGGCCCATTCGAGGATCGTCCCGAGGTCCCCGTGCAGCGTGGCATGCGCCTCGCCCCGTTTCCCGCCCGGCGTCAGCACGATGCGCGCGATCAGACCCCGGATCGCCGTCGCCGCCTCCCGACAGAGCCGTTCTCCAGCCGGTCATTCGGCCGGGACACGGCGGTCGCGCGGCGTCCAGGCGTCGAACCCGGTCCTCGCGCTGGCCCGGACCCGTACGCTCGCACCGCGCCGGATCATGTGGAAGGCGGGCGAGGCGCGGTTCGGCGGTCCTCCAGCAGGGTCGCCTCGCCGGCGAGGTCCGGCTCCCCGCAACCGGCCAGGATCGCCGCCCGCGCGGCGTCGCGGAGCGCGATCGCCGCATCGAACCCATCCTGCTCGGCGAGGAGCCGGGCGCCCACCGTGACCTGCACCGCGCCGGGGCGGGGAAACCACTGCCCGCCGCGCAGCACCGACCGCGTCCCGCGCAGCGCGACCGGGACCACGGGCACCCTGGCGGCGGCGGCGGCGGCGAAGGCGCCCAGCTTGAAGTCGAGCAGGCCGGGGCGGCGGGTCAGCGTCCCTTCCGGATAGACCGCCAGCCGGCGGCCCGCCCGCGCCGCCGCGATGACGTCGTCCAGATCGCCCCGGCCGCTTGCGTCGTCGAACCGCTCCACGAACAGCGCGCCGATCCGGCGCAGGAAGGTCCCTGCGAACAGCTGCGGCGCCAGCTCCGCCTTGGCGACGAAGGCGGTCTCGCCGGGCAGGGCCGCGGCGAGCACCAGGCTGTCGAGATAGCTGCAGTGGTTGGCGACCAGGATGGCGCCGCGGTCCGGCACGGTCTCGCCGCTCACCGTCAGCCGCGTGCCGGTGAGCTTCAGCATGGCGCGCGCCGCCGCATGCAGCACCCGCCAGCGCCAGGCGCGCCGGGGCAGCGCGATCGAGAGCGGCCAGACGGCCAGCGCCAGCGCGACGAGCACCGCCCACCAGTACCCGGCATAGGCGCGGCCGAGCGTCAGGCGGAAGCCGGCGCGAAGCCGGGCCGCAGCCGCCGAGAGCCAGAGCCCGAGCAGTTGCCGCCACGGCGCCGCGCCGGGTTCGTCGAGGCGGCCCTCCAGATAGCGCGCGCGGGTGGCGGCCCGCCGGATCTTGCCGCTCGAGGTCTTGAGCACCGCGCGCGGCGGCGCGAGGACGACATCGTCCGGCGCGATGCCCGCGACGTCGACGGCCGCCGCCTCGATGCCGCGCCTCAGCCGGTCGCGGGCACCGCCGTCCTCCTCGCGGCTTTCGGCGACCACCACCAGCCTCTCGGCGCGGTCCGGCCCGGCGGCCGCGAAGGCCGCGACGCAGCCGCGCCGGATGCCGGGAAGGTCGCCGATGGCGGCTTCCAGCTCATGCGGATGGATGTTGCGTCCGCCGCGTATGATGACGTCCTTGATCCGGCCCGTCGGATAGACCTCGCCACCGGCGATGTAGGCCAGGTCGCCGGTCTCGAGCCAGTCGCCGTCGAACAGGCCGCGCGTCGCCTCCGCGTTCTCGTGGTAGCCGACGGTCGCCGAGGGACCGGTGAATTGCAGCCTCCCCTGGCGGCGCTCGGGCATTTCGCGGCCGGATTCGTCGACCACCCGGAACTGATGCCCGGGGAGCGGCGAACCGCACGCCACGACCTCGACCGCATCGCCGTACCCGGCCGCAACCGGCACCGCGCGCAACCGCTCCGCCAGCCCGGTCCGGTCGATCCGCTCGGCGAGCAGCCCCCGCCCGGGCCGGGGAAAGGCCAGCCCCACGCTGCTCTCGGCGAGGCCGTAGACCGGGGCGAGCGCCCCGGGATCGAAGCCATGGGCCGCGAAGCGCGCGCAGAACGCCCGCACCGACGCGGCCCGCACGGGCTCCGCCCCGTTGACCACGATACGGGCCGAACTCAGGTCGAGCCCCTCGATCGCGGCGTCGTCGATCCGCTCAACGCAGAGATCGAAGGCGAAGTTGGGCGCGCCCGAAAGCGTCGCCCGCCGGGCGTGGATCTCCCACAGCCAGCTCTCCGGGCGCGCCAGGAAGACCAGCGGGGAGGAAATCGAAACCGGCACCGCGAAATGGAGGCTGCCGAGCCACGCGCCGATCAGGCCCATGTCGTGGTAGAGCGGAAGCCAGCTCACGAATACGTCGCGGCCGGGCTCGGCTTCCATGGCCCGGCCCATGGCCCGGATGTTGGCGAGCAGGTTGGCGTGGCTCAGCACCACGCCCTTCGGGTCGCCGGTGCTGCCCGAGGTGTACTGCAGAAAGGCGACGTCTCCGGCGCCGCGCGCCGGGGCGGCCTCCGGCCTGCCGCGTGCGCGGAGTCCCTCGACGGTCTCGACCGCGCGAAGGCTCGCGACCTGCGAGCGCAGAAAGGTCGCGAGAACCCGCGCCTCCGGCACGGTGACCAGCAACTCGGCTCCCGCGTTGGCGAGTATCGCGGCTTGACGGCGCAGATGATCGGCGAGCTGCGAAGGCCGCGCCGGGGGGTAGATCGGCACCGGCACGCATCCGGCATAGAGGATCCCGAAGAAGGCGTGCAGGAACCCGGCGCAGGTGGGCAGCATCAACGCCACGCGGGCGCCCGGCATCGCTCCGCCGTCGAGGATGCCGCCGGAGACCGCCAGAGCCGCCTCGCGGAGCTCCGCGTATGTGACGGTCTCGATATGGTCCTCCCGTTCCCTGAGCCAGGCGTGGACGCGGTCGGGGTGCGCTTCGGCGTGCCAGTCGAGCATTTCGGTCAGGGTCGCCGCGGCGCTGGGTATCGACACGACCGGACCCGGCGCCGCATCTTCCCGGGGTTGCGGGGCGGCGGGCCCGCGCGGCGCGCCGGCCGCTTCCAGCGCGCGCCAGAGATCGGCCGGGGTTTCGGCTTCCGCCAGCGTCGATCCGGGGAGGCTGACCGAGAACGTCCGCTCGATGCGCCGCAGCAGCTCGGCCCGCCCCAGGCTGTCGAAACCGAGATCCTCGCCCAGCCTGCTGTCGAGGGAAACGTTCGGGGTGTCGCGCGCGGAACGGAGCTCGCGCGACAGGGTCGCGATCAGGTGCAGCAGATGCGCCGGGTCGTCGGGGGCGGTCGCGCCGCCACGCGATCTCGTGAGCCCGTTCTCCATCGCGACGCCAACCTCGCATGCCCGGCCGGCCTGTCAACAAACATTCTCTAACGGGACGGTAGCCGACACCGACCGGCACGAGGTGCGCGACCCCCGCTCCTCTACCCGGACCATCAACGCAGCATCTCGAAGGCGCGGTTAGCCGCGCCGGGCCGGCCGTTCGGGCCGCTATTGTAGCGCGCAGCCCTTGCGCTCCCGCCGCAGGCAGTCGAGGTTGCGATGGAACACGGCTGCCTGCGCTCGGGCGAAACCGGCGCGGTCGGAGCCGTTCTCCCGGCTGCTCAGATACCGCGCCCAGTCGCCCTCGTTCCCCTCGCGCCAGTAGCCGTCGAGGATCTGCGCGGGCAGCGGCTTGAGCTCGGGCAGGGTGTTGTAGCGGGCCCCGGGCGGGCCGTCGCGGCCGGGCAGGCCGCGGCGTTCGCCGAGATGGCCGTGGAACGAGTAGAAGGCATCCGAGCCCGGGAGGAAGGCGAGCGCGTAGTCGACGGTGCGGTCCGGGTGGGTGATGTCGTCGGCCGACATCAACGGGCGCTCGCCGAAGCCCATCATGAAGGCCCTGGCGTCATGGTCCAGAAACCGTACCGCGCGCCGTACCGCCCGCCCCGGATTGTGGGGGTAGAGCTCGTTCGAGCGGATGGCCACGTCGATGTCGAAGCGTCCGTCGGGGCCGAGCTTGACGGACTCTCCGACCAGGTGGGTGCGCAGGTAGTTGTGCTGCTGCAGGGTCAGGGCGACGGGACGCCCATCCCCAGCTAGGACCACGAACGCGGCGGTGTAGTGGTCGAGCTGGTGCCAGTCGTCGAGGTCCGCCACCAGCCGAAGCGGGATGGCCGCGGCCACCGACAACCCCGCCGGCAGGCCGCTCACCCGGAACGCCAGGTGGTAGGAGACGACGGTGAACTCCTCGGCCTCCCGATCCGGCTCGGGCGGCGCCCACAGACCGGTGCGCTCCACCATGCCGTAGACGACTGGCCGGGGCTCGGCCGCGCCCGGCACGTGCGTGAACTCGGCTCGGACGTCGTCACGGTAGCGGTTCAGGTCACTCGCGGTGGGGCCGTCGATGCGGACGCCGTCGCCGGCTATCAGGTAACCGTGCGCGATGTAGTCGCGGTAGAAGTCGATGGGTCCTTCGTGGCCCGCGGGCAGGTGGAAGCGCGGCGCGTGGCGGCGGGCCAGCACCCGATCGGCCTGACCGGCGGCTTCGGCCGGAGGGTTGGCCGCGAAATACTCGGCGAATCCGGGGTACTGCGAAAAGGTGCTCCCCGCGGCGGCAGAGCCGGCCCACGCGCAGACCAGCAGAAGCCCCGCGAGACGGCCGATCGTGGATACGTGACGCATCACATCATCGTGGCATCTGGTGACGGTTCGAGCCCAAGAGGAAGCACGGGACCATTGTTTCACGTGAAACATTGTCCCGAAACGGTACTATTTTCGCGTGCCGGGGGCGGGCCGGTTCCTCCCCCCGCCGCGCATTCCCCGCACGACGCCTTCGGCGCCCTCCTTCGGCGCCCTGACCGCCTTCCCGGGCGATGCGGACCCGGCGCCCGGCAGTCGCCTTGTGGCGGCGGTCTCGACGCAGTCCATGCCGCCGCCGCCGAGCTCGCCGAGGCCGGCGAGCGCGGCCGGCGGGAACAGGGCGAACGCCGCGAGGCCGCCGAGCTTCTCGAGCGCCGCGCCGGCCTCGGGCCGGAGCTCCGGATCGGCCAGCGTCCCCCGCACATAGACCGGGACTGCGGGGTTCGGCGTCGCGGTCCTGGGCCTGGGCGCGACCGTCAGGCGCAGGGTCTCGCGGGCGAGATCGACGCCGCCGCGGACCGCGACGATCGCGTGTTCGGTGTCGATCACCGTCGCGCGGCTGGACGCCCGGCCCTTCGCCACGGCGATCGAGCTCGCCGCACAGTTGACCGCCGTCCACCCCCTCTCGCGGGGGAACAGCGTCCCGGGCACGGCGCCGCCGACCGCCGCGTGGAAGGCCTGCGTGTTCAGCCGGCCGCGGTCGGCGCGCAGCAGGATCTCGCCGTCGAGCCCGGCCATCAGCGCGGCGATCGATCGGCCGGACCCGCGGAGCTCGGCCCTGAGCCGCGCCTTTCCTTCGAACAGGCCGGCCGCCCCGCTCTCCTGCAACAGGCGGCCGAGATCGAGGTCGGGCGCGCGAAGCGCGAGGGCGAGCGCGGGCGGGGACCGGCGCGCATCCAGGCGCAGCGCGCCGTCGACCCGGCTCGCCGCCACCGATGCCGAAAGCGGGTCCAGCCTGAGCGCCCCGCGGTCGAGCCTGATGCGGGTCGAGACCGCATCGAACGGCAGCGGGCGCACGATCAGCCGGGCGACGACGAAAGCGAGGTCGAGATCGGCCGCATCGAGCCAGGCGAGCGGCAGCGGGTCGTCGGGGAATACGCGGCGGGGGCCGGCGGCGCGCGGCGCGGCGGGTTCGCGGGCTCCCCCCGGCGATGCCAGCAGCCCGGTCAGGTCGAGCCTCTCGGACACCAGCTTGCCGGTCAGGCGCGGACGCGCGCCCCGCCCCGCGAGGGCGATCCTTCCCCCGAGGCGGCCGGGGCACGGGGGGCGGCGGGCGCGCGCGGGGGGGGCGCGCCGGCGGCGGCGCGAGGGCGATCCTTCCCGAGAGGCGGCTGGAGCCGAGGGTCAGGCGGATCCGATCGAGGTCGATCCTGCCGGCGCCGCCCCGGACCCGGGCGGCGAGGGCGATCGGGCCGGGCGTCGGCAAGCGCCGCCCCAGCGCCGCCGCGAGGGTCGAGAGGCCGGCGCCCTCGACCGCGACAAGCAGGTCCAGACCGGCGGGCCTGCGCGGCTCGGCGACGGTTCCGGCGAGCCTCGCCTCGAGCCCGAACGCCCGGGCCACGGCGTCGACCCCGACCGGCCGCCCCGACGCGAAATCGGCGAAAGTGTCGACCGCTCCCGAGAGCGCGAACGGGGACCGGTTCCACGCGCCGTCCGCGCGCAGCGTCAGCGCCCCGTCCCGGGACCGCGCCCCGATCGCCACGTCGTCGAGCCGGACGCGTATCGTCTCCCCGCTCTTTCCGTTCCGGTAGGTCAGGCGGCCGCGGACGATTTCCACGCGCTGGACCACCGGGATGGGCGATGCCGCGCCCTTGCCCGCCGGCCTGCCGCGCGACTTCGAGAAGCGCCAGTTGGGGGTCCCGTCCCGCCCGGTCTCGAGCAGGATGTCGGGTTCGACGAGGACCAGCCTCGCGATGCGGATGTCGCCGACGATCAGCGGGATCAGCTCGACCTGGATCTCGGCGCGCTCGACCGTCGCCATCGCCGGGCGCGACCCCCAGCCCGCGTTGGCGACGGCGATCTTCTCGGCCACCACCGCCGGGCTCAGCGAGACCGACAGGTCGACGTCGCCGGCGATGACGAGCGCGCGGCCGGTCGCCACCCTGAACGCGCCGGCGATCTCGTCGCGGTAGCCGTCGGCGTCGATCGAGAGGAGGAAGGCGAAGCCGGTGGCGACGGCGGCCGAGACGAGGGTCGCTATCAGGAGACCGGCGCGTTTGGCCATGGCGGCGATCCGCACGGCGTCCTCCGCGAATGGGCGGCCATCCTCGGATAACGGCCGGGGAATGGGAACCGGGCCGGGCGATCAACAGATCGCGAGCGTCGGCCCGGCAGGGCGCGGTCGAAGAAATCGACGATCTGCCGGTCGATCCGCGACAGGAAGGCGCGCCGGTCGAATCCCGGCGGGTCGCGGGCCGGCGCCCCGACCCCGGCGACGAGGGCGGCGGGAAAGGGCGCGATGAAGGCGAAGTGATGGGCCCCGGGATGCACCGCCAGCCGGGCCCGGTTCCCCATCAGCCGGGCGATGTTGTCGCCGTGGAAGGGCCGCCGCAGCACCCGGTCCCGGCCGAGCCGGTGGATCTCGACCGGGACCGTCACGCCGGCGAACGCGCCGGCGCCGAACAGCGCGCCCACCGGGGCGACCGCCGCGACCGCGCCGACCCGCCGGTCGGACAGGTCGGGCAGCGCGCCGCCCGCCGGCCCGTCCTGCCGGCCATAGGCGCAGAACGCGGGATCGCGGTCGCGCCGGCGGGTGCAGTGGCGGGCCAGCACCGCCAGATCCGCCCGGGCGCCGGCCAGCGCGAGCACGCTGTAGCCCCCGGCGGAGTGCCCGAGCGCCCCGATGCGCCGACGGTCTATGCGCGGGCCGAACCCGGCATCGCCCAGAACCCGGTCGAGCGCCGCGCCGAGCTGGCGCGGGCGGCGGTGCCAGTTCGCCGACCTGCCGCCATACCTGCCGTCGCGCCAGCTGTCGCCCGCATGTTCCGGCGCCACCGCCACATAGCCGGCGCGGGCGAGCCGGATCGCGGTGCCGCGATGGTTCAGCCGGCCGCCCCCGGTACCGTGCGAGATCAGGACCAGCCCGTAGCGCCCGGCGCCGAGGGGCGCGTCCCGCGTGGCGGCCATCGAGATCGGGCCGAGCGCCGTCCGCCCCGGCGCCGCGCCGGTCGGATACCACAGCGCGGCGACCAGGGTCTCGCCGTCGACCGCGAAGGCGACGTCGCGGAAGCCGACGGCTTGGGCGCCCGCCTCGCCGGAGGCCATCGCGAGGGCGAGGGCGGCCGCGGCCGGCGCGCGGCGGAGGACGGGGCGGCGATGGGCTCGGGGCACGATGCGGCGGATCGTATCACCGCCGTGCCGCGGACGCGCATAAGAACGGGCCGCCGGGAGAGGCTCCGGCGGCCCGTGAAGTTTGGCCTTGCGGCCGGTCGGGCGCCCCGGGCCGGGATCCGGGGGGCGAGGGCGGAGGGTATAGCGCCGGGCGGCCGGGGAAGTTGGGCCTGGGGGCGGGTCGGCCGCCGGGGGCAGGCATCCGAGGGGCTAGGAGGATGCATATATCGTGCCGGATTGTGGCGGCCGCCAGCCGGGAATGCGGCAACATTGTGACTTCTCGCGCCGGCGACCGTTTCCCGGCGGGCCATTAACCCCTCGCCAAGCCGGCCTCGGCAGGCTATGCATCGCGCGCAGCAGCGGCGTGTTCCGACGCGGAGGAGAGGGCGGTGAGCGGTTCCGGGCAGGATCGGTTGAAAGCGCGGCGTTCGCTTCGGGCGGACGGGCTGAGCTACGACTACTACGCGCTCGACGCGGTGCGCGAGGCCGGGATCGGCGACGTCTCGCGCCTGCCCTATTCGATGAAGGTGCTGCTCGAAAACCTGCTCCGCCACGAGGACGGGCGGACGGTCACGACGGACGACATCGCGGCCTGCGCCGGCTGGCTGGAGACCCGCTCGTCGACCCACGAAATCGCCTTCCACCCGGCGCGCACCCTGCTGCAGGATTTTACCGGCGTGCCCGCGGTGGTCGACCTCGCCGCGATGCGCCAGGCGATGGCCGATCTCGGCGGCGATCCGCAGAAGATCAACCCGCTGGCGACCGTCGACCTGGTGATCGACCACTCGGTGATGGTCGACAGCTTCGGCTCGGGCGACGCCTTCGCCGCCAATGTCGACCGTGAGTTCGAGCGCAACCGGGAGCGCTACTCCTTCCTGCACTGGGGCTCGAAGGCGTTCAGCAATTTCCGCGTCGTGCCGCCCGGCACCGGCATCTGCCACCAGGTCAATCTCGAACACCTCGCCCAGACCGTGTGGACCCGCGACGACGGCGGCCGCACGCTCGCCTACCCCGACACGCTGGTCGGCACCGACAGCCACACCACGATGATCAACGGCCTCTCGGTGCTGGGCTGGGGGGTCGGCGGGATCGAGGCCGAGGCGGCGATGCTGGGCCAGCCGATCTCGATGCTGCTGCCCGAGGTGATCGGCTTCCGCTTCGAGGGCAGGCTGCGCGAGGGGATGACGGCGACCGACCTCGTGCTCACCGTGACCCAGATGCTGCGCGCGCGCGGCGTGGTCGGCAAGTTCGTCGAGTTCTGCGGCCCCGGGCTCGGCGAGCTCACCCTCGCCGACCGGGCGACGATCGCCAACATGGCCCCAGAATACGGCGCCACCTGCGGCTTCTTCCCGATCGACGGGGAGACCTGCGCCTATCTCGGGCTGACCGGGCGCGATTCCGGGCGGATCGCCCTGGTCGAGGCCTATGCGAAGGCGCAGGGGCTGTGGCGCGAGGCGGAGTCTCCGGACCCCGAATTCACCGACCTGCTGACCCTCGACCTCGGCACCGTCGAGCCCTCGCTCGCCGGGCCCAAGCGGCCGCAGGACAAGGTCGCCCTGTCGCAGGCGGCCACGGCGTTCGGCGCCGCGCTCGCCGAGCTCGGCGGGTCGGACCGCGCGCAGCCCGCCGAGGGCGCCGATTTCGCGGTCGAGGACGGCCATGTGGTGATCGCCGCGATCACCAGCTGCACCAACACCTCCAACCCCTCGGTGATGGTGGCCGCCGGGCTGGTCGCCCGCAAGGCGCGCGCGCTCGGGCTCGCGGTCAAGCCCTGGGTCAAGACGTCGCTCGCGCCGGGCAGCCAGGTGGTGAGCGACTATCTGGAAGCCGCCGGGCTGCAGGAGGATCTCGACGCGCTCGGCTTCAACCTCGTCGGCTACGGCTGCACCACCTGCATCGGCAATTCGGGGCCGCTGCCGGCCCCGGTCGCCGACGCCGTCGACGCGGGCGACCTGGTGGTCGGCGCGGTGCTCTCGGGCAACCGCAATTTCGAGGGCCGGGTCCATGCCCAGGTGCGCGCCAACTACCTCGCCTCGCCGCCATTGGTGGTCGCCTACGCGATCGCCGGCTCGCTCAAGGCCGACATCGTCAACGACCCGCTGGGCGAGACCGCAGACGGCGAGCCGGTCTATCTCAGGGACATCTGGCCCTCGAACCGGGAGATCGCCGACACCCTGGCCACGGCGCTCACGCCGGAGATGTTCCGCGCGCGCTACGACAACGTCTCGCAGGGGCCCGCCGCCTGGCGCGAGATCTCGTCCACCCCGTCGGAGACCTTCGACTGGCAGGATTCAAGCACCTATGTGCGCCACCCGACCTTCTTCGAGGGCATGACGCCGGAACCCGAGCCGGTCGGCGACATCCTGGGCGCGCGGGCGATCGCGCTCCTCGGCGACTCGGTCACCACCGACCACATCTCGCCGGCCGGCAGCATCGCCCGCCAGAGCCCCGCCGGCGACTACCTGCTGGAGCGCCAGGTGCGCCCGGCGGCGTTCAACTCCTACGGCTCCAGGCGCGGCAACCACGAGATCATGATGCGCGGCACCTTCGCCAATATCCGCATCCGCAACGAGATGGTGCCGGGCATCGAGGGCGGGATGACGCGCCACATCGACGGCGGCGATCCCGAGCCGATCTACCAGGCCGCGATTCGCTACCGCGACGCCGGGGTGCCGCTGGTGGTGGTCGCGGGCCGGGAATACGGCACCGGGTCGTCGCGCGACTGGGCGGCCAAGGGCACCAGGCTGCTCGGCATCCGGGCGGTCGTCGCCGAGAGCTTCGAGCGCATCCACCGCTCCAATTTGGTCGGCATGGGCGTGCTGCCGCTGGAGTTCAAACCGGGCACGACCCGCGCGACGCTGGCGCTCGACGGCACGGAGACATTCGACATCACCGGCATCGCCGCGGGCATCGAGCCGCGCATGGACGTCGCCTGCCGGGTGGTGCGGGGCGACGGATCGTCGGTCGACATCGCGCTGACCTGCCGCATCGACACGCTCGACGAGGCCGAGTACTACCGCCACGGCGGCATCCTGCAATACGTCATCCGCAACATGCTCGCGGCGGCCTGACGAGGAGCGTGCCGTCCTTCGATACGCGCCCTCCGGGCGCGTATCGAAGGACGCGCGGGAAACCGCTCAGCCGGCATCCAGGCCGCGCGCCAGCGCCTCCGACATGCGCCGCGAGAAGGCGGCGGGGTCGGGCGGGGTCTCGCCTTCCATGATGCGCGCCTGGTCGAGCACCAGCCAGGCGGTGTCGGAGAGCCGGCCGGCCGCCGCGCCCTTGCCGACGGCTTCGGCGAGGCTGCGGATCAGGTCGTGCCCCGGGTTGATCTCGAGGATGCGCTTGAAGCCGGACTCGATCTGCCCGTGCTGCTTCAGCAGGCGTTCGAGGTTGATGTCGAGATCGCCCTCGTCGGCGACCAGGCAGGCGGCGCTGTCGGTCAGCCGGTCGGAGCTCCGGACGTCCTTGACCTCGTCCTTGAGCGCCAGCTTGAACATCGCGATCACGCTGTCGATGCGCCCCTGGTCGATCGCCTCGCCACTCTCCGCGGCGTCCTCGACCGCGATGTCGGCGAGGTCGGCGCCGGCCCGGGTCGCCGACCGGAACGGCTTGTCGGCATGGGTTCCGACCGCGGGGATCCAGAACTCGTCCACCGGGTCGGTCATCAGCAGCACCTCGATGCCGCGCGCGCGAAAACCTTCGAGCTGCGGGCTCTGGCGCACCGAATCGAGCGCCTCGCCGGCGATGTAGTAGATCGCCTCCTGCCCCTCCTTCATCCGCTCGACATAGGCGTCGAGCCCGACCGGCCCGCCATCGGCGGTGGAGTGGAACCGCGCGAGCTTGAGGATCTCGCCGCGGTTGTCGGGGTCCTCGTAGAGGCCTTCCTTGAGCACCGGGCCGAAATTCTCCCAGAACGCCGCATAATCCGCCGGCTCCGCCTCGGCCTTCTTCGCCAGCTCGCCGAGGACGCGGCGGACGATCGCCGCGCGCATGCGCGCCAGCAGCGGGTTGTTCTGCAGCATCTCGCGGCTGATGTTGAGCGGCAGGTCCTCGCTGTCGACCAGCCCGCGCAGGAAGCGCAGCCATTGCGGCACCAGCTCGGCGCAGTCGTCGGTGACGAAGACGCGCTTCACATAGAGCTTCACGCCGTGCTTGCGTTCCGGGTTGAACAGGTCGAACGGCCGCTGCGAGGGGATGAAGGCCAGCGTGGTGTATTCGTGCACCCCCTCGGCGCGCCAGTGGATTGTCATCCACGGCTCGTCGAAGGCGTGCCCGACATGGCGGTAGAATTCGCTGTACTGGTCCCGGTCGATCTCCGCCCTCGGCCGGGTCCACAGCGCCGACGCCTCGTTGACGGTCTCCTCGCCGCCGCCGTCCGCGAGGACGATCGGCAGGGCGATGTGGTCCGAATAGGTCTTGACGATGCCGCGCAGCCCGGCCGGCTCGAGGAATTCGTCCTCGCCGTCGCGCATGTAGAGCGTCACCGTGGTGCCGCGGCCCGCCCGCTCGGCCTCGCCGACGGTGAACTCGCCGAGCCCTTCGGAGGCCCAGCGCCACGCCCCGTCCTCGCCGGCGCGGCGGCTGGTCACCTCGACCCGGTCGGCGACCATGAAGGCGGAGTAGAAGCCGACGCCGAACTGCCCGATCAGGGCCATGTCCTTCGCCTCGTCGCCGGAAACCTGCTCCAGATAGGCGCTGGTGCCGGACCGGGCGATGGTGCCGAGATCGGCGATCAGCCCCTCGCGGTTCATGCCGATCCCGTTATCGACCACGGATACGGTGCGCGCCTCCGGGTCGAGCTCGATCCTGACCCGGAACTCGGGATCGTCGTCGATCAGCCCGGGCTCGGTGATCGCCTCGTAGCGCAGCCGGTCGCAGGCGTCGGATGCGTTGGAGATCAGCTCGCGCAGAAAGATCCGCTTCTCGCTGTACAGCGAGTTGGCGACGATTCGGAGCAGTCGGGAGACTTCCGTCTGGAAGCTCAGCTTCTCCTCGGCCATCGATTCCTCCCCGATCGGGCGACGCGGAAGGCGTTTTCCGCCGCGCGCAACAGGCGAAGATATGCGCAAGCGGCGCCCCGCGTTCAAGTCCCGCCGGGCCTTGCCTTCGGCCCGCCGATTGCCGATGTTAGGGCCATGTCCGCCCTCGGGCCACGCGCATCCGTGACCGCCGTTCTTGGCCCGACGAACACCGGCAAGACCCATTTCGCGATCGAGCGCCTCCTCGCCCATGCGAACGGCGCGATCGGCTTTCCGCTCAGGCTTCTGGCGCGCGAGAACTACGACCGGGTGGTCCGGCTGAAGGGCGCGCGCCACGTCGCCCTGGTCACCGGCGAGGAGAAGATCGTACCGGCCAGGGCGCGCTATTTCCTGTGCACCGCCGAATCGATGCCGCTGGAACGGCGCTTCGATTTCCTCGCCATAGACGAAATCCAGATGTGCGCCGACGGCGAGCGGGGGCACGTCTTCACCGACCGGCTGCTGCGCGCCCGCGGCGAGGTCGAGACCATGCTGCTGGGCGCCGATACCATGCGCCCGCTGATCCGCAGGCTGGTGCCGGATGCGGAGTTCGTCGGCCGGCCCAGGCTGTCCCGCCTCGCCTATGGCGGGGCGAAGAAGCTCACCCGCCCGCCGCCGCGCCCCGCGGGGGTCGCCTTCCCGGCGGGGGGGGGGGGCGCGGGCGCGGGGGTGCGGCGGCCGCCCAGGGCGGCCCCGCCTCGCCTAGGGCGGGGCGAAGAAGCTCACCCGCCTGCCGCCGCGCTCGGCGGTGATCGCCTTCTCGGCGGGGCGGGTCTACGAGATCGCCGAGCTTCTGCGGCGCCAGCGCGGCGGCGCGGCGATCGTGCTCGGCGCGCTCAGCCCGCGCACCCGCAACGCCCAGGTCGGGATGTACCAGGACGGCGAGGTGGACTTCCTGGTCGCCACCGACGCGATCGGCATGGGGCTCAACATGCGGCTCGACCATGTGGCGTTCTTCGAGCGCAAGAAGTTCGACGGCAGGCTGCACCGCGAACTCGACGTCGCCGAGCTCGCGCAGATCGCCGGCCGCGCCGGGCGCTACATGAACGACGGCACGTTCGGCACCACCGGGGGGCTCGCCGCCTTCGAGCCGGAGACCGTCGAGGCGATCGAAAGCCACAGCTTCAAGCCCCTGACCGCGCTGCAATGGCGCAGCGCGGCGCTCGACTTCCGTTCGCCCGACGCGCTCCTGGAGAGCCTCGACGCGGCGCCGCCCCGGCCCGAGCTGGTGCGCGCGCGCGAGAGCGACGACCGGCGCGCGCTCGGCGCCCTGCTCGGCGACGGGGACATCCGCCGCCGCGCCGGCGGCCGCGCCGCGCTGCGGCTGCTGTGGGAGGTCTGCCGGATCCCCGACTACCGCAAGACCATGGCCGAGGAGCACACCAGCCTGCTGGCCACGGTGTTCGGTCATCTCTCCGGGCCGGAGGAACGGCTGCCGACCGACTGGATCGCCGGGCAGATCGCCGGTCTCGACCGGACCGACGGCGAGATCGACACGCTGATGGCGCGCATCGCCCATGTGCGGACCTGGACCTATATCGCCCATCGCACCGACTGGCTGGACGACGGCAAGGGCTGGCAGGCGCGCGCCCGGTCGATCGAGGACCGCCTGTCGGACGCGCTGCACGACCGCCTGGCGCAGCGCTTCGTCGACCGCCGCGCGGCGCTGCTCAACCGGGCCCGGGGCAAGTCCTCCCTCGCCGCGACCGTCGACGGCGACGGGAGGGTGCGGATCGCGGGCGAAGCCGTGGGCCGCATCCAGGGTCTGCGGCTCGCGGTCGATGCGGCGGACGGCGCGCGCGGCGACCGCGAGATCAGGCCGCTGGCGGAGCGCGCCGTCCGGCAGAGGCTCCGCGAACGCGCCGCCGAGCTGGACGCGGACGGGGACGATGCGTTCGCGCTCCGGGACGACGCCGGCGTCTCCTGGCGGGGTGAAGTCGTCGCCCGGCTCACGGCCGGCGCGAGCCCGCTCGCGCCGCGGATCGCGCTGCGCGCCGACGAAGGCCTCGGCAAGGACCCGGCGGCGCGGGCGCGGCGCCGCATCGAGACCTGGCTCGCCGGGCATCTCGGCGCCGACCTCGCGCCCCTGTTCGCGCTCCGCGATGCCGGGTTCTCGGGGGCCGCGCGCGGTCTCGCCTTTCAGCTCGTCGAGGCGCTGGGGTCGATAGCGCGGCGCGACGTGCGCGCGCTGATCGCCGACCTGCCGGCGGCGGACCGGCGCCGCATGCGCGCGCTCGGCGTGCGCCTCGGCCTCGAGGCGGTCTACCTGCCGGCGATGGTCAAGCCGAGAGCGGCGCGGCTGCGGGCGCTGCTGTGGTCGGTCCATGGCGGCCGGGCGCCGCGGCCCGCGCCGCCGCCCGGCCTGTGCAGCGTGGTGCCCGACGCCGATCCCGACCCGTCCTTCTACGCCGCCTGCGGCTTCCGGCTGATCGGCGGCACCGCGATGCGCATCGACATTCTCGACCGGCTCGCCATCGCGCTCGCCCGGGCGGCGCGGAACGGCCCGTTCGAGCTCGCCCCGGACCTGCTCTCCGGGGCCGGGCTGTCGGCGCAGCAGGCGGGGCCGGTGCTTGACGGGCTGGGCTACCGCCTGCAGGAAACCGAGGACGGCGCGCGCTACATCCGCGCCGCCCCCGAACGCGCCGCGCGGGGACGTGCGGGGCGCGGACCCCGGCGGCCGCGCAACCCGTCGTCCTCGCCCTTCGCCAAGCTCCGGAGCCTCAAGAAACCGGTATGACCGACGACGCGATCCGGCTCGACAAGTGGCTCTGGTACGCGCGGCTGTTCACGAGCCGCAGCAAGGCGACCCGGCTGTGCCGGGAGGGGCGCATCCGGGTGGACGGCAGGGTGACCCGCAAGGCCGATCACCGGGTGGCTCCGGGCAGCGTGCTGACGGTCCCCATGCCGCGCGAGATCCGGGTGGTTCGCGTGCTGGCGGTGGGCACGCGGCGCGGCCCGCCGGACGAGGCGAGAAGGCTCTACGAGACCATCCCGCCGCGCCCGCTGCAGGCGGTCGCCCGATGATCAACCGGATCAGGGACCTGCTGGGCGGCCGCGCGGCGCAACCGGACGACGCGAAGGCCGTGCGCCCGCAGGACCCGCTCGAGGTCGCCGCGGCGGCCCTGCTGGTCCACGCCGCATCGGTCGATGCCAGCTTCGACGAAATTGAGCGGCGCCGCATCCTCGACATCCTGCTGCGGCGGTTCTCGCTCAACCCGGACGAAGCCGAGACCCTGCTCGCCGCGGCCGAGGACAAGGCGGCGGGAGCGGTGCAGATTCTCGGCTTCACCCGCGCGGTCAAGGACCGCTACAGCTACGAGCGGCGCGTCGCCCTGGTGGAGATGCTGTGGGAGGTGGTGCTCGCCGACGGCCGGGTCGATGCGCACGAGGCCCAGCTGATGCGCCGGATCGGCGGGCTGATCTACGTGTCCGACCGCGACGGCGCGCTCGCCCGGCGCCGGGCGGCCGCGCGGCTCGCGGAAGGCGGGGAATGAGCCGATCGCCCGCGGCGGGCGAAAAGATGTTGGCTGACGGGGGCTCGGGTACTAAGTTCCCTGTCGCTTCGAAATCGGGAGTCGCCGGACCATGACCTATATTGTCAACGAAATGTGCATCAGGTGCAAATTGATGGACTGCGTAGAGGTCTGCCCTGTGGATTGTTTCTACGAGGGCGAGAACATGCTGGTGATTCATCCTGACGAGTGCATCGATTGCGGCGTCTGCGAACCCGAATGCCCGGTCGAGGCGATCCGTCCCGACACCGATGAAGGGGCCGAGCAATGGGTCGAGATGAACCGCAAATACGCCGATGCCTGGCCCAACATCACCCGCAAGGGGGAGTCGCCGGCCGACGCCGACGATTGGCGGGAGACCAAGAACAAGTTCGCCGAGCACTTCTCGGAGAACCCGGGCGAAGGCAGCTGAGTGTCGACAGGAAGGGGTGAATCGGACCCGATGGCTACCAAGACGGCGTTTTCCGAAGGCGACTATGTGGTCTATCCGACGCATGGCGTCGGCAGGGTGCTCGGAGTCGAGGACCGCGAGGTCGCGGGGTTCGATCTCAAGCTGTTCGTGATCTCGTTCGAGGCGGAGAAGATGACCCTCCGCGTGCCGGTGGACAAGGTCAAGGATTCGGGGCTTCGCAAGATCTCGTCGCGGGCCAAGATGAAGACCGCGCTGACCACGCTCAAGGGCCGCGCCCGCGGCAAGCGCACCATGTGGTCCCGGCGCGCCCAGGAATACGACGCCAAGATCAACAGCGGCGACCCGGTGTCCATCGCCGAGGTGGTGCGCGACCTGCACCGCGCCGCCGACCAGCCGGACCAGTCCTATTCGGAGCGCCAGATGTACGAGGCGGCGCTCGAAAGGCTGGCCCAGGAGCTGGCGCTGGTCGAAAAGATCGACCGCGCCGCGGCGGTGGAGAGGCTGGAGGCGGTCCTCGAAAGGCCTGCCTGATCCCGGACCGCGGCGGTCCGGAAAGGGTGATCGAAAAAATACTTTCGGGCGGGCAGACCGGGGTCGACCGGGGCGCGCTCGATGCCGCGCTCGACGCCGGGGTCCCGTGCGGCGGCTGGTGCCCGCGCGGCCGCCGGGCGGAAGACGGGCGCATTCCCGCGCGCTACCCGCTCGACGAGACCGCCACTCCCCGCTATGTCGAACGGACCCGCCGCAACGTGCGCGACTCGGACGCCACGCTGGTGCTCGCCTGGGGCGAGCCGAGCGGCGGGACCCGGGCGACCGTCGCCTTCGCCGGGCGCATGGCGAAGCCCTGCCTGGTGCTCGACATGAGGAAGCTCGGCGACGACGCGGCCGCCGCCCGGGCCGGCGCGTGGATCGCCGCCGAGCGGGTCGCGGCGCTCAACGTGGCGGGGCCGCCCGCCGGACGGCGCCCCCCCCGCGCGGGCGCGGGCCGCGCGCCGGCGGCCAGCCCGACGCGCGGGACCGGGCGCGCCGGGTGGTCGCGCTGATCCTGGATAACGCGGCTACTCCGCGACGATCTTGACCGACCGCCCGGCGGCGATCCGGTTGCCGGGGCCGAGCCCGTTGAGCACGCGGAACCGCTCCAGCCGGCGCCTCTCGACCGCCATCCGCCGCGCCAGGCTCTCCTGCGTGTCGCCCCGCCGGGCCCGGATCACCCGGATCCGCCGGGGCCGGTGCGTCGCCGCCTCGGCGGCGGTCATCTCGCGCAGGCTCCGCCGCACCGTGCGATACGCCTCTTCGAGGCGCGAACCCGGTTTGCGCGGGAACACCAGGACCAGCTCGTAGACCTTGCCGCCGCGCGCCCCGGCGGCGAGCACGGCGATGTCCACGATGCCGCCCCGGCCGCGCGCGGCGAACCGGGTGGACGCCGCCGGCATGGTGTTGACGGTGAATTCGTCGATCCGGGCGATGGAGAACCGCGACCCCCATCTGGCGCGCAGGAACCCGGCGGCCGACCGGCTGGCGCCGCGCGGCTGCAGGCGGAAGATTATCCGTCCGCCGTCACGGCTGTTCGCCACCACCGCCTGCGGCATGTTGTGGACGATGAAGCGCCGCGGCACCGAGAAGCGGAAGCGCAGCTCGGGATGGATGAAGTCGCGGCCGCGGGCGAAGCCCTGCCGGCGGCTGCCGCCATAGACCATCCCGTCGATCTTGCCGAGATAGATTTCGCGCGCGACCATCGGGTCGCGGGGCTTCGTCCGGGCGGCGTTCGCCGCGGCGCGCCGGATGCGGGCGAGCGGCGCGGGGTGGGTGGCGGTGTAGTCGAAGCGGTCGATCCTGTCGGGCGACCGGCCGGCGAGCGCCGCCTCCAGCCGGCCATGGGCGCGCAGCTTGCCGAGCATGCGGGCGACCGCGCCGGTGTCGTAACCCGCCCGCGCCAAATAGCGGATGCCGAGATCGTCGGACTCGTACTCGTTCTCGCGCGAGAAGCTGCGCAGATAGGCGAAAGCCGCTTTGCCGCCGAGCTCGCCCACGATGCGCTCGGCCCCGCTGCCGGGCGCCGCCTGCCCGGCGAGGATCCCCGCGGCGAGCACGCCGAGCTGCGCCAGGATGGCCTGGCCGCGCCCGCGCGCGTAGTGCAGCGCGGTTATGTGGCCGAGCTCGTGGCCGAGCACGGCGGCGAGCTCGGCCTCGCTGTCGAACAGGGCGAGCAGCCCGCGGGTGATGTAGATATAGCCGCCGGGAACCGCGAAGGCGTTGACGATGTCGGTATCGACCACGGTGAAGGTGTATTGCAGGTCGCGCCGCTCGGCGGTGCGCGCCAGCAGCTGGCCGACCGAGTCGACGTAGCGCTGCAGCGCCGGGTTCTCCAGCGCCGGGCCGAACTGCCTGAGCACCTGGGGGTGCAGCCGGCGCCCCTCGGCCTGCTCCTGCGGCCCGGAGATCCCGCCGGTGAACACCTTTTCGCCGGTCGCGGGATTGACCGTGCAGCCGCCGGGCCCGCCCGCCAGCAGGGCGGCGCCGAGCGCGGCCACCGCGAGAACGCCCCATCGCCGGGTCACTCGACCGGTTCCAGCTGTTCGGGATGGGTGGCTTCGATCATCGGCCCATTCTGCCACGACAGCCAGCCGCGCACACGTATTATGCGTCCGGCGAGTGAAGCGATGTCGATTCCGGCACGCCTGAACCGGCGCCGGTGCTTGCGGGCGATCGAGACGGTGAAGTCGGTTCGCCGGTCGGCCCCGAAATTCAGGTAGAAGCGGCCGCGCACGGCGGCGGCGCGCAGCACGCGGCCCTCGACCAGCTCGAACCGGCCGATCCGGCGCCGCGCCTCCTCCGGGGCGAGCACGCGGTACGCGCGCAGCCGCCAGATCCCCCGCCGGGCGGCGCGGGCGGCCCGTTCGAGCGCCAGCATCCGCCCTGCCCGGGCCCGGTTGTCGGGGAAGGTGTAGACCCGGGCGAGGCCGCGGCGCAGCATCTCGCCCTGTGCCCAGAGCGCCGGCCGGCCGGGCCCGGCCTCGCGTTCGAGATGGGCCAGCAGCCGCCGGTGCCGGTCGACCCGGAGCCCGCCATAGACCAGCCGCACGCGGGCGCCGACGAGCATGGCCTCGAGCGCCGCCCTGGCCTCGCGGGCGAGCGGCCAGTCGCGCAACCCGGCGCGGCCGAGCGCCAGCTTGGGCGCCTGGATGCCGACGAGCCGGATCTCGACGCCGCTCTCGAGCACCACCGTGTCGCCGTCGATCGCCGCGCCGACGACCCCCCGGCGCGGGGTCTCGGCGGGGGCGGGGTGCGGCCAGAGGAGGGCCAGCGCGGCGAGGGCCGGCATTGGCCAGGCGGCGCGGCGCGGATAAGATGCCGCGCCCGCCGCGGGGCGCCGCCCCCGGCCCAACCCTTCGCGCAACCGGCCGAGGCGCGGAACCCGCAAATGGCGCGCAAGCAGCTGCACCCCCCGATCGAGCCGCATGACAGCGGACGGCTCGCCGTCGACGAGCTGCACGAGCTGTACTGGGAGGTCTCCGGCAACCCGGAGGGGACGCCCGTGGTCTTCCTGCATGGCGGGCCGGGGGCGGGGGCGATCCCGGCGCATCGGCGGTTCTTCGACCCGGCCCATTACCGGATCGTGGTGTTCGACCAGCGCGGCGCGGGCCGCTCGACGCCGGTCGGAGAGCTCCGCGACAACACGACTGCGCATCTCGTGGACGATATGGAACGCATCCGCGCGATGCTCAACATCGAGCGCTGGCTGCTGTTCGGCGGGTCGTGGGGCAGCACGCTGGCGCTGGCCTATGCCGAGACCCATCCCGACCGGGCGCTCGGCCTGGTGCTGAGGGGGATCTTTCTCGGCAGCGCGGCGGAGATAAGCTGGTTCCTCTACGGCATCCGCCATGTGTTTCCCGAGGCCTGGGAGGCGCTGACCGGCATCCTCGACGAAGACGAGCGCGGCGACATCCTGGCCGCCTATCACCGCCGCCTGTCGAGCCGCGACCCGGCGGTGCTGCTGCCGGCGGCGCGGGCGTGGAGCCGCTACGAGGGCGCGTGCTCCACCTTCCTGCCGAGCCCGGAGACCATCGCCGCCTTCGGCGAGGACTCGATGGCGGTGGGGCTGGCGCGGATCGAGGCACATTACTTCGTCAACCGGGTCTTCGTCGAGCCCGGCGCGCTGCTCGCCGGGGTCGAGCGCATCCGCCATCTGCCGGGCGTGATCGTGCAGGGCCGCTACGACATGGTGTGCCCGATCGTCACCGCCGATGCGCTGCACCGGGCGTGGCCGGAGGCCGAATACGTGGTGGTTCCGGATTCCGGCCACTCGGCCATGGATCCCGGCATCTGCGCGGCCCTGGTCGGCGCGACGGAGCGCTTCAAGACGCGCGACGGGCGTTGAACCGCGCCGGGCGAGGCGGCACACTCCGGCCGCGCAGGGAAGGCACGGGGGTGCGGGACGTGAGCAGATTGGCGCTCGACCGGCTGGAGAACCCGTCGGTCTCGGCGGACGGCGGCAGCGTCGCCTTCACCATCCGCGACGAGGACGGGGCGGGCGTCGAGATCGCCTGCCGCGCCGACGATCTGGAGCGGATCGTCGGCTATCTCGCCGGTCTCGGCGGCCAGGCGGCGGCGCGCCGGGCCGACGTCACCCCCAGCTTCTTCGGCAATACCGACCGGGTGCTCGCCGAGCCGATCCGGACTTCGGATGTCGGCCTGGCGCGCGGGCTGGAGGACGGCGAGGTGATCCTGGTCGCGCGCATGTTCGGCTTCGATCTCGGCTTCACCGTGACCCGGCCCCAGCTCGCCGCGCTGCACCGGGAGATCGAGCGCGCGCTGCCGCGCTCCGCCCTGGCGAAGACCGATCGCCACCACCACCATGACCACTAGCCGCGCGCCCGGGCGGTGAGCGAGCCCGCGCCTTACCGGTTCTTACAAGACCGACACGCAAGGTCCCCTGCTACCCGAATACGGAATCAGACCATATGAAACGCCGGGCACTGCCTCCAACTCCTCCCGCCCGACAAAGCAACCCCCATTTCTTTTTCTACACAGTGGAAGGCTTTATGTGCCAACCACAAGACGACGCCTCATCTCCAACTCCTGACCCCTTTCGGAAACAGCGCCCCCCCAGACTACCTCCGTCGTTCCACATTACAATCTTCCGTCCGGGCAGAATCGAGCATTTGACATCCAGCTTCAGCCGTTTTAGTTCCCGTAGACTAAGGTATACTATTTCGCTAATCTAAAGTACCGTACATCCGACAGGAGCCGACAGTGACCATCAATCCCTCGCGCGTTCAATGACATTCCCTCAGCAACCGGAACAGATTGCGTCACTCCGTGTTACGCGCTTGTTCGGACGATTCGACCATACCCTACTTTTCCCGGCAGAAAGCGACATATCGATCATAACTGCTCCCAATGGATATGGAAAAACTGTACTCCTTCAAATGATTGACTCACTCTTCAATAAGCAGTTTAGCTTCTTTTGGAAGATAGACTTCGAAAAAGTAGAAATTTTCTTGACCTCCGGAAAGTCGATTGGAATACTAAAGGATACAGCAGATTTATTCAACGAGCACCGGACAGACCCACCAGGCGCCTTTCGATTGACAACCGCTGGATTCGGCGCAGACGGGCAACTATTTTCCTTCTCAGATGAATTATTGTCACGACAGTTGCGCTCTCTAGAGCGCAATTTGCCAATCGACCAAGTTGGACCTGATAGGTGGCACGACTTTACTCTTGACCGCTCATTGAGTACTTACGAAATTGTCGATCGATATGCAGACCAACTTCCTAAGAGCGTTCTAGGATCTGTCGCACTGCCGGAATGGCTACAACGTGCATTGGATTCTGTCGATGCCCATCTCGTGGAAACTCAACGTCTGTTATACCTTGAGGAACCCGAAGAGCGCCGCCCACGCGGGAGACGAGATAGAACAACCCCGCCACCAGTGGTTGAACGGGATGCCAACGATCTTGCCCAGCATATCGGTCGGCTATTGCAGCAATACGCCAATGAGTCTCAAAAGCTGGATCAGACTTTTCCCAAACGAATTTTGGCTTTCCATTCTGATTCCGTCAGTGAAGAAACCGAGATTAGGGCGAACTTGGAGGAACTCACCCAGAAACAAGATGATCTTATGTCTGTGGGCCTACTTAGAAGCACCGCCAGCGAACCTATTCAGCCGTCCGACATCTTTCAACAAGAAAGTATTCGTCGTATCCTCTCCATCTATGTAGATGACACTCGACAAAAGCTTAGCATTTTTGATAATACATACGCGAAAATTCGGCTGTTTAAACAGTTATTGGACGAACATTTTTCTTTTAAAACGGTTGTTATTGATCCGGACAAGGGAATATCGGCAATCGACAATGACTCCGGGGAGGGAATCCCGCTGTCGGGTCTTTCTTCTGGGGAACAGCATGAGCTTGTTCTCATTTACGAACTCCTATTTAAAGTAAGGGAAGGAGCGGTAATATTGGTCGATGAGCCCGAGCTTTCTCTCCACGTATCTTGGCAAAAGCGATTTATTTCTGACCTGAAGAAAATACAAGAACTGAGAAAAATTAAAGTTGTCATTGCCACTCACTCTCCGCAGATAATCAACAATGAGTGGGACTTGGTACAAGACTTGACGGCATAGAATTCGTTATGAATAGTGTTCAACAACAAATTACGGGCGCCACGATCGCCAATGAAGTGCGATTGGAGGGAGCTGTCCACGAAGGCAGTTTTCTTCTTGTCGAAGGAAACGACGATGCCAAGCTATTGAGCAAATTCTGCGACAAAGAGAAGTGCTCAATCTTGGTGTGTTTCGGTAGAGAACGACTTTTGGATGCGATAACGATATTGGAAAAAGGCGGTTTTTATCGCGCCTTGGCCATTGCTGACCGGGACTTCGCGGATATTATAGACTATCCAGAATACGAAGGGGTGGTGATATTCTCCGATGAGACTGATATGGATATTATGATTTTTCAATCGCCGGCACTTGATCATGTTTTGCTGGAATTTGGTGCGCCTGATCGCGTTGCTGCAATTGAGGCGGAAGGAAAACGTCCAAGAGATTTGATTTTCGCTGCTGCTAAGTGTATTGGTGCGCTGCGCTTGCTTTCCCAAGAGCGGGGGCTGTCCTTGCGTTTCGCCGAAATGAATTATCACTTTGAGACAAGGGGCTCGTTCCAAATTAACGTTCGCAGAACGATTCAACATATTGTTGGCAGGTCGACACCACGGCCATCACTTTCAGACGAGGCGATACTTTGTTTCGTTGAAAATCACATGAATGGGATACGGGACGACAGACTGTTGTGCAATGGCCATGATTGTTTGCGTGTATTGGGAAAAGCACTCAAAAGCAGACTTGGCAACACCATCGACTTTGACAGTGGAAGGGGCAGTAAGATGCTTGGCAGTGCATTGCGTCTCGCTTATGAAAAGGACTATTTTAAGCGGACGAAAGTGTGTCATAGCGTTCGAACGTGGGAGGAGATTACGGGTTTCAATGTTTTACAGTGAAGCCGTGCGCTCTTACGAAGATCTCACGATCTTTATTTCGGGCCGTTTATGGCTCTCGCGCATCGTGTTTGTCTGCGTTGATCAGTGTGGCACGTCCGCGCTTGGGAGAACTGGAGAAGAATCGGGCGGGATATTGGCGCCAGGTTTCCCTGTCAGCTAAAGTGTAATTTATTTTATTTGAGCGAAGGTCTGATAGCCCTAACCATGCGCAAAGCGCCCGCGCCTTACCGCCTCGGCGTCGATGTCGGCGGAACCCATACCGACCTCGTCATGCTCGACGCCGAGAGCGGCGAGATCCTGATCGAGAAGGTGCCGAGCACCCCGGCCAGCCCGGCCGAAGCGGTGCTCGACGGGCTCCGGCGCTTCCTCGCCCGGGGCGTTGCGCCCGGGGCGATCGGGTTCTTCGCCCACGGCACCACGATCACCACCAACGCGCTGCTGGAGATGCGGGGCGCCCGGGTGGGCATGCTGATCACCGCGGGCTACCGCGCCGTCCAGGAGGTCCAGTCGCAGGCCCGCGACGGCAACCCGTTCGACTATTTCTTCCGCCGGCCCGATCCGATCGCGCCGCAGAGCCTGACCCGGGAGGTCGGCGGGCGGATCGACCACGAAGGCAACGAGCTCGCCCCGCTCGACGCGGACGCGGTCCGGCGGGCGGCGCGGAGCCTGCGTGAGGCCGGCGTCGAGTCGATCGCCGTCTGCTACCTGTTCTCCTTCATGAACCCGGCGCACGAGGCCGAGACGCGGCGGATTCTCGCCGAGGAATTCCCGGCGGCCACGATCTCGCTCTCCAGCGTCGTCCTGCCGCGGCTGCGCGAGTGGCCGCGCATGTCGACGACGCTGCTCAACGCCTATCTCGAACCGGTGCTGGTGCGCTACGTGCGCGACCTCGCGGGCGGGCTGGACGGGGTCGGGGTCGGCACGGCGCGGCGCTTCCTCATGCAGTCCAATGGCGGGGTGATGCCGTTCGCGGCGGCGCTCGCCGGCGGCAAGACCGTGCACACCATGCTCTCGGGGCCGGCGGCGGGGGCGCGCGCGAGCGCCTGGCTCGCCCCGGACGAGGCCCGCAAGGGGCTGGTCTCGCTCGACATGGGGGGGACGAGCTGCGACATCGCCTTCATCGAGGGCGGCGCGCCGCTCGAAGTCACCGAGAGCGAGATCGGCCGCCGCCCGATCGCCGTGCCGACGCTCGACCTCACCACCATCTCGGCCGGCGGCGGGTCGATCGCCCGGATCGACGGCGGCGGGCTGCTCGCCGTCGGGCCGCGCAGCGCGGGCTCCGATCCCGGTCCCGCCTGCTACGGCAAGGGCGGCGCCGACCCGACGGTGACCGACGCGGACATCGTCTGCGGCTATCTCAACCCGACCCATCTGCTGGGCGGCGCCCAGAGCCTCGATTTCGACGCCGCGCTCGATGCGCTCGAACGCAGGATCGCCCGCCCGCTCGGCATGGACAGCCACCAGGCCGCGCGCGGGATCAGGCGCATCGTCGACATGCGGATGGCCGACGAGGTCCGCGTCGTCGCCGCCAAGCGCGGCGTGGATGCGCACGACTTCACCCTGCTGCCGTTCGGCGGGGCGGGGGCGGTGCACGCGGCCGCGGTCGCGGACGAGCTCGGCATGCGCCGCATCCTGGTCCCGGCCCGCCCGGGCGCGTTTTCGGCGCTCGGCCTGCTCTGCTCCGACGTGGTGCACGACTACGTGCGCTCGGAGCTGCGCCCGCTCAACCGGGTCGGCCCGGCCCATGCGGAAGCGGTGTTCGCCGAGCTCGGGGCCCGCGCGGCCGGCGAGCTCGCGGCCGAGGGGTTCGACCCCGCCGCCGCCCGCCATCTGCGCGAGCTCGACCTGCGCTATGTCGGCCAGGGCTACGAGCTCCGCGTGCCGCTCGACGGTCTCGGCGCCGGCGGGCTCGACGACGCGGCCATGGCCGAGGCGCGCCGCCGCTTCGATGCCCGCCACGCCCGCATCCATGGCCACGCCGCGCTCGAGAAGGACGTGGAGATCGTGAGCTACCGGCTGCGCGTGACGGTCGAGGTCCCGAAATACCGCCCCGTGGCGGCGCCGGAAGCGGCGGCCGCCCTGCCCGACGCCGCGATCGCCGGCCGGCGCGGCGTCCATTTCGATGCCGGGGGAGCGACCGAGACGCTTCTCGTCGACCGCGCCCGGCTGGCGCCGGGGGTGGGTTTCGCGGGCCCCGCGATCGTCGAGCAGTTCGATGCGACGACCGTGGTCCCCGCGGGGTGGAGCGTCGCGGTCGACGGCTTTCGCAACCTCGTCCTGGAGCGCGGCGATGCCTGACCCGGTGACCGTCCAGATCCTGCGCAACAAGGTGGCGGGGCTGGTCGAGGAGATGCACTACCATTTCTACCGCTCGGGCTATTCGACGATCATCCGGGAATCGCGGGATTTCAGCTGCGTCATCCTCGACGCGGCGGGCGGGCTGATCGTCGCGCCGCCGATGTTCTTCCACGCCCCGGTCTACAAGCATCTGGTCGGGCGCATCGTCGAAATCTACGGCGCCGGGCTCGCCGCGGGCGACGTCTTCGTCTGCAACCATCCTTATGAGGGCGGGCTGCCGCATGTCTCCGACATGGCGTTCGTCGCGCCGATATTCGCCGACGGCGCGCTCGTCGGCTTCGCCGGGTCGATCGCCCACAAGGCCGATATCGGCGGCACCAACCCGGGCAGCACCTCGGCCAACGCCACCGAGATCTACCACGAGGGGCTGTTGCTGCCGCCGATCCGCATCGCCGAGGCGGGGCGCTACAAGGACGACCTGGAACGGCTGATCCTGGCCAACAGCCGCCAGCCGGAGCTGGTGCAGGGCGACATGCGGGCGCAGATCGCCGCCACCCGGCTGGGGGTGGAGCGCATCGAGGAGATCTGCGCCCGCTTCGGCGGCGGGACCGTGTGCGAGGCCTTCGCCGCCATCCTGGCCGGCGCCGGGGCGGCGCTGAAATCCGCCATCGCCGACCTGCCCGACGGCAGCGCATCGGCCGAGGGTTTCATGGACTCCGACGGGGTCGAGCGCGACCGCCCGGTGCATTTCGCCTGCACGGTGACGGTCGAGGGCGAGACCGCGACCTTCGACTTCAGCGACGCCGACCGCCAGGCCAGGGGGCCGATCAATTTGCGCCCGTCGATGGTCGAGGCATGCTGCTTCTACGCCCTGATCGGCTGCCTCGGCCCCGACCTCCAGTACAATGACGGCATGCGCGAGGCGGTGCGCTTCGTCTACGCGCCGCGGACCATCACCAACGCCTCGCCGCCGGCGCCGGTCTCGAGCTACCAGATGGCCAACCTCAAGCTGGTCGACGTCATCCTGGAGGCGCTGTCGGCGTTCCGCCCCGACCGGGCGGTGGCCAACGCCGCCTCCAGCGGCGCGGTGATGATCCAGTGGCTCCAGGGCGGGCGCGAGGGTCAGGCCAGCCTGCAATACGAGATCATCGGCTCGGCCTATGGCGGCGGCGCCGGGCATGACGGCGCTTCGGCCTGCGCGACCCATCTCTCCAACCTCCACATCACGCCGATCGAGATCATCGAGTCCGAGTTCCCCTGCCGCATCCCGCGCTTCGAGCTGATGGCGGATTCGGGCGGCGCCGGCACCTGGCGCGGCGGGCTCGGGCTCCGGCGCGAATACGAGCTGTTGCAGGACGCCGTGGTGATCCGGCGCTACGACCGCGCCCGCTTCCCGCCGGTCGGGCTCTCCGGCGGCAAGGACGGGCAGGGCAGCCGCTTCGTCATCCGCTACGGCTCGGAGGAGGCGGAGGAGACCCCGCCCGCCGGGCGCTTCGAGCTCGCCGCCGGGGAGCGCTTCCTGCTGGAGACCGCGGCCGGCGGCGGCTATGGCGATCCGGCGGCGCGCGCGCCCGAAGCGGTCGCCCGCGACATCGCCGAGGGCTATGTCAGCGAAGCCGCCGCGAAGCGGGACTACAACTGAAGGGAGGAAGCGCGATGGATCGCGTCGGCATCGTCGGGCCGGGCCGGATGGGGCTCGCCATGGTCAGGCATCTCATCGAGGCCGGGTTCCCGGTCGCGGCGACGGATATCGACGCCGGGCAGCTCGCGCGGGCCGGGGAGGCGGGCGCGCGGCGTTTCGCCTCGGCGGGCGAGCTCGGCCGCAATGTCGACTACGCGATCGTCGCCGTCGGGTTCGACGCGGAAACCGTCGCGGTCACGGTGGGCGATGACGGGCTGGTCGGCGCGATGGCGCCGGGGTCCTGCATCGCGATCTGTTCGACCTCTTCGCCGGAGACCGTCCGCATGGTCGCCGAGCGCGCGGCCGGGCGGGGGATCGACGTGCTCGACGCGCCGATCTGCCGCGGCCGCTGGGCGGCGGACGAGGGGACGCTGCTGGCGCTCGCCGGCGGGACCGATGCCGTCGTCGAGCGCTCGCGGCCGGTCTTCGAGACCTTCTGCTCGGACATCGCCCATCTCGGCCCGGTCGGCCACGGACAGTTCGGCAAGGCGATGAACAACTTCCTGATGTGGATCACCGGGGTCGGGCTGATCGAGGCCGGTCGTCTCGCCGAGTCCTTCGGCGCCGACCTGGTGAAGCTGCGCGAGGCGCTGCTGATCAGCTCGGCGAGATCGGCGACGCTGGAGGACTGGGACCGCATGACCTTCACCTGGGCGCTCAAGGACATGCAGATCGTCTCGCAGATGGCCGACGCGCTCGGCGAATCGATGCCGCTCGCCGGCCAGATCCGCGAGACCGTCAAGGAGGCGCGCCGCATCAAGGCGTCGAACCCGCCCGACTGGACCGGCGAGGGCGCGGTGCCGAGGGATTAGGACGTTGCGGTGTGGCGCCCTTCGATACGCGGCAGAGCCGGTCAGCTCGCCTCCATCGCCATCACCCCGCCATCGGCGAAGATGTTCTCGCCGCAGACGAAGCTCGCCGCGTCGCTGCACAGGAAGGCCACGACCTGCGCGGTGTCGTCGGGCACGCCGGCCCGGTTGACCAGGTTCTTGAAGTAGCGGTCGGGGTCGACCTCCTGGATGCCGACCGGCGAGCCGGTGCGGTTGGGCGAGACCGAGTTGACCCGGATGCCGTGCGGCGCGAGCTGGAAGGCGAGCGACCGGGTGAGGTTGGCGACGCCGCCCTTGGCCGCCGAATAGGCGCAGGCGCTGCCCCGCCCGCGATAGCCCGAGGTCGAGCCGATATTGACGATCCTGCCGGCGATCCCGTTATCGACCATGTGGTGGGCGACGTGCTTGGCCATCAGGAAGGGCGACTTCAGGGTCACCCGGATGGTGTCGTCCCACTCCTTCTCGGTGATTTCGAGGACGTGGCGGTTGTCCGAGATCGCGACGTTGTTGACCAGGATGTCGATGCGCCCGAAGCGCGCGGCCACCGCGGCGACCAGCGCCTGAACGGCGTCGTTGTCGGACACGTCGGCGACGAAGGCCTCGGCCTCGTGCCCGGCCCCGGCGAGCTTCCGCGTCGTCTGTCCGGCGCGGCCCGGGTCGAGATCGACGACCGCGATCTTCGCCCCGTCCTCGGCCAGGACCTCGGCGATGCGCTCGCCGATATTGCGCCCCGCGCCCGTCACGATCGCGACCTGCCCTGCGAATTTCACCCGCGCTCTCCCCGCTGCTAGTTTGGCGCCGCATAGTAGCGCGGTTTCCCGACAATCAGGAGAAGGACGGGCATGGGCGAGTTCGACATCGGCAATTCGGTGCCGCGGACCGAGGATCCGCGGCTGCTCTCGGGCGGCGGGCGGTATGTCGACGACATCGACCTGCCGGGCCTCTGCCGCGCCCATATCCTGCGCTCTCCTCACGCCCATGCGGCGATAGGCGGGATCGATGCCGAGGCCGCGCGCGCCATGCCGGGCGTCCACGCCGTGCTGACCGGGGCCGACTACGCGGCGGCGGGTCTCGGCACCATCCAGGCCCAGCTGGTTCTGAAGGACCGCGACGGGAATCCGATGGTCCGCCCGGCCTTCGCCCCGCTGGCGATCGACCGCGCCGTGCATGTCGGCGAGGCGGTCGCGGTCGTCGTCGCCGACACCCTCGCCCGGGCCAGGGACGCGGCCGAGGCGATCCACGTCGAGTTCGAGCCGCTGGACGCGAATATCGACACCGCCATCGCCGATGCCGAGACCACGCCGGCGCTCTGGCAGGAGGCGCCCCGGAACGAGAGCTTCGTCCATTTCCTGGGCGACCGCGACGCGGTCGAGGCGGGTTTCGCCGGGGCCGCGCATGTGATCGAGCGCCGCTTCGCGATCTCGCGCGTGACCTCGAACACCCTGGAGCCGCGCGCCTTCGTGGGCGACGTGGACCGCGCCGGGCGCCACACGCTCCATGCCGCCGTGCACTACCCGCACCGCATCCGGAGCGCGCTCGCCAGGCACATATTCCGCCTGCCGGAGAACCGGGTGCGGGTGATCGCGGGCGATGTGGGCGGCAGCTTCGGGCTGCGCGGCGGCATGTACCCCGAACAGATCCTGGTGCTCTGGGCCTCGCGCGAGACCGGGCGGCCGGTCAAGTGGACCTGCGAGCGCTCGGAGGGGCTGATCAGCGACCACCAGGGCCGCGACAACGTCACCGACGCCGCGCTCGCCCTCGATTCCGACGGCAATTTCCTCGCCATGCGGGTGCGCACCAGGGTCAATATCGGCGCCTATGTGGCGTCCATGGCGGGCGGGCCGGCGACCGCCAATCTCGGCACCCTCGCCGGCACCTATGTCACCCCCGCCATCCATGTCGAGACCGCGGGCGTGTTCACCAACACCAACCCGACATGCCCCTATCGCGGCGCCGGGCGCCCGGAAGCCGCCTATGTGATCGAGCAGCTCATCGATGGCGCGGCGCGCAGGCTCGGCCGCGACCCGGTCGAGCTGAGGCGCCAGAACACGATCCCCGAGGAGGCGATGCCGTTCAGGACCGGGCTGGTCTTCGAATACGATTGCGGGGCGTTCGAGCAAAATCTCGACCGGGCGCTGGAACTCGCCGGTCACGCCGGGTTCGAGCAGCGCCGCCGGGCCGCCAGCGCGAGGGGCAGGCTGCGCGGCATCGGGGTTTCCAACACCATCGAGCGCGCCGCCGCGCCGGGCCAGGAGCGGGCGCTGCTGCGCTTCGATCCCTCGGGCACGGCGACGCTGTTCGTCGGCACCATCAGCCACGGCCAGGGGCATGAGACGGTCTACAAGCAGGTCGTCTGCCAGACGCTCGGCATCGACCCGGCGACGCTGCGGGTGGCGGAGGGCGATTCGGACGCGCTTTCGATCGGTGGCGGCACCGGCGGGTCGCGCTCGGCGACGCTCGGCGGCTCGGCCGTGCTGCGCGCGGCCGAGAAGATCGTCGATCAGGCCCGGCCGATCGCGGCGCATCTCCTCGAAGCCGCCGAGGGCGACCTCGAATTCGTCGACGGCGGGTTCCGCATCGCGGGCACTGACCGGTCGGTGCCGCTGGTCGAGGTCGCGCGGGCGGCCTACCTCCCCGCCCGGCTGCCGGCCGATTCGGAGCCCGGGCTCGAGGCCGGCGCGGGCTACGTCGCCAGGGTGGAGAACTTTCCCAATGGCTGCCATGTCTGCGAGGTCGAGATCGACCCCGACACCGGCGAGACCGGGATCGTCGATTACAGCGTCGTCGACGATGTGGGCACGGTGCTCAACCCGCTGCTGCTGAAGGGCCAGATCCACGGCGGCGTCGCCCAGGGGCTGGGCCAGGCGGTGATGGAACGGATCGTCTTCGACCGCGCCTCGGGCCAGAACCTCTCGGGCTCGTTCATGGACTACGCGATGCCGCGGGCGGACGACATGTGCGGCTTCAAGGTGGAAGCCAACCCGGTCCCGACCGCGACCAACCCGCTCGGCGTCAAGGGGGCGGGCGAGGCCGGCACGGTCGGCGCCCTGCCGGCGGTGACCAGCGCCATCCTCGATGCGCTGGCGCCGCTCGGGGTCGAAACCATCGACATGCCGGCTTCGCCGGAGGCGGTCTGGCGCGCGATCGCGAGCGCCCGTCGATGACTCGCCCGGGCCGCGCGGCTATCTTGCCGGTCAATCAGCGAAAGACCGTTTTGGAGAGAACGAGACATGCCTGACATCACCATCGCCGCCTCGGACGGCGGCAGCTTCGGCGCCTACCTCGCCAGCCCGGAATCCGGCTCGGGGCCGGGCGTTGTCGTCATCCAGGAAATCTTCGGCGTGAACCGGGTCATGCGGGACATCTGCGACGCCCTGGCGGCCGACGGCTATATCGCCTGCTCGCCGGACCTGTTCTGGCGCCAGGAGCCGGGCGTCCAGCTCACCGACAAGTCGGAGGAGGAGTGGGAGAAGGCGTTCGGCTACCTCCAGGGATTCGACTTCGAAAAGGGGGTGGCCGACATCGCCGCCACCATCGGCCATGTTCGCGGCCTCGGCGGCTGCACCGGCAAGGTGGGCACGGTCGGCTACTGCATGGGCGGCAGCCTCGCCTACATGTCCGCCTGCTTCACCGATTCCGACGCCTCGGTGGGCTACTACCCGGTGCAGATCGAGGGCAACATGGACAAGGCGGCCGGCGCCTCGAAGCCGGCCATGCTGCACATCGCCGCGGAGGACGATTACTGCCCGCCCGAGGCGCAGAAGACGATCCAGGACGCGCTCGCCGGCAACGCGCTGTTCACCGTCCACGTCTATCCCGGGGCGGACCACGCCTTCGCGCGGATCGGCGGGGAACATTTCGACCGGGCGGCGGCCGACCTCGCGAACGGACGCACCGCCGAATTCTTCAAGGCCCATCTGGCATAGGGGAGGCCGAGAGATGCCGCGCGCAATCCAGATCGACAAGCCGGGACCCGCCTCGGCGATGAAATGGCGGGACGTGGAGATCGGCGATCCCGGCAAGGGGGAAGTCCGCATCCGCCATACCGCCGTCGGCCTCAACTATATCGACGTCTATCACCGGTCCGGGCTCTACCAGCTGCCTCTGCCGCTGACGCTCGGCATGGAAGGGGCGGGCGTCGTCGAGGGGCTGGGCCGCGGCGTGACCGACCTCAAGCCGGGCGACCGGGTGGCCTACGCGACGACCCCGCTCGGCGCCTATTCGGAGGAACGGCTGATCCCGGCCGACCGGGTGGTGAAGATCCCGCGCGACATCTCGGACGAGACCGCGGCGGCGATGATGCTTCAGGGCATGACCGTGCGCTACCTGCTGCGCGAGACCTACCGGGTCAGGAAGGGCGATACCATACTGGTCCACGCCGCGGCGGGCGGGGTCGGGCTGATCCTGTGCCAGTGGGCCAGGCATCTCGGCGCCACCGTGATCGGCACCGTCGGCAGCCGGCAGAAGGCGAAGCTCGCCCGCGCGCATGGCTGCGACCACGCGATCGTCTATACCGAGCAGAACTTCACCGACCGGGTGCGCCGGATCACCAAGGGCGCCGGGGTTCCGGTGGTCTACGACTCGGTGGGCAAGGAGACCTTCGAGGGATCGCTCGACTGCCTGGCTCCGCGCGGCGTGATGGTGAGCTTCGGCAACGCCTCGGGACCGGTCCCGCCCTTCGAGACCGGGATGCTGGCCGCCAAGGGCTCGCTGTTCCTGACCCGGCCCTCGCTGCCGCACTACACCGCCTCGCGCAAGGATCTGGTGACGACGGCGAACGATTTGTTCAAGGTGGTGCGGAGCGGAGCGGTGGAGATCGGGATCAACCAGACCTACGCGCTCAAGGACGCCGCCACGGCGCATCGCGATCTGGAAGGCCGCAAGACGACGGGCTCGACGATCCTGATGCCGTAGAACCCGCGGGGCGGCGCCCCGCGACCTACTGGTTCATCGCGTCGAAGAAATCCGGGTTGTTCTTGGTGTCCTTGATCTTGTCGATCAGGAACTCCATCGAATCGGTCACCCCCATCGGGGTGAGGATGCGCCTCAGCACCCACATCTTCGACAGCGTGCCGCGGTCGACCAGGAGCTCTTCCTTGCGGGTGCCGGACTTGGTGATGTCCATCGCCGGGAAGGTCCGCTTGTCGGCGAGCTTGCGGTCGAGGATGATCTCGGAATTGCCGGTGCCCTTGAACTCCTCGAAGATCACCTCGTCCATGCGCGAACCGGTGTCGATCAGCGCCGACGAGATGATGGTGAGCGAGCCGCCTTCCTCGATATTGCGCGCCGCGCCGAAGAAGCGCTTGGGGCGTTGCAGCGCATTGGCGGCGACGCCGCCGGTCAGCACCTTGCCGGAGCTCGGCACGACGGTGTTGTAGGCCCGCGCGAGCCGGGTGATGGAGTCCAGCAGGATCACCACGTCGCGCTTGTGCTCGACCAGGCGCTTGGCCTTCTCGATGACCATCTCGGCCACCTGCACGTGCCGCGACGCGGGCTCGTCGAAGGTCGAGCTGATGACCTCGCCCTTCACCGAGCGCTGCATGTCGGTGACTTCCTCGGGCCGCTCGTCGATCAGCAGCACGATGAGATAGGCCTCGGGGTGGTTCGCGCTGATCGAATGCGCGATCCCCTGGAGCATCATCGTCTTGCCGGTGCGCGGCGGGGCTACGATCAGCGCCCGCTGGCCCTTTCCGAGCGGCGTGATCAGGTCGATGATGCGGGTGGTCAGGTCCTTGCGCGTCGGATCGTCGACCTCGAGCCCGATCTTCTCCTCCGGGTAGAGCGGGGTGAGGTTGTCGAAGTTGATCCGGTGGCGGATGCGCTCGGGCTCCTCGAAATTGATCAGGTTCACCTTGAGCAGCGCGAAATAGCGCTCGCCGTCCTTGGGCGAGCGGATCTGCCCCTCGACCGTGTCCCCGGTCCGCAGCCCGAAGCGCCGGATCTGGCTCGGTGAAACGTAGATGTCGTCCGGGCCGGGAAGATAGTTCGCCTCCGGCGAGCGCAGAAATCCGAAACCGTCCTGCAGGGTCTCGAGGACGCCGTTGCCGGAGATGACGACATCGTTCTCGGCGAGCTGCTTGAGGATCGCGAACATCATGTCCTGCTTGCGCAGGGTCGATGCGTTCTCGATCTCCAGCTCTTCGGCGTAGCTCAGTAAATCGGCGGGCGATTTCTGCTTCAGTTCTTGCAGATTCATGGGAGTACCGGTTGGTTGGGAGCAGTTCCCTTGGCGATGGCACGCGAAGGGATGAAGAAAAACGAGCCGGCCGCCCGCGCGAGCTCGTTGGATAGTTCGGTCGGGATGGTGAACGCGTCGGGACGAACCTAGCCGCTACCACTTAGCGAATAGGCAATGCGGAGTCAAACCTCGATTGCAGCGCCGCCGGGCCGGGTCAGAACGGCTTCACCACGACGAGGATCACGATGGCGATCATCAGCACGGTGGGTATCTCGTTGACCGCACGGTAGAACCGCGCGGAGCGCCGGTTGCGCCCCTCCGCGAAGCCGCGCCGCCAGACGGCGAACGCGCCGTGCACGGCGGACAGCGCGAGGACCAGCGCCAGCTTGGCGTAGATCCAGCCGGATGCCCAATCGGCGGCCCCGGGCGTCAGCAGCAGCAACCCGCCGGTGAAAAAGACCAGGATCATCGCGGGGTTGACGATCAGCCGCAGCAGCCGGCGCTCCATCACCCTGAGCATCTCGTCCGCCTCGCCGCCCGGCTCGCGCCCGCTGTGATAGACGTAGAGCCGCGGCAGATAGAGCATGCCGGCCATCCAGGCGATCACTGCGATGACGTGAAACGCCCGGATCCAGGGATAGGCGTCGGCGAGCCAGGTCATGGCGCGCCGGCCAGCGCAACCGGGCAGTCGCCCGCATGCGGGCCGCAGATGCGCCCGCCGGAACCGGGCAGCGTCTTTTCGCCGCACCCCATCGCCCGGCGGACCAGCCCGGCCAGGCCCGCGACGAAGGCGGGATGGGTCCCGACGGTGGCCGCGCGCTCGTAGCGCGGCACGCCGGATGCCCGCGCGAGCGCGCGATACTCCTCGTCGAGCTCGACCAGGGTTTCCGAATGCTCCGAGACGAAGGCGACCGGCACGACGACCACCGGCCGGCCTTCGGCGCCGGCGCGCTCTATCTCGCGATCCGTGTAGGGGCCGATCCATTCGAGCGGACCGACCCGGCTCTGGTAGCAGATCACCCGGTCGAGGTCCTGCCGCCCCACGGCTTCGGCTATGGCAGCGACGCTGCGCTCGACCTGCGCCCGGTAGGGATCGCCGGCCTCGATGAAGGCCTTCGGCACGCCATGGGCGGAATAGAGGATCCTGGGCTCCGGTCCTTCCCAGCGGTCGAGGATCTCGCCGATCCGCGCGGCCTGCGCGGCGACGAAACCCGCATCGTCGGGGTAGCAGCAGACGCGCGCCGTCGGCACGTCGAGGATCCCGCCCGCCTCGCGCCGCCACTCGCGGAAGGAAGACGCCGTCGTGGTCGACGAGAATTGCGGGTAGAGCGGCAGCAGCACGATCCTTCCGGGGTCGAAACGCTTTACCGCGCCCACCGTCTCCGCCGCCCGGGGATGCCAGTAGCGCATGCTGACGAAGACCCGAATGGCCGGATCGGCCAGCTCGCGTTGCAGCGCCGCGGCCTGCGCCTCGGTCTGTTGCAGCAGGGGAGACCCGCCGCCGAGGCGCCGGTAGATCGCCGTCGCCGCGCCGCGCCGGCGCCAGGCAATCAGCCGCGCAAGCAGCCAGCGCAGCGGCTGCCTGCGGCGGATGATCGCCGGGTCGTTGAACAGGTTGATCAGGAACGGCCCAACCGCTTCGAGCCGGTCGGGACCGCCGAGATTGAACAGAACCACGGCGACGCGCTCGTTCAAGCCGCGCTTTCCTTCACCCGGGCGATCAGCGCCTCGACATGCTCGGGCGGGGTGTCGGGCACCACGCCATGGCCGAGATTGAAGACGAACGGCCCGCCCCCGAGCGCCGCGACGATGCCGTCGACGGCATCGTCCATCGCCTGCCCGCCGGCCGCCAGGAGGACCGGATCGAGATTGCCCTGGACCGCGGCGTGCGGCTGCACCGCCGCCGCCGCCCAGCGCGGATCGACCGACTGGTCGACCGAGACCGCGGCAACCCCGGGCAGCACGGCGTAATCTGCATAGGCGCTGCCGACGCCGCGCGGGAAGGCGATCACCGGCACCTCCGGGCAGGCCTCGCCGATCCGCGCCGCGATCCGGGCGATGGGACGCAGCGAAAGGCGTTCGCGCAGCGTCGCCGGCAGCGCGCCGGCCCAGCTGTCGAAAACCTGAACCGCCTCGGCCCCGGCGCCGATCTGGGCGATCAGGTGTTCGACCACAGACTCGGTCAGAATGTCGATCAGGCGCTCGACGACATGCGGCGCGGTATAGGCGAGCGAGCGCGCCCGTTCGTGGTCGCGGCTCGTGCCGCCCTCGATCATGTAGGTCGCGATGGTCCACGGCGCGCCGGCAAAACCGACAAGCGCGGTCCCCGCGGGCAGACCGTCCCGAACCCCCGCGACCGTCTCGTAGACCGGCGCCAGCCGTTCCTCGATCCGGGCCGGGTTCAATCGGTCGATATCGCCTTCCGTCCGCGCGGGCTCGAGCCTCGGCCCCCTGCCCTGCTCGAACCAGACCCTCTGGCCCAGCGCATCCGGGATCACCAGGATGTCGGAGAACACGATCGCCGCGTCGAGCCGGTAGCGCCGCACGGGCTGCAATGTCGCCTCGATCGCGAGCTCGGGCGTGTAGCAGAACTCCAGGAACGACGCAGCCCGCCGGCGCAGCGTCCGGTACTCCGGCAGGTGACGCCCGGCCTGTCGCATCAGCCAGATCGGCGGCGTTCCGGTCGCCTGGCCGGAGAGAGCAGCAAGAAGGGGCTTGTCGATCATCGGTACGGAGAACCGGTGTTGGAGGGGGGCATCCGTTCTTCCCGTCGAATCTACTTCAAGAATCAGAATCAGGTTGTTGTGTCTGTTGGACACCCAAATAGCGAGGATTAATGGTTTGGCACCGTCTTTTCCCGGGCGACAAAGAGTCGTGGAAAATCGTGTCCGCTACCCCGGCATATGGTGAATAACGCTCGTTGATCAATGAAATCAACGCGCTGGCAAAGGCCTGCTGGCGGGACAGGAGACTGATTCCGTGGACAGGGTGAAACCGTCAGCAACCTGTGGAATCCTGTTGGCCCCGTGCGCAAGCGGGTGGAACGTAAAGGGTGTGTGGGGATCGTTTTGGCGTAGGGTAGAAGATCTCCCGACTTATCCCGGCAATTCGCGCATAAGCCCCAGGGCGGCGGAGCGAAGGAAGGCCATGGCCGAGTACAACCTGCATCTGGTCTCCGACTCGACCGGCGAGACCACCCAGGGCGTCGTCCGCGCCTGCATGGCGCAGTTCGAGGGCGTCGACGTCGATCAGCATCTGTGGCCGATGGTGCGGACCGCCGACGCGCTCGGCAGGGTGATCGAGGGGATCCGCCAGCAGCCGGGGGTGGTGATCTTCACCCTCGTCAACGACGCCACGCGGGGTGCGCTGCAGGAAGAGTGCCGCAACCTCAACCTGCCCTGCGTCTCGGTGATCGATCCGGTGATCGAGGCGATGGCGCGCTACTTCCACCGCAAGCAGAGCGGGCGGCCCGGCGGTCAGCATCTGCTCAGCGCGGAATATTTCGACCGCATCGAGGCGATGAACTTCGTGCTCTCGCATGACGACGGGCAGAACGCCTGGAACCTGGAGGAGGCGGATATCGTGCTGGTCGGCGTGTCGCGCACGTCGAAGACGCCGACCTCGATCTATCTCGCCAACCATTGGGGCATCAAGGCGGCGAACGTGCCGGTCGTCCCGGGCATCGACCTTCCGGCCGGGCTGTTCGGCCTGAAAAACCCGTTCTGCGTCGGCCTCACCACAGCGTCCGAACGTCTCGTGCAGGTGCGGCGCAACAGGCTCCTGATGCTGCGTCAGGAAGTGCTCGGCGAGTACGCGGATCTCGAGGCGGTCAAGGACGAGGTCCTGTTCGCGAAACGTCTCTTCGCCGAGCAAGGCTGGCCGGCGATAGACGTGACGCGCCGTTCCATCGAGGAGACGGCGACGGCGATCTACCAGCTCTACCGCAATCGGAGGATGGCGGCGGATGACGAAACCGGCAGCGGCGGGTGAACACGGCCGCGACGCGCGGCTCGTCCTCGCCTCCACCAGCCCGACCCGGGCCCGGCTTCTCGCCGATGCCGGCGTGCCGGTCGAGATCGTCCCGCCCCGCATCGACGAAGACGGGGCCAAGCGCAGGCTTCGCGGCGCCGGCATCGACGGCCGGGGGCTCGCCGAACGCCTGGCCGAGGAGAAGGCGCTGAGCGTCTCCCGGCCAGGCCGTTTGGTCCTCGGCGCCGACCAGGTGCTGATCCTCGGCGAACGGGTCTTCGACAAGCCGGCAAACCGGCAAGCGGCGGCGGAACAGCTCGCCGCGCTCGCCGGGCGGACCCACCGTCTGCTGAGCGCCGCCTGCATCGCGGAGGAGGGCAGCCCCGTATGGCGTTGCACCGGGGAGGCGCGGCTCGCCATGCGCGGCTTCGGCGCGGCTTTCGCGGACGACTATCTGGACCGCATTGGCGACGCCGCGCTTGCCGGGCCCGGGGCCTACCGGGTGGAAGGGCCGGGGATCCAGCTGTTCGACGCCATCGAGGGCGATTGGCCGACCATCCTCGGCTTGCCGCTGCTTGCATTGTTGGCTTATCTCCGACGCCGGGGCGTGATTGCGGAATGAGGCGATGACGATATCGGGGAAGGCGATCGTGGCCGGCGTGATGGGCTGGCCGGTCGGGCATTCGCGCTCGCCGGTGCTGCACAATTTCTGGCTGGCGCGGGCCGGGATCGACGGCGCCTACATCCCCATGGCGGTCCCGCCGGACCGGCTGGGCGAGGCGCTGCGCGCCCTGCCGGCGCTCGGCTTCGCCGGAACCAACGTCACCATCCCGCACAAGGAAGCCGCATTCGCCGCCGTCGACGAGGCCGACGGAATCGCCCGGCGTATCGGCGCGGTGAACACGGTCGTCGTGCGCGGCGACGGCGCGCTGTCGGGCTCCAACACCGACGCGTTCGGCTTCGTCGAGGCCCTGCGCAGCCGCCTCGGAACCTGGTCGGGCACCGGGATAGCGGCCGCCGTCCTCGGCGCGGGCGGCGCAGCGCGGGCGATCGTCGCCGCCCTGCAGGACGAGGGGGCGGCCGAGATCAGGCTGGTGAACCGCACGCGCGGGCGGGCGGACGCGCTGTGCGAGCGCTTCGGCGCGCCGCTGGTCGCGGTCGATTGGCACGAGCGCGAGGACGCTCTCGAAGGCGCCGCATTGGTGGTCAACACGACGTCGCTCGGCATGGCGGGCGGCGCGCCGCTCGAGCTCCGCCTGGACGGGCTGCCTGCGGAAGCGGTGGTCAACGATATCGTCTACACCCCGCTGGAGACCCCCCTGCTCGCCGCCGCGCGCGCGCGCGGCTGCCGCGCCGTCGACGGTCTGGAGATGCTGCTGCATCAGGCCCGCCCCGGCTTCGCCGCCTGGTACGGCGCCGAACCCGTGGTCGACGACGCGTTGCGCAGCCACGTCGCCGTCGACCTGCTCGGCTGAGCGGCATGGTGATCATCGGCCTCACCGGCTCCATCGGGATGGGCAAGACGACGGCGGCCGGGATGTTCCGCCATCTCGGCCTGCCGGTATACGATTCCGATGCCGCGGTGCACGGCCTGCTGGCCCTGGGCGGCGCCGCGGTGGCCGCCGTCGGCGAGGCCTTTCCCGGCGTGGTGAGGGACGGCGCCGTCGACCGGGCGATGCTGCGCGAGCGGGTGTTCGGCAACAAGGCGGAGCTGCGCCGGCTGGAGGCGATCGTCCACCCGCTGGTGCGCCGGGTCCAGCGAGCGTTCCTGCGCCGCGCCGCGGCGCGGGGCGAGCGCCTCGTCGTGCTCGATATCCCGCTCCTGTTCGAGGTCGGGCTCGCCGCGCAATGCGATGCCGTGGTCGTGGTCACGGCGCCGGCCTTCCTGCAACGGGCGCGGGTACTTTCGCGTCCCGGGATGACCGCGGAGACCCTCGCCGGCATTCTCGCCAACCAGCTTCCCGACCGTGAGAAGCGGCGGCGCGCGGGCTTCGTCGTGCCGACCAGCCTCGGGCGGGCCCATACCTTGCGCCGACTCAGATGGATCGTCAGAGTGATGTCCGGGCGCCGCGGCAAGTACTGGCCGCCGGCGGCGCATTTACCGCAGCCGGGACGCTATGCGCGAAATCGTCCTCGATACCGAAACCACGGGGCTGGACCCGGGAAGCGGCCACCGTGTCGTTGAGATCGGCTGTCTCGAGCTGATCAACCACATCCCCTCCGGCGAGGCGTTCCACACCTATGTGAATCCGGAGCGCGACATGCCCGCCGGCGCTTTCGAGATTCACGGCCTGTCCGACGAGTTTCTCGCCGACAAGCCGCGTTTCGGCGACGTCGCGGACGGCTTGCTCGCCTTCGTCGGCGAATCCGTGCTGGTGATCCACAACGCGCTGTTCGATCTCGGTTTCCTGAACGCCGAGTTCGCCCGCATCGGCCGGGCACCTCTGCCGGAGGCGCGGGCGATCGACACCGTGGGCCTCGCGCGGCGCCGCTTTCCCGGCGCGCCGGCGAACCTGGATGCGCTGTGCCGGAGGTTCGGGATCGACAACGCGGCGCGGACAAAGCACGGGGCGTTGCTCGACGCCGAGCTCCTCGCCGAGGTCTATCTCGAGCTGATCGGCGGCAGGCAGCCGTCGCTGGGCCTGGGCTCCGCCCGTGAGGTGGCGACGGAGTCCAGGGAGGAGCGTCCCGCGCGGGCGCCGCGCCGGCACGAACCCGACGCCGAGGAAAGCGCGGCGCACGCGGCGTTCGTCAGGAAGCTCAAGAATCCGGTCTGGCAGGGATAGAACCCGGCCGCGCTTCAGGTGATGTCCAGCGCCGTCCGCTCGGCATGGTGTTCCACGTAGAGCGCGGCGAAGTCGATCGGGTCGATCATCATCGGCGGGAAGCCGCCGTCGCGGGTCACGTTGGCGACCACCGACCGGGCGAAGGGGAACAGGTGGCGCGGCCCCTCGATCAGCACCAGCGGCTGGACATCTTCGTCGGCGACGTCGCCGACGACCACGATCCCGGCATAGGTGAGCTCGACGATGAACGCCGTCGCGTCCCCGCTCTGCGCCTCGGCGCGGATGAACAGGGCGACTTCATAGGCATCCTCGGCGAGCAGCCGGGCGCTGGTGTTGACCTCCACCTCGACGTTCGGGTTTTGCGTGAGCTTGGCCAGGCCTTCGGGGCCCAGCGGGTTCTCGAAGGAAAGGTCCTTGATGTACTGGGCGCCGATCGAGAGCATCGGCCGCGCGGCGGCGGCGCTGCCGTTCTCCTGCGGCGGCGCGTCGGTTTCGTCAGCCATGTGCGTCTCCCCGAACCGCGCGGGCTCTAGCACGGCAGCCCCGGGGGTACAAGCTCGGCGCCCGGCGGGGCGAGGCGGACCAGCCTGCCGTTGGTCACCCGCTCGCCGGTCAGGGCGCGGATGACTCCCCAATGCGTGACGACGGCGGTGCGCGACCAGCCCGGATCTTCCGCCATCCGCTCGGCGAAGCGTGCGCAGCGCGCCGCGAAGGCCGGCTCGCCCTCCTCCGATATCGGCCACCAGCGCTCCGCCAGATGGGCGAAGTCGTATTCCGGCCAGGCGCGGGCGAGCTCCGAACGCCGGGTTCCGTGGTCGCAGGAGAAGCTGAACCGTTCGCGCACATCCGGGTCGATGACGACCGGGACAACGAGCGCCCGGGCCACCGCGTCGGCGGTCTGGATCGCCCGCCGGTACGGGCTCGCGACGATCCGCTCCACCCCCTCCCCCGCGAGGGCGGTTGCGACCCGGCGCGCCTGGCCGCGCCCGCGCGCCGTGAGGATCGGGTCCGGAACGCCCGGGTCGATCCGCGTCACGCTGAAGAGCACGTTGAATATCGTCTGTCCGTGTCGGATCAGGATCATCTTCTTCCGGAGGGCGGCTTCACCAGCAGGTCGAAAATAACGCTGCCCCAGACAGCCTCAAAGATGATCCGCATCAAGCTGAGGCGCAAACGCGGCGTCAGGAGCGCGAAACCCATAATATCGGTAACGACACCGGGCGTGGCCAGGAGCGCGGCGGCGATGACGAGCCCGACCGATTCCTGGATTTCGTCGGCCGGAAGCTCACCCTGCGAGAAGGCGGTCAGCGCCCGCCCCGCGACGGAGGCGGTCTGCCGGGAGAAGATCCAGCCGCCAATGAGCCATGTGCCGACGAAGAGGCCCATTATGGGCTCGATGCCGATCATCCCGTAAAGCGAGATCGACAACCAGATGTCGAGAACCGGAAGGAAGAGGAAGAGCCAGAACGACCAGGGCAACCAATGCATCGTCGAACCTCTCCCGCTTGCGCTTTCGCCGTGTTGGGCCTATTTACAGACTCTCGCCGCGCCGTTCCGCCAGTCAAGCGATACTGGTACAAGAGGTTTGCACGCCTCGGTTGCGGGGAGTGCCGCGGGGACGAAGCGTCAAAGGACGCGTCCATGGAAGGCTTCCAGTTTCTCGACATCATCTTCTTCGCGATGATCGCGGCGTTCCTTGTGTTCCGGCTGCGCAGCGTTCTCGGCCGCCGGACTGGGCACCAGTCGCGCCCGCCGGACAACATGGCGGCGCGGCATTCGGAGACCGAGGCCGAGGGCAACGTCATCGAGCTGCCCGACCGCACGGAATCCGATGTCGAGCCCGGGCGGGACGACGACGAGGCGTTCGAGCCCTCCCCCTCCGACGATCCCCTGGCGGACGGCATCGCGCGTATCGCGGCCGCCGACCCGGGCTTCGACCCGGACGGGTTCGAAGCCGGAGCGCGCGCCGCGTTCGAAGCCATCGTCCATGCCTTCGCGACCGCCGACAGCGGCACGCTTCGCGCGCTGCTCGACGACGAGGTGTTCGACAACTTCGAACGGGCCATCCGCGAGCGGCTGGACCACGCGGAGACGCTCGAGACCACGGTCGTCGGGATCAAGAAGGCGGAAATCGTCGAGGCCACGATGAGCGGCCGCAACGCCGTGGTCACCGTGACCTTCGTCTCCGAGCAGGTCAACGTGACCCGCGACGCCGATGGCGAGGTGCTCGACGGCGACCCGGCGCAGGTCACCGACGTGACCGACATCTGGACGTTCGCCCGCAACACGCGGTCCCGCGACCCCAACTGGAAGCTGATTGAGACGCGGAGTCCCAGCTGAGACTGTCGCGCTCTCGCGCCCCTTCCCGGCGCCGCTCCGCATCGCCCCCGGCGGGATCGCGGCGGCTCTCGCCGCGCTGATGCTGGCTGGCGCGCCCGGCTGCTCGCCCGACGAGCGGCGCGGCGCCAACCCCGCCCTGGAGCCGGTGTCGTTCGCCGACCTGCCCGGCTGGGCGGCGGACCGCCATGCCGAGGCCCTGGTCGCGTTCAGGCGGAGCTGCACCAGGCCGATGCGCTACCCGGCGCAGGCCGGCGCGGACGCCGAGCGGTTCGGCCGCGCGCAGGACTGGCGGTCGGTCTGCGCCGCAGCCGCGCACATCGCCGACGGCGACGAAGCCGCGGCGCGAGACTTCTTCGAGCGCCGCTTCCGCCCCTTCCGGGTAGTCGGCAAGGACGGCGACACGGGGCTGATCACCGGCTACTACGAACCTGAGCTGGCCGGCGCGAGACAGCGGAGCGATGCCTACAAGGTGCCGCTGCACACCCGGCCGCGCGACCTGGTGACCGTGGACCTGTCGGAGTTCGGCGACGGGTTCGACGGCGAACGCCTGGCCGGCCGGGTCGAGGACGGCAGGCTGAAACCTTATTACAGCCGCGCCCAGATCGTCGACGGAGCGCTCGCGGGCCAGGGGCTCGAAATCATCTGGGTCGCCGATCCGATCGAGGCCTTCTTCCTGCAGATCCAGGGGTCGGGGCGGGTGCGGCTGCCCGACGGGGAGATCCTGCGCCTGGGCTACGCCGCCACCAACGGCCGGCCCTATACGGCGATCGGACGCGAGCTGGTCGCCGAGGGCGCGCTCGCGCTCGAGACCGTCTCGCTGCAGTCGATCCGCGCCTGGCTGCGCGCCAATCCCGAAAGGCGGCGGGACATCTTGGACAGGAACCGGTCCTATGTGTTCTTCCGCGAGCTCCGCGGCGAGGGGCCGATCGGATCCCAGGGGGTCGCGCTCACCCCCGGCCGGAGCCTCGCCGTCGACCGCCGCTTCCTGCCGCTCGGCGTGCCGCTGTGGATCGACACCCCGGACCCTCTCGACCCGGAGAACCCGCTCAGGCGATTGACGGTGGCGCAGGATACCGGCGGCGCGATCCGCGGCGCGGTGCGGGCCGACCTGTTCTGCGGCGCGGGGCGGGAGGCCGAGGAGCGGGCCGGCCGGATGCGCTCCCCGGGCCGCTACTACGTGCTTCTGCCGCTGGACCCGTCCCGGGCCGCCGGGGTATGACGATACCGTGTCCACCACCGGCGGGGAGGCCGGCCCGGCAATGCCCAGCGATACCGAGACCCGGGCTACGGTCGGGTTCTTCGCGACCTGCCTGGTGGATCTGTTCCGCCCCTCTGTCGGGTTCGCGGCCGCGCGGCTGATCGAGCGGGCGGGCTATCGGGTCGTCGTGCCCAGGGCGCAGTCCTGCTGCGGCCAGCCCGGCTACAACAGCGGCGACCGGGATGCCGCGCGGCGCGCGGCGCGGCGCGCCGTCGCCGTGTTCGAGGGGTTCGAGCATGTCGTCGCCCCGTCCGGGTCCTGCGCGGCGATGTTCGTGCACCACTTTCCCGACCTGCTGTCCGACGACGCCGGATGGGAGGGCAGGGCCCGGGCGCTCGCGGGCAAGACATGCGAGCTGGTGGATTTCCTCGCCCGGGTCGCGGGCTGGCGGCCGGAAGCCGCGCCGCCGGCGGCCGGCAGCATCACCTATCACGATTCCTGCGCCGGGCTGCGCGAGCTCGGCATCCGCGAGCAGCCGCGCGCGCTCATCGCGGCGGCGGGCGCCCCGGAGCTGCGCGAGATGGAGGGCCCGGACATCTGCTGCGGCTTCGGCGGCACGTTCTGCGTCAAGTATCCGGCGATCTCCGAGGCGATGGCGGACAAGAAGATCGACGCGATCGAGGCCACTGGCGCCGACACGGTGGTGGGCGGCGATCTCGGCTGTCTGCTGCATATCGAAGGCCGGCTGTCCCGCCGCGGGTCCGCGGTCGGGACCAGCCACGTCGCCGAACTCCTCGCCGCCGGGTCCGGCGACGGCATGGGCGGAGACTGACCGTGCACGCCGACAGCGCCCGGTTTCCCGACAATGTGACCGCCGCCCGGCGCGACCCCATGCTGCTTGGCGCCCTGCAACGGCTTCAGCGCGACGCCCGCGCCGGCCGCGCCGAGGTGATCGCCAGGCTGCCCGAGTTCGAGGCCCTGCGCGACGCCGCCAGGGAGATCCGCAACGGCGCGCTGGCCAACCTGGCCGCCAATCTCGAACGCTTCGAGGAGAACGTGATCGCCAATGGCGGCGCGGTCCATTGGTGCCGCGACGCGGCCGAGGCCGGCGCGGCGGTCACCCGCATCTGCCGCGAGGCGGGGGCGCGGACCGTCGCCAAGGGCAAGTCCATGGTCTCGGAGGAGATCGCGCTCAACGCGGCCCTGCTCGGGGCGGGGTTCGACGTGGTCGAGACCGATCTCGGCGAGTACGTGCTCCAGCTCCGCGACGAGACGCCGAGCCACATCGTGATCCCGGCGATCCATTTGACCAAGGACCAGTTCGCCGAGACCTTCCGCGACGCGCATGACGCCCTGCCGGAAGACCGCTCGCTGGAGGAGGCGCGGGCGATCACCGACGAGGCCCGTGGCGCGCTCCGCGACGTCTTCCTGCGCGCCGATGTCGGGATCACCGGCGCCAATTTCCTGATCGCCGAGACCGGCAGCGTGGTCATCGTCACCAATGAGGGGAACGGCGACCTCGCCCAGTCCCTGCCGCGCACCCATATCGTCGTTACCGGCATCGAGAAGGCGCTCGGCACCGTCGAGGAGGCGCTCACCCTGGTCCGGGTTCTCGCGCGGTCGGCGACCGGGCAGGAGATCTCCGCCTACACCACCTTCGCCACCGGCGCCCGGCGCGCGGACGACGCGGCCGGACCGGAGGCGTTCCACGTCGTGCTGGTCGATAACGGCCGCAGCGACCTGCTCGGCGGACCCAAGCGCGAGATCCTGCGCTGTATCCGCTGCGGCGCCTGCCAGACCGTGTGCCCGGTCTATGGCGCGGTCGGCGGCCACGCCTATGGCGCGGTCTATGCCGGGCCGGTGGGTTCGGTGCTCACCCCGGCGCTGAGCGGGCTGGAGACGGCGAAGCATTTGCCCGAGGCCTCGTCGTTCTGCGGCGCCTGCGAGGCGGTCTGCCCGGTGCGCATCCCGCTCCCCCGTCTTCTCCGCCTGTGGCGGCAGGACGCCTTCCAGGCGCATCTCGGGCCGACCGCGCTGCGCTGGGGGCTGTTCGCATGGTCCGCCCTGACCGCCTGGCCCGGGGCCTACCGGGCGGCGGGCGCCATCGGCGGCAGGGTTCTCCGGCTCCTGGCGATGGGACGGCCCCGGCTCGCCCGCCTGCCCTTCGCCGGCAAGTGGACCGGAGGTCGCGACCTTCCGGTCCCCGAGGGCGGCACCTTCGTCGGCCAGTGGCACAGGCGGCGCGGGAAATGAGCGCCCCGCGCGACGACATTCTCGGCCGGATCCGCGCCGCCAACCCGGGGCCGGAGGTGCCGGTATCGCCCGGGCCGGTCCCGGCCCGCGGACGGGGAGAAGCCTCGGCGCTTCGCCAGCGTTTCTTCGCCGGCCTCGACATGGCCGGGGTGAGCCATGCGACGGTGACGTCGTGGCCCGGGGTCGGCGCCGAGATCGAACGCTTTCTCGCCGAAGCCGGGCCCGGCGGGGGTCTGGTCGCCTCGAACGATCCCATGCTGGAGCCCTGCGGGCTCGACCGGCTGCCCGGGCTTCGCCGCGGCGCGCCGGAGGCCGGCGACGGGGTGTCGATCACCGGTACCGTCGCCGGCATCGCCGAGACCGGGACGCTGATGGTCCGCTCCGGCCCCGATATCGCCAACGCGCTCCATTTCCTGCCCGACACTCATGTCGCGGTGGTCGACGCTGCGCGTATCGTCGGTGCCTACGAGGACGCCTTCGCGCTCCTGCGGGCCGGCGGCGCGCCCCTGCCGCGCAACGTGACGCTGATCACCGGGCCGTCGCGCTCAAGCGATATCGAGCGCATCCTGCAGATCGGCGTGCATGGGCCCAGGACGCTGCACGTGGTGGTGTGCGATGCCCCCTAGGCGGCGCGGCCGCGAGGCGAGCGCCGCCGACCGCGCGCTGTTCCTGGCGGCGGTCGGCGAGGCGAGGCCGACCGGCGGGGACGATGCCGGGCCGTCCGGCGGCGCGCCCGCGCCGCGCCGCGCCGCGCCCCCGCCGCCCCCCGTCGACGCCGCGCCGCCGGCGCTGGCGCCCGGCGCGGCGACGGGGGGGGATGCGCGCGCCGTCCTCCGGCTCCGGCGCGGCCAGACGCGGCCGCAGGGCCCGGCCGGCCCGCGCCGCCACCCGCGGGCGGGGGGGGTGGATGCGCGCGCCGTCCTCCGGCTGCGGCGCGGCCAGACGCGGCCGCAGGCCCGGCTCGACCTGCACGGCCACACGCTGGAGCAGGCGCACCGGGCGGTCGTGCAATTCGTCGAGCGCGCCGCTTCCGACGGACGGCGCTGCGTGCTGGTGATCACCGGCAAGGGGAGCATCGGACAGGCCGCCGCGACCATCCGCGGCGAGTTTCCCCGCTGGCTCAACCAGGCCCGCCTGCGGCCCCGCATCCTCGCCTTCGCCGAGGCGCAGCCGAGAGACGGCGGCGCCGGTGCGTTCTACGTGCTGCTGAAAAAGCGCCGCGGATAGTATCGAAGTCAGGAAATTTCCATCCAGCCGCACCGCGCCCCGTCACGTCACGGCTGGCCCCCGGAACAAGTCCGGGCATGACGAATTGCGGGAAATGCCGGCTACAGGATGTATTTCGAGAGGTCGGCGTCCTTGGCGAGGTCGGCGACGCGTTCGCGCACGTAGTCGGCGTCGATGCTGACGGACTCGCCCGACCGGTCGGTCGCGGTGAAGCTGATCTCGTCGAGCACGCGTTCCATCACCGTCTGAAGCCGGCGCGCGCCGATGTTTTCCACCGACCGGTTGACCTCCGCGGCGACATGGGCGATCTCGCTGATCGCGTCCTCCGCGAAGTCGAGCGCGACGTTCTCGGTCCCCATCAGCGCCACGTATTGGCGGATCAGGCTGGTCTCGGGCTCGGTGAGGATGCGCCTGAAATCGTCCTCCGTCAGCGCCTTGAGCTCGACCCGGATGGGCAGGCGGCCCTGCAGCTCGGGTAACAGGTCCGACGGCTTGGCGAGGTGGAAGGCGCCCGAGGCGACGAACAGGACGTGGTTGGTCTCCACCGTGCCGTGCTTGGTCGCGACCGTGGTCCCCTCGATCAGCGGCAGCAGGTCGCGCTGCACCCCCTCGCGGCTGACATCGGCGCCGTAGCGGTCCGACCGGGCGCAGATCTTGTCGATCTCGTCGAGGAACACGATGCCGTTCTGCTCGACGCTGTCGATCGCCTCGCGCACCACCGCGTCCTCGTCGAGCAGCTTGTCGGCCTCCTCGTCGACCAGCACCTCGTGCGAATCCCCCACCGTCATCTTGCGAGGCGTGGTGCGCCCGCCGAACGCCTTGCCGAAGATGTCGCCGAGATTGACCATCCCCATCTGGGCGCCCGGCATGCCGGGGATCTCGAAGGTCGGCAGCGAGGAGGACCCGCTGTCGGTCATGTCGATCTCGATCTCCTTGTCGTCGAGCTTGCCCTGGCGCAGCAGCGCGCGGAATTTCTGCCGCGTCTCGGCGCTCGCCTTCTCGCCGACCAGCGCGTCCAGCACGCGCTCCTCGGCGGCGATCTCGGCCTTCGCCTCGACCTCCTTGCGCTGGCGCGAGCGCACCATGTGGATGGAGATCTCGACCAGGTCGCGGACGATCTGCTCGACATCCCGCCCGACATAGCCGACCTCGGTGAACTTGGTCGCCTCGACCTTGAGGAACGGCGCCTGGGCGAGCCTGGCGAGGCGCCGCGCGATCTCGGTCTTGCCGACGCCGGTCGGGCCGATCATCAGGATGTTCTTGGGCAGCACCTCGTCGCGCAGATCGTCGTCGAGCTGCTGGCGGCGCCAGCGGTTGCGCAGCGCGATGGCGACCGCGCGCTTGGCGTCGTCCTGGCCGACGATATAGCGGTCGAGTTCCGAGACGATCTCGCGGGGGCTGAAATTGGTCAAGACGGTCAGATGCTCTCGATGACGACGTTTTCGTTGGTGTAGATGCAGATATCGGCGGCGATCTTCATCGCCCTGCGCGCCACCGCCTCGGCGTCGAGATCGCCGACGTCGATCAGGGCGCGCGCCGCGGCCAGCGCGTAGGCGCCGCCGGAGCCGATGCCGATCACCCCGTCGTCGGGCTCCAGCACGTCGCCGGTGCCCGACAGGATGAGCGAGGCGCTGGCATCCGCCACCGCCATCATCGCTTCGAGGCGGCGCAGGTAACGGTCGGTGCGCCAGTCCTTGGCGAGCTCGACGCAGGCCCGCATCAGCTGGCCCGGATGCTGGTCGAGCTTGCCTTCCAGCCGCTCGAACAGGGTGAAGGCGTCGGCCGTCGCCCCGGCGAAGCCGGCGATCACCGCGCCGTCGCCGAGCCGGCGCACCTTGCGCGCGCCCGACTTGAACACCGTGCTGCCGAGCGTGACCTGGCCGTCGCCGGCGATGACCGTCTTTCCGCCCTTGCGGACCGAGAGAATGGTCGTGCCGTCGAGCGCATAGCGTTCCCGGTGGTCCGCCATGCCCGCGCTAGCCCCGTCGCCGATGCCGTTCCATCACAGGCTCACAATGTGGGGCGGGGCCGGGCGAGGTCAAGATGGGGCGGGCGGCGCCCGGCGGCACGGCGTGTAGCCTTGCCATGGCAGATTTGCTAAATAACCGGCCGTCCCGGAACAGGAGCGGCAGGATGCGCACGGCCTCGCTCGCGCGCGAGACGCGCGAGACCCGTATCGAGGTCTCGGTCGATCTCGACGGCAGCGGCAGATACGACGTCGCCACCGGGATCGGCTTCCTCGACCACATGATGGAGCAGCTCTCGCGGCACAGCCTGATCGACCTCAGGCTGCGCGCCGAGGGCGACCTCCATATCGACTTCCACCACACCACCGAGGACACCGCGCTCGCCATCGGGCAGGCGGTGTCGGAGGCGCTCGGCGACCGCGGCGGCATCCTGCGCTACGGCTCGGCGCTGATCCCGATGGACGAGACCCTGACGCGGGTGGCGATCGACATTTCCGGGCGGCCTTATCTCATCTGGAAGGTCGCCTTCACCAGGCCCAAGCTCGGCGACATGGACACCGAGCTGTTCAAGGAGTGGTTCCAGGCCTTCGCCCAGGCCTCGGGGTCGACGCTGCATGTCGAGAACATCTACGGCGAGAACAACCACCATATCGTGGAATCGTGTTTCAAGGGCCTCGCCCGGGCGCTGCGGACCGCGGCCGCGACCGATCCCAGGGCGCCCACGGCGATCCCCTCGACCAAGGGCACGCTCGGCGGCGCCTGATGCGCATCTACGCGGCTTACGTCGACCCGGCCTCGCTCGAGGAGGATCGCGCGGTCACCATGGTCAAGGAAGGCATGTGCTGGCCGGCCCTCCTGTTTTCCGTCCTGTGGGCGGCGTGGCACGGGCTGTGGTGGATCGCGCTCGCTTTGCTCGCCGGGATGGCGGCGGCGCTGGCGGCGCTGGCCGCGGCGGGCGCCGACGGGGCGACCGCGCTCGCCTGCCTGCTCGCGCTCTCGGTCTATATCGGCGCCACCGCCAATGACTGGCGCTGCCGCGGGCTCGAACGCCGGGGCCGCCGGCTGGTCGCGGCGGTCGCCGGGCGCAGCGCCGAGGACGCGGCCAGGCGCTTCCTCGAACGCGGCGAGCGGACAATCCGGTGACGGTCGCCATCGTCGATTACGGGTCGGGGAACCTGCGCTCGGCGGCGAAGGCCTTCGAGCGCGCCGCCGCGGACGCGCCCGGCCGGCCCCGGGTCGAGGTGACAGCCGATGCGGCGGCGCTCACCCGGGCGCGCCATATCGTGCTGCCCGGGGTCGGCGCCTTCGTCGACTGCATGACCGGCCTCTCCCGGCTCCCCGGCATGGTCGAAGCGCTGCGCGAGCGGGCGGAAGCCGGCGTCCCCCTGCTCGGCATCTGCGTCGGCATGCAGCTCATGGCCACCACCGGCGAGGAGCACGGCGTCCATGCCGGTCTCGGCTGGGTCCCCGGGCGGGTGGTGCCGATCCCCTCCGCCGGCGGCGAGCTCAGGATCCCGCATATGGGCTGGAACGAGGTCGAGCCGTGCCGCGAGCACCCGGTGCTGGCCGGGATCGCGAGCGGCACCCATGCCTATTTCGTCCACTCCTACACGATGGTTCCCGACGATCCCGGCGACGTGCTCGCGGTGACCGACTATGGCGGGCGCATATCGGCGGTGATCGGCAGGGACAACGTGCTCGGGACCCAGTTCCACCCAGAGAAGAGCCAGCGCGTCGGGCTCGCTCTGATCTCCCGCTTTCTCGCGTGGCGGCCATGAACACCGAACCCCCGGCGATCTCGGTGGAGCAGGCGACGAGCTTCAGCGCGCGCGACCTCGCCGATCTGTGCGATGCGTCCGAGAGCGCGATCCTCGAAGGCGGCGGTTTCGGCTGGCTCGCCCCGCCGCCCCGCAAGGTGCTCGAACGCTATTGGTCGGGCGTGCTCCTGGTGCCCGAGCGGGAGGTCTTCGTCGGCCGGCACGGCGGCGTGGTCGCGGGCTCGGCCCAGCTCGTGAAGCCGCCGCGCAACAACGAGGCGCAGGCCTTCGCCGCCGCCATCACCACCAATTTCGTCGCCCCCTGGGCGCGCGGGCACGGGCTGGCGCGGATGCTCGCGCTGGCGGTCGAGGACGCGGCGCGCGGCCTTGGATTTCTGGCTCTCAATCTCGACGTGCGGGAGACCCAGGACGCCGCGATCGCGCTCTACGAGAACCTCGGCTATGTCCGCTGGGGCACCAACCCGGCCTATGCGCTCGCCGACGGCAGGCCGATCGCCGGCCATTACTACACCAAGTATCTCGCACCGCTTCCCGTATCGGGCGGAGACGCCGCGTGATCCTCTACCCGGCCATCGACATCAAGGACGGGCTCTGCGTCCGCCTGCTGCGTGGCGAGATGTCCGAGGCGACCGTGTTCAACCACGATCCGGCGGACCAGGCGCGGGAGTTCGCGGCGACCGGGTTCGAATGGCTCCACGTGGTCGACCTCAACGGCGCCGTCGAGGGGCGGCCGGTCAACGCCGATGCGGTGGCGGCGATCCTCGCCGCCGTCGACATGCCGGTCCAGCTCGGCGGCGGCATCCGCGACGCCGCCACCCTCGACCACTGGATGGAGGCGGGCGTGGCGCGCGCGGTTCTCGGCACGGCGGCGCTCGACGATCCCGATTTCGTGCGCCAGGCGTGCCGGCGCTACCCCGGCCGGATCGCCATCGGGATCGACGCGCGCGGCGGGCGCGTGGCGACCGAGGGCTGGTACAGGACCAGCGAGGTGAAGCCGCTCGACCTGGCGCTCAGCTTCGAGGGCGCCGGCCTGGCGGCGATCATCTACACCGATATCGGCCGCGACGGCGCGCTCGGCGGGCTCAATGTCGAGGCGACCGTCGATCTCGCCTTCGCTTTGACCACCCCGGTGATCGCCTCGGGCGGCGTGTCCTCGACCCAGGACCTGCTCGAGCTCAAGGCCAACGAGCGGGCCGGCATCGAAGGCGTGATCTGCGGCCGCGCGCTCTATGACGGGCGCATCGACCCCGCCGAGGCGATCGGCATCCTCTCCGGCTGACCATGCTCAAGGCCCGCGTCATCCCCTGCCTCGACGTGAAGGACGGGCGCACCGTCAAGGGGGTCAATTTCGTCGACCTCGTCGATGCCGGCGACCCGGTGGAACAGGCGCGCATCTACGACGCGCAGGGGGCGGACGAGCTCTGCTTTCTCGACATCACCGCCTCGCACGAGAACCGCGACACGCTGTTCGACGCGGTCAAGCGGACCGCCGAGCAATGCTTCATGCCGCTCACCGTCGGCGGCGGGGTGCGCACGGTCGACGACATCCGCAGGCTGCTGATCGCCGGCGCCGACAAGGTCTCGATCAACACCGCCGCCGTGCACCGCCCGGAATTCGTCGCCGAGGCGGCCCGGAAATTCGGGTCGCAATGCATCGTCGTCGCGATCGACGCCAAGGCCACCGGGCCGGACGGCTTCGAGATCTTCACCCATGGCGGGCGGCGCGGCACCGGGATCGACGCCATCGCCTGGGCGGAGCGGATGGCCGGAAACGGGGCGGGCGAAATCCTGCTGACTTCGATGGACCGGGACGGCACCGGGGCGGGGTTCGACATCGCGCTCACGCGCCGCATCGCCGATGCGGTGAAGGTGCCGGTGATCGCCTCGGGCGGGGTCGGCACGCTCGACCACCTGGTCGCCGGGGTGCGCGAGGGCGGGGCGACGGGCGTGCTCGCCGCCTCGATCTTCCACTTCGGCACCCACACCATCGCCGAGGCGAAGGCCCATATGGCGCAAGCGGGCGTGGCCGTGCGTCCGTGACTTCGACCGGGCGATCTGCTATCGCATGGCGCATGACCGAAGCCGACGACAGCACGGTCCTCGGCCGGCTCTACGCGGCGATCGAGGACCGCAAGGACGCCGATCCCGAGACCTCCTACACGGCGCGGCTGTTCGCCCGCGGACCGGAGAAGATCGCCCAGAAGCTCGGCGAGGAGGCGGTCGAGACCGTGATCGCCGCCACCGCCGGGCACCGCCGCGAGGTGGTCACCGAAAGCGCCGACCTGCTCTACCATCTGCTCGTCGCCTGGGCCTGGGCGGGCATCGAACCGGGCGAGGTGTGGGCCGAGCTCGCCCGGCGCGAAGGCGTTTCCGGGATCGCCGAAAAGCACGCGCGCGGCGGGGGATAGCACGATGGATTACGACGACGCGAACGTGTTCGCCAGGATCGTCCGCGGCGAAATTCCCTGCAACAGGATCTACGAGAACGACCACGCGCTCTCGTTTCACGACATCGCGCCGCAGGCGCCGGTCCATGCGCTGGTGATCCCCAAGGGGCGCTATGTCTCGATGGTCGACTTCGCGACCCGGGCGAGCGCCGACGAGCAGGCGGGGCTGATCCGCGCCATCGGCGAGACCGCCGAGGCGCTCGGCCTGTCGCAGCCGGGCTACCGGGTGCTCACCAATAACGGCGCCGACGCGCATCAGGAGGTGATGCACCTGCACTTCCACATCCTCGCCGGCAAGCGTCTGGGGCCGATGCTGGCGGGCGGTCCGATGCCGCCGTCCTCGCGGGCCTGATCCCCATCGACACCGCGCGGGTTTGCGCGCAAGCTTGGCGGATGACCGCTATCGGAGCGGTTCCAGGGGGGAGAAAAACATGATCCGCAAAGTCCTGGTCGCCGCCGCGGCCCTCGCCGCGATCGGCTTCGCCGGCAGCGCGGCGGCCGCCGACAAGACCATCGGCGTGGCGCTCGCTTCCGACACCAACCCGTTCTACATCGCCATGCTCAAGGGCATCGAGAACCGCGCCAAGCAGCTCGGTTACAAGCTGAGCGTCGTCACCGCCGAAGAGGACGTGGCCCGGCAGCTCAACGGCATCAACGACCTGATCGCCAAGGGCGTCGACGGGATACTGGCCTCGCCGATCGACGCCAAGGCGCTGTGCAGCGCCTTCAACAAGGCGAAGGAGGCCGGCATCCCGATGATGGCGATCGCCCGGGGCTCCGCGTGCAAGGCGCAGCTGTTGCATATCGCCGTGGACGAGATCCGGGTGGGCCGCGAAATCGCCGAGTGGACGGCGCGGAAGATCGGCGGCAAGGGCAAGGTCGCGATGCTCGCCGGCCCCGCCGGCGCGCAGGCCTTCATGAACTTCGCCCGCGGCTACGAGGAGGGACTCAAGGGCCATTCCGGCATCGAGGTGGTGTACCGGCAGGAGCTCGCGCTGACCCGTGAGATGGGCCTCAAGCACGGCGAGGACGCGCTGGTCGCCCATCCCGACGTCAAGGCGATCTACGGCGCCAACGACGAGCTCGGCATGGGCGCCGCCCAGGCGGTCGCGGCGGCGGGCAAGAAGAAGGACGTGATCGTCACCGGGATGAACGGCATCCCGCCGGCGGTGCGGGCGGTCAAGCGCGGCGCGATGGACCTCACCGTGGTGCTCAACCCGGTCCGGTGGGGCGTCCTCGGGGTCGACACGATGGACGGCCATTTCAAGGGCCGCAAGCATGACCCGCGCGTCTATGTCGGCCACGTCCTGGTCGACAAGACCAATGTCGACAAGTTCATCCGGCCGAAGAAGAAGTAGCGCGGTGTCCGGGCCTGCCGGGCAGGACGGGCGGGCGGATGCGGATCTGATCGCGGCGCTCGAGGCCGCGCGCATCCACCCGCTGTGGGACCGCTACAAGACAATCACCCCGGTCCTGCCCGATGCGCCCGACGAGGCGGCGATCTGGCGCTGGCGCGAGATCGAGCCCTTCGCCGAGCGCGCCGCCAGCGAGGTCGGGGTCGAGGACGTGGAACGCCGGGCGCTGATCCTCTGCCACCCGGCCTTCGGCGGCGAGACGGTGACGACCGGCAACCTGATCGCCGCCTTCACCGTGCTGGAGCCCGGCGACCGGGCGGTGCCGCACCGTCACACCGCTTCGGCCATCCGCTTCGCCACCCGGTCCGAAGGCGCGGTGACGATCGTCAACGGCCGGCGCTGCGCGATGCTCGACGGCGACCTCGTGCTCACCCCGCCGATGTGCTGGCACGGCCACATCAACGAGGGCGAAGGGCGGACGGTGTGGTTCGACGCCGCCAACATTCCCCTGGTCAACGCGCTGCACGCCAATTTCTTCGAGCCCGGCTCGCGCGCCGACAACGCGTTCTGGGATGTCGGCGAGGGCGACGAGCGGCTCTGGCAGGAGGCCGGGCTGCAAGCCGAGGGGCACGGCCGGGACGCGGGCCATTCGCCCAAATACCGCTACCCCGGCGCGGCGACGCGCCGCCTGCTCGACGCCGCGCCCGCCGGCGAGGACGGGGCGAAGACCGTGCGCTACGTCAACCCGGTCGACGGCGGGCCGGTGATGGCGAGCCTCGACTGCCAGGCGCGGCGCCTGACGGCGGGCGGGCCCACCCGGCCCCGGCGGTCGCTGTGCAGCCAGATCTGCCTGGCCGTCTCCGGCTCGGGCCGGTCGGCGATCGGCGAGGAGACGATCGAATGGTCCCGGCACGACGTGTTCACGATCCCGCAATGGACATGGGCGCGGCACGAGGCGCTGGACGGCGATGCGGATCTCTTCGTCGTCTCCGACCGCCCGGTCCGCGAGGGTCTCGAGCTGATGCGCGAAGAGCTGGGCTGAACGGAGAAACCGGGCGATGACACCCGATACCGGCATCGGCGCGTCGATCCGGCGCCTCGAGGACAGGCGGTTCCTGACCGGCAGGGGCAATTTCGTGTCGGACCGGGTCGTCTCCGGCGCGCTGCAATGCCGCTTCGTCCGCTCCGATCACGCCCATGCCGAGATTCTCGGCATCGAGACGGAGGTGGCGCGCGGCGTACCCGGCGTCGCCGCCGTGCTCACCGGCGCCGACATGGCGGCGGACGGCGTCGGCTCGATGCCCTGTCTCTGGAAGGTGCCGACCAAGGACGGCACGCCGATGGCGGAGCCGCCGCGCTGGGCGCTCGCGCGCGGCCGGGTGCGGCATGTCGGCGAGCCGGTCGCCGCGGTGCTCGCCGAGACCCGGGCGGCGGCGGACGACGCGGCGGAGCTGGTCGGGATCCGCTATCGGCCGCTGCCCGCCGCGATCGGTTCCAGGCAGGCGCTCGCCGGCGACACCGTGCTGCACGACGAGGCGCCCGGCAATGTCTGCTATCTGTGGGGCCGCGGCGACGAGGATGCGGTCGCCCGCGCCATGCAGGCGGCCGCCCGGACGGTCGAGATCGACGTCTACAACAACCGCATCGCCGGCGCGGCGATCGAGCCCCGGGCGGCGCTCGCCGCCTGGGATCCCATCGCCGGCGCGATCACGCTCTACGACACCACCCAGGCGGTCCATCTGGTGCGCCGCTCGGTCGCCTCCCAGCTCGGCCTCGCCGACCGCCAGGTTCGCGTCGTCTCCCCCGATGTCGGCGGCGGGTTCGGCTACAAGGGCAAGCACTACCCGGAAGAGGTCGTGGTCTGCTGGGCGGCGCGCCGGCTCGACCGGCCGGTCCGCTGGGTCGGCGAGCGCGGCGAGGCCTTCGTCACCGACACCCAGGCGCGCGACCACCGCAGCCGGGCGCGGCTCGCGCTCGACGCCGACGGGCGGTTCCTCGGCCTCCGGGTGGAGACGACGGCCGATCTCGGTGCCTATCTCTCGACCTTCGGCGCGGCGATCCCGAGCGCCATCTACTCCGCGCTGCTGGCCGGCGTCTACGGCACGCAGGCGGTCTATGTCGAGGTGACCGGCGTGTTCACCAACACCGTGCCGACGGATGCCTATCGCGGCGCCGGCCGGCCCGAGGCGTGCTACATCCTGGAGCGGCTCGCCGACCGCGCCGCCGCCGCGACCGGCGTCGATCCGGTGGAAATCCGCCGGCGCAACCTGGTTCCCGCGGACGCGATGCCCTACACGACGCCGATCGGGCCGACCTACGATTGCGGCGATTTCCCGAGGATCCTGGAGCGCGCGCTCCAGGGCGCGGACCATGGCGGGTTCGCCGGGCGCCGCGCCGGGTCCGAGGCGGCCGGGCGGCTGCGCGGGATCGGCATCGCGAGCTTCGTCGAGTCTTCGGGCGTCGCGCCGTCCCGCCTCGCCGGCGCGATGGGCGCCCGGGTCGGGTTCTTCGAATCGGCCGAGATCCGGGTCGACCGCGAGGGCTGCGTGCAGGCGCTGCTCGGCACCCACAATCACGGCCAGGGCCACGCCACCAGCTTCGCCCAGATCCTGAGCGCTCATTTCGGCGTGCCGCTGGACAGGGTCGAGATCGTCGAGGGCGATACCGGCGCCGTCCCCTTCGGAACCGGCACGTTCGGCTCGCGCTCGATCGCGGTCGGCGGTTCGGCGCTGCATCGCGCGGCCGACCGCGTGCTGGAGAAGGCGGGCGCCATCGCCGCCCACATGCTGGAAGCGGCCGAGGACGACATCGCCTTCGCGGACGGCGCCTTCTCGGTCGCGGGGACCGACCGGCGGGTGAGCTTCGAGGCGGTCGCCGAGCGCGCCCATGTGCCGCACGACTTCCCGCACGAGACGCTGGAGCCCGGCCTCGTCGCCTCGGCGTTCTACGACCCGCCCAACTTCGCCTTCTCCAACGGCGCGCATGTCGTCGAGGTCGAGATCGACCCCGAGACCGGGACCACCACCATCGCCGATTACTGCGTGGTCGACGATATCGGCACCGCGATCAACCCGATGATCGTCGAGGGCCAGATCCATGGCGGCCTCGCCCAGGGCATCGGCCAGGCGATGCTGGAGGACGTGGTCTATGACCGCGAAAGCGGCCAGCCGCTGTCCGGCTCGTTCATGGATTACGCCATGCCGCGCGCCGACGACCTGCCGAGCTTCGTCTCCGAGCTCGACGAGAGCCAGCCCTGCACCCACAACCCGCTCGGCGCCAAGGGCTGCGGCGAGTCGGGCTCGATCGGCGCGCCGGCGGCGCTGGTCGCAGCCGTGCTGGACGCGCTCGCGCCCTGGGGCGTCAGCGATATCGACATGCCGCTCACCCCCGAACGCGTGTGGCGGGCGATGGCCGGGTCCCGCCGCGCCGCCGGTTGACGCGGCCGCCCGGGCGGCCGACCATCGCTCGGCGCGAAGCGGGAGGTCCGGATGTTCCTTCGCAATTGCTGGTACGTCGCCGCCTGGGACCACGAACTCGAGGACGGGTTCCTGGCGCGCACCATCCTCGACGAGCCGGTGGTGCTGTTCCGCGGAGCCGACGGCGCGCCGCGCGCGCTGGAGGACCGCTGCTGCCACCGCTCGATGCCGCTGTCCCGCGGCCGGCTGCTCGAAGACAGCGTGCAGTGCGGCTATCACGGGCTCGAATTCGCCTTCGACGGGCGCTGCGTGAAGGTGCCCGGCCAGTCGACGATCCCGCCCGGCGCCCGCGTGCGCGCCTGGCCGGCGGTCGAGCGCTGGCGCTGGGTCTGGATCTGGATGGGCGATCCGGACGCCGCCGACCCCGGGCTGATCCCCGACTACCACTGGAACGACGACCCGGAATGGACCTCCTACGGCGACGTCTACCATGTCGCCGGCGATTACCGGCTGATGAACGACAACCTGCTAGACCTGTCGCATATCCAGTTCCTGCATGTGAACACGCTCGGCGCGCCGGGCGACCAGGAGGCCGAGATCGAGGTCCGGCGCAGACCCCACGTGGTCCATGTCAGCCGCTGGACCTTCGACACCCCGCCGTCGCCGTTCTACGCCCATGCGCTCGGCACCAACGCCAATGTCGATCGCTGGCAGAACGTCTATTTCCGCCCGCCGTCCTACATCGTCATCGACGCCGGCAGCGCGATCGCCGGCTCGGGCGCGCGCGAGGGCGACCGCAGCCGGGCCGCGGAGGTCTACTCGAACCACACGATGACGCCGGAGAGCGAGACCTCGACGCATTATTTCTGGCACCACGCGCGCAATTTCCGGCTCGACGACGCGGCCTTCACCGAGGAACTGCGCGGCATGTTCTCCTCCGCGCTCCGGGAGGACACGGTCGCCATCGAGGCCCAGCAGAAGAGCCTCCAGCGCAGCGCGGACCGGCCCATGATCGACATCAATGTCGACAACGCGGCCTTCCAGGGCCGGCGCATCCTGGAGGAACGCCTGGCCGCCGAGGGCGCTTCCTGACTCTCTCTTCGCGGCCACGAAAAAGGGCGCCGGCAATGCCGGCGCCCTTTTTCGCGAGCATGACAAACCTACCCCGAAACGTGTCCGCGTTTCAGCCGAGACCGACAATCCGGGCGGCGAGGTTCCGCCCCGGTTCTTGCCGTCCCCGGTCGCGGTCCATTCGAGGATCGTCCTGAGGTCCCCGTGCAGCGTGGCATGCACCTCGCCCCACTTCTCGCCCGGTACCAGCACGATGCGCTCGATCAAGCCCCGGATCGCCGTCGCCGCCTCGTCGTGGTCCTCCGGGTGCTTCAGCGCGTCGGCGAGCCGCGCCACCTTGCGGCGGTAGATTCCGGCTACGTTCGGATGGATGTCCGGAAAATCGGCCGGGGCGGCCGCGAGGCGTTCGGCGAGCTCGTCCTGGCGGGCCTCCAGCTCGCGCAGCCGGTCCGACATGCCTCGCACATAGCCGCCGTCCTCGATCGCCGCGATCATCGTCGCGATCTTCTTTTCGATCTCCGCGAGCTCCTTCCTGTCCCCGGCCCCCGAGGCGCGGCGCTCCCGGTTGAGGCGGTTGGTTTCCTCGGCATAGGCCCGGATCGCCTCGGCCGCCGCCTCCGGCGCCATCAGCCGGTGCTTCAGCCCGGCCAGCACCCGTTCCTCCAGGACGACACGGCGGATACTCCTTCGGTTGGTGCAGCCGTCTGTCCTTGCGTGGTTCGAGCAGGCATAGCGGTCCTGGCCCCGTTTCACGTAGGCGCCGCCGCAGACGCCGCATTCGAGAAGCCCCGACAGCAAGTGGCGCGGCCGGTGGGTCGCGTTCATCGGGTTCGCATGGGCGCGCCTGACGCCCGCGATCACGGCCGCGTATTTCTCCGCCGACTCGTCCTGTCGGTCCTTCGCCGCCCGCCACAGATCGTCGTCCAGGATGCGGAGGTGAGGGACCTCGGCGACGACCCACTCCTCCGGCGGATTGATGCGCGAGACCTTGCGCCCGGTCTCCGGGTTGAGCGCCCGACGCTGGCGGTTCCACACCAGCCGCCCGACATAGAGCTCGTTGTTGAGCAACCCGGTGCCCCGCGCCGCGTGGCCGCGCAGCGTGTTGTCGGACCACCGCTTGCCCCTCGGGCCGGGAGTGCCCTCGTCGTTCAGACGCCGCGCGATGGCGCGCGGGCTCGCGCCATTGGCGAACTCCCGGAAGATGCGCCGCACGATCCCGGCCTGTTGCTCGTTGATCCGGCGCTCGCCCCGGACCGGCTCGCCCGCCCCCTCCGGGCCCCTCCCCCCCGCGCCGCCCGACCCCCGGCCGCCGCCCCCCCCGGCCCGCCCCCGGCCTGTTGCTCGTTGATCCGGCCCCCGCCCCGGACCGGCTCGCCGGCCGCATCGAGCGCCTTCACCACGTCGTAGCCGTAGCCCAGGCTGCCGCCCGCCTTGCCGGCCTCCACCCGGCCCCGCTGACCCCGGTGCGTCTTGGCCGCGAGGTCCTTCAGGAACAGCGCGTTCATCGTCCCCTTGAGACCCACATGGAGCTCGTCGATCTCGCCCTCCGCCAGGGTGAAGATGCCGACGCCCGCGAAGCGGAGATGCTTGTAGAGCACCGCGACGTCGGCCTGGTCGCGGCTCACCCTGTCCAGCGCCTCGGCGAGCACCACGTCGAACTCCCCGCGCCCCGCGTCCTCCAGCAGCGCCTGGACGCCGGGGCGGAGGATCACGCTGGAACCGGAGACGGCGCTGTCCTTGTAGGCGCCGGCGATCTTCCAGCCCTCGCGCTCGGCGCGCTCGCGGCACACCCGGAACTGGTCCTCGATGGAGGCCGCGCGCTGCTGGTCGGAGGAATAGCGGGCATAGAGCGCACAGCGAAGCGTCATGGTCTCAGGTCTCCTGTCTCTCGCCGGCGTCCTTCGCCGGCGCGTTGTCGTTGGCGGCCTCCAGCCGCCGGAACTCCTCCCGCGCGATGCGGCGGCCGATGATCCGAGCGAGCGTCATGACGGCGGTATCGATCCGGGCTTCCGCGGCGCCACCTGCCCCAGACCCCGATCCGGGGTTGTCGTTCGCCGGCTCTCCGCGCAACGCGAAATAACCGCGATCCTCCCTGTTCGACATCTCTTCGCGCCTCCCGCGACAATACGCTCCGGGGAGTCGATTTGGACCTGATATCCGACCGTGTCAAACCGTTCTGGTAGGGGATTTCCTGCATGGAATCATGCACTTGCGTAGCTCAGGGGGCGCAAGGCGGGACAGGCGGTGCCTAGCGTATGATGAAAATATTTATCGGTTTCCGCAAAGCCACGTCGTTCAAGCCTCCTCCAGATCGAACAGAGGGATTTCCATGGCGCGGGCGACGGCGGTCATCCGCCGGTCGTAGCAGGCGAGTTCGACGGGCTGACCGTGATCGAGCAGGTACGCGCAGGATGCGAGATGCAGCGCATCCAGCGTCCGCAACGGGGAAGGGCCCGGAAAGGGACCCAGCGCCCCCGCAAGCACGGAAGGAGCAAGCTCAAGCATCGATACCCGCCCGATCAGCAGGCGAACCGCCTCGCCGTGGGACCCGGCGAGGCCGCGGGAGTGGATCGGCGTCCACAGCTCGTATTCCAGCAGCCGGCTCGACACCAGGGACTCGTCCCAGAGCGACTCCGGGGGGCGGCGGTCCTCGGCCAGGAGATGCGCGAGCGCGACGGACGAATCGAGATAGATCACCGGTCGCGCCGGCTCTCGTCCAGCTCCGCCAGGACCTCGTCCAGCCGGGCGACCGGCGCGGGCGCCGGCGGCGGCCCCGAGGCAACCAGCGGTGCTGGCGTCAGCACCCCGGACCGCACAGCGTCCGCCAGGAAGGCGTCGGCAAGGACCGGGCTCCGGGTTTCCCTGAGCGGGCCCAGCTCCGCCACCACCCGGTCACGGTCCGTCACGAGGATCGTCTCCCCGGAAGCCGCAAGTCGGACGTATTCGCTCAGCTTGCTGTTCAAGACCTTGATGCCGACCGATCTCATGCCGACAAAGTAGCTACGAATAGCTACTTTGTCAAGCTTGGACCTCCTCAATCTCCGCCACCGCGCAGTCCAGCCAGTCTACAGTGGGCAAACTTTGCTCAAAGTGCGGAACCGTACGTCAAGTTTGAACATCCCTTCCCACGATTGTCATAGCATCCGCGGCGGTCTCTTGAAGATCTGCCGGCCGCATAGAGGCGGTTGAACCCGGCATAGATGTCGGCCTGGACGATGTCGGCTAAGGTCTTCAGGTGCTCGACCGGGTGCCGGTGTGTCCTTCCCCGGCCGGTCATGGCCGCATGCTCGGGTTGGGGGGCTTGAGGAAGGCCCGCGCGATCCCGTCCGGGCCGACACGGTAGATTTCCCGGCCGTGATGGCATCGTCCACTCACGGCGGTCGGGCTTCGCTCAAGCCTATGGTATGACCGTAGGGCCCTGTCCGTCGAGTGCCGGGGAGACGTGGTTGCGGCGGCGGGGGTCAAACACCAACACACATGAAGGCGAACCGACAAATGAAGAAGAGCAAATCCGACCACGCTCTCGCGCTAGTCAAGGCGGGTTTGTCGGGATTACCCGTTGTCGGAGGCTCGATAGCCAGCTTTGGTGGGCGACTACATTCCGACCGCTACACAGAAATCGAGAGATCGCGCATTGGAGCTTCTTCGCAGTCGTCTTGAAGAACTTGATGACCGAATCGATGTCGAAGCGGTCGACAAAGATGACTTCGCCGAGCTTTTCAAGTCGTGCTATCTGTCCATCGTGCGGAGCCATCGCGAGGAAAAGTTGAGGGCGGCTACCGCCATTCTCGCGAACCTTCTCCTGCGAGAAGGTGACCCGGACAAGTGTAGCTACACGGAATTGGATCACTTCTCCCGGTGCGTAGAAACGCTGTCTAGCGGCGCAGTCGAGGTGCTTGGTGTTTTCGTACGAGACCCGGAGCCTGGATTAGATCGGACTATGGACTCATATCGCCTGAATTTCGGTCGCGTCCAAGCCCTGTTCCCTCAATACTCGGCGGATTTGCTGATGGGACTAATTGCAGAACTGGATAGAGCCAACCTTCTCCACCGTGGCAGTGCCCCCGGGATAGAAACACCGAACTATGAAAATATTCCAGTTAGAATCACGCCTCTAGGCACGAGATTTGCTCGATTTCTTCTTGAGTAGAACGGTTCTTTCCAGCAACCGTCATGTTAGGCAATCGCCGACCGCATCCGGCGAGGGGGAGAAGTCGCAGCACGCCGCGTCCCTGCCCGCAACGGCAGCTGCGCAGTTGGCGATCACCGAGAAGTGCCGAGGATCGGTGCCCCTGTCTTTCGCGGGCGATCATTTGTAGCAATGCTCTCATTGACCACGGCAGCACGCTGCTTGCGAAGCGTCGGCAAGGTCGAAGCCTCGGCCACGTGACCGCCGGTGTTGCTCATCGTAGAGCCTTGCTCGGTACCAGCCTTCTAATTGGGGCTTATACGCCTAACTAGCCATCGGAGCGGACAGGGATCATATTGAAAGGCGGGGGTGTTTGGCGATGAGCGATCAGATCATTCCTTTACCGGGCCGTTCAGGTAGCGGCACATCACCTGCGTCAGGAGTCACGGATACGGTCGAGCATCCTGCGGGCGAGGTTGCGGAGGTCGGAAGCTCTGATGAAGGGCGATTGCCTGACCTTGGCATCTCTCTCGGGGCTTGCAATCTGAGCAAGGCGTTCGAGGATTTCGCTTTTGCGTTCTTCGGGATACGTCTCGATGAGGATGGCGATAAGGCCCTCTAGTTCCTTGGAATAGGATTCCAACTGCTGAAATTTCTGCTCGGTCTGCTTCGCGCTTTCCAGTAGTCGGCGTAGCACTTCTCTCTGGCCTTCCGGGCTATTCAGGGCATGGTTGAACATTCTGACTCTCCATTGGTTACCGACTCCATCTGTCAGCTTGACACCTTTCTTCCTATTTTGACTGTAACTACTCGCCCGTTTTTATTTCTGGTTTGTGATTTGGCTGTTTGGCTGTTGAGGGTTGTCGATCAAGTTCGCGGCGTTACCGGCGAGGGCGATCTGGATTGCGACGAGCGGGTTGTATCCCTGG
>MPNO01000081.1 GCA_002239065.1 Defluviicoccus sp. bin129 | reverse complement strand
CCGCCCCAGCCGGTCCCGCGCCAGCAGCCGCCAGTCCCCCAGCGTGTACCCCGCCGGCAGAACCCGCTTCGCGATCTCCCCCTCCGCCCCGCAGCCCGCGGGCTGTCCGGATTCCTCCGCGGGCTGTCCGGGTTCCCCCGCGGGCTGCCCGGGTTCCCCCGCGGCGACCGGACCGGCGAACGGAACCGAACCCCGCGCCACGTATTCCTGGAACAGGCGGGAGCGCCCGTCGCCGAAGGACAGCCGGACCCGCAACAGCAGCCGTCCGTCCGGGAAGCCGGTCTTTCCGATCGCCCCTTCGAGCCGGAACGCCTCCCCGCCGCCAGGGCCTCCCACGGACCGCCCGATCGAATGTTCCAGAGAGCCCGCCACATGTCTCGACAGGCCGGTTTCCTCACCCGTCCGGCCGTCGACGATCCGCACTTTTTCGAGCCGCGCCGCGTCCTCGACGCGGCGCGCGACATCCCTGGCGATCAACCCCACCGCCAGGTCCAGCGCGATCGGCCGGTGCAGCCAGCCCAACGGAAAGGAGGCGGAGGACGGCGCCAGGTTGCGGCCGTCGCGGATATCGGTGGCCTTGCACTCGACCGCCAGCGATGCCGCCTCGGGCGTGCTCCGGCAGACGATGTTGATCCGCGCATGGGCCTTCTTCAGCACCTCCAGATAGCTCTGCCGCCAGCGCGGGTCAGGGCTGTCCTCCAGGACCCGCGAAACGTCCGCGAGGCTGGCGCGGTCGACCAGCTCGTACTGACCGAGCGCTTCTTCGGACAGCGCCCGCAGCAGCTGCCCGTGAAGCTGCCGTCGCTGGCGCGCGTTCAGACCCGCGAAATCTTCCGGATGAAACGGTTGCAGCGCGAGCTTCTGTCCCCGGTCGACGCCGCGCCGCAACAGCGCGCCCACCAGCCCCTCGGCCCAATCCTTCGCCTCCCGCGCCGTACGGTCCCGCTGCGACTGACCGACGGCAACCGAAACAGGAGACGTCCAGGCCACAATCACGCACAGCGCGAACAACGTCGTCAGACGGACAACAGACGATGACACGACCATCGGCCCCGCGAAGCTCCTTGCCAAGACTACGCGCCTATCCCGCCAAGCTCAATCGTCCGACGGCGGGCCTCGCGGCGCTCGGCGCAACGGAGGAAGGCAACCCGGCAACGCCGCACGCTTCTTCCCCCCGATGCCCGGCTTCAGCCGCCCGGGGCGGCAGGCATGTCCGCCCGCCTCCCGAGCACGATCCGGGCGCCGATGACGGAAACGCCGAAATCCTCGAGCCGGGCGAGCACCGCCCGATCGTCGATACCGCCGCCCGGCTCGAGCAGCCGCTCCACGTCCGCCGACGGGGCCGGAGCCCGCACGGCGACGAGCGTCCAGGCCCAGCCGTCTTCGAGATAAAGCGGCAAGTCCTGGGACAGAAGGGGCAGGCCTCCGGTCAGCGGTCCGGATACCAGCCGCCGGGCGGGCAACAGCTCTTCGCGAACGCCCTCGGCGGAGACCAGCCGCAGGAGCAGCCAGGCGTGAGCGCCCGTCCCGTCGCCCGACGCCCGCACGGAGAAGCCGCACAGGGATCCCGGCCGGTCGAGCGCGTAGACGCCCTCGCGCCCGGCGACGCGGACATCGACGAGCCCTCCGCCCCGGAAACGCCGGCCCGCGCATGAGCCGCCATCCTCCGGCCGGCGCGCGGCGATCTCCGGCGCCAGCGCCGGGGAACCCGCCAGCTGCGATCGAAGGTCTTCCCGGTAACGCCGCGCCACAGGAGGCAGGGAATAGCCGTCGAGGGATTTTGCCAGATCGAGATAACGCCCGGCCCGCAGGAGCGCGTTCCAATCCCTTTCCGCGGCACGCCAGGCGAAATACCCGGCCGCCGCCCCGCCGGCGACCGCGCAGAGGGCCAGCGCGAGCACCATCCTCGTCCAGGGTCGCTTGCGGAGCGCGACGGATACAGGAGCGGACCCCGGCGCAAGCAATGCCGGAAGCTCCCGCACGTCGGAAATCCCGTGCAGGGTCACCCGATGGCGCTTGGGGGGCTCGGCTATCGCTCTTTCCGCCTCCGCTGCGTTGCCTGCCGGCACGACGAGCAGGACCCGCCTTCCCGCCGCCGCCTCCTCTCGCATGCGTTCGGCGAGGCGCACCGCCTTTTCCTGGACATGGTCCACCGGACGAACTTCCGCCCGGCGCCCCGCATCCGCCGCGAACGCCACCTCTCCGGTCGCGAAAATAGCTGTCCCGGCATGGTCGCCCCGCATCGCGAGCCGGCCTTGCGAAAGCAGGAGATGGGCGATCCAGACACCCAGCGTCCAGCTCGATCCGCCATCGATGCGCCCGTCGAGATCGAGCCGGTACGCGCCCTGCCCGGACAGGCCCCGGACATGGTCGCGCACGAAATACGTGTAAGCGCCGGTGATCGGCAGGCGCGTCGTCGTGCCGTTGAGGCAGACCGCCGACAGCGCGGCCTCGGCGAGGCCCTTCTCCGCAGCCAGCCGCTGCACCAGGACCGGGCCTTCGGTGGTCGCGATATAGACCCGCGCGCGCATCGTCACGGCGGGCGCTCTATACCAGGGCGAGCTTCGAGGCCGGATCGCGGATCGCCCGCACGATCGCCGAGCCCCCGAGCTCGATGAGCTGATAGACCCCGTCGATATCCTCGGGCAGGCCGGCACGCAGCGGGGCACCGGAGGCCGGAATCGCGACCAGCGCGACGGGCTTGACCTCGCGGCCTTCGGCGAGGCGGATCAATATGTAGACTTGGTCCGCGTCGGCGCTCGAGGGTCGAATGCTGATCTCGAATCCTTCCTCCTCGCGCGCGACCAGCCCTTCGTCCCCGCCCGCCGCGGCCGCCGCGGCCGGAAACCAGCAGATGGCGGTGTCGCGCAGCAGCGATTCGAAGACCCGTCGCGAGTCGGGATGGGCGGCGAACCCGGCCGCGAAGGACGGCGCCGGCGCCGCGTCCGGATCGAGGGCCGCGGCATACAATTCGTCGAACCGCGGCGGTCGCGCCGCCGCCGTCTCGCCCGGCACCAGGTCGTCCACGGCCAGATCCAGCGCGAGGCGGCGGTAGAGCGTTTCTCGTTCCGATTCCGGCACCGCGCTCCAGCAACGGCTCATGGCGGCACCTCCCTGTCTTCCGTTTCGGCGCCGCCGTAGATGAGGGAGATCTGGTCCTGGAAGACCCGCTCGTCCTCTTCCTGGCGGCCCGCCCACGACTTCCCCTGCTTCAATTTCGCGCAGAGCGGCGACAGCCGGTCGCGCAGCTCTACGATACCGGGTACGGCCATGCGCAAGGCCTCGGCGGCGTCCGGCGTCCCGGCCCTGACCTCGTCGAATCCCTTGCGCCGGATGGTCCGCAAAGCCTGACGCCCCCGCTTCAGAGTACCGAAATCGAGTCCGCGCTCCGTCCCCTCTCCCGTCTCGCCGATCAGCGCGAATGCCGCCACGGCGATCAGCTCCTCGAGATGGTCCAGGAGGTTTTCGAGAGAAACCACCTCGTCGTCAAAATCGGCCGCCGGGGGTTGGCGGACCAGATCCTCGATGCCGGCGGCATTCATGCGCAGCGCCTGCGACAGCCGTCCCTGGGCGTGGCCGAATACCGTATCGCGCAGCAGGGAATGCGCAAGTCCCGGCAGATCCCGCCAGTGGGCGTCGACCAGTGCCAGGCGCTTCGCTTCCTCGGCGAGCAACAGCTTGATTTCCGAGCCCGCGACCTGCTCCAGCGGCGAGGCGCGGTCGTCCTCGTCCTCGCCGGATTCCCAGACCCGGACCGGGGCGGATGGCGCACGCATCCTCTCCAGGCCGGGAGAAGCCGGATCGGCGGGATCGTGCCCGTCGATTCCGCCCCCCCCGGCGAGCGCCTCGGGACGCTCGAGCCCGGCGCGCAGGGTCTCTTCCCGCAGCGCCGTGGCGAAGCGCAGGAAGGTGCGGAAGGTCTTGCGGAAGGTGACGAACCCGGAGCCCGGCCGGATCGACGCCGCACGCCAGAACTGGAGGATCGCCGTGTCGTCGATATCGTCCGCCGTGAAATCGCCGCCCGCGCCGCGCCCGGTGAGAAACCGCGCGATCTCCTCGAAGTCGCGGCTGTCCTGAACCGGCCGGGTGTGCCGGCGCAGCCAGGCATAGACCGCCCGCGACAGCGCGTTCGCGCTGTCCTGAAATTCGCGCCATGAGAGATCCGGTCGCGACAGCGGCGCAACCCCGTCCCGCACAACGTCGTATTGCAAGCTGTTCAGGAGGAACTCCATGAAGGCCGCGAGCAGCGGCATCGCGCCGTAGGGTATCGATACCGGGGCCGAACGCCCCCGATATCGCAACGTCACGCGATCGGCGGTTGCGAAGGCCGGCACCCCGCCTTCGACCGAGGGCAACCGGGCACGCAACCAGCTCGCCGCCCAGCTCGCCCGGCCGGAGCGCGGCGCGCAAAAGAATTCGAGCCAGCCGTACCGGCCGCCGGCGATCTCGGAGGCGATCGATGCGCAGCGCACCAGATGGCACAGGCGAAAGACGAGCAGTTCGTGGGCGCGGCCGTCGAGGATCTTTGCGGCCAGCCGGCGAAGAACCCGTTCGGAATATTTCGGATCGCCGGCCTCGCCGATCTGGCCGAGGTCGAGGAATACGCCCTTCAACACTTCGTCCGCGCCGTGGCTGGCTTCACGCATCATGGTTCATGTCCCGAGGCCGTGCACGGAGCCGCTCAGAAGAAGCGGGCCGACGAGCAGCAGGGCACGATATCGCCGAACGGCCCGGCCGGTACATCCGCTTCCCTGCCGAACCCGGTTTCGCCCCGGGCGAGCGGCGCCCACCGGCGGTCGGCCGGGTTGGCATAGTCGCGCGCCCGGTGCCGGCCGGCCCCCAACGCCGAGAACCGGGCCCGACCCGGCCCGCGCCGGCGCACGTCCTCGATCATCTTCGTCACGGCCTCGTCCTTCTGGTAGCGGCGCCACCACTCCAGGATGTCCGCCACGTAGCCGAGGGAATGCTCATGGATGACCGTTTCGTCCCCGCATCTCGGCAACGGCCCTCCCCGGTAGTAGGAAAGGGCGAGATCCCATCGCCCGTCAAAGCGCCGATGCAGGCGTTCGAGCAGCGCGACGCCGAGACCCGCATTGGCGCTCGGATTGTGCAGGATACCGGCCCGGACTCCGAACTCGCGCCGCGCCAGATCGGGTAGCAGGTTCATGAGGCCGATCCCGTCGCCGAATTCCGGCCGGCCACCCACCCGGGCTACCGCCAGCGCGAGCTCCGGAGGCACGGTGCTCCTCAGCGCCGCATCGACCACGAAGCGCCGCTCGCCCCTGTCGGGCGCGCCGGCGCGCGCATCTCCCGCGATCGCGCCCGCGCTCAGCAACACGAGCGCGGACGCCGCCAGACGCCTGGCCCATCGCGGTCCCCGGGCGCGACGGAGCTGTCGCGCGGAGACGGTGTCGGTCGGGCTGGTGATCATCGTTACGGTCCCTTCTCGAAGACGGCCTTTCCGCATCGTTATGGGAGGATTTGAGGGATTATCGATCCGTCGCGGGAGGGCAATTTGGCGGTCGGACGATCGTTCGCCGGGGCGATCGGTTCCGGCGCGACGCCGATTGGAAATTCGCCGGAACACGTGTTATTTCTCGCCGAATGCGCTGAGCATGTTGCGATGGCACTGTCGGGAGGATGGCGGATGGCAGCGACGAGCTCGATGTGGCGTCCCGTCGTCGCCTGCGCCCTCTGCGTTCTGGCGATTGCCGGAACCGCCCTCCGCGAACCGGCGGCCGCCGGCGTCAGGAATCCCGACGGCATCGCGGTCATTATCGGCAACAGCAACTATACCGGTACCGGAAAGGTGCTGTACGCCCACCGCGACGCGGCCGCCTTCCGGCGCTACGTGCTGGATGTTCTGGGCTTCGACGCCGCGAACGTGATCTATCTGCGGGATGCCACCCAGGCGCAGATGATCGGGGTTTTCGGAAACGCCCAGGATGCCAGGGGCAAGCTCTGGTTCTACCTCGATCCGGACGAGGGCAGGAAGCTGTCCGATGTCGTGGTCTTCTACTCCGGCCACGGCATGCCCGGGCTGAACGAGAAGACACCCGGCGCCTATCTGCTTCCGGCCGATGCCAACCCGACCAACCCCAGGCTGAACGGATATTCGGTGGACCTGCTCTACCGCAACCTGGGCAAGCTCCCCGCGCGCACGGTATCGGTATTTCTGGATGCGTGCTTCACCGGGCGGGGGGGTGACGGGAAACCGCATCTCAAGGCGTCGCCGGTCATCCAGAAGGCGGGCCTGCCGGACAGCGTCGCGCCCAACATGACGGTGCTGACGGCGGCCAGGCACGACCAGCTCGCATACTGGGACACGAAGGCGGGCCACGGAATGTTCACCCACCACCTGCTGGATGCGCTCTACGGCGCGGGCGACGCGAACGGGGACGGCAAGGTGACGGCCGCCGAAGTGGAACAACACCTGAAACGTCACATGCGGCGGGCGGTGCGGCGGACTTACCAGAACGACCAGGTCGCGAAATTGCTCGTCGGGTCCGGGAAGGGCTCCGCCGTCCTGGCGTCGGCGGCGGCAGGCGGCTTTCCCAAGCGCCCGGCGTTTCGTCTCGAGGCCGGCCCCAAGAAGCCGGTTGCGGCGCTCACGCCGAACCCCGAAGCGGTAGAAAATGCGCTCGGTCTCGATCACCAGGCAAGGGTCGGGATCGAGCGGGGCCTGCAATTCCTGGGCCACCAGGTCGGCCGGCCGGACGGGGTTTTCGGGAAGAACACGCGGGTCGCCTTGCGCGACTGGCAGACGAAACAGCAGGTGAAAGCCACCGGGTTCCTGAACCGGCCACAGTCCGACGCGCTGGTCGCGGTGGGGAGGCGCTGGTCCACCCTGACGCTGCAAACGGTACCGGCTAACGCGCAGGTGCGCGTCTTTACCAGCGCCGGCTCGAATTACCGTGCCGGCATGGTCCTCACGCGGGGCCAGTACGAGATTGCCGTCGAAGCGGCGCAGCACGAACCGTTCCGCCGGCGTCTGACCGTCGAAGGACCCACCGCATACAGGATCTCCCTCTGCAAGAAGGAGACCCGGACAAAACGAGTCTGCGAAAACAAGCCGGTAACACGCCACCGCACCGAAGAGAAGAAAACCATCAGAACCATGACCAAACGAGATAGTTTTAGCGTGCTTTGGATATCGAGGGAGAGTACCTGTAGTTCGGCACTTGGAGAACTCGCGAAGGAGATGGGTGGAGAAAGGGGCCTCGGACTCTATGAGCACTCGGCTCGTGTCACCGAGGTGGATTTTTACACCAGGCGGCATATGAAACGAAAATGCAGACAGGATGGTGGTGCTTTCGCAAGCACTAAAAAGCGTGTTGGCGAGTTCAAACACTGGGATGCCAAGACCAGTTGTTCATGCACGGGAACTAGCGACTACAAACGCAGGTGCAGGGTTTCCATGACATGGCAGTGCCGTTACAAAAAGACTGTAAGAGTACCCTACCAAACTACCGAACAGGATTGCCGGGACGTTTCCAAGCTGGAACGCGTGTGTCCGAAGGAAGCGGTCGTGAGGTTGCAATAGCACCGGTCGGATGGGCTGAGCCGAATTTTCCCTCGTCGGGGTACACGCGGCCCGGCGAGATTTGGGTCCCGCGAAATAAAGACGCCATGGGGAACGGATCGGAGCGCCAGCTCCGTGTAGCAGCCGCGGTCGGCGACTACAAGGCGCCCGATGCCGCGGCACATTGGTCGAAGCTTGCCACCGGCACCCCGGAACAATGCCTGAAGTTGCAGTCCGGGCGTATGGCTCCCTTGCATCGGAATCGGGTGCGGGTCACGGGATCTCGCAATTGTCGTCTTTTGCATTGATATCGCGGTCTTGCCCGGGCTGAATGCCGCCGACTATCGGAGATCCCAGGACATGGTTAATGCAGCGATGGCGGTCAGGTACAACGCCGAAGCAGTCATCGTTTCCCGGCGAATCCCTGAGATTTCTTGCGAGCGATAACAACGGTCGTAAAGGTTGTCCATGGCGGCTGTCCGAGCTATAATGTCCGGGCGTCGATGAGCATACTGTCGACGGTTCGTGGAGAAGGGAAGAACGCGATGTGTCGCTTGTATTGGGTCTTGCTTATTCTGATCTGTTCGCTGTCGATGGCCGACACCGCATCGGCCGAACAGCGTTCTCTGGTGATCGATCCCGGGACCTTTGCCCGGATATCTTCAGAATTGTCCGGCCAGGCGGAACGGGGCGGGGTGCAGAGCGTTGACCGGGTCGGGCCGACGATCGCGCTGCGGCGGCCGGACGACAATGCGGTCTTCGCGGCGGACGAACCGGTTGTCGTCCACCTCGATTTTCTTCCGGCGACGGACGGGGTCACTCCGGACATGACGACGTTGAACGTCCGTGTCCGCAAGGGTTGGTTCGGAAAGAATATTACCGATGTGGTGAGACCCTATATCGTGGGCACCGCCATTCGCATTCCGCAGGTAGATTTTTCCGGCTACACCGGAGACTTCGAATTCAAGATAAGCGTCAAGGATCTCAAGGGGCGTAGCAGTACGCAGTCGTTCCGGATTTCTATCGAGACATGATCGCCGAACGGTCAATTATCCGGTTGTCCGGCGCCCGTCGGTGAACATCGGCGACACACGGGGAATGGGTTTCCGACGAAGGGGAGCTATTCCACCCAGATTGCCGATCTGGCATGGTTGCCCGCGGTATCGAGCGCGGTGATGGTGGCCTGGCCCGGTCCATCCGGGTGCCACACCGTACCGGCCAGAAGCCGCCCGTTGACCATCCAGCGTATCGTGCCGCTGCCGCTCGAGGCTCGCAGGGGAATCGTCCTGTAGCCGCCGGCACGCGCGAGTGCGATCGTCGCGCCGTCGGGCGGGAAGTCCACCGTCAGGCTCGATGCCGACCAGGGAAGGTAGCGGCCGGAGTCGTTGAAATCGCGGAGGGCGAGCGGCGCGACATCCTTCAGCGCGCTATCCGAATTCGGCAACGTCCGCGCGGGATCCCGCGGAAGCAGCCCGAACACGGCGTGCAGCAAGGGAAGCGCGTCATTTCTACCGGTTCGTCCGGGTTGCGGCGTGCCGTCCACGCGGCCCAGCCAGACGCCGGCCGCATACCGGCCATCGACGCCCAGGGCCCAGGCGTCGCGGAACCCGAACGACGTTCCCGTCTTGGCGGCGATCCGCGGCGCGCCGGCGATCGAGTGCGCCGGCGGTTTGCCGCGCGGAGGAGGAGCGTCGCGAAGGATGGCGGCGACGACGCGCGCGGTGGGGGCGGTGAGCAGGGGGCGCGGCGCAATCTCCCGCGCGGAGCGGAGCGCGCGCAGCGGACGCACCCGCCCGTCTGTCCCCAGGGCGCCATAGAGAGAGACCAGCCGATGCAGCGTCAGGCCGCCGCCGCCGAGCGCGACGGCAAGGCCGGGCCGCTCGCCCGGCGGTAGGGACAGGGGCACCCCCGCCGCCTCCAGGGCGCGCGCGAAGCGGCTGGGCCCCAACCGGTCCATCACCGCCACCGCGGTCGAGTTCAGCGACAACCTCAGGGCGTCCGCAAGGGTGACGGACCCCCGGTACCGGCGATCGAAATTGCCGGGAGCGTAGTCCCCGAAACTGCGCGGCGTGTCGTTCATCCGCGTGTCTGGATGAGCGATCGCGCGGTCGAACGCGAGGCCGTAGATGAACGGCTTCAGGGTAGACCCCGGCGATCGTATGGCGCGGACCATGTCGACCGCCCCGAGCCGCCGGGTGGACAGGTAATCGGGGCTTCCCACCCAGACGCGGACCGCCATCCGGTTCCGGTGGTCCGCAACCAGCACGGCCACGCCCGTCCTGGGGCCGGCGGCTTCCGCGTGCGCTGCCGCGAGCGCTTCGGCGCGGACCTGGAGGGAAGCGTCGAGCGTCGTGCGCAGCTCGATTTCGGAACCCCGGGCGAACAGCCGGTCCGCCAGATGCGGCGCATGGAAGGGCAGGGAACGCCGTTCGCCGGAAATGCCGTCCTGCATGGCCTGACCGGCTTCACGCCGGGTGATGACCCGATGCGCCGCCGCCCGGCGCAAGACCTTGTTCCTCGCGAGCCGGGCGCGCTTGGGAAACCGGTCCGGGCGCAGCCGGCTCGGCGCCTGCGGCAATGCGACGAGCAGCGCCGCCTCGGCGTCGGTCAGCCGCCCGGGCTCCTTGCCCAGCCACGCCAGGGAGGCCGCGCGCAACCCCTCCAGATTGCCGCCATAGGGAGCCAGCGTCAGATAGAGCCCCAGGATTTCGTCCTTCGACAGCCGGGCATCGATCTGCAGCGCCCGCAGCATCTCGAGTGCCTTGGCCCGGACCGTCCGCGGCCGCGGCTCGAGCAGCCGCGCCACCTGCATGGTCAATGTCGACGCCCCGGAGACGATCCTGCCGTTCGATGCCCATTGCCACAGCGCGCGCGCCAGCGCCGCAGGATCGATGCCGGGGTGGAGATGGAAGCGGCGGTCCTCATAGGCCGTGAGCAATCGGATGAATCGGGGATCTACGTCCCTCACGTCGGTTCGGAGGCGGATCTTTCCTTCGGCGGTCGTCGCGACGCGCAGAATGCTGCCGTCTTCGGCCAGCAGGGCACGCGAAAGACCCGATTTCCCGATCCGCGGCAGGGGAAAAGCCGCATCGAGCATCGGGACGGCCGCGCCGATGGCCCCCAGGGCAATAGCTACCAGGCCAATTCGGCGCCGCCGCCCGGTACCGCGCATGACCGTCCTCAGGGCCGGACGGTCAACGCGCCCATGGCGCCCCGCGCGCGTATGGAGGGGGCATACATGTCCTCCACATGCGCGGCCGGGACCCGGTAGGTCCCGGGCGTCACCGCGCGCACCAGATAGGCCAGACGAAATCCCTCGCCGGCCTCGCGGGTCACCGCCGCCACGTAGCGATCGTCCCGCAATCGGACGGTGTCCGGAACGTCGACCCGCCCGAGCTCCGGATAGCGGTCGCCGTCGGTAATCGCGGCCTGGATCTCGAGACCCGCCGGCAGGAGGTCGACCACCAGAAGGCGGACCCGGGCCGCACCCCCGAGCGCCTTCCCCTCCAGAACCACGATCAGGTCATCGCCCTGCTTCAGGTTCTCCAGTGCCGCCGGCTCGCCCAGCGGGGTGAAGACCGACCGCGCGATCGTCGCGCCGTTGCTCGCGCCCGGATCTTCGCCCGTGGGATGGCCGCCGACACCGACGGTAAGGCTAACCGGGCGGTGGCCGGCGTTGTGGACCCTCAGCCCCACACCCCGGAGTTCTTCGCGCTCGACGACGCGATGGAAATTCGCCTCGCCGTTCACCTCCAGCGTGCCGGCGCGGGTGGGCGGCGGGTCGCCCATGGTCTTGTTCAACTCGCGCGCCGCGACCACCATCCACGCCTTTTCCTGGGTGCTCGTCTCGTCCGCGGCCTGGACCAGCCGGCTCAGCTCTTCCGTCGCGGGGCGCGCGGCATCGTGATTCAGCCGGGACGCAATCGCGGCGACGGCCGCTACATCTCGCAGCTTGCTGCCATATGTCACAAAGCGCCTGCGGCCGAACGACGATACCGCAGAGGACAGAGCATCGTTCGCCACGTCGGTCAGCCCGAAAGAGGCCGCCGCCAGCGCCACCTGTGCGCGCCCGAGCCCGGTGGTTATGTCGTGGAGATAGGACTCGGCGAACAGTCTCACGGCTCCGGGCTGCACGGCCCCGGTGCGGGCAAGGGACGCAAGTGCATAGGCCGCCGCCTCCGTGTTCCGGCCGCCCAACGATCGTCGTTCGAGGACATGCGTGAAGTAGCGGCCAGATCGGCTCAGCACGGCCTCGTCCACTTCGAATCCCCGGTCGCGTGCACGTTCGAGAAAGTCGAGCGCGTAGGCGGAAAGCCAGGGGTCGGCTCTATCCCGCGGACTCCACAAGCCGAAGCTGCCGTCGGGGCGTTGCCGCGACAGCACCTTTCGGATGGCATTCCGGATTCGCGCGCGCAGCTCCGGGCTGTAGGAACGCCGAGGGGACCGGGTTTCCAGCTCGCTCACGTATAGCAGCGGCAAGGCACGGCTGATCAACTGTTCGGTACAGCCATAGGGATAGCGGTCGAGCGATGCCAACAGCTCGTGCAGGTCGAAGGGGAGCGCGGAAACACCCACCGAGACACGCAGATTCGTCGGATGCAAACCGCTTGTCAGCGCCTCCGACAGGTGGATGCCGGTGTCCGGCTTGAGGGTGATCCGGTTCCGCTCCTGCCGCCACGGCCGGGCCGGACGGACCGCCAATGTCCAGCTTCGTTCGACGCGGACGCCCCCGGGGCCGGAGACCGCGACCCTGAGCACCGCGCGGCCGGGATCGGTCGCCGTGACCGTCAGCGGCAGCAGGCGCCGTTCGCCGGGCGAAAGTGCCGTCGTTGGCGGCAGGTCGCCACCGATCGCGACGGGCCCCGACGCGGACAGGGTCGCGCGGTAGTCGCCGGCCGGGGCCTCCGCGTTGACCAGCTCGACGGCGATCTGTGCCCTGTCTCCCGGTGCGAGGAAGCGCGGCAAGTAGAGATCCGCCATGAGAGGATCGCGGACCGGCAGCACGCCGGTCCCGTGCCCCAGCGCATCGGCGTCGTGAGCCACCGCCATCAGGCGCATCCGCCCGCGGAAACCCGCCGGAATATCCAGCGTCACTTCGCCGCGCCCGTCGCGGCCGGTCGACATGAGACCGCGATAGAGAACGACGGTCCGGCGAGGCGGATGAATGCCGCCCAGCAGGCCGCCCGGATCGTCGCCCCCCGACCGGATCACGCCGGGGCTTCCCTTTCGCGCATCGATGATCCGCCCGTACAGGTCGCGGATTTCCACCGCCATTCGGCGTTTGCCGAACAGGAGGGAAGCCGGATCGGGCGACTTGAAACCCGTCATCCGGAGAATGCCTTCGTCCACGGCCGCGACCGTGAGGCGGGCCTGCCTCGGCTTGCCGTCGCCGTCGGTCACCCGGAACGGAACCGATACGGGTTCGCCGGAAGGGGCGGCGGAAGGCAGATCGAACGCGACCGACAATCTCCGCTTCGGCTGATCGACCGGGAGCCAGGCCAGTCCGATCGCGCGCGCGGGGCCCGCTCGCGCTCCCGCCGGAGCCGGGCGGAATGTCGTGGCCGTGACGTAGGCCCCGGCGATCCAGCTCTCCACGGGAAGGGAAAGGGACGCGTTTCCATCGACCACGTCGACAGGGTGGACCTGCTCGATTCCGTCCGTGGCCACGACCACCAATGCGGGTCCGTCGAACGGCGATTCGAGCCTGACCGTCGCCTGCTCTCCCGGCAGGTATCGTTTCCTGTCCAGGCGCACGGTCATCCTGTCGGGAACGTCGGGGCGATCCGGCTCCGCGCTCCACCCGACGCCGAAACGGACGCTCGCGGGCATGACATTCGGATTGCCCGGATCGCGCATTTCGAGCCGGTAGGTGCCCCAGCCCGGCTGGACCGAAATCCGCGCGGAATGCGCTTCGGGGCCGGCGGTCCTGACCGTCCCGCTATCCGCGGTGGAATCCATGACGATGGCGCGATGCTTCCACCTGCCGTGGGGATTCATGTACCAGAAGGATTCGCGCCTCTCGCGGTAGAGACGCCAGGCGAGTTCGCGCCCTCCCAGCGCGGAGCCGTCCCCGCCGACCAGGACGATTTCGAAACCCGCCGCCGCACCCGGCGCCGCCGACCCGCTGAACCGCGGGCGCAGGCCGATACGTTCGCGCCCGTCGCGAAGCGGGCGCGCGGCAGTCGTTCCCACCGGCCTTCCGCCGGGTTCGAGCACCGCGGCTTGCAGCCGGACCCGCAGGGGATGCGTGGTTGCCGCGATCGCGGGCGGTATCGGCGCCAGGGTCGCCGTGCCGTCCCGCCCGGTCTTCGCGTCGGGGAGCGCAAGCCGGGCCGGGCCGGGCTCTTCGCCGACCAGCCCGAACCGGAACCCCGCCCAGCGGGCGAAAGGTTCGGGATCGGCCTCCACCCGCAACCGCCCCTTGACGGTCAGCCCCGCGCCGGGGGCGCCGTAGTAGAATCTCGCCTTGATGGCGAGGGGGAATTCGGCTCCGGTCGAAAGCGTCGGCGGCAACGTGGCATCCACCTCGATCCGCGGCGGCACGAAATCCTGCACCTCGACACGGGTTCGCCCCACGATCGCCGAGCGGTCGGGGATGCTCAGGGCGAAACGCCATTCCCCCGTAACCGCGGTATCGGCCAGCCGATGGTCGAGGGCGACGGCGCCGGTATGATCGCTGAGCACGGAAAAGCTGCGCGCGAGCACGCCGTCCGGCCGGGTGACTTCGAGCAGGAGCGGCATGTCGGCGAGGGCGCGCCCGAGCTCGTCCCGGACCAGGGCGGTGAGGTGGACGGTTTCGCCCGGCCGATAAATGCCGCGGTCGGTGTAGACATAGGCCTCCAGGGATTCCGGGTGCGCGCGGCCGCCGACGCCGCGGTCGGACAGGTTGAAGCCGGCGCCGGTAAGCCTCAGAAAGGTATGGTCTCCGTCCTCCGAGCGCGCTTGCAACAGTACAGCCGTCCGGCCGCCCGAGCCCCGCAGGAGCCCCGGCGCGAAGGTGGCCCGACCGTCGGCGTCGGTGGTCAGCCGGGTGAGCGTGTCTTCGTTGCGTGCCCTGAGGGCCAGCATGACGCCCGCCGCCGGTTGGGCGGAGGAGAGCGAGCGGGCGAACACGGTCAGCCCGTCAGCGCCCCGTATGACGGTCAGGCCGATATCGGAGACGATCAGCCACTGGACGGGGTGGTCCCGGTAGTAGGGATTGCCCGACTCGTCCCCGGTCGCCGCCAGGACATAGATGCCGGGCTTGCGCTCCGGCAGGAGCCTGTCCAGCGGCACCGCCGTGACGACCGGTCGATTGCGGACGTTGCGGATGGCGATGGAACCCTTCCAGACCTCTTCTCCGAGCGCATCGGCGATCCGACCCAGCTGGCGGCCTTCGAGGTCGCTGGGCAGGCGTCCGCCGCTCACCAGGTCGACCAGATTGCCTTCGGTGATCCGAAGCAGCCGCAGAGGGGCCTTGGCCATGTTTACCGTGGTGAGAGGAACCCCGACGCTACCCGTGCTGGGCAGCACGTAACGGCCGGACGAGAAGCGGACGCTCGCCGGACGATCGGGCACGCGGATCCGAGGCGCGTCCTCGACGATCTCTCGGCCGTGAATGTCGATGAGGCCGGCGCGGAACCTCACACGATATTTGACGCCGTGTTCGAGATTGCCGATGCAGACGGTCGAGTCCCGCAGGATCACCGGGTGGTCGCCCCGGCCCGGTTCCACGGCGACATAGTCGGCCACGCGATCCCGCTGGTCTTCGGCGACCGCGGCGCTCAGCGCGATGCAGGACGCGGGGTCGTCGCGATCCCCGTCATGGCGGATCTTGACGATGCGGAAGCCGTGCTTCCTGCGCAGCCGGTTCAGCCGCGTCTCCGCATCCGGATCGCGCGTTACGGCCACGCTGTCGCGGAGCGCGAGCTCGGCGCTGACATAGTCGTTCCTGGTTTCCTGGATGCGGGCGAACTCGCCGAGGATCGCGCCGGCGGGCGCGACCTCGGTCGACGAACGAAAGGCGGCGTATAGGCTGAACGCCGCCTCCTCCAGGGCGTGAGCGGCCTTGCGCCGGGCCTGCCTGCGCTTGTGCCAGCTTCGCGCCCGGTCCGTGGATTCGGCGAAATGCGCCTCGTAGAGCGCGGTCCAGGCGGCGGCGGATTTGCGCCAGCCCTCGGAGACCTGCGCCGAGGCATGGACGACGAGATTTCTCGCGGCTTTCGCGAGTGCCGCTCCATCCCGCTCCCTGACCGCCCTGTCCGCGACGATCGTGGCCAGATCCTCGCCGACCGGCGAAGGGAGAACCGCAACCCGGCCTTCCGACAGGAAGCGCTGTTCCAGCCCGGCGTCCCGATACGCCGGAAGCGGAGCTTCCGCTTCCGCGAGCGGCGCCCATGCCGTGAGAAGCAGAGCTCCGACGGCCAAATTTCCGAAAAATGCTTTACGGGTCATGGAATCGGCTCCGGGAGGACGTGAAGGCCATATGGATCGAGGGCGCGAGGGAGTGTTCGGCTGGACGATCGGCGCGACGGACGGGAACGAGCGGCGCATGAGCGGCGCCTCGGTGGGACGGCTGAGCAAAAACAGCCTGCGCCATTCCATGGTCCACCTGTCGAGCATCGGGCTTGGTGTCCGCCATGCCACAGGCGTTTCCGGGAAGCTGCACGATCGATCGGAACAGCAATCGTCGGCATTTTGCTTCCTCGTCGACGTCGCCCGGGCGGCGGTCTCCGGCAGGAGAATGGAAGAACCGGAGGCATTTCCGCTCCCCCCGCCCGAATCCGGAGGGCATCGTTGGACGATCCGGCTCCCGTGCCGGGCATTCCACTTGGTACACGATTTTCGGTTGCAGCGCCGGTTCGGAAAGTCGAGGATCGCGATGTGGCAAAGCGGCGTCATTAGGGGTCCAGGGAGGAACGGGTGAAGCGTCCTCCAATGTCATTTCGTGTCGGTCTGGCGGGGCTTTTCCTCCTCGCGGCCTCCATGACCGCTGCGCAGGGGCAGGAGGCGCGGGATGGCGAGGCGGCGCGGGCGGCGAAGAATTGGGCCGAGGGGCTGGTGGACTCGCTGTTGCGGCGCGGCGTCGACAGGGGAGAGAAGCTCGCGCTGCAACCGCTTCACCCGGGAGATTTCGCCGGGCTGAACGCCCGCCAGCGGTCGCAGATCCACGGCGAGTTGCTGCGGGCGCTGTCCGAAGAAGCGGTGGGTCAGTACGAGCTGGTCGACCGGGCGAGCCTCGCGGACGTGTCGCGGGTGCTCGAGGACAGCCCGGACCCGCGCTGGCACGAGACCTATCTGGAGGTCCTGAAGAAAGCCCAAGCGCGGATCAACATCCTCTGCCGGGGCACGCCCGGAGAGGCGTCGATCAAGGTGGAGTGCAACGCCACCGGTATCCGCGGCGGCCGCTCGCTCGCGTCATCGTCCGCCGCCTTCGACCTGGCGTGGGTGAACCGGCCGATCGCGCTGAACCTGGCGGTGGGTTCGATCGCCAGGGGCATCGCGTCACATGTCGGGAGTTCGGGCGGGCTCTCGGGCCTTCGGATCGTGGATGGGCGGACGGGCAAGGAGACCGGCCCCTCCAAACATGTCGCCAACGCGCTGGAACAGTCGATCGACCGGCATGTGAGGGTCGATCGGGGCGCCGCCGGGCAAGCGGCGTTTCGCCTCGAAGGCGAGATCCGGGACATGGGCTCCGGCGACGGACCGCTGCTGCTCAGCGTCCGGTTGTTTGCCGGCAACCGGCGCCTGCGGCTGTTCCAGGAATATGTCGCGCGGGGTTCGGTCCCGTTCCCCGGTCCGGTCGCCGCGGGGGAACCCGGACAGCCCGCGGGGGAACCCGGACAGCTCGCGGGCTGCGGGGCGGAGGGGGAGATCGCGAAGCGGGTTCTGCCGGAGGCGGGGTACACGCTGGGGGACTGGCGGCTGCTGGCGCGGGACCGGCTGGGGCGA
>MPNO01000080.1 GCA_002239065.1 Defluviicoccus sp. bin129 | reverse complement strand
CGATCCGCGCCAGCCTCGGCGCGGCGCACCTTGAGATCGTCGGCGGTCTCGTAGGCGAGGCCGTGCAGCGCGGTGTTGCCGGCCAGGCCGAAGATGAAGTCGACGCCGTTGTCCTCGCACCAGTCCATCGCCTCGGTCCGGCCGTAATGGCTGTCGCCGCGGAAGGTCAGCCGGGTGCGCGGCCAGTGGCGGCGGATGCGCCGGGTCAGGTGCTTGAGAAGGATGCGGACCTCGACGCCCGACGGCGTCTTGCCCGGGCGCAGGAGAACCGCCACCGGCTTTCCGCTCTCAACATGGTAGACGTGCACAGGCAGGAAGCAGCGGGTGTCGTAGTGGGCGTGGAACAGCGACAACTGCTGGTGGCCGTGAACCCGGTCGCAGGTGTCGTCGATGTCGAGCGTGATCGCCGGCGGCGGGGACGCGAAGGAGCGGCAGAAGATGTCGACTAGGGCGGCCGTCATGCGCCCCGCCTCAGTGCGCGACGGCGCGTTCTCGAGCCTGCTCATGGTCGGTTGGGAACACTGATCGCGCGTGCAGATCCGGCATTAATCGGATGGCGACCCGCAGGCACCCATTTCTTTTTTCGTGCACCTACGGCTGAGACGCGGCCACGGCATCGACGATCCAGCCCGGCTGGATCGGCGTGTGGTTCACATTGATCCCGAAGGGTTTCAGGGCATCGGTCACGGCGTTGGCGATCGCGGCCGGCGGGTTCACCGCGCCGCCTTCGCCCATGCCCTTGAACCCGCCGATGCTGTTGGGCGACGGGCTTTCCCGATGATGGATTTCGATCCTCGGCATGCTGCCGGCGTCGGGGATCACATAGTCGGCGAAGTTCACCGCGCGCGGGTGGCCCTCGCCGTCGTAGACGGCATGTTCGTAGAGCGCCTGGCCGATACCCTGCGCGATGCCGCCGTGCAGCTGGCCTTCGACGATCGTCGGGTTGACCACCGTGCCGCAATCCTCGATCACGACGTAGCGCAGGATGTCGACTGCACCGGTCCGCAGATTGACCTCCACCACGGCCGCGTGCAGCGCGTTTGAGAAGGTTCCGGGGTCGGGGGCACGGTAGCGGCGCGTCGCCTCGAGGCCGGGGTCGATGTCCTCGGGCAGGCGGTTGGCACGGTGGTTGGCGATGCGGGCTATCTCCTCCAGTGTCATGGCGGTGGCCGCGTCCTCACGAAGCGAGATGGCGCCGTCCCGGTATGCCATCGCGTCCGGCTCGACCTCCAGAATGTGCGCGGCGATCCGCACGGCCTTCGCCATCACGTCTCGGCTGGCAAGGATCGCCGCGCCGCCGCCATAGACCAGGCTGCGGCTCGCCCAGGTTCCGAGCCCATAGGGAACAACGGAGGTGTCGCCGAAACGGACCTTCACGCGCTCCAGAGGAATGCCGAACTCGTCGGCGATCACCTGGGCGAAGGTGGTCTCGTGCCCCTGCCCCTGGCTGTGGGTGCCCATGATCGCCGTGATCGTGCCATCGGGCTCGACCCGGACGCAGGCGGACTCCATCCCCAGCACCATGTCGATGCCCTTTCTGGAGACTTCATCAGGTCCCAGCGCGGTGTGCTCGACGATGGCCCCGAAGCCGACGCCGCGGTAGACGCCGCTCGCGCGCAGGGACTCGTGCTCCCTGCGCAGCGCGGCCAGGTTCAGCAGTTCCTCCATCTGGTCGAGCGATTCGGCGGAGCTGCCGCTCTCGAAACGGAGACCGGCCGGGGTGGTGTACGGGTAGTCGCGGACCACGTTGCGCCGCCGCACTTCAAGCGGATCGAGGCCGAGCCGGTGCGCGATCTCGTCCATCATGCGCTCGATGGCGAAACACGCCGCCACCCGCCCGACCCCGCGATAGGGGCCCATCGGCGCCTTGTTGGTGGCGACGGCGTAGACATCGCGCTCGTAGTTCGGGATGTCGTAGGGTCCGGTGACGTTTTCCGACGCTTGGCCGGAGTCCAGACCGGCCGACATCGGCCAGATCGGAAACGCACCGTTGCTGGCCTTGATCGTCACCCGGACGCCGCGCACCCGCCCGTCAGCGTCGACTGCGGCCGCGATCCGGTGAACCTGTTCGCGGCCCTGCATCGTCGTCATCAGGTCCTCGCGCCGGTCGCAGCTCCAGCAAACCGGCTTGCCGACCAGGCGCGACACCGCACAGGTCACCAGGTCCTCGGGGTAGACGGTGAGCTTGCCGCCGAACCCGCCCCCCACGTCCGGCGAGACGACGCGAATGCGGGACTCGGCGAGATCGAGGAATTCCGCAAGGCCGGTGCGGAAGAGATGCGGCGCCTGGTGGGAGACCGTCACCGCCAGCTCTTCGTAGAGCTCGTCCCACTCGGCGATGACGATACGGTTTTCCAGCGGCGCCTGGGCGCAACGGGCGTTTCGGATCTCCAGCTCCACGAGGTGATCCGCCCGTTCGAACGCGCCCTCCACGTCGCCTTCCGCAAGCGTGAAATGGTTGAAGAGATTGTCGGGCACGGAGGGATGGATCGTTGCCGAGTCGGGCTCGGAAGCCCGGTCGACATCGAGCACCGGCGGCAGGGGTTCGTATTCCGCGACGATCGCGTCGACCCCGTCCTCGGCCTCGTAGCGCGTTCGTGCGACGACCGCGGCTATGGGTTGGCCGACGAAGCACACCTTGTCCCGACCGAGAACCGGGTAATCGCAGCCCTGGTAGCCCGGCATGGTCACCTCGACCGAGATGGGCTGGACCAGTCGCGAGATGTCCTCGGCGGTGAAAACGCCCACGACACCGGGAACGTCGCGCGCGGGCTCAACGGCGACGCTCTCGATGTTGGCGTGCGGCACGTCGCTGCGGAAAAAGGCGACATGCAGCATCCCGGGCGGCCGCGCGTCACCGGTGTACCGGCCCCGGCCACGCAGGAACCTGGGGTCTTCGCGGCGACGCACGCGGGCGCCGATCAGCTTGTTCGGGCGGACGGTCATCGGCGATCCGCAGTCTCACGGGGCCGCGTGCTGGGGCGTATCGGGTCGCGTTGGGCCATGATGGCTCCGTCAGGTCACCGATTGGGCGGCACCGACATTGCGCCCCAGCGCCCGCGGCATCTTCGCGAACCGGGCGCCCGCTATCAACATGATCAGCACCACCAGCCAGGGCAGCATCGCAAGCAGTTGCACCGGGAAATCCACCTGGCTGCCGAGGCGGAGTCGGAGCGCATCCGAGAGCCCGATCGCCAGCGCGGCGAGCACGGTCCAACCGACGCTCCAGCGGCCCAGTATGACGATGGCGATGGCGACGAAGCCCCGGCCCCCGGTGACGCCAGGGCTGAACGAGCCCAGCGCGCCGACGGTAAGCGCCGCGCCGCCCAAGCCGGCGAGAGCGCCGCAGGCGAGCGTCGCCTGGGTCCGGACCCAGCGCGCCGCGATCCCCTTGGAGAGCGCGACCTCGGGATCGTGCCCGCACGCGGACACGGACAGCCCGAAGCGGGTCCGGTGCATCCACACCCAGACCAGCAGGCAGAGCGCGACGACGCCGTAGTAGAACCCGTTTTGCGAGAAGAACGCGCCGCCGATGACCGGCAAGTCGCTCAGCCCGGGGAGCGACAGGCGGTCGAGCGCGGGCGTGACCACCAGGGTCGTCGTGTGTTGCTGGTAGAGGAACGCGACCAGCCCCGGCACCATGATGAAGAGCGCGAAGCCGACGAGGATCTGGTTGACCTGGCCCCAGATCGCGACGCCCGCCATCACCGCGGAAACGGCGGCACCGGCCAGCACGGCGGCGAGCGCCGCCAGCCAGGGGTCGCCGGTTCCCGCCATGACGACGAAACCGGCATAGGCGCCCGCCGCCATCTTGCCTTCGAGACCGATATTGATCACGCCGGCGCGTTCGGCGATCAGCTCGCCCAGCGCAACCAGAAGCAGCGGCACGGTCAGCCTCACCCCGGCTTCGAGCATGCTTTCGAAGAACATCAGGCTTCCCGGCTCGCTCTCGTGAAGCGGCCCGAGCGGGCGGCCAGCAGCAGGAGAATGAGCCCGACCAGCGCGCTGATGATCTCGGGCGAGATGTTCGCGCCGATCTGGAGCGATTCGCCGCCCCGCAGCAGGGCGGCAAAGACCAGCCCGGAGAAGAAGATGCCGACCGGGTGCAGCACCCCCAGCAATGCGGCGAAGAGGCCCATATAGCCGATCGGACCGGCGACCGTGTCGTAGAGCCGGTGATCGACGCCCGCGACCTGCATCCACCCGGCGATTCCGGCTGCGGCGCCACCGACGCACATCGTCCAGACGATCAGCCGCTTGCCGCTGACCCCCGCCTGCCGCGCGAGGTCCGGTCCCGCACCGAACAGTCGCAAGCGGTAGCCGAGCGGGCTTCGCTGCACCAGCCAGAGCCCGACGATGGCGGCCAGGACGACGAAAAGGCCCGCATGCGCCCGCGTTCCTTCGATGACGACGGGGAGCCAGGCCTCCTTCGGCAGCGGGTCCGACTGGGCGATGTTGGACCGATGGCCGTGCAGCGGGCCGGTCAGCAGGTATTGCAGCAGGTAGAGCGCGAGGAAATTGAACACCAGCGTCGACAGGATCTCGTTCACCCGAAAATAGGCGCGCAGCAAGCCCGGCCCGAGCGCCCACAGGGCACCGCCGGCCGCCGCGGCGACGAACGTCACTGGTATCGATACGGCCGGCGGCGCCCCACCCAGGGCGAAACCGGCGAGCGTCGCGAACAGGGCGCCGAGACCGATCTGCCCGGGCGCGCCGATGTTGAACAGCCCGATGCGGAGCGACGGCACGAGGCCGAGGGCGATCAGGGAGACGGGCGCGAACCGGATCAGCGTTTCGCCGAAGCTGACCCAGCTTCCGAACGAGCCGCGATACATCGCGCGGAAGGCGACAAAGGGATCGGCGTTGCCGAGCGCGAACAGCCCGGCGCTGATCGCGATAATCGCGACGACGGCCGCTCCGAGGCTGAGCGCCAGCCGGGCGGGATCGGACAATGCGGCCGAGGACTTCACTGCCCGGCCTCTCCCAGCAGCGCGCCCACCTCCTGCGCGGTGGTGCGCCGGGGATCGACATCGCCCACGAAGCGGCCGTTGGCAATCACCAGGACCCGGTCGGCGATATCGAAGAGGTCTTCGAGGTCCGGGCTGATCAGAACCACGCCGCTTCCGCCATCCCGCGCCGCGAGCAGACGTTGACGAACGTCGTCCGCGGCGCCGATGTCGAGACCGCGATAGGGGTTGTGGGCGACGATCAAGTCCGGCCGCCGCTCCAACTCCCGCGCGACGACCAGCCGCTGCTGGTTGCCCCCGGAGAGTGCAGACACGCGTGAGTCCATGGATGCGGCCTGGACGGCGCCCGCGGAGACGATACGGGCGACGAATTCGCCGACCAGGGTGGGGGCGAGCTGGCCGCTTCGCCTCAGCGACGGGTCGCGATGCCGGTGGACGATGGCGTTGTCGGCGACCGAGAGGGTTGGCGCCAGCGCGTCTCTGGAGCGGTCCTCCGGGATGTATGCGACAGTCGGAGGACGCAAGGCGATGTTGCCGGATTCCGGTTCGATGAGGCCGCAAAGGAGTTCCGCAAGAACTTCCTGGCCGTTCCCCGAAATACCGGCGATCCCGACGACTTCGTGCGCGCGCACCTCAAGATCGATATCGAACAGGCTGCGACCCGTCTCCGAGGCTGCTACGCCAACCCCCTTCAGAGCGAGCACCGGGTTTCCGGGATCCAGGCGAGACACTTCCGATTGTTTCGGGAGTTGCCCGATCATCGCCTGGGTGAGGTCGTCGGCGTCCAGAGCCTCGCCCGCGAATTCCGCGACAACCCGTCCCCGGCGCATGACCGTGACGCGGTGGGCGAACGCCATCACCTCGGGCAGCTTGTGGGTGATGTAGACCACGCTCCTGCCCTGACCGGTCAGCCGGCGGAGCACGCGTTCGAGAACCGCCACCTCCGCACTGCCGAGCGCAGCGGTCGGCTCGTCGAGAATGAGCACGTCGGCGCCGGTCGCCAGCGCAATCAGGATTTCAAGCCGCTGGCGCTCGCCGACCGTCAGTTCGGAGATCGGGCAGTCCAGATCGACGTCGAGCTCCAGCTCCGCGCCGGTTCGCCGGAGTTCGCCGCGGGCCCTGTCCACGTGAAGCCAGGCGCCGAGCCGGGGATGGCCCAGCAGGTAGTTCTCGACGCCGCCGATTTCCTCGATCAAGCCGAAATGCTGCTGCACGAACCCGATGCCGCGCCGGGCGCCGTCCATCCGGCCGCGGAGCTGGACGGTTTCGCCGTCGATCTCGATGCCGCCGGCATCCGGGCGGAGAATGCCGGCCAGCATGCGCATCAAGGTGGTCTTGCCCGCCCCGTTCTCCCCGAGCAGCGCGTGAATTTCACCCGCGCGGATGTCGAGGTCGGCATCGAGCACCGCCTGCGTGGCTCCAAACGCCTTGGAGATGCCACGCAGGCGGGCGCGAATTTTCGCACCGCCGGATTCACGGTAGGCGTCGTCAGATCCAGGCTGCCTCGACGACGCCTCCATGCCGGTCAAGTTGCTCGGCCCAGGCAATCACGGGCAGCAGGGGTGGGCCTTGCTCTTCGGCAGCTTGATTTTCCCCTGCTTGAGGTCGTCCACCACCTTGAGGTATCCGGCCTGCACGTCCGCCGGCACCACCTTGGCCGAGGCGCCCTCGAACGGTTGCGGCGTGAGGCCGCCGTTCTGGAAGGTCGCATCGAAGGTCGTCGCCGACAGCTTGCCGCTCCTCGCCTGCTTGACGAACTCCTTGAGCATGACCGTCCAGTCGACCACCGCTGACGCCGCGGCGTAGTTGGGGGAATAGCGGCGTGCGTCGCTCGCCCAGCCGGCACAGGGAATCTTCGCCTGCTCGCAAAGCTGGAAGCCGCCGAGCGAGTCCTGCGTGGCCGAGGCCGGGAACAGCGTGTCCGCACCGCGGTCGACCACGCCCTGTGCCTGTTCCCTTGTCGCCTGCTGATCCACGAAGCTGTTGCTGTAGGCCGCCAGCACCTGGGCGTCGCCCCGTGCCGCCTTGGCGCCGAGCTCGCATCCGAGCTGGAGCTCGGTGGCGTAGGGGATCGGCATGGCGCCGACGAACCCGATCTTGCCGGATTTCGACAGCTTGGCCAGCAGCCAGCAGTTGGAGTAGCCGATCTGGAGGTAGCTCGCGGTCGCGATGGTCAGGTTCGGCTGGACCGGCGGATCGAAGCTGCTGACCGACACCGGGATCGCCTTGAACTCACCGGCGAGCTTGTGGGCGACGTCGTTCAGCGCGAAGCTGTGCATCACCATGACCTTATGGCCGTCGGCCAGGAGTTGCCTCGCAATCGGTTCAGCGGAGGTGGGATCGAAGGCCTTGAAGGACTGGGAAAAGGAAACTCCCTTGTCCTCCTTCTTCAGCTTTTCCGCCGAGTCGAATATCGCCGCACTCCAGGGCTGCTCCGCGGGCCGGGCTTCCATGATCAACCCGATCTTGATGTTCTGGGCAACTGCCGCCCCGGAAAACCCGAGGATCGCGCCGGCGAGCGCGATACCCGCCAGCCGCAAGCATGAATGTGCTGTCATCTCGTCCTCCCTGTGTTGGCCGGCGGGGTCGTGCTTCGATGGTTGAGTGGGGCCGTCTTCTCCCGCATGCCGCTTCAACGAGAGAAATTATGCAAATCGAAGGGCTTGTGTAAATTCGCGCTGCGGCCTCCCGGGCGGCGCCGGATGGCCGAGCTATCGAGGAGAGGCTGATGAGAACTCAGGTGGCGGTAATCGGCGGCGGACCCGCGGGCCTTATGCTGTCCCACATCCTGCACCTGGAGGGGATAGAGAGCATCGTCCTCGAAAGCCGGTCGAAGGCCCATGTGATGAAGCGCATCCGCGCCGGCGTGCTCGAGGCGGGTTCGGTGAAGCTGCTGCGCGACGTGGGTCTCGGCGAGCGGATGGAGCGGGAAGGGCACGCGCATGACGGGGCCGTGATCGTCTGGGCCGGGCGCGAGCGTTTCTTCATCGACACCAGGAAATACGCCGGCAAGAGCATGATGGCCTATGGCCAGACGGCCATCACGGAAGACCTGTACGCCACCCGCGAAGCCGCCGGGGGCGCGATCCTGGACGAGGTGGACGACGTCGAGCTGCACGGGCTGACCGGCGCTTCGCCGCATGTCACCTTCGAGCGCGAGGGCAGGCCCCAGCGCATCGACTGCGACTTCATCGCCGGCTGCGACGGCAAGCACGGCGTCAGCCGGCCGTCCATGCCGGCCGGGCTGACGCGGGTCTACGAGAAGGTCTACCCGTTCGGCTGGCTCGGGGTGATGTCGGAGACGCCGCCGCTGGAGGACCTGGTCTACGCGAGCCACCCGCGCGGCTTCGCGCTGGCGTCGCAGCGCAACCCGATGCTCAGCCGCTACTACATCCAGTGCCCGCTCGACGATCGGATCGAGGACTGGCCCGACGACCGCTTCTGGGAGGAGCTCAAGTCCCGCTACCCGAGCGAGATCGCCGACGCGATCGTGACCGGACCGACCATCGAGAAGTCGATCGCGCCGTTGCGCAGCTTCGTCAGCGAGCCGATGCGCCACGGCCGGCTGTTTCTGGCCGGGGACTCCGCCCACCTCGTACCGCCGACGGGCGCCAAGGGCCTGAACCTCGCGTTCTCGGACGTGTTCTACCTGTCCCGCGCCCTGATCGAGCATTACAAGGGGGGCGGCGACGGTTACCTGGACAGCTACTCCGACATGGCGCTCCGGCGGGTCTGGCATTGCGAGCGGCTGTCCTGGTGGATGACGAACCTGATGCACCGCTTCCCGGACGACACCGATTTCGATCAGCGCAGCAGGGAAAACGAGCTCGAATACCTGTCGATCTCCGACCATGCGCAGGCATCGTTCGCCGAGCAGTACGCCGGTCTGCCCTACGAGTCCTGAGGAGCCGGAATTCCGAGGTCATCGACTGCCACCGGCACTGGACGACCGCTCCCGAAGAACCCGATGCGCACCAACTGCGGCATGAGGCCGACCTGGAGCGTGGCCGTGCTGCACGAACCGCTCCCGGGGGAGGTCGGACGAGAGGCGTGCGCGGCCGTGCCGAGAGAGGAAGCGTAAACATATTGCGACCGCCCTCCTGGATGCCCGCCTTCCCGCACCAACCGACGCTCTCCGAGCCGGATTCCAGAGCTTCGGTGCCGTAATAGGGAACCGAAAGAGAAATTTAACCAATTGAAGAAAAGCTGGAATATTTCTCCCTATTACGTTGTTCCCCACGCTCACCCCCACGGTCTGACCGCGAAACCAGCAAATTTCGATCTCCGGGCGGGAGTCGATGACCAGCGCCGCGAGGTCAGCCGGGTTTGGCCCTGCGTCGACCCTTCGGCGCGGTACGACTGCTCCTCGAATCGGCGCCGGGCGCCGCACCTAGAACCGGTCGATCCCCTACGGTAGCCTGCGGGCGCTGGGGTTCCCCGCCGGAACGGACTGGGCTGCTAGATCGTCATGGAAACAGGCGACCAATTCTTCGACCGCCCGATCCTCAACTCGCCTTACGCATACCCGGCGCGGCACTGGGAACTCGACGAGAGCGGGCAGCCCACCCACCGGATCCTCGACCGGCGGCGCGATGTCTCGTTCATCACGCCGATCCCGTCGGTGAAGAAGGGTAAGGCTGCTCAACAGGCGCTGATCTTCGACGAGGAAGCGCAACGGGTCGCGACCGAAGACCAGCAGTACGAGCTGGCGCAGACCATCAACAGTATCCGGTACGAGGTCGATCGCTGGCGCGCGTTGCCGGATCAGAGCCAGTGGCGGGTGACGCCGGAGACGGCGCGACTACTCCACCACTGGCGCCACCACAGGTTCAACGACATCCGCCCGTTCTTCTGCCAGGTCGAGGCGGTGGAGACGGCGATCTGGCTGACCGAGGTCGCTCCCAATCTCGGCAACGCCGGACGACGTTTCCTCGACCACCTCGAAAGGGCAAACGCGGAAGCGAACCCCGATCTCGCCCGGCTCGCCCTGAAGCTTGCCACCGGGGCGGGCAAGACCACTGTCATGGCCATGCTCATCGCCTGGCAGACGATCAACGCGGTTCGCCGCCCGAACAGCCGGCGGTTCACGCGGGGCTTCCTGGTCGTCACTCCCGGAATCACGATCAAGGACCGCCTCCGCGTGCTCCAGCCGAACGACCCGGACAGCTATTACCGGAGCCGGGAGCTGGTGCCGGGCGACATGCTGGGCGATCTCGACCGCGCAAAGATCGTCATCACCAACTTCCACGCCTTCAAGCTCCGCGAGACGATGGAGGTCTCGAAGGGCGGCCGCGCGCTCCTCCAGGGCCGCGGCCCCGACCTGCGCTCGCTCGAAAGCGAGGGCCAGATGCTCCAGCGGGTGATGCCTGGGCTCATGGGCATGAGGAACGTGCTCGCGCTGAACGACGAGGCGCATCACTGCTACCGGGAGAAGCCGGGCGAAGACGACGAAGGCAAGCTGACGGGAGACGACCGCAAGGAGGCCGAGAAGAACCGGGAGGCCGCGAGGCTCTGGATCTCGGGGCTGGAGGCGGTCGGACGCAAGCTCGGGCTCGCCCGCGTGGTCGACCTCTCCGCGACTCCGTTCTTCCTGCGCGGGTCCGGCTATGCGGAAGGCACGCTCTTCCCCTGGACGATGAGCGACTTCTCGCTGATGGACGCGATCGAGTGCGGCATCGTCAAGCTGCCCCGCGTGCCGGTGGCCGACAACATCCCTGGCGGCGAGATGCCGAAGTTCCGCAATCTGTGGGAGCACATCCGCAAGGACATGCCGAAGAAGGGCCGCGGCAAGGCCTCCGGCCTCGACCCCCTTCAGATCCCCGTGCCTTTGCAGACCGCCCTGGAAGCGCTGTACGGCCATTACAAGAAGACCTTTGCGCTGTGGCAGGAGGCGGGCATCGAAGTGCCGCCCTGCTTCATCGTGGTCTGCAATAACACGTCCACCTCGAAGCTGATCTTCGACTACATCGCCGGCTTCCAGCGCGAGAACCAGGACGGCTCCACAACGCTGGAGAACGGCCGCCTCGAGCTGTTCCGGAACTTCGACGACCACGGCACGCCGCTCGCGCGCCCGCGCACCCTCCTGATCGACAGCGAGCAGCTCGAGTCCGGCGAAGCGCTCGACAGGAATTTCCGCACCATGGCGGCCGACGAGATCGAGCGCTTCCGCCGCGAGATTGTGGCCCGTACCGGCGACCGGAAACGCGCCGAGAACCTCTCCGACCAGGACTTGCTGCGCGAGGCGATGAACACCGTCGGCAAGGAGGGCCGGCTCGGCGGCGCCACCCGCTGCGTCGTCTCGGTCTCGATGCTGACCGAAGGCTGGGACGCCAACACCGTCACCCACGTGCTCGGCGTGCGCGCGTTTGGCACCCAGCTCCTCTGCGAGCAGGCGGTCGGCCGTTCGTTGCGCCGTCAGTCTTACGAGCTCAACGACGACGGCGTCTTCCCCGTCGAGTATGCCGACGTGCTCGGCATCCCCTTCGACTTCACGGCCAAGCCCGTGGTCGCCCCGCCGCAGAGACCGCGCAGGACGGTGCAGGTCAAGGCCGTCAGCCCCGAACGCGATGCCTGCGGGATCCGCTTCCCCCGGGTCGCGGGCTATCGTGTGGAGTTGCCGGAGGAACGCTTACAGGCGACCTTCACCGACGATCACACGCTGGTCCTCACGCCGGAGCTCGTCGGCCCCTCGCGCACCCGGGTCGAGGGGATCATCGGCGAGGGTGTCGACCTAAACCTCGTGCACACCGGCGATTTGCGGCGATCGACGCTCCTGTTCCACCTGACCAAGCGGCTGCTGGAGACCAAGTGGCGCGATCCGGGCGAGGAGCCGAAGCTGCATCTGTTCGGCCAGCTCAAGAGGGTCGCGCGCCAATGGCTCGACAATCAGCTCGTCTGCAAGGGTGGCACCTACCCGGCGCAGCTCATGTATCTGGCGCTCGCGGATCTGGCTTGCGAGCGCATCACCCGGGGGATCGTCACCCACCATGTGGGCGAGCACCCGGTGAAGGCCGTTCTCGACCCCTACAATGCCGCGGGCTCGACGATCCATGTGCGTTTCACCACGTCGAAGACGACGCTGTGGAAGACCGATGCCCGCTCTTGCCACGTCAATTGGGTGGTCTGCGACAGCGACTGGGAGGCCGAATTCTGCCGCGTCGCCGAGGGGCACACCCGGGTCCGTGCCTATGTGAAGAACCATGGGCTCGGACTGGAAGTGCCCTATCTGTTCGGTTCCGAGTCTCGCACTTACATCCCCGACTTCATCGTGCTGGTCGACGACGGGCGGGGCGAGGACGACCCGCTGCACCTGATCGTCGAGATCAAGGGATATCGCGGGGAGGACGCCAAGGACAAGAAGGCGACCATGGACACCTACTGGGTGCCCGGCGTAAACGCGCTCGGGACCTTCGGGCGCTGGGCCTTCGCGGAATTCACGGATGTCTACGAGATCGAGACCGGGTTCCATGACCTGATCGAGGGCTTCCTGTCCACGGCTCACGGCAACGCCGCCACGACGCCGCCGGTTGAGCCCTCCGGCGCATCGCTACACGGATAGGGCCCGGGCCGTCGTTCAAAATGGTCACCAAGCTCTATACCGAGGCGGAGCTGAACGAGCTCCGGTCGATGTCCAAACGGATCGCCAACCCCCGCGCGCACTGGCTGGGAAAACCCAAGGGAAGATCCGCCCACCGGCAACGCAACTTTCAGGTCTCCGGAGGGGCCGAAGAGGAGGTTCGCTTCCTGATCTATCGGCGGCAAAGCCTGGAGGACGAACAGGACTTCTCTTGCGGAATCGCCTACCTGCCGCGTGGTGCACCGCCGCTGACGCTGGCACGCTACAATGGGCCGAGCCACGAGCACGGTGACATCTCCTACCGCCAGCACATTCATCGTGCGTCGGAGGGAGCTATTGCCGCAGGAAGAAAAGCGGAGGCCGACGCGACCGAGACAGACCGGTTCGAGACCGTAGACGGTGCGCTGGCCTGTCTGACGGAGGATTTCAACGTGAGTGGCGTCGACGTTCAGCACGACGAACCGAGGCTCGACTTGTGACCCTCGACACGGACGCACTCAGAACTCTCTTGTGCGAACGCCTCTGCGAGGAGGTGAGAGTCGATCGGCGTCCCGATGGCGCGCTGATGCTGCGCACGCATTTCGAGTTCCCGGACGGCGACCGCTTCCCGATACATGTCTCGGAGTCGGCATCGGGCGGTCTCCGGCTGTCGGACCGCGGGCACACGCTGATGCATATCAGCTACGAGCACGACGTGGATTCCTTCCTGGACGGAACGCGCGGGATGATCCTCGAACGCATCATGGGCGAGACCGGCCTTCGCTGGGACGGCGATCGCGGCGTGCTCTGCCTCGATACGGCGCCCGAGCGCTTGCCGGAGGCCATCTTCGCCTTCGGACAGGCGTTGACCCGCGTCTACGATCTGACGCTGCTCTCGCGTTCCAACGTCGGCTCCACCTTCTATGACGATCTGGCCGACCTCCTCTTCAGCTACGTGGACGAAGCCCGGATCGAACGAGACTTCCGGCCGGACGCGCCCAATGCCGACGCCTATCCGGTGGACTACCGCATCGAGGGGAAGAACGACGTCCCGCTCTTCCTCTATGGCGTGCCCAACCGCGACAAGGCGCGCCTGACCACGATCATGCTGTCGCACTTCCACCGGCACGATCTGCGCTTCGAGTCCATTCTTGTCTTCGAAGACCAGGCGGCGATCCCGAGGGCCGACCTCGCGAGGCTGTCGGATGTCGGCGGCGACATGATCTCGTCGCTGGCATCCCATGAAGACTTCAACCGAAAGCTCTTGCAGCGTGTCGCAGCATGACGTACCGCAACATATCCTCCGATCGTGTCGGCTCGAGCCGTGACGGTTCTGCCGAGGAACGGCCAGTGAGCAGGGACGAAGTCCTCGCGCTGCTGCGGGCGCACAAGCCGGTGCTCGAACGGCGCTTCGGTATCGTCGATCTCGCCCTGTTCGGGTCGTTCGCGCGCGACAGCGCGACGGCCAGCAGCGATATCGACATCCTGGTTCGTTTCGACGGGCCGGCGGATTGGCGGCGGTATTTCGGCGCGCAGTTCTATATCGAGGACCTGTTCGGCCGCTCCGTCGACCTCGTCACCGACAAGGCTCTCCGCGCCGAGCTGCGCCCCCGCGTGGAGCGGGAGGCCGTTCATGTCTGAGCCGGACGATGCGCCGCGGGACTGGCGCTTCTATGTCACGGACATGGTCGGCTTCTGCGAACGGGTCCTCGATTACACCGCCGGGCTGGACAAGGACGTGTTCGTGGCAAGCCCGATGGCCTACGACGCCACCCTCCGCAATCTCGAGCTCATCGGCGAGGCCGCGGCGCAAATCCCGGAAAGCGTCCGCGACGCTCATCCGGAGATCCCGTGGCGCGCGATCATAGGCACGCGAAACCGCTTGGCTCACGCCTACCTGCACATTGACGACGATATTGTCTGGACCGTGATCGTGGACGCCGTTCCGGCATTGCTGCCGGCGTTGCGGAACCTGCTGGAGAGGACGGGCGGCGAGTAGATGGCGAAACGCAAGAAGTCGAAATCCGTCGAGACCCTCGTTCATGACGAGGCACAACGGCGCAACATCCCGACTGCGGAATACCACCCCGTCATGGCGGAAGAGGACAAGGCGCCGGTCCGCGTGGCCTATGAGCGCCGCAACCGCGACCTCGACCCGCAGCTCGTCTGGCGCGGCAAGGACGAGCAGGACCTGTCCCGCCTCGTCGTCCAGGCGCCGCCGCTCTACATCCAGGAGAAGGTGCACCCCAAGGTCCTGATCGACGACCTGCTGCGCCAGACAAAGGAGCGGCGGGACGAGGAGGCGGACGATACGCCGGACCTCTTCGCCGATTTCAATGGCCTGCCCGACGGCGCCGCCAGGACCGAGTTCTACGAGCACGACGCGAACTGGTCGAACCGCATGATCCTCGGCGACGCCTTGCAGGTCATGGCGTCGCTGGCGGAGCGCGAGGGCCTGCGCGGCAAGGTGCAGTGCATCTATATCGACCCGCCCTACGGCATCAAGTTCAACTCCAACTTCCAGTGGTCCACCAGAAGTCGTGACGTGAAGGACGGTAACGCCGCCCACATCACCCGCGAGCCCGAGCAGGTGAAAGCGTTTCGAGATACCTGGCGCGACGGCATTCACTCATACTTAGGCTATCTGCGCGACCGGCTGACCGTGGCGCGGGAGTTGCTGACCGAGAGCGGCTCGGTCTTCGTTCAGATCGGCGACGAGAATGTGCACCGCGTGCGGGCACTGATGGACGAGGTTTTTGAGGAAGATAATTTCGTTAGTCTTATATCTTTTAAGACTTCGATTGGATTGGGGTCTCAACACCTGGACAACACTAGCAACTATTTGTTGTGGTATTGCAGAAACATACAAAGGATCAAGTCTCGTCCGCTGTTCCGCCGTACCGAAGCCGGGAAACAAGGTGCATCTCGATATAGAACTATTCGGCTGCCTGACCTGTTAGAACGCCGAGTAACAAATGCCGAATTGAACGATTTGAGTTCCTTGCCTGTTGGGTCACGCCTATTTATTGACCAAGGGCTTACATCTCGTTCAGCCTCCAGAACAACATTATTTCCTGTCAACTATCGAGGAAGATCATTTGTGCCCTCGGCTGGGGGCTGGCGTACTTCACAAGAGGGTATGCTTCGGACCACCCGAGCAGATCGAGTGCTAAGAACTGGTCAAAGCATAAGGTTTCGCAAGTATTTCGACGACTTCGCTGCAATTGGGCTAGATAATTTTTGGGAAGATGTATCGGGGGGAGTCGCGAGCCGAACGGATCCAAAAATATATGTCGTGCAGACATCGACGAAGATAGTCGAGCGCTGCTTCCTGATGACCACCGATCCCGGCGACCTTGTGCTCGACCCGAATTGCGGCTCAGGCACCACGGCGTATGTCGCCGAGCAATGGGGCCGGCGCTGGATCACCATAGACACCTCTCGCGTTGCCTTGGCGCTGGCGCGAGCGCGCATAATGGGCGCGCGGTACCCTTGGTACCTGCTCGCCGACAGCCCCGAGGGTCAGCAGAAGGAAGCCGAGATCACGCAGCGGGCACCCTCCGAAGCGCCGACCGGCGGCGACGTTCGTCAGGGCTTCATTTATGAGCGGGTGCCGCACATCACCCTGAAATCCATCGCCAACAATGCCGAGATAGACGTGATCTGGGAGCGCTGACAGGAGACCCTGGAACCGCTCCGCGCCCGGCTCAACGCCGCCCTCGGCAAGCACTGGGAGGAGTGGGAAATCCCGCGCGAGGCAGGCGACAACTGGACCGCCGACGCCGAGGCCGCGCACGCAGACTGGTGGGAGGCACGCATCGCCCGGCAGAGAGAAATCGACGCCTCCATCGCCGCCAAGGCGGACCACGAGTATCTCTACGACAGGCCCTATGTCGACAACGCGCGCATCCGCGTCGCCGGGCCCTTCACGGTCGAGAGCCTCGCGCCGCACCGGATGCTGGCGGTGGACGAGAACGACGAGGTCTTCACCGGGCTTGGCGACAGGAAGCTCGGCTACGGCGAGGCCGCGAACTTCACCGAGACGATCCTGGAGAACCTGAAGACCGCGGGCGTGCAGCAGGCGCATAGGGAGGACCGCATCGAATTCGCCTCGCTCACGCCCTGGCCGGGCCGCTATGTCTGCGCCGAGGGGCGCTATGTCGAGGGCGGCGGCGAGACCGGCGTCACGCGCCGCGCCGGGATCTTCGTCGGGCCGGAGTTCGGCACCGTCGCGCGGCCCGACCTGGTGGAGGCCGCGCGCGAGGCGGCCGATGTCGGCTTCGACGTGCTGATCGCCTGCGCCTTCAGCTACGACGCCCACGCGACCGAGTTCGAGAAGCTGGGCCGCATCCCGATCCTCAAGGCGCGCATGAACGCCGACCTCCACATGGCCGGCGACCTCAAGAACACCGGCAAGGGCAACCTGTTCGTCATCTTCGGCGAGCCCGATATCGACATCCTGGAGGACGGCGGCGACGACATCCGGGTGCGGATCAACGGCGTCGACGTGTTCCACCCCAACACCGGCGAGGTGCGGAGCGACGGCGCAGACGGCATCGCCTGCTGGTTCGTCGACACCGACTACAACGAGGAGAGCTTCTTCGTCCGCCACGCTTACTTTCTCGGCGCGAACGACCCCTACAAGGCGCTCAAGACGACCCTGAAGGCGGAGATCGACCTCGACGCCTGGGCCACGCTCAACAGCGACACCTCCCGCCCCTTCCCCCGCCCCGCCTCCGGCCGCATCGCCGTCAAGGTCATCAACCACCTCGGTGACGAGGCGATGAAGGTTTACAAGATTGCACGTAACTACTCGCCCGTTTTTATTTCTGGTTTGTGATTTGGCTGTTTGGCTGTTGAGGGTTGTCGATCAAGTTCGCGGCGTTACCGGCGAGGGCGATCTGGATTGCGACGAGCGGGTTGTATCCCTGG
>MPNO01000079.1 GCA_002239065.1 Defluviicoccus sp. bin129 | reverse complement strand
CAGGGCGCCGGCGCGGGGATTGCCACGCCGGCACGGTTCTGACAAAACCGGATCGTCGGCATCTTGCCGGGCCTTATCAGGAGGAAGCGCGGTCACATGGCTGAAAAGCTCGGCATCGGGGATGCGTTCCCCGGCCTTCAACTCGACCTGGTCGGCGGGCAGGGTCTGAGCCTGCCGGACGGGCTGGACGCGAAATACAAGGTCATCCTGTTCTACCGGGGCCATTGGTGACCGTTCTGCCGCCGGCAGTTGGTCGGCTTCGAAAAGGAGAGAGCGGCGCTTGAGGGGATGGGCGTGAAGCTGGTCGCGGCCAGCACCGACCCGCTGGACAAGGCGCAGGAGGTCGCGGACGAAGTCGGCTTCCCGGTCGGCTTCAAGGTGACCCGCGAGACCGCCGACAAGCTCGGCGCGTGGTGGGAGGACCGGCGCTCGATCATCCAGCCGTCCGAGTTCCTGCTGGACGCGGACAACAAGGTGGTGATGTCGTCCTACAGCGACGGCCCGCTGGGACGGGTCGACGCGGCCGACGTGGTCAAGCTGGTCAACTTCTACGAATCGCGCAAATAGAAGCGCATGACCGACCCCGAGATCGGCCGCACCGTCGATGCCGGGGGCATCGCGACCAATCTGCACGACCGGGGCGAGGGTGCGCCGGTCCTGCTGCTGCACGGCTCCGGGCCGGGGGTGACCGCCTGGGCCAACTGGCGCACCGTCCTGCCCCGGCTGGAAGACCGCTACCGCGTTATCGCGCCGGATATCGTGGGCTTCGGCTATACCGACCGGCCGGCGGGCGCGGTCTATGCGATGCCGTACTGGCGCGACCACGCCTTCGCGGTGCTCGACGCGCTCGGAATCGGGACCTGCTGCATCGTCGGCAACTCGTTCGGCGGCGGGCTGGCGCTGGCGATGGCGGCGGCCCGTCCGGAGCGGGTGGACCGGCTGGTGCTGATGGGCTCGGCGGGCTATCCGTTCGAGATCACGCCCGGGCTCGACGCGGTCTGGGGCTACGAGCCCTCGCCCGAGCGGATGCGCGAGCTGATCGGCCTGTTCGCCTGGGACTCCTCGATCGCGACCGACGAGCTGGTCCGGCTGCGCTACGAGGCGAGCATCCGGCCGGGCTACCAGGAATCGTATGCGTCCATGTTCCCGGCGCCGCGCCAGCGCCATGTCGAGGCGATGGCGCAGAGCGCGGACACGCTGCGCGGCCTCAAACAGGAGACCCTGATCGTGCATGGGCGGGACGACCGGATCGTCCCGCTGGAGTCCAGCATCGCGCTGCACCGCCTGATCCCGCGCTCGCAGCTCCACGTGTTCGGACAATGCGGACACTGGACCCAGATCGAGCGAAACGAACCCTTCTGCCGGCTGGTGGCGGATTTCTTCGCCGGGTAGTCAGGCGCACCCTTTGACGCCCTCAGGGCAGGCTCCCAACACGGTCCTCCGGGCCTGCGCGGCATACCGGTGCGGCGGGCTTCTTGCCCACAGCCGCCAACGGAAGCCAGAACTCCTGCACCGCGTGTGGAAATGCAACCATAGGTGGTCCAGTTTGGAATCCATCTATTCGGAGTGTAGGTTCGGGGCGGCGAAAGCGGGAGCGTGACGATGAGTCCCGAGACCCTGGGATATGTGAATCTGGCCGGCGTCCTCGCCGTTCTCGCGTTCCTCGGGGGCCTGCATCGGGACATGCGCGCGATGGATGGCCGCATCGACGACCTGGCGCGGGAGCTGTCCGGGCTCCGCGGGGAATTTCGTGGCCGGTTCGGATTGCCCCCCACCGCGGAAGAATGACCCCGACCGATTGAGCGGGCGCCCCAGCGGCAATCGAACGGCGCGGCGTCCGGGTCCGGCGCCGCAGCCCCCGCCGATCAGGTCCTGGCGCCGGTCGGTGTGACGAAGGGGCGTCAGGCGCCGCGGATCTCGTCGAGCACCGGCAGGATGTGCCGGCGGAAACGTTCGGGGTTCTCGCTCATCGGGAAGTGGCCGAGCGCCGGCATGATGTGGACGCGCGCGCCCGGGATCGCCTCGGCGGTGCGGATCGTGTCTTCCGGCGTGCAGGAATAGTCATACGCGCCGGTCAGCAGGTAGAGCGGGCAGCGCGCGGTGTCGATCAGCCCGGTGCGGTCGCGGTAGTCCGAATCCTCGCGGTAGAAATGGAGGTCGCCGCGGAACACCCCCGGCCCGCTTTGCAGATAGCCCCACAGCGTTTCCCAGCGATGGATGTCCGGTGCCTGGGGCGCGACGAGGCCGGAGATCATCGCCGCGCAGATCTCCCCGCCATGCACGTCGGGGCGGTGCAGCCATCGGGCGTCGTACCACGGGGTCTGGTGGTCGGCCGCCTGGAGGCCGATCAGCGCGCGGAACCGTTCGGCGTGACGGGCGGCGATGTTGAGCACGATCCGCCCGCCGATCGAGCAGCCGAGCAGCACCGGGCGGTCGAGCTCCAGCGCGTCGGCGACGGTCAGGATCGCGTCGGTATAAGCCTCGGTGGTGAGCCTGTATTCCTCGTCCTGGTAGCCGGCCGGCGGGAACGACTTGCCGTGCCACGGCATGTCGAAGGCGATCACGCGGTAATGCCGGGTGACCGCCTCGTCCGTCATCATATGGCGGTACTGGCGGCTGTCGGCGCCGGCGGTGTGCAGGCAGAGCAGCGGGATCCCCCGCCCCGCCTCCTCGAAATAGAGCCGGCACGGGCGGCCGTCGAGCTCGATTGTCGCGTAGCGCCCGGCGATCGGTTCGAACTCAAGCGCCATCGCCGCCTCCGGCGCCCGCGCGGCGCGGCGCCTCCAGCACCTCCTTGACGTAGCGGAGGTTGGCCATCAGCGGGTGCAAATCGCCCTCGATGCGCGCGGCGCCGAAGCGGGTCATCGCCAGCAGGTCGTGATAGCCCGGCTCCGGCACCGCCTGCCAGAACCGGCGCCAGGCATCCGCCCCGGCGCGCACCGCGAAGCGCCACGACCGCATCGGCGGCGGCGAGACCGCGACATCGACGATCGCGCCCTCGCGCACCGCGACCAGCACCGGCAGCGCGCCCGCGCCGATCAGGAACGCGGTCGTCAGGTACCTGCCGCGCCTGACCAGCGGGACGTCCCCGTTGACCAAGGCCGGCAGGCGCTCGAACACGGCGGCGACCTCTTGGTCGGTCATCGTCCCTCCGATCGCTGTGGCCGGCGGGACTGTAGCCGGTGGCGCCGCGGGGTCCAATCGGGGCGGGCGGAGCGGGATTCCCTTGACGCTCATCCTTGCCGAAGGCATATTCAACCCATGCGGGAATGGTTCGAAAAGCACGGCCATTATTGGACATTCGGCCTTTTCGTTCTCGCCTTTCTGGGCACGGCGGGAGGGTTGGGCGTCTGGGGCCTCAACGCGCAGGACTCCAGGCAGAACGCCAAGGTGGAGAAGGTGTCCGCCGTCGCCGAGTCCGGCATACGCCGAGTCGAGGAAAAGGCCGAGTCCGAAGTCAGGCGACTCGACAACCGGGTGGAAAACAACCTCGAGCTGATCCGGCAGATAAACGCCAGACTCGACCGGGTGGACGACAGGTTCGACCGGGTGGACGACAGGTTCGACCGGATGGACGACAAGCTGGACCGGATGGACGGCAAGCTGGACATGCTGCTCCGGAGGCTGCCCGCGGCCACCACCAATTAGCGCCGACGCGTCTCCGGCGGGGCGCTGCGGATCACGTAGTAGGTCGCCCCGCAGATCACCGCGGCGCCGAGCCAGATCCACGCGTCCGGCGCCTCATCGAACAGGAAATACCCGGCGACCGCGGCGAAGGGGAGCTGCAGGTAATAGGCCGGCATGGCGATCGCGGTGGGCGCCATCGACAGCGAGCGGGTGATGCCCTGCTGGGCGATGGCGGCGAACGCCCCGGTCGCGGCGAGCCACGGCAGGTCGGCCCAGGGCGGGGTCTCCCACACCAGCACCGTGGGGACCAGCGCATACAGGCACATCAGCCCGTACATGTAGAAGACGATCGCGTTCGGGTTCTCGGCGCCGGCGAGGAAGCGGGTCGCGGTGTTGACCGCGCCGAAGGCGAGCGCGACGAAGAGCATGATCAGCGCCGGCCAGGACGCGGCCTCGAAGCCCGGCCGGATGACGATCAGCGCGCCCGCGAAGCCGACCAGGATGGCGACGCCGCGGCCGAGCCCGACGCGCTCCTTCAGGAACACCGCCGCGAGCAGGACGGTGAACAGGACCGACACGAAGAGCAGCGCCGTGATGTCCGCCGCCGGGGTGAAGCGGGCCGCGTGGAACAGCGCCGACATGCCGACGAAGGCGGCGAGCCCCCGGATGAGGTGCATCGCGAGGTTGGCGGTGCGCAGCCCGCCCGGCCCCCTCGCGACCAGCCAGGGCAGCAGGCAGGCCACCGCCCCGCCGGTCTGGAAGAAGGTGATCTCGACCGCCGGCAGGTGGCTCAGCCGCCGCCCGGCGACGATCATCATCGCGAAGAAGAACGCCGCCAGCGTCATCCACGCGACGCCGCGCAGCGCCGTCGGGGCGCGCTCCGGCACGGCGGCGGGGAAGCTTGCCCGCGCTAGCCGGAGGCGAGGGTGTTGCTCAGCCGGCCGATGCCCCCGATCTCGACCTCGATCCTGTCGCCCGGCTTCATGAACAGCTTGGGGTCGCGGCCGAAGCCGACGCCGGCGGGCGAGCCGGTGGTGACCAGGTCGCCGGGCTCGAACCGGTACCAGCGCGAGAAATAGGAGAGGATCTCGGCGACGCCGAAGATCAGGTCGTCGGTCCCGGTCGACTGCACGATTTCCCCGTTCAGCGTGGTGGTGAGCTGGAGGTCGTGCGGGTCGGCGATCTCGTCGGCGGTGACGACCACCGGGCCGCAGGGGGTGAAGCCGGGAAGCTGCTTGCCCATGATGTTGCGTTCCCAGGCCTGGATGATGCCGAACTTGGCCTCGGCGTTGAACACCTCGCCCACCCAGTCGCGCGCCGACACGTCGTTGCAGATCGTGTAGCCGCCGATGCATGCCATCGCCTCGTCGGCGGACACACGGTGGCAGCGCCGCCCGATCGCGAAGGTGAACTCGCCCTCGTAGTCGATCATGTCGGGGCATTGCGGCGGCACCCAAATCGGCTTGCCCGAGCCGGTCAGCGAGCACGCCGCCTTGATGAAGGCGGTCGGGTTGGGGGGCGTCGGCGTGCCCGACATCTCCTCGAGATGGCGGCGGTAGTTGAGCCCCTCGGAGAGGATCAGCCTGGGGTCGGGGATCGGGGCGAGCAGCGGCGCGTCGGCGAAGCCCCTGAGCGCGCCGGTCTCGCGCAGCCGGTCGCGCTCGGCGCCCGCCATCGAGCCCACCGCGCCCGCCGCGCGGCGCACCGCCTCGAGCCCGTCCGCGCCGGCGGCGAAGATCCCGCGCACGCTGCCCGGCACCAGGCGGGCCTGCGCCACCCGGTCGGCGGCGAGCGCCAGGTCGAGCACCGTGTCCTCGTCGAGCAGGACGCCGGGATGGCCCTTCCCGCCGGTGTCCAGGGTCAGCAGCTTCATTCCGGTGCTCCTCCGATGCGGCTTTGCGCGCGGCCCGCGCGGCCGCCATTCTAGCGCCTCGGGCCGGGCGGGACAGGGCGGGCAGGGATGAGATACGGCATCGGCGAGCCGGTCCCGAGGAGCGAGGACCGGCGATTCCTCACCGGGCGCGGGCGCTATGTCGACGACCTCGCGCAGGGGCGCATGGCGCATGGCGCGGTCGTGCGCTCGCCGCATGCGCATGCGCGGATCGCCGGGATCGACGCGAGCGCGGCGCTTGCGGCGCCGGGCGTGCTCGCGGTGCTCACCGGGGCGGACTACCGGGCGGACGGGCTGGGCGCGATGCCCTGCCTGTCGATCGACGACGCGATCGTGACCGAACCGGCGCGCCGCGCGGCCACCCCGGCGCTCGCGCCCGACGCCGCGCGCCATGTCGGCGCGCCGGTCGCCTTCGTCGTCGCCGAGACCCGTGAGCGGGCGCTGGACGCGGCGGAGCTCGTCTCGGTCGCCTACGAAGCGCTTCCCGCCGTGGCCGATTCCCGCGACGCCGCGCGCGGCGCCGCGATGCGACCGGAAGCGCCGGCCAATTTTTGCTTCGCCGTCGAAATGGGAAACCGCGCGGCGACCGAGGCCGCCTTCGCCGCCGCGCATCTGGTCGTGGCACTCGACCTCTACAACAACCGCATCGCCGCGGTGCCGATGGAGCCGCGCGGGGCAATCGGCGAATACGACGCCGCCGACGGGCGCTACCGCCTCCATCTGAGCTGCCAGAACCCGCACCGGGTCCGCCAGGTGCTCGCCCAGAGCGTGTTCCGCATCCCCGAGTCGCGGCTTTCCGTGGTCGCGCGGGATGTCGGCGGCGGTTTCGGGATGAAGGGCGGCGTGTTCCCCGAGGACGCGCTGGTGCTGTGGGCCGCCCACCGGCTCGACCGGCCGGTCAAGTGGATCGCCGAGCGCGGCGAGAGCATGGTTTCCGACGCCCATGCGCGGGACCAGCGGGCAACCGCCGAGATGGCGCTCGACGGGCACGGGCGCATTCTCGGCCTCCGGGTGGAGGCGGATTACAATCTCGGCGCCCACCTCGCCGCCGGGGCGGGGGTCTCGCCGGTCCACTCGACGACGCTCTACTCGGGCGTCTACGCGATCCCGGCGATCTGGGCGAGGACCCGCGCGGTCTATACCAACACCGCCTGGACGGCGCCCTATCGCGGCGCCGGAAGGCCCGAGGCGTCCTATCTGCTCGAACGGCTGGTCGAAAGGGCGGCGCGCGAGACCGGCATCGACGGCGTCGCCCTGCGACGGCGGAATTTCATCGCGCCGGAGGCGATGCCGTATCGGACGGCGCTGGCGCTCGAATACGATTCGGGCGCGTTCGAGGCCGTCATGGACGCCGCCCTGCCGCTCGCGGATTGGGACGGGTTCGCGGCCCGCCGCGCCGGCTCCGGGAAGCGCGGCCTGCTGCGGGGCCGGGGCGTCGCCTGCTACCTGGAATCGGCGGCGCTGTCGAACGAACGGATGGAGATCCGCTTCGATGCCAGCGGCTCGGTCACCGTGGTCGCCGGCACGTTCAGCCACGGCCAAGGCCACGAGACCGTCTACGCCCAGATGGTCGCCGATTGGCTCGGCGTCGATTTCGACGCCATCCGGCTGGTCCAGGGGGACACCGACGCGGTGTCGATCGGACGCGGGACCTTCGGCTCGCGCTCGATGACCGTCGGCGGCTCGGCGCTCAGGATCGCCGCCGACCGGGTCATCGACAGGGGCAAGCGGATCGCCGCCCACCTGCTGGAGGCGCCGCCGGAGGATATCGCGTTCGCGAAGGGCCGGTTCTCGGTCGCCGGAACCGACCGGTCGGTCTCCATCGTCGAGGCGGCGAAAGCGTCCTACGCGGCCTACGGGTTCCCGGCCGAGCTCGGTCTCGGCCTCGACGGTATCGCCGACTATGCCGCCGGTCCCGGCAACTTCCCGAACGGCTGCCAAATCGCCGAAGTCGAGGTCGATCCCGAGACCGGCGCCGTCGCTCTGGCGCGGCTCTCGGTGGTCGACGACGTGGGCAGGGTGATCAACCCCCTGCTGCTCGCGGGGCAGATCCACGGCGGCGTCGCCCAGGGGGTCGGCCAGGCCCTGATGGAGGACATCGTCTACCACCGCGAGACGGGTCAGCTGCTGACCGGTTCGCTGATGGATTACGCGTTGCCGCGGGCGGACGATTTGCCCTGCTTCGCGCTCGACACCCGCGCGGCGCCGACCTCCGCCAACCCGCTCGGCGTCAAGGGGGCCGGGGAGTCGGGGACCATCGGCGCCACCCCGGCGGTGGTCCACGCCGTGCTCGACGCGCTCGCCCCGCTCGGCATCGCCGATATCGCGATCCCCGCGACGCCCGAGCGGGTCTGGCGGGCGATCCGCGATGCCGGCCCGGGGCTTGTCAACCGCTGATGCCCGACCGATATGGAGTCCGATGGAGGCGGGCCGCCGCCGCCAATGGAGGAGAAATGCCCATGTCCATGCGCCGACTGCTCGCCCTCGCGCCGCTCTTCGCCGCGCTCGCGGCGGGCGCCGGGACCGCCCGCGCCGACGGCCCGACCGTGGTCGAGCTGTTCACCTCGCAGGGCTGCTATTCCTGCCCGCCGGCCGAGCGCTTCCTCGGCGATCTCGCCGATCGCGACGGCATCCTCGCGCTCGAATTCCACGTCGATTACTGGGACAATCTTAATTATGGGTCGGCCGGCAAGTGGAAGGACCCCTGGTCGAGCCCCGCCTTCACCGCGCGCCAGAGGGATTACAACGTGCAAATCCGCGGGCGAACGGGGGTCTATACCCCGCAGATGGTCGTCGACGGGAAATTCGAGGCGGTGGGCAGCCGCGAGGGCGCGGTCGAGAGCGTGATCGAGGACGCGCGGGCCCGCGCCGGCAAGCGCGTCGAGGTCGCCGCGGTGCCGGACGGGGGTGGGCTCAAGGTCTCGCTGAAGGGCGGCCCGGACCGCGCCGGCGGGGTGTGGCTGGTGTCGTTCCTCAGACGCGAGGCCACCCGCGTGCTGCGCGGCGAGAACCACGGCAAGCTCCTGGTCAACCACAATGTCGTCACCGAGATGCGCCGCATCGGCGCGTGGGACGGCAAGGACCGGACCATCGACGTGGCGTCGGTCGCGAATGACGGGAAGCGGGGCTGCGCGGTGCTCGTCCAGGCGGGCGAGGCGGGGCCGATCCTGGGCGCGGCGCGATGCCCGGCGGCGGGCTCGTGACCGGCAGCTTCGCCGACGCCGACGGCGTCCGCCTCTACTGCGAGGAGACGGGCACCGGCTACCCGGTCGTGTTCGTGCACGAGTTCGCCGGCGACGCCGCCAGCTGGGAGCCGCAGCTCCGCTATTTCAGCCGGCGCCATCGCTGCATCGCCTACAACGCGCGCGGCTACGCCCCGTCCGACATGCCCGACGATCCGTCGGCCTACGGCCAGGAAAGGGCGGCGGACGACATCGCCGCGGTGCTCGACCACTTCGCCATCGCGCGCGCCCATGTCGTCGGGCTGTCGATGGGCGGATTCGCGACGGTCCATTTCGGGCTGCGCCACGCCGCCCGCGCCCGCTCGCTGGTGGTCGCCGGCTGCGGCTATGGCGCGCCGCCCGACAGGCACGCCGAGTTCGCGGCGAGCGCGCGCGCCAACGCCGAGCGCATCGAGGCGATGGGGATGCGGGACTTCGCGCCCGAGTACAGTGAGACCGAGGCGCGGCTGACGCTCAAGCGCAAGGACCGGCGCGGCTTCGACCAATATCTCGCCCAGTTCGCCGAACACTCGGCGCTGGGCTCGGCGATGCACATGCGCCACGTCCAGGGCGCCCGCCCCTCGCTGTGGGATTTCGCCGGCGAGCTCGCCGCGCTGCCGATGCCGGTCCTCGTGGTCTCGGGCGATACCGACGGGGACTGCCTGGAGACCGGCATCTTCCTCAAGCGCACGGTGCCGGATTGCGGCCTCTGGATCGCGCCCGACACCGGGCACGCGGTCAATCTCGAGGAGCCCGACGCCTTCAACCGCGAGCTCGCGGCGTTCTTCGCGGCGGCCGAGGCGCGCAGCGCGGCCTAGAGCCAGCCCAGGAAGTAGAGCGCGCCCGGCAGGCAGATCGCCATCAGGACGCACCACCAGACGATCGCCGTCCTGAGCGGGATCGGCCGGCCGACGCGCCCGTCGGGCCGCGCGAGATGCATCCTGACCGCCTGCCTGATGCGCCAGGTATCGGTCACCGAAACCCTCCCCGAGGCAGCGCGGGGCTCACTGTACCCGCTTCGCCCGCGCCCGTCCGGCGTCGCTGGCGGGCTCGATGAAGATGTCGTCCACCGCGAGGGGGCGGCGGATCAGCCCGCAATCGTGGGAGTAGCCGATGGCGGTCTCGAGATTGCGGCGGTTGGCCTCGCCGAGGCCGTACTGCCAGGGGTCGGCGCCGCCGAAGAACGCGGCCTCCTCGTCGCGATAGAAGGTGTACCAGGCGAGCGGGACGATGCGCGGGTTGCGCAGCCGCGCGTATGAGGCGGCCTTGGACGCCTCGAAGGCGTTTATCAGGTTCTGCGCGAGCCAGGGGTGGGCGTCGACCAGCTCCCTGCGGATCGCGGTCACGTGCATGATCGGGAAGATCCCGGTGCGCTTGAAATAGTCGCGTTCGATCTCGGCGTAGTTCTCGAACAGCCGGCCGACGCGCGGATCGCCGTCGACGATGGGATCGATCACGTCGGCGTGCAGGCAGGCATCGACCTCACCCTCGGCCAGCATGTCCTCGACCCGCCGTCCGGCGGGCGCCCGCTCCAGCCTGAGCCCGGGTTTGGGGGTGAACTCGACGTCCTCGACCAACTCCGAGACCCACTGCACCTCGGTGTGGGGCACGCCGTATTCCCGCTCCAGCATGCCGCGCAGCCAGAGGATCGCCGTGGTCTGGAAGGTCTTTATCCCGATCCGCTTGCCGATCAGGTCCTTCGGCCCGGCGATGCCGGCGTTCCGGTTGACGAAGATGAAGCCGTGGCGGAAGCGCCGGTGCAGGAACACCGGGATGGCCTCCAGCGGATAGTCCTGGTCCCTGGCCACCAGATAGGAGGACAGCGAGAGCTCGCAGACGTCGAAATCGCGGTTGCGCAGCATGCGCCAGTGCCGGGTGGACGAGTCCATGTCGGTGAGCACGTTGAGCGCCACCCCGTCGGGCGCCACCGTGCCCTCCTTGAGGGCGCGGATGCTCTCGTAGTCGCCGCTCGCCAGGGTCAGCCTGAGCTGGTTCGCCAATGATCCCTCCACCTCGCGCGGTCCCGCCTGGCGGGCATCTTAGGAGATCGGCGCGATGGACCCCATAGCGGCGAATTCCTAAACTCCCGGCATGGCGGATCCGACCCGCGAGCAAATCCTCGACGCCGCCCGCGGCCTGGTCCCGGTGCTGCGCGGGCGCGCCCCCGAGGCCGAGCGCATCCGCCGCATCCCCGGCGAGACGATCGCGGATCTGCGCGCGGCCGGGCTGTGGAACATCCTCAAGCCCGAGCGCTTCGGCGGGGTCGAGACCGATTACCGGCTGATGATCGACGTCACGATCGAGCTCGGCCGCGGCTGCGCCGCCACCTCCTGGGTCTATATCAACCTGGTCGCGCATAACTGGATGCTGCCCTACTGGCCGGCCCGCGCGGCCGAGGACATCTGGGGCGAGGACCGGGACGCGCTGATCGGCTCGACCCTGGTGTTCCCCGCCGGCAGGCTCGCCCCGGCCGATGGCGGGTATCGGCTCACCGGGCGCTGGCCCTATGCCAGCGGGGTGGATTCGAGCGACTGGATGATGCTGGGCGCGATCGGCCAGGGGCCGGGGGACGAGGCGCCCGGCCCGCGCATCGTGCTGGTGCGCGCCGCCGACATCGAGATCGTCGACACCTGGCACGTCTCCGGCCTGGTCGGCACGGGGAGCAAGGACGTGGCCTGCGAGGATTTGTTCCTGCCCGGGCACATGGTGCTCGACATGGCGCCGTCGCAGGAGGGCTACCCGCCCGAGACCGAGGGGATGAGCGACGCCTACCGCCTGCCGCTGCTGCCGCTGATCCCGCATCTGGTCGCCGCCCCGATGATCGGCGCCGCCCAGGCCGCCTGGGACGACTATGCGGGCCATCTGAGGGAGCAGGTCTCGACCTACAACCGCTCGCGCGTCGCCGAACACGTGACGGTCCAGCTCAAGCTCGCCGAGGCGGCGCAGCTGGTCGAGATCGCCCGCCTGCTGGTGCGCGAGGACTGCCTGGAGGCGGAGGCGCTGATCGCGGCGCGCGCGCCGCTCCCCCTGATCGACCGGGCGCGCTGGCGGCGCAACGGCGCCTGGGCCGCGCGGTGCTGCGTCCAGGCGGTCGACCTGATCCACAGCGCCTGCGGCGCGCGCGCCAACTACCTCACGAGCGACCTCCAGCGCCAGCACCGCGACATCCACGCGGCAGCGCACCAGATCCACCTCTCCTGGGACATCAACGGCGCCGAGTTCGGCCGCATCGCCGCCGGCCTCGCGCCCGGCAACGCGCTGTTGTAGGGGGGGGTCCTTCGACAAGCTCAGGCCAGGCCCTGCGATGCGCGGCGCAGCCTGCCCCGGACGCCGATCCGGGGGAAGCCGGGCGAGGGCGGTGCCTGTGGCCCTGGGCCCCGGATCGAGTCCGGGGTGACAAAAAGGGGGGCGGCGACGGTTTCGCTCATCGGGGCGGCGTTCCGGTTGCCGATCCGCCCCGGCCCTCAGGCGATACCGGGCTTGCCCCCGCGGGTCACGGGAGCGCCGCCGGGTCCGGCTCGGGGGCGATGTCGGGCGCATTGTCGGGTTCGCCGGGCCTGCCCGTCACCCCGGACAGGAACGCGAGCACCGCGTCCGCCGCGCCGAATTCGTAGAGGTCGTGACCGGCTTGCGCGAAGCCGCGCCACGTCTTGGGTTCCCTGGCAGCGGCAAACAGCTCGCGCCCGAATTCGACCGGGACGACGCGGTCGAGCTCGCCGTGAATGACCAGCAACGGGGCGTCGATCTCCCCGATCCGGGACAGGGAGTCGAACTTGTCGCGGACCAGCCAGGCGGCCGGAATGTACCAGTAATGGTGCGCCGCGACGGACGGTATCGATGTGTAGGGCGATTCCAGGACCACGCCGGCGACGCGCCGTTCGCGCGCCATCTGGACCGCCACGCCGCTGCCGAGCGATTCGCCGTAGACGATCGTCGTCGCCGGCGCCACGCCGAGCCGGTCGAGAAAGGCGAAGGCGGCGCGGCCGTCCCGATACAGCCCATCCTCGGTGGGGCTGCCGTCGTTGCCGCCGTAACCGCGCCAACTCACCAGCAGCACCCCATGGCCCGCGTCGAGATAGGGACGCACCTTGCCGGCACGATGACCGATATGTCCCGCGTTTCCGTGGAAGTAGACCAGCGTCGCCTTGTTCGTGTCGCGCGCCGGGGCGTACCAGGCCAGGAGCGACAAGCCGTCATCCGTGGCCAACCCCGCCGGCTCCATGTCGTCGAGGCCAGCGAGGGCCAGGTCCGGCGGCGTGCGGTCCGGCAGGTAGAGCAGCCGGCGTTGGCCGAGAAACAGACCGCCGGTCAGCAACGCGTAGCCGACGACGGCGGCGGTCAGATAGCGCAGCACCCGGATCGCCATGGTGTAACGCCGCGTCATGGGACGGAATATTGCATCGGCCGGCGGCGGTGTCGCCCGCCCCGGCGGGTGCCTGCGCCATCCGTCTCGCAGCCGTCACCCATCATCTCGTTGGCATGAGATATGACATCGACGACATGGGAATGCGCGGGAGCCGTCGCAAGCCGGGCGGCGCATGCGAGACATCCGGACGGCCCCCCGGTTCGTGGTTCCCCTTCCGGTCCGAAATCCCCGGCGGCGTTCTCCGCGGCATGCAGCCCTTCGCGGCCGGGCGATGGTATACACGTCAACCGCTGGAGGGCCCCATGAAACAGATCGCCGTGCGTCTGCCCGACGCCACCTACGACCGGTTGCAGGCGCTCGCGGTCCGCTCGGGCCGCACCGCCACGTTCTACATCCGCGAGGCCATCGAGCGTCATCTGGAAGATTTCGAGGACCTGCATGCCGCCGAGCGGGCCGCCGCCGAGCACCGCGAGACCGGCGGCCGCACCCTCTCGCTCGACGAGCTGGACCTCTATCCTGGCCTGGAGGATTGAGGTTGCGCAGCGCGCGGCGAGGCAGGCCGGCTACCGGCGCTACCGCGTCGGCGACTACCGCATCCTGTGCGAGCTCCGGGATGACGAACTGCTGGTCCTCGTGATCGAGGTCGGACACCGGCGTTCGATCTATCGGCGCGGCTGAGCGGGCGGGCGCGGTGGGGACGGTCATTTCGCCGCCTGCCGCCGCTTGCCGGTTTCGGGCTTCTCGGCGCGGGGCTGCCCGTCCCGGGCCAGCTCGCCGGGCGGCATGTTCAGCGCGTATTCGATGGCGGCCAGCGTCTTGGGCGTACCCTTGTTCCTCCCGGTCTCGATATGCGCCACGCAGGCGCGGCTGAGGCCGGCGGCCTTGGCCACCTGCTTCAACGACAGGCCCCGGCTCAGCCGGCGGCTCCTGATCGGGCTGTCGCCCAGCGGCGGGCGGCCCGCCGACCCCGCCCGGGCCGCGTCCGCCTCCGCCGGGGCGGGACGGTGGCCGGGCGTTCCGGCCGCGGGGCCGGGCCATTCGCGGGGCGCCGCGAGCACGGTAAATTGCGCCGCGCTGCGCGAAGCGTCGATCTTCCACAGATCGATCGCCACGACGAAACAGCGCAGCGCGAGATCGCCGGACCGGTTCAGCCGGCCGACCACGGAGCGGTGCTCGTCGTGGAACCTCGTGCCGAGCCAGACGACGACATCGGCGTCGAGCCCGTCCGCATAGGTCAGGAGCTGGCCGAGATGGCTGTGGTCGGAGGTGCCGAGCTGCGCCTCGATCACCACCGCGCCGGCGGTGTGGCGGTCGCGGCACACGATGTCGGCGCGGAACCGCCCCACCGGGGCTTCCCGCGCCACGGGCTCCAGATCGAGCCCGAGCGCGTCTCCGAGGCGGCGCAGGTTGTGCGGCTGCAAGAGCCAGGGGACGAAATCGCCCGGCTCGCTGTTCCAGGCGGTCGCGGGATCGACGGGATCGAGAAGCCCGACAGTCCGATCTTCCATCGGAGGAATACTCCGTTCTGCGGTGCGGGGGGCGGCGACGAAAAAGGGGCGCCCGAACCTTCGGCGCCCGCACTTTCCGACCGTGCGAAATCTACCCCGAAACGCGTCCCGAGTCAAGCATAAAATGCCCTATCCGGACAATTAAGTGCCCAGCCCCCTGATTTGGCGGGGTTTTTCTCTCTTCCCGATCTCCCCCCGAACCCGCCGCCGGACACCCGATATCGCCCGATGCGGCATCGCCGCCGGCCTGCCACCCGTCAACGCACCGCTGCGGGCAGCTTGACGAGGGGCGCGCAGGGGTTATCCGCCCCCTCCGTCAGACTTGACGGCGGCGCCCCGGGTGGGGACTCTGGGGGTTCGGACAGCCATCCTTTCACCGGCGGCGGGGGACAGTCATGCGGGCGGTATGCTTGCGCGAACACGGCGGAATCGACGCGCTCAGGCTGGAGACCGACTTTCCGGATCCCGAGGCCGGCGAAGGCCAGGTGGTGATCCGCGTCCGCGCGACCTCGCTCAACTACCACGATGTGTTCACCTGCGACGGCATGCCGGGCATCAAGGTGCCGATGCCGATGATCATCGGGCTCGACATCGCGGGCGAGATCGCGGAGATCGGGCACGGGGTGGAGGGCTGGCGGGTCGGCGACGACGTGCTGGTCAACCCGCTCGATCCGGTCACCCCGGAGAAGGGGCTGATGGGCGAGATGGTGCTGGGCGGCACCGCCGAATACTGCCTGGTCGACGCGACCCGGCTGATCGCCATGCCGGACGGGGTGAGCCACGCCCAGGCCGCCGCGCTGCCGGTCGCCTATGGCACCGCGCACCGCATGCTGTTCACCCAGGGCGGGCTCGGCGAAGGCGAGCGCATCCTGATCCTGGGCGCGAGCGGCGGGGTGGGCTCGTGCTGCGTGCTGCTGGCCAAGCTGGTCGGCGCCGAGGTGGTGGCCTGCGGCTCGACGCCGGAGAAGCTCGACGCGCTCAGGGCCTGGGGCGCGGACCACGTGATCGACTACACCGAGACCAAGTTCGAGCGCGAGATCTGGAAGCTCTACGAAAAGCCGCACCGGCGGCGGTTCACCGGCGGCGTCGACATGGTGGTCAACTTCACCGGGGGCGACACCTGGGTGCCGAGCCTGAAGGCGCTCAAGCGCGGCGGCCGGCTGATGACCTGCGGCGCGACGGCGGGCTACGACCCGAGCGAGGATTTGCGCTACATCTGGACCTTCGAGCTCAAGGTGCTGGGCTCGAACAGCTGGGCGCCGGAGGACCTGACCCGGCTGATGGAGCTGATCGCCGACGGCAGGCTGGACCCGGTCATCGACAGCACGCTGCCGCTCGAGGAGACCCGGGAGGGCGTGCGCCGGCTGCGCGACCGCGAAGTGATCGGAAAGATCGTCATCGAGCCATGACGCGGCCGCGCAATCTCGGCTGCGTGTTCGCGGCCCATGCCGGGAGCGACCGCCCGGCGGTGATCGACCTGTTCGACCCAGACCGGCCGCGCACGCTCAGCCACCGCGAACTCGACCGGGCCTGCGGCGCGATGGCGGCCGGGCTCGCCGCGCGCGGGCTGGGGCGCGGCGACCGGGTGGCGATCTGCGCGCTCAACCGCCTCGAATACCTGGTGGCGCTGTTCGGCGCGATGCGGGCGGGCTGCGTGCCGGTGATGGTCAACATCAAGCTGCCCGCCGAGACGATCCGCTTCATCGTCGCCGATTCGGGGGCGCAAATCGTCTTCGCCGACGGCGACTTCGCCTTCGACCCGCCCGACGGCGTCGCGCCGGTCTCGTTCGACGACGCGGGCTGGCGGGCGTTCGCGACCCCGGACCCGGTCCCGGCCGCGGTGCCCGAGCCCGGCGACATCGCCGAACAGCCCTATACCTCGGGCTCGACGGGGCGGCCCAAGGGGGTGCTGCTCGACCATGCGGGGCAGTGCTGGATGATCGACAGGCTGGTCGAGACCCGCGCGCTGCGCCCCGACGACGCCAGCGTGATCTCGGCCCCGCTCTACCACAAGAACGCCCTGCTCGCGGTCAAGTCGGCGCTCGCCGCGGGCGGTGCCATCGTGCTCTTCGCCCGTTTCGATGCGAGGCGCTATATCCGCGCGATCGGGCAGTACGGCCTCACCATGCTGACCGGCGTGCCGACCATGTACGCCCTGATCCTGCAGGAGGCGGAGCTGCTCCGCGAGACCGATCTCTCATCGGTCCGCGCCTGCTCGATGGGCTCGGCGCCGGCATCGGACAATCTGCTCGATTCGCTCGCCGCGACCTTCCCGGATGCCGCGCTCAACCTCAACTACGGCATCACCGAGGGTGGGCCGATCCTGTTCTCATGGAAGCACCCGGACGGGCTGGCGCGGCCGCGGATGACGGTGGGCTACCCGATCGACGGGGTCGAGATCAGGCTGGTCGGCGGGCCCGACGCGGATTCCGGCACGCTGCATGTCCGGAGCCCGGGGGTGATGGCGGGCTACCACAATCTGCCCGACGATACGGCGCGCGTGCTCGCCGATGGCTGGCTCGATACCGGCGACGTGCTGAGCCGCGACGCGGACGGCTGGTACTACTTCGTAGGGCGGGTCGACGACATGTTCGTCACCGCGGGCGAGAACATCTATCCCGGCGCGGTCGAGGCGATGCTGGAGCGCCACCCCGACATCATGCAGGCGGTCGTCGTGCCGGCTCCCAACGCGCTCAAGGCGCATGTCCCGGTCGCCTTCGTCGTCGCCCGCGCGGGCGCCGGGATGGACGAGGACGCGGTCAAGCGCCACGCGCTCGCCAACGGCCCGGCCTACGCCCACCCGCGCCGCGTGTTCTTCGTCGACGCGCTGCCGCTGTCGGGCACCAACAAGATCGACCGCCGGGCCCTGCAGGGCCGCGCCGCGGCGCAAGCGCGGGAGAGCGGGACGGCGGGGTGAGGGCGCGGCGTAGTGGAGCAACCTCGTCATTTCGACGGACCCCGGATCTGATCCGGGGCGGACCCCCTCGTCATTTCGACGGACCCCGGACTTGATCCGGGGCGGAGCCGTGCGCAGCACGGCGGTCACCCCCATCGTCATTTCGACCGGAGCCGTGCGGCAGCACGGCGGAGTGGAGAAACCTCGTCCCCGTGGGCAGGGAGGTTTCTCCACTACGCGCCTTCGGCGCTCCGGTCGAAATGACGAGGGAGGGAGGTGGGCTGGGAGGTTTCTCCACTACGCGCCTTCGGCGCTCCGGTCGAAATGACGTGGGAGGTTTCTCCACTACGCGCCTGCGGCGCTCCGGTCGAAATGACGAGCGGGGGCGGACGGGCAGGGAGGTTTCTCCACTCCGCGCCTTCGGCGCTCCGGTCGAAATGACGTGGGAGGTTTCTCCACT